>JASEEU010000002.1 GCA_030019445.1 Anaerosomatales bacterium | reverse complement strand
CACGACGCGGGTCTCGAGCGAGTGGCACTGCGTGCACTGCTCGGACCCCATGTGACCGGCGTCGAGCGCGAGATGCGAATCGGGGTTCAGCGGAAGCTCGAAGTTGTTGGTTACGGTCAGCACGAGCTCGCCGAGCGCCTTCGCCTTGTAGAAGGTGAAGGTGATGGGATCCGCGTTCACAGGCTCATGGCAGGACATGCATGAGACCATCTTGTGCGAGGACCGATCATAGGCCGCGATCGAGTCATCCTGCACTTTGTGGCAAACCTCGGCGCAGAACCAGTACGTGGACGTGGCGCCGAACGCCACCACGACGAACGCGGCCAACACCAGGACGGCCACACCCGTCCAGATGATGTACCGCGGCCGTCTGACCGGATCCTTGAACCCGGCCAAGGACAGCTTGGCCATACGCATCTCCCCTCGCTCGAGCGTGTGTGATTACCGTGTTCGGCTGGCGGCCTGAGCCGCATCCATCCCGTTCACGATATCGGAACGCTTGTGAACCTACAATACAAACGGGGGTACGCCAGCTTCGCTGGCAGCCCTGCTTAGATTCTTCGGTCCCGCTCTGCCGTTTCCTGCACGCGCCTCATCCGAGCAGGTGCAACACCAGCGAGAGCTCGACCGGCGCGCCGAGGGGCAGCGCTGCGACACCGACGGCTTCTCGAGCATGTGCCCCGCAATCGCCGAACGCTGTCTGGAGCACCGCGCTCGCAGCATCGATCACCGCCGGTTGGGACACGAACCCCGTCGCCGAGGCGACGTATCCCGTGAGCCTGACGACTGCGTCGACGGCATCCAGGTCGCAGACCGTCGAGGCGGCCGCGAGGGCGTTGAGCGCGGCCTGCTCGGCGCACAGACGCGCGTCGTCCGGATCGACGTCCAGACCGAGGGTGCCGACCGCGATCAGCGCCCCGTCTCGCATCGGCAGTTGGCCGGCGGTGAACACGAGCATGCCGGCGCGACGGGCGGGCACGTAGGCGCCGACAGCCACAGGCGCAGCGGGAAGCACGAGCCCGGCATCGGCAAGACGCTGAGCGACCCCCATCTAGCGCACCACCATCGAGTCGACGAGCGCGTTGAGCTCGGTGATCGCTGTCGAGATCTGGCGCGAGGCTTCGGCCGCCTGCTGCGAGACCGCAGCCACCTCGCGCATGGAGACGACCACCTGGTCCGAGGCGGTACGCTGCTGCTGTGTCGCGATGGAGATCTGCTTGGCGGCGTCGGTGGTCTCTTCGGCCTGGGAGAGGATCCGCGTGAGCTCGTCAGCGGTGTGCCCGGCGAGGTCCTTGCCCTCGGCCACCTTCTTGGCGGCCTTCTCCGTCTGCATGATGAGCGCCGAGGTCGATGCCTGGATCTCGCGCACGACGCGATTGATCTCCTGGGTCGACTCGGTGACCGAGTCCGCGAGCTTGCGGATCTCCTCGGCCACCACCGAGAAGCCCTTGCCCGCTTCGCCGGCGCGGGCAGCCTCGATGGCGGCATTGAGCGCGAGGATCTTGGTCTGCTCGGCTATCTCGTCGATGATCGACAGGACGCGCCCGATCTCCTGGCTCCGTTCACCGAGCGCCAGGATCCGGTCGGACGACTGCTGGGTGGTGAGGCGGATCTCCTCGATGCCCTCCGCGGTGTCGGCCACCGCCTGCATGCCCTCCTCGGCGCTGGCGAGCGTCCGCTCCGCGATCCGCACCACCGCCTCGGAGTTGTCGGCGATCTGACTCGACGTCTGCGCCAGTTCCTCGACGGTAGCCGAGGTCTCGGTCACGGCGGCGGCCTGCTCAGCGGCGCCGGACGCCTGCTGCTCGGTGGCAGCGAGGACCTGCGCTGTGAGCGCGCGGATGTTGGTGTTCGCCGCGCGGATCTGGTCGAGCAGGCTGCTGACGTTGGCGAAGACGCTCTGCAGCTCGCGCGAGAGCGCGTCGAGCCCCTTGCTCTCATGCGCCGTCACGCCGAGCGAGGCCGATGCCTCCGACACGACATCGAACAGCAGCCGCTCCGAGACGCGGAACGCCACGAAGTGGCTGAGCGCGCCGAGGAGCAGTCCAGCCAGGATGCAGAGCGCCGAGAAGGCGAGCCACGCGCCGCCGCTCTTGGGCTCGACGAAGATGCTGGCGAACAGCGGGAACGCCAGGCCGATGAGCACCCCCGCCCCCAGCAGGTAGAAGAGCAGCTTGCGTCCCGTCACACCGAGCCTGCTTGCGGAGTCCAACGCAAACCTCCAGCACTGTCGCGGCGGCACTACGATCGCACAGCAGTATGGTACCAGCCGCGCGTGACCCCTGCGAAGCCGGACCCGGGTCGCCACGTCCGGCACAGTGGCACCGCACTTGCATCGCATACCCCCGTGGGTATAATGAGACCGGTACTGACGAACCGAAGAGTGAGGGGTCGGCAGGTGCGAACGATCAGCATCGACACGAACGCATGCGACCGCTCGCCGGGGTGCCCGGCGCGGCGGGTCTGTCCGCGAGGCGCGATCACGCCCGTACCCGGCGGGGCGTACCCGGGGGCGAACGGGTACACCGTCAACGACGATCTGTGCACCGGCTGCGGCATCTGCGCCAGGGTCTGCCCTGTGGGCGCCGTGCAGCTGGGCTGAGGAGGAACCGATGGAGGCGACGAAAGTCCTTGTAGAGGTCTTCGACTATCCGGTCGAGACCGCATGCTGGGGTGGCGGTTGAGGTCCGAGCTGGTCTCCGGAGGAGATCACGGCCATCATCCGCTCCGAGATGCAGAACCGCTTCGGCGAGGCTGCCCGCATCCTGTACCACGACACAAGCCGCCCAGAGGTGGTCGCCGAGCATTCCACGATGGTCCGGCGCATCCAGGACCAGGGCCTCGTGTACCCCGTGACGGTCATCGACGGTGAGCCGGTCTATGACGGAGCCGTCTCGTATCCCGCGATCCTCCGCGCCGTGCAGGTGAAGCTGCAGACGCAGCAGTAGCGTCCCGGCGCCCATACCGATCTCTGACGCCCGGTGGGAACGACTCCCCGGGCGTCAGTGCGTCGTGCACACCTGGCCGGGAACGTGGCCGGGATCCAGGTACATCTCGACGGTGTTCGGGCAGCGCGGGTTGGCCTTCTGGAAGGTGTCGGCGCAGATGTTCACCATCACCTGCGCCGATGGCGCGCCCGTCGCCGCCTGCCCCGCTGAGGCGGGAGGAGGCGCCGCAGGCTGCGCCTGACGACCTTTGGCGTGCTGGGGCACGGCGTACGACATGAACCGCTGCCAGATCCGGGCAGGGAAGCTGCCGCCGGTGACGCGGATGCCGTGCACGTCGGTCATCGGCACCTGACCCTCGGCGTGCCCCACCCAGACCGCCGTGCACAGGTCGCCGCTGTAGCCGACGTACCACGCGTCGCGGTACTCCTGGGTCGTCCCCGTCTTGCCGGCAGACCACTGCGCGATGCGCGCCGCCTGTCCCGTTCCCCGCTCCACGACGTCGTGCAGCATCATCGCCGTCTGCCGGGCGACGCCCACCGGGATCGCCTCGGACTGGGCGCGCTCAGGCTCCCACAGCACCTCGCCCCGGTCGTCGCAGACCCGGACGATCGCACCCGGTTCGACGAGCGTGCCGTCGTTGGCGATGGTTCCGTACGCGGACGCCATCTCGAGCGGCGAGACGCCGGTCGTGAGCCCCCCGAGCGCGATCGCGGGATTCGCATCGAGCTGGGTGGTGATCCCCATCGCGTGCGCGGTCTTCACCACCTCCTCGGCACCGACCTGGATGACGAGCCGCGCATAGACGGCGTTCACCGACCAGTTGGTCGCCGCGGCGAGGCTCATGGTGCCCGCCGTGATGGCGTTCTCGTAGTTCTGCACTTTCCAGACGCCGTCTTTGACCTTCACTTCGTACGGCGCGGCCGAGAAGGTATCGGTCGGCTTGTAGCCTTGCATGAGCGCCGTTACGAGCACGAACGGCTTGAAGGCGGAGCCCGGCTGCCGCCTCCCCTGCACCGCCAGGTTGAACTGGTCGGCGGCGAAGTCCGAACCGCCGACCATGGCGACGATATCGCCGCTGGCGTGATCGATCGTCACGATGGCGACGTCCGGATCGCCTTCTGCCGAGAGGAACGCGCGCCCGGCCTCCTCGGCACGCTTCTGCAGCAGCGGATCGAGGGTCGTCTGCACCCGGAGCCCGCCCTCGAAGACCTTCTCGGGACCGAGCCGATCGATCAGCGTCTGTTTGACGTACTCGACGAAGTACGGGGCGACGGCCGGGATCTGGGTCGGTTGGGCAAGCACGAGCTCCTCGGCTTTGGCCTCACGCTCTTGCGCGGCACTGATGTGCCCCTGCTCGCGCATGAGGCGCAGCACGAGGTCGCGTCGCTCGACCGCCGCCTCGGGGTCGTCGATCGGGGAGTAGCGGCCGGGCGAGCGGATGACGCCTGCCAGCAGCGCCGACTCGGCGAGGGTGAGGCTGGAGGCGGGATGGCCGAAGTAGCGCTCGGCGGCTGCCTCGACCCCGTAGCAGCCCTCCCCGAAGTAGACGAGATTGAGGTAGGTCTCGAGCACCTGGTCCTTCTCGGCCTGGGTCTCGAGCTCGAACGCGAGGAGCGCCTCACGGATCTTCCGGTCGAGTGTCCGTTCGCCATCCGTGAAGAGCAGCTTCACGACCTGTTGCGTGATCGTGCTGCCCCCCTGTGCGTAGGCGCCCTGCTCTGCGTTCACCTTGAGCGCGCGGCCGACGGCCTCCATGTCCACGCCCTTGTGCGAGTAGAACCGCTCGTCTTCGACCGCCACGACGGCGTCCCGCATGGCCTCGGGGATCTGCTCGAACGGCACGACGGTGCGGTCCTCTTCGCCGTGCCACTCGGCGAGGACCGAGCCGTCCGCAGCGTAGACGACCGACGTGCGGGCTGGGACGAGGGCATCTGGGTCCACCCGCAGGTCGGGCAGCGTGCGCGAGAGCGCGTTGAGATACAGACCGGCCGCCAGGAAGAGCAGGAGCAGCCCCACCAGGGACCAGGCGGCGATCTTGAGTATGCTCGTCAAGCGGCGGGAGAACACGCTGCCTCCAGGGAATGCCGGCACGCTGTCTCACGTGGCGGAGGGCACCGATCGTCCGCGTCCAGTATGCTTGTCGCGGGCCCGCTACGGACGAGGAGCGCGACAGGAATCATGCTAGCACGCGGCGTACCGCCAGAGGGTCGTGAAGCCGGTTTCGTCAGCGCCGTGCGCGGAGCGGTCGCCGCGCTGTTCCTCACCTGGCGCCTGCTGCTCACACGCGCGTTCGGGCTCGTCGCGGATACCGCCCGGCGGATCACGGGCGCGCTGTCGTACCGACCCCGCCCGCGACTGCTGCTCGCATTCGCCCGCGCCCCGCGCGCGACCTTCGAGGCTGCCGACGCTGCCGAGCGCGGACGCCTCGCCGCCTTCGGGCTGAGGGCGTTCATCGCCGGGGCGCTCATCGCGGGAGCGGTGGAGCGCGTCGGCGGGACCCCGCTGAGCGTCTCGGCGGGAGCGTGGCTCGGGGTCGCGCTCTGGGCGGCGGCGCGCATCGCGATCGTCAGCTACGTGGGACGCGACCTCGCCGGACGCCGCACGCTGCTCGCCGCGAGCGTGGCGGCACTCGCGCCGTACCTGATCGCGTCGACGCCCGCACTCCGCGTCGTTGCGTTCCTGCTCTCCGCGTACCTCATGCACGAGACGCTGCGCGGCGCCGGTGTCGACGACCGCGGGGCGCGCACCCTCGTCGCGTTCTCGTTCGGTGCGCAGGCGCTCGTCGTCGTCGCCGGATGGCTTCTCGGAGGCGTGTTCGTTCTTGTGGGCTAGACCGGCGCAAACTCGTCCGGCACGAGGCCCTTGCGGCGCCACTCGGCGGCCAGAACGCCGCCCACGACGAGCGCCGCCCCGAGCAGCTGCACGGGCGCGAGACGCTCCCCGAGGACGATCGCCGCGAGGACGATGGTGAAGAGCGGCTCGGTGGTGGAGACGATGGCGGCCTGGGATGGACCGAGCGCGCGGATCCCCTGCAGGTACAGGACGATCGCCGCGAACGTCGGGATGAGGACGATCGCGATCAGCAGTGCCCAGGTCCCCGGTGTCCACGCGGCGGGCAGGAGCGACTCCCCCGTCGCCACGGACGCCAGCGTCATCGCGACGGCCGAGAAGCCGAACGTGTAGGTCATGACGACCGCACGCGGCTGACGTTCCATGACGCGATGCGACAGCATGTTGAACGTCGAGTAGCCGAGCGCCGCCCCGAGACCGAGCAGCAGGCCCGTGAGGTCGACGGAGACGTGTTCCGAGAAGAGCCCGACCACCAGCGCGCACCCGACGAAGGTGAGGATGATCGCGAGCGCCCGCTGCGCGGTGAAGCGCTCCTTGAGAAACACCGAGCTCAGGACCGAGACGATCGCGGGATACGTGTAGAGCAGCACCGCGACGACCGAGGCGCTGGCATGCTCAAGAGCGAAGAAGAAGCACAGGGACGCTGCACCGTAGCCGGTGAACGACATGAGCACGTAGGATGGCGCGTCGGCTCGACCGGCCAGCAGCTTGGCCGGGTCTCGCAGCATCTGATAGCCGGCCATGAGCAGCGTGACGAGAGCGAACCGCCAGGCGAGCAGGGGCAGCGGTCGCGCGCCTTCTGCGTACGCGAGCGGCGCGAGGACGGCCAGCGTCCCGAAACACGCTGCGGAAACGACGACTGCGACGAGCGCGGGACGACGGTTCAACCAGACCCCCTCACGACGGTCAGGTGACGTTCTCATGGCGCCCGGTCGTCGTCAAGAGCGGACGCGCCGGGTTCTGGTAGACTCGGCACCCGACCGAGACGACACGGAGGCATGGATGCGTACGATGCTTCGATGGTTACCGGTAGCGGCATGGGCCGGCGTCATCTACGCGCTCTCCAGCGTGCCGGGATCCAACGTGCCCGGTCGCTTCGGCCCGCTCGGCCACTTCGTCCTCTACCTCGTGCTGGCCGCGTTGATCGCGGCCGCGATGCGCGACCCGGAGCTGCCGCGCCGGCTTGTGCTCGCCGTGCTGCTGGCATCGGCGTACGGCGTGACTGACGAGTTCCACCAGTCCTTCGTGCCGGGTCGCTACCCCGATCCCGCCGACTGGCTGATCGACACCGCCGGCGCGATCGTGGGCGCAGCGCTCATCGCGTTCATCGTGATCCGCAGGGCATCCAGGACATGAGAAAGGGCGGGGCGACGTCTCGCCCCGCCCGTGCCTCGGCAGGCCGGAATGCTGGGGTCAGGCCAGGCCGAGGAAAGCGAGCACCTGCTCGACGATCCACTTCACGCCCGAGGCCACGTCTTCGACGATGCCCTCATCACCGGTACCGTCGTCCCCGGCCGTCTGGCTCTCGTCCTCTGAGCCGTCCGGCACGTCGACGACGTCCTGGGCGGCATCGGCGTTGCGTTCCCACGCGCGCGTCTGGTCGTTGTCGGGCGCCTTGAGCATCAACATGTCGCGGATCCGCGCACGCAGCTGGTCGTCCTCACAGTCGCCGTCCTCCGTACGAAGCCGCGTCTGCGTACGCTCTCGCGTCGCGTCGGCGTCCTCGTTGGCCGGTTCGGAGTCGGCGCCCGTGGCCTTCTCGGCCCGTACACGCGAATCGGCATCATCAGCCGGGCCCTGCTGCTGCGAACCCGCGTACGCAAGCCCGGGCACGGCGAGCGCGAACACGAGCGCTGCCACCATGAGTATCACGAGGGTCTTCTTCATGCGCCCCGCACCTCCCGAGGGGATCGGTCACCCTGCATGTGCCGGTCGGTCGACCGGCGTTCACGGGGAGAAACGCATCGGCGCGGCTCGAGGATACGGGTGGCTACTGTCGTCCCGAGGATCCGTCCGGCTGCATCGTGCCGCTACCGTTGCCGTCAGGCCCGCCACCGGGTCCGGGACCCGGCCCGGGACGGTCATCGGAAGAAGCGTCGGTGCCGCCGGAGTCGTCGGTCCCGCCCGTGCCCGGGCCGGCCTCGTTGGTGCCGCCGGCTCCACCGGCGCTCGCCGTGTCCTCCTCGGCGCGTAGCGCAGCCTGCAGGCGCTCGCGCAGCGGCTCAGGGATGTCGTCGATCGCGCTCATGACCCGTCGGCCGGAGGCGGTCATCTGCAGGACGCCGGAGCGCCCGGCCGTCTCCTGCCATGCGCGCTGCGCAGCGGACTCGAAGGCGCGCACCGCTTCCTCGATGAGCACGGGATCGGCACCCTCGGCCACGAGCGCGCGGACCTCCGACGCCCTGCGGGCGGCGATACGCTCCCGGACACCGTCGCGCAGGTCGCCCTCGGGCAGCACCGCGAGCGCGACGTCTTCCGAGAGCGTCTTCACGTCGTAGAGCGCATCGCCGGGCAGGGAGACGGCCGCAGCGTAGGACGCTCCGCTCACGAGCGTCGTCGTGATCGCCGCGACCGCGGCGGCGCGCTGGAACGTGCGGCGCGCCCAGGCGGGCGCACCGGCGCCGCCGACCCTCGCCATCACGTGGCGGCGGATCCTCTGTCTGGACACGTCATCGAGGTCGACCGACGCGCGTGCGACCGTCTCGGCCAGCGCACGCTCGGACTCGGACAGTCCCTCGTAGCGATCCCGTTCGCTCATTCCCTCTCACCTTCTGACAGGTGCCGCGCCATCGCGCGCAGCGCCCGGTGCTGCATGGCCTTGATCGCGCCCTCGCTCTTGCCGAGCGCCACAGCCGTCTCCGCGATGCTCATGTCCCACACGAACCGCAGCTGGATGACGGACTGCTGCTCTTCGGTCAGGCGCGCGAGCGCATCCCGCACGACTTCCGCGTCCACACGGGCGATCACCGCCTCGTCCAGCGGTTGCTCATCGGTCGCATCGCCGAGCTCCTCCACCGGCACCTCCTGCGTGCGCGCGGACCGGCGATACGCGTCGATGATCGCGTTCCGCGCGATCCGGAAGAGCCAGGCGCCGAACGGCAGACCGCGCACGCGGTACGACCCGATCGCCTCCCACGCCTTCACGAAGACGGTCGCGGTGAGGTCCTCGGCCTCGTGGACGTCGCCGACCCGGCCGCGAACGAACGCGTACACCCGCTCCGCGTAGAGATCATAGAGCCGGCCGAACGCCTTCGCATCGCCCGCGGCCGCCCTGGCCACCAGCTTGTCAACGTGCCGCTCAGTCACACGGTCCCCCGTGCATGCTGTTCACCTTCTATAACGTGGTCCGCCCGGGAAGCGATACGGCCATGATAGAATCTCCATGCCGCCTGCGACGACCCCGCAGGCCTATCGTTGCCTCATCATACGACCCTCCCTCGAAGGACCAACGCCGATGATACGTCGCATAGCACTGGTGACTCCGCCGTACCACAGTGGCGTCGTGGAGACGGCCGGGACCTGGCCGAACGTCGCATTCGTCTACATAGCGGGCGCGCTTCGCGAGGCCGGCTTCGAGCCGGTCATCTACGACGCGATGATCCTCGACCACGACCTCGACCGTATCGGACGCGAGCTCGAGCAGATGCGTCCTGACGCCGTGCTCACCACCGCGTACACATCATCGTATCCCGCCGCCGTCCGCCTCCTCGAGGTCGCCAAGGCACACCTGCCCGGAGTCGTGACCGGCATCGGCGGCGTACATGCGCATTTCATGTACGAGGAGGTCCTGACACGGGATGGGCACGCCGTCGACTACGTGCTCCGCGGAGAGGGCGAGCGCACCGCGCCGGAGCTGATGACGTGCCTGAACGCCGGGGACGACCCCGCCAAGGTGCCCGGCATCGCGTTCAGCCGCGATGGCGGTGTCGTCGCGACGCCGGCGCGGCCGTTCATGACCGAGCTGGACGGGCTCCCGACCGCCTGGGACCTCGTCGACTGGGACATCTACAAGTTCTACCCGCTCCCGGATTCGCACCTCGCGACCGTGTCGACCTCGCGCGGGTGCGATCAGGCATGCACGTTCTGCAGCCAGCAGGCGTTCTGGCGAAGGACATGGCGGAGCCGTTCTCCCGAGGACCTGATCGCCGAGCTCGAGATGCTGCGAGACCGATACGGCGTGGGCGTCGTCATGTTCTCGGACGAGACCCCGACCCTCGACCAGGCGCGCTGGGAGCGCATACTCGACCTGCTCATCGAGCGCGAAGTGGGGATGCACATCCTCATGGAGACGCGCGTGGACGACGTGCTGCGCGACGAAGCCATCATCGATCGCTACAAGCAGGCGGGGGTCAACCACATCTACGTCGGCGTCGAGCGGACGGACCAGGCGACGCTCGACCTGTTCAAGAAGAACACCGAGGTGCAGATGGGCAAGCGCGCCATCGACCTCATCAACTCCAATGACATGATCTCCGAGACGAGCCTGGTGCTCGGCCTGCCGGATGACACGCCCGAGATCATCGAGGCCACGTTCGAGCTCGCGCAGCACTACGACCCCGACCTCGCGTTCTTCCTGACCATCGCACCCTGGCCGTACGCGGACATGTACGACGACCTCAAGCCGCACATCGTCAGCCACGACTACGAGGACTACAACCTCGTGGCGCCGGTCGTGAAGCCCAAGACCATGGAAGTGGACGAGTTGATGACGATGGTGATCGACTGCTACCGCCGCTTCTACATGGGCAAGCTCAAGCGGGTACCCACGATGACGCCGTTCAAGCGCGACTACTACATGATCACGATGAAGCTGCTCATGGAGAACTCGTACCTCAAGCAGTTCATGGGCGGCCTGGGGCAGATGCCCGCCGAGGTCAACAAGCTGCTCGGAAAGTGGCTCTGAGCGCTCGCAGACCCGGGCGCTAGTAGATGCCTGTCTCGGCAGCCTGTTCCGCTGAGACGCCGAGCTGGCGCACCTTGATCTTGAAGTCGTGCGCGTTGGCGGCCATCGCGGTGGCGTCGTCCATGGTGATCAGGCCGCGCTGGTACAGGGTGAGCAGGCTCTGATCGAACGTCTGCATCCCGTAGTACTCGCCATCTTCCATGGCGTCGCGGATCATGTACGTCTTCTCGGGGTCGATGATGTACTCGCGCACGGTGCCGGTCATCACGAGCACCTCGACGGCCGGGACGAGCCCGCCGTTGATCGACGGGATCAGTCGTAGCGATACGATGCCCTTGAGCGTCGACGCCAGCATCAGGCGGACCTGCTTCTGCTGGTAGGGCGGGAAGAAGTCGATGATGCGGTTCACCGTCTCGGTCGCGTCGATCGTATGCAGCGTCGAGAGTACGAGGTTGCCGATCTCGGCCGCGGTGAGCGCCGCCGAGACGGTCTCGTGGTCGCGCATCTCACCGATGAGCACGACATCGGGGTCCTGGCGCACGACGTGGCGCAGCGCGTCGGCGTAGCTCTCCGTGTCGATCCCGATCTCCCGCTGGTTGATGATGCACTTCACGTCCTGGTGGAGGACCTCGATCGGGTCCTCGATCGTGACGATGTGCCCCTCACGCGTGTGGTTGATGTGATCGATCATGGCGGCGAGCGTGGTGGTCTTGCCTGAGCCGGCCGTGCCGGTCACGAGCACCAGACCGCGCGGCTCATCGGCCAGCCGCCTGACGACCGGCGGTAGCCCGAGGTCCTCGATCGAGGCCCGGTCCGTCGAGACCCGCCGCAGCGTCAGACCGACGCTCCCCCGCTGGTGGAAAACGTTGACTCGAAATCGACCGATGCCGGAGACCGAGTACGCGAAATCGACCTCGCGGTGATTGATGAAGGACTGGTGTTGGCGCTCGTCCATCATGCCGGTGGCAAGCTTCTTGGTGGCCTCAGGGGTGAGCGTGGGCAGCTCGCGCAGAACGACGAGCTTGCCGTTGAGCCTGATCGCCGGGGGGCTGCCGACCTTGAGGTGGAGGTCCGAGCTTCCCCGTTCCGCCATGAGCTTGAGCAGGCCGTCGATGTCCGCCATATTCCCCACCCGTCACGACTCGTCGCGTGCGCACCAGCCTAGGATACCGCACCGCACCGCGCGCACGGTAGGGCGCGCGTCACGCCCCACGCAGGGCGGGACGGGCGAGCCCGGCGAGCGCGCTCGCGAGCACCAGCAGCGCGAATGCGCCGATGGTAGGGACGAGGCCGAGCCGCTCGGCTGCGTAGCCCGCGCCGAGGAAGCCGATGACGCCGGCGATGCGCGTGATCATCGCCTTCGCGGCGAAGACGCGCCCCCGCAGCTCGCCCTGCGACGCCCGCTGGAGCAGCGTCACGCTCGGCACCATGAACCACATGTTGGCGATGCCTGCGACCAGCAGCAACGCCATAGCGACGACGATCCCCGGCGCGAGCGCGGTAGCGCCGAACACGAGTGCGAACGCCGCGAGGCCGAAGAGGAACTTGCGCCCGCTGCCGTCCGCTCCGGTCCGTCCGACGCTCACACTGCCGAGCAGAAGCCCGACGGTGACCGCCGCATCGAGCGCGGCGAGGCCAGCCGCGCCGGCCCGAAAGCGGTCGAGCGCCAGCAGGTACATCACGGTGATGGATGCCGTGACCCCGACCGAAGCCACAGAGTAGACGGTGAGGAGCTCCCTGAGCACGGGAACGTCACGGATGTGCGCAAGCCCACGCCGGACATCCGCCCAGATGCTCGACACACGTTCCCCGAGCGGCGGAAGCACGGTACGGTGCCGTATCGCCAGCACGAACGCGGCCGACACCCCATACGTCGCGGCATCGAAGTAGAAGGCCACCCGGTAGCCGACGGCGGCGACCAGCCCTCCGGCGAACGCCAGGCCGACAAGCTCGGCTACCGACATGGTCGCGTTGTCGAGCGAGTTCGCCGCCATGAGCTGCTCTTCGCCGACCACGTCAGGGATCAGGGAGAGTTTAGCGGGCTCGAAGAACAGGGACACGGTCGCTACAGCGAAGGCGACGACATACGCCGCACCGATGCTGACCTCGGCCACCACGGGCACGAGCAGCACGAGCCCGGCACGCAGGACGTCGGCGATGATCATGGTGCGACGACGGTCCCAACGATCGACGAACGCGCCGGCGACCAGGCCGAACAGTGCGGCCGGCAGCGTCGAGACCGCGAGCATCACGCCCATCTGAAGCATCGAGCCCGTGACCTGGTATACCAGGATGCCGAGCGCGATCTGATTGACCTTGTCTCCGATGACCGAGACAAGCTGCCCCAACCACAGCTTCCGGTAGTCAGCTGAGGACAGCGGCGCCCAGAGGCGTCCGGCAGCCATCCTTCCCCCACTTCACGAGAGCCCCTCCCCGGACTCAGGATGCCGTGCGGCGCGAGCCCTGTCTAGGGCCGGCAGGCCCCCGCGTAGTCGCTGCGGTTCAGGCTCGATATCTTCACGACATCGCCCGTATGCGGCGCGTGGATATACATGCCGCCGCCGACGTAGATGCCGACGTGGTGGATCCGGCTCAGACCGAAGAAGACGAGGTCGCCGGGTTGCAGGTTCGCGCGGCTGACGCGCTCGCCGACGCCGATCTGCGCCCGGGAGCTGTGCGGCAGCGAGATGCCGATCTGCCCGTACACCCACATGGTGAACCCGCTGCAATCGAAAGCGTTCGGACCCGCTGCGCCCCAGCGGTACGGCGCGCCCAGTTTGGACTTGGCGATCGCGACGACATCGCCGTGTGCGGCGCCCGAAGGCGTCCCGTAGTCGCCCGCAGGAGCGCGGTAAGCCGCGCGGCGAGCCGCCTCCTCGGCAGCCTTGAGCGCCGCGATCTCGGACTCCAGTCCGCTGAGCTTGCGCTGGCGCTCGTCGAGCTTGGCCTGGATCTCAGCCTTGCGCTTCGCCATGACATCGCGTTGCGCCTTGGCCTCGGCCTGCTGCTCCCGCAGCTGCGCCTGCGTCGCCTCGACCTCGATGCGCAGCCGCTTGAGCTCGGCGACCGTGGTCGCGTCGCGCTCGTTCATGTCGTTCAGGAGGTCCCAGGTCGTCGCGAACTCCTCGAAGGACGCGGTGCTGAAGAGGATCTCGAGGAAGCCGAGCGGGCCGGTCCGGTACATGCCCTCGACGCGGACGTCGAGATGGTTCTGGAGGGTCTCCTGGCGAGCCGTGAGTTCGGCGAGACGCGCCTCGCTCTCGGCCACCTGCTTGCTGACCGCCTGGTACGCGGCGTTGGCTTCGTTGTAGTCCTCGGCGGCGATCTCGACCTGCATGTCGAGCTCGTCCACCTGCTCCTTGACGCGAGCAGCTTCAGCGCGCTTCGTGTCGATGGGTGCGCCGAGTGCGGCGCCGGGGATCGAGAGCGCGAGCGTGAGCGCCGCGACGGCGGCTGCGATGCGTGTGGTCCAGCTCTTCTGCACGCACTCCTCCTTCACGGCGGTGCGCCGAGGGGACAGAACCGCCCTATCCTAACACAGCGGCGCCATCCCGCGACAGCGCGGCGCACACCGCGTCGAGCACGGCCACCGCCAGGCGTTGCAGGTCGGGCTCCGAGCGCGCCGACAGCCCCTCGAGGTCGATGACGACCTCGGCTGACCCGGTCGCCAGCGCGGTGAGCACACGGGGCTCGGTCGCCGCGGGGCCACCGCCGGTGGCGATGCGCGGGAGCTCGGGGCGGAAGTCGCGGGCGGGGCCCGGGGCGAGGTAGAGCGTGACGCCGTTCTCGGCAGGCGAACCCACCGAGACCTTCGCGCTCGGTTCGGTCGCGAACGCGAGGTTCGCGATGCGCTCCGCGACATCGGCGGTCGTCTCATCGAGGGCCACGACGCCCACGGGGATGCGCGCGAGCGTCTCGGCAGCGCGCGCCGGCGCCACGCGCAGCGCAACCGGCGCGGTCGGGTCCTTGTCCTGCCAGACGTGCCGCAGGTGCTGTAGCGCCCGAACGGTCTCGTCACCCGCGATGCCGTCCGCCGGCTGCGCGATGTTCGCCTGGAACTCCCGCACGGCACGCTCGGTGTACGCCCCGAAGATGCCGTCGGGCTCGCCGCACGCGAAGCCGAGCGCGTTGAGCGCGCCCTGGAGCACGCGGACATCCGCCCCGTGCAGGTACGGGTACTTCAGGTAGAGCAGGCGGTCGCCGAGACGGAACGTCGCATCCACGAGCGCCGACCACGTCTCCTGCCCCACTTCCCCGTCTTCCGAGAGTCCGTGCTCGGTCTGGAAACGACGGACCGCGTCGTAGGTGGCGCCGAGGAAGACGCCGTCGACGCCGGTGCGCCCCAGGTCATGGCCGAGAGCGAGCAGGCGTTTCTGGATGTCCTCGACGGCGGGGCCTCGATCGCCCCGCTTGATGGGCTTGAGCACGAGTCACACTCCGAAGCTACGAGCCGAACCGCTGCCGGTACTTCGCGACGTTCGTCTCCATATGTTCCCGATGGGCACGCACGTGCCGGACGAACGAGTCGATCTCCAGGGAGACGACGACGTCGCCGCCGAAGCGGTACCGCGGCGCATCGTCGTCGAAGTCTAGCACGTACGAACGGGCGAGCACGTCGAGCAGCGGAGCGATGGCGGCACCGCCGTGACCGGTCTTGCGGGCGACCTCCTCGGCGGTCAACCACTCATCCGCATGCCGGGAGAAGAGGACGAGGACGTCACGCAGCGCCAGCTCGGTAGCGCTGTCGGCAGAGAGTCGCTCCAACGCGCGGGCCAGACTCACACCGTCCTCCGTCCCCGCAGCGGCGTCCGATGAGTCCCGTCTTTCCGGAATCATCGTACCACTGCGGGTGGCTCGCTAGCTGGCGACCGTGACCTGGTTCTTGCCGAAGCGCTTGGCCTCGTACATAGCCTTGTCGGCAGTCTCGATCAGCCGGGATGGCGTGGTGGCGTGGATGGGATAGGTCGCCACGCCGAGGGAGATCGTCTGGGTCACCGGCCCGGCGCCTTCATGTGACGGGAAGGGGTGCTGCGACATGCTCTTGCGGATGCGTTCGGCGACGGCGAGCGCTCCGGCGACATCGGTCTCAGGGAGCACCACCACGAACTCCTCGCCACCGTACCGGGCCGCCACGTCGATCTCGCGGAGGTTCTGCCGGATGATGGAGCTCACCGCCTGCAGGACCTTGTCCCCCTTGGGGTGGCCGTAGCGGTCGTTGTACTGCTTGAAGTCATCGATGTCGAGCATGATCAGCGACAGCGTGTGCCCGAACCGCGCGGCCCGCTCGAACTCCTCCTCCAGACGCTGCTGCAGGTAGCCGTGGTTGTAGAGCTCGGTCAGACGGTCGGTCACCGACAGCCGTTCGAGCTCTTCGTGGAGCAGCGCGTTCTGCAGCGCGAGCGACGACTGGTTGCCGATGACCTGCAGACGCTCCTTCTCGGCGGAGGTCAGTTCGCGGTAGGTCGCCGAGGCGATCAGCAGGACGCCGATGATCGACTCGCCGGAGCGCAGTGGCAGCGCCACCTGGGAGCGGATCTCCTCGGAGGCCGTGTACCATCGTGCCGACTCGGCGCCGAAGGGGACGTCGGCCTCCTGCGCGAAGCCGTCGCGGAACGCCATGCCGAGCAACGTCTCCGAGACCGGCACGACAGCCCGGAACGCCTCCTCGGGCCGGCCCTGGCTCGCGCGCAACCGCAGCGTCCAGTCCTCCTGGGCGAACAGGTAGACGGCGGAGATCTCCGCGCCGAGGATGCCGTTGGCGCCGTCGACGATGAGGCTCGCCACGTCGTCCACCGACGAGTAGCTCGTGAGCGCCTTGAAGAACTCATGCGTGAAGAAGATCTCGGCCAGACGGCTCTCGAGCTCGTCGTTGGCCTGCTCGAGCGCCTCCTTGCTCGACTGGAGTCGCCGCTCGTGGCTGCGGATCTTGTCATACGCGACCTGGAGCTCGACGAATATCTTCTCCTGCTCCTCGCTGCGCTTCTTGGCGACGAGCAGGTCCCAGACGAGCTCGGCGCCGCACCCGGCCACGATCTCGACGTTGGCAGGGGGCTGCGCCTCGAGCGCCTGACGGACCGAGGGCTCCTCGGACATGTCGAGGATCAGGTCGAGCTCGGGTATCTGCGAGAGCTCTGAGAGCTCCGAGGTGGTGAAGATGCCGAGGTCGTCGGCGAGCCGGACGGCCGGTGCGGCGCGGGAGGCGTCGTAGACCGCGACGACGGAGAGGTGCTCGATGTCGCCGAGCAGGCGGAGCACGGAGGTCGCCCGTAGGCCACCTCCCGCGATCGCGATATGCACCTGTCCGGATCGGCTCGCCGCCGTGGCGACCGATGCGGCCATCTCCTCCATCGTCGGCCTTCCTTCGGGCCCGGTCAGATCTCCCGGATGCCGTACGCGTAGCTACGCACAACCACGATACCAGTGTCGAGCCGCAGCTCGATGGTGCGCGCGTGGCTTCCACCTGTATCTTCGGCCACAACCGGCACGCGCAACAGTGCAAGCTGGTGACGCGCTTCCTCGACGTTGCGCTCCCCGATGCTCGCGAGCTTCGAGTCGCCCTTGAACATCGCCGAGCCTCCGCACAACTTGGCGACGAGCCGGTGTCTCGCTCCGCCCGTGGACAGTCGCTCCACCATCTCGGGGACCGCGATCGAAGCGAATCGGCTCACGTTCCCCTTGACCGCCGTATCGGATGGCGTCGGCATCATCACGTGGGCCATGCCGCCGACATGGCGGAACGGGTCCCAGATGGTGATCCCGACGCACGAACCGAGCGCCGCCGTGCTGAGCACCTCGGGGTGCCTGGCTATGGCATATTCGCCCGTCGCGACCATGATCAGGCCGGGTCGGACGATGTCGAAGCCCGCCATCCCGTTGTTGGCGCTGTCGATCATCGACTCAGACGATCCCAAGGCGACCAAGGATGATCTCGAGACTGTCCGGATCCGGCAGGAAGAACAGCGCCGCATCCGTCGTCTCGTCCTCCACCTTGAAGCGCGTGAGCACGAGCAGCGCCACATCGACCTTCAGTCCTACCTCGGCGGTGACCACCTCCAGGATCGCGCCCATCATGTCGAACGCGAACGACGGCTGGGACGGCAGCAGGTTCAGGTCGGCCATGCGCGCCACGGCGGCGAGATACGCCGAGATCAGGATCGTCGCCGTGTGGACGGCGAGCCCCTCTCGGTCATGGTCGAGCGCCTTCGAGCTGCCGGGCTCCTTGCTGCGCAGGAGGTCCACCAGGCCGAGAAGCGCTTCGCGGTCCGAGATGAAGACGACGCTGCCCCCGATGTCCCCGAGGAGCCGCGCGTGGACGGCGCCGACGAGCCGCTCGGGACCGCCGAACACGTGCGGGACGTCGCTCACCGGCAGGAGCTCGATCCGGGGCACGTCGATGTCGACCGGCTTGCCAACGAGTTGTGACAGCGCGGTGGCGGCGTGCCCGGCACCGATGCTGCCGACCTCACGCAAGGCGTCTACCTGGAGCGCGGAGAGCTCGTCGGGTCGCATGGGGGTCACCTTCCCATCGTGAACAGCGTCCGGGGGTCGAGGATGAGCGCGACGCGTCCGTCGCCGAGCACGGTCGCTCCTCCCAGGCCGCCGAGGGTCTTGAACAGGGGCGACAGCGGCTTGATGACGATCTCCTGTCTGCCGAGGAGCTCGCGCACCGCCAGCGCCCGGACGTCTTCCCCGATCTCCATGAGCACGACCTGGTCCTCGGCGCCGGGCACGCCATGTTCCGCGTCCGGCTCGCCGACGAGCACGTCGAGGCGGTCGAGCGGCGCGACGGCGCCGTCACGCAGGACGACGACCGGGTTGCCGTCGACGGTCTTGATCCGCACCTCGCTCAGGTCGAGGACCTCCGACACGGCGGACAGCGGCAGCGCGAACACCTGCTCGCCGCTGGAGACCAGGAGCGCCTGGATGATGGCGAGGGTGAGCGGCAGGGTCAGCCACATCTCGGTCCCCTCGCCGGGCGTCGATCGGATCGTGAGCGTGCCGCCGAGGTACTCGATCTTGCCCTTCACGACGTCCATCCCGACACCGCGACCCGACACCTTGGTCGCCGATGCGGCGGTGGAGAACCCCGGTGCGCACGTGAACATGAAGATGTCCGACTCCGAGAGGCCCTGACGCTCATCGGCGGTACAGATGCCGCGCTCCACGGCCTTGCTGAATATGGTGTCGGCGTCCATGCCCTTGCCGTCATCAGAGACGACGATACGGACCTGGTCGCGCTCGCGCATGGCCGAGAGGCGCACGCAGCCGCGTGGCGCCTTCCCGCTCGCCTCGCGCGTCGCCGGGTCCTCGATGCCGTGGTCGATCGCGTTGCGCAGCAGGTGGACGATGGGGTCGCCGATCTCGTCGAGCACGGTGCGATCGAGCTCGATATCGAGGCCCTGCATCTCGAAACCCACATCCTTGCCGAGATCGCGCGCGAGGTCGCGCACCATGCGGGGGAAGCGGTTGAAGATGTTCCCCACGGGCACCATGCGCGTCTGCATGACCTCGTGCTGCAGCTCACCGCTTACCTGCTCGAGCGCCGAGAGCGTCTCGGCGAGATCGGATGACGCCATGTCACGCGCGATCCGCTCAAGGCGGGAGCGGATGATCACGAGCTCGCCGACGAGGTTGACCATGTTGTCGAGATGGCCGATCGAGATGCGAACCGTCTGCGTCTCGGCCAGCTTGGGCACGGCCTTGCGAACGCTCGCCTGCGCCGGGGTCTCCTCGGCAGACGCCGGCGAGCCGGAGACCTCCATCTCGGCGACCTTCACCGACTCGACCTCGCTGACGGCGCCGACCGCCTTCTCCACCGCCTCGGGCGACTCATGGGTCTGGAGGACGACCTCGAAGGAGCGATCGAACTGCTCGTCCTCGATCTCACGGGCGCTCGGCCGCGTCTCCACCACCGTGCCCATGTGGCCGAGACGCTTGATCGCCATGTACGCGCGAACGGACTTGAGGACGCACTCCTCGGCAAGCTCGATGGTGACCACGTACGCGAGACCCTCATCGTGCGCACCCGCAGCCCGTCCGGGAGCCGCCGGCTGCCCCACGGAGGCGGACGGGTCCCGCGGTGTCGGCGCGGACGCGCGGGCGACGAGCTGCTCGACCACGTCGGCGACGTCCACGGCCGCGCCGCCTTCCGACTCATCGGCGATGAGCTCCTTGACGGCATCGACGGCACGCAACATGAGGTCGATGAGCGACGAGTCGACCGGCTGGACCCGCTGCCTGACGGTATCCATCAGGCTCTCCATCTTGTGGGTCAGCTCGGCGGTGCGCTCATAGCCCATCGCCGCGGACATGCCCTTCAGGCTGTGGGCGCCGCGGAAGACCGTCTCGACGGGCTCGAGGTCATGGGGGTCGGACTCGAGCGCCAGCAACCCGTCGGTGATCGACTGGATGTACTCGGCGCTCTCTGAGAGGAACACGTCTTTGTAGGCCGACATGTCGTCGCTCACGACTCAGGCCTCCTCACGTATGGCTCGGCGGATCTCGGTCGCCACCTGCCCGAGCGGGACGATGCGTGAAGCGGCACCGATGCGCGCCGCCGCCTTGGGCATACCCCAGACGGTGCTCGTCGCCTCGTCCTGCACGATCGTGGCGCCCCCCGTCTCGAACATCTGCTTGAGCCCCGATGCGCCGTCCGATCCCATGCCGGTGAGGACGACGCCGATGGAGCTCTCGCCGAACTCCTGGGCCACGCTCTCGAACAGCGGGTCGGCGGCGGGTCGCACGCCGTGGATCAGCGGCCCCTCCTTGAGCCGGATCCTGGGGAGCTTGCGGCCGGAGATGTGCATGTGGACGCCGTGGGGGGCGATGTACGCCTCACCGGGACGCAGGACCGCCCCTTCCCGCCCCTCATGCACCCGGATGTCGGTGACCTTGGTCAGCCGGCGCGCGAGCGAGCTGGTGAAGCCCGATGGCAGGTGCTGGACGATCAGGAACGCCGCGGGGAGGTTGGAGCGCAGCCCCGAGAAGACCAGCTCGAGCGCGGGCGGCCCGCCGGTCGACGCGGCGATCGCGACCACCTTGGCGAGCTCGACAGCCCGGGCCGTCGGCACCGACTCCTGTTCCGGCGCTTCCGAGAGCAGGCGCTGCAGCTGCGTCGGCGAGTCGTCGCCCGCGCCTGCTACACGCCGCTCGGGCGGGATCCGGTACGCGGTCTTGATCTTCTTGAGGAGGTGGTCGGAGAGCTCGGTCAGGGATGTCGCAAAGCCCGCCTTGGGCTTCACGATGAAGTCCACGGCGCCGAGCGAGAGCGCCTGGTACGTCGTGTCCGGATCATCGACCGAGCTCAACATCACGACGCGGGCGGACGTGCCCTTGATGAGGTGCGGCAGCGCCTCGAGACCCGTCAGTTCGGGCATCTCGATGTCAAGGGTGATGACGTCGGGGTCGAGCTCCCCTGCCTTCTGGATCGCTTCGACGCCGTCTTTGGCGGTCCCTACGATCTCGATCTTGGGATCGACCGACAGCGCGCGCGCGAGCATCTGGCGGATGAGCGCCGAGTCATCGACGATCAGGACTTTGATCGTAGTGCGCATCGGCGTCTCAGACGCGCGGCATCGACTGGAGGCACTTCTTGACCGTCTCCAACACCTTGGTGGGCTGGAACGGCTTGACGAGGAAGTCCATCGCGCCGGACTCGAGGGCCTCCACGATCATCTTCTGCTGCCCCATGGCCGAGACCATGAGCACCCGCGCCGCGGGGTCCTTGTCACGGATCGCCCGCAGCGCCTCGATGCCGCCCATCTCGGGCATCGTGATGTCCATGGTCACGAGGTCCGGGTGGACCTCGGTGTACTTCTCGATCGCGTCGCGCCCGTTCACCGCCTCATGGATGACGTAGCCTTCCTTCGACAGGATGTCGCGGATCATCATGCGCATGAATGCCGCGTCGTCCACGACGAGGATCGTCTTAGACATCGGCTTCCTCCTCGGCGGCGTCGGCGGGTACTCGGAATCCGGGTCGAGGCAGGGCACGCTCGGGATCGAGCAGTATCACGAGCCGGTCGTCCTGGCTGGCGACGCCTTCGAACGCATCGGCCGTCTCGGCGGTCAGCGCCGTGTCCGGCGCGGGTCGGATCTCGGAGACGGGGATGGAGACCACCTCGCTTGCCGAGTCCACCGCCACACCGATGAGCCCCGCGTCGCCCTCGGCCACGATGATGCGCGCGGTGGGCGTGGGCGTGAAGGGCGTGCCGAGCAGCCGCATCGCCAGATCGATCACCGGGATGACCTGACCACGCAGGTTGATCACGCCTTCGATCCCCGCGGGTGCGTGCGGGACCGGCGTCGGGTCCTCATAGCGGATGATGCTCTGGACACGCTCGATCGGCAGCCCGTACTCCTCCGGGCCGAGCCGGAACAAGACGAACTGTCGCCTGTCCGTAGTCGCGTTGGCTTCCACGCGTGCCCCCTAGTCGATGCGGAACTGGTGCACGAGGTCCTCGAGGCGACGCGCCATGTCCGCAAGCTCCTGCGCCGATGACGAGATCTCCTGCATGCACGCCGTCTGCTCTTCGGCTGCGGCAGCGGTCTCCTCGGCGGACGCCGCGTTCTCCTCGACGACGGCGGCGATATCGTGCATCGCCCGATCGACGTCGTTGGTGCGCTCCGCCTGGCTCGCCATGCCCGCCGCGATCTCCTCGGCCAGCGTCGCGGTGCGCGTGACGGCCTCGGTGATCTGCCGGAGCGCCTCGCCGGTCCTGCCGACCACCTCCGTGCCGCTCACGACCTCCTGGCTGCCGATCTCCATGTACTTGAGCGCCTTGGCCGTCTCGGCCTGCACGTCTTTGATGAGCTCGCCGATCTGCTCGGCGGCCTTGCCCGAGCCCTCCGCGAGCTTACGGACCTCCTCGGCCACCACTGAGAACCCGCGGCCGGACTCGCCCGCGCGTGCCGCCTCGATGGCGGCGTTGAGCGAGAGCAGGTTGGTCTGGTCGGCGATGGACGTGATGACGTCGACGATGTTGCCGATCTCCTCGGAGCGCCGGCCGAGCACCTCGACCGACTCCGCGAGCGTCATGATCGCGTCGCGCACTTCGGCGATCTTGGTGATCGCCTCGTTCGTGGCCTCCTCGCCGAGCAGGGCCGCGCGCGCGGCCTCTTCGCTCGTCTTGCTGGCCTCCTCGGCGCGACGCGCGACATCGTTGACGTTGGTGCTGATCGACTCCATGGCCGAGGAGGTCTCCTCGACCTTGCGCGACTGCAGCTCGGCGCCGTGCGCGATCTGCTGCACGGACGACGAGATCTCCATCGACGAGGAGTTGATCTCCTCGGAGGACGCCGACAGCTGCGTGGCCGCGTTGGTGACCGACTCGGCTGAGCGACGGACGTTACCGGCGATGTCGGCGAGCGACGCGATGAGGTGGTTGCACTCCTCGGCAAGCAGGCCGATCTCGTCGTCGTTCACGATCTCGGCGCGCGCGGTGAGCGTGCCCTCGCCAGCGGTCACCATGACCGCCCCGAGGTCGCGCAGCGGCTCGAGCACGCGCCGCTTGAACGCGGTCCGCCAGAAGAGCTGTCCCGGCACGGCCGCGATCATCATCGCGACCAGACCGAACAGCGCCGTGTACGCGAGCTTGTCGAACGGGATCTCGAGCACCCACAGCGCGAAGATCGCCGTGAGGCCCAGACCGCCCGCGACGGCCGGCCCGATGGTCGCCCACGTGAGCAGCGTGAACCAGAACGAGAGCCCCCGCTTCATGGTGCTGCTGCGGTACTGACTGTCAGCCATGCTCCGCTTCCCCTCCTCGCACACGTGACGGCCTTCCGGCCGCTCACGCCCACTCTAACAAACCCTCCCTGCTAGGACACCTTGAGCGGCTTGCGGTAGATGCGCTCGCGACCGCTCACGAGCTCGAAGCGGCTCGAGAGCGACGGCGCCAGCCGTTCGCTCCGGCCGAGGACAAGGTAGCCGCCGCGCGCGAGCGACGCCCAGAACGTCTGCAACATGCGCTCCTGCTCTTCTCGGCTGAAGTAGATGAACACGTTCCGGCAGAAGATCACGTCCACCACATGTATCGGCGTGTCTTCGAACAGGTTCAAATACTGGAATCGAACATGACGCGTCACCTCGGGGCGGACGCGGAAGGTGTCGCCGAGGACGTCGATGTACTTGCGGTCGGTCTTGGGTATGTGGTCGATCTGCGCGATGGGATACGTCGCGGCCTTCGCGACATCGAGCACCTTGCGGTCGATGTCCGTCCCCTGCACGCTCAGCAGGAACGAGTCGCGATGCGAGCCGAGGCCGTCGAGGAACGCGATCGCGAGCGAATACGGCTCCTGACCGGTCGCGCACCCTGCCGACCACACGCGGATCATGCGCTGGTGGCGCGCGAGCTTGGTGCGCACGATCTCCGGGATGATGTCTTTGCGGAACAGCTCGTAGACCGTCGGGTCCCGGAAGAACTGCGTCACGTTTATGGTAAGCGCGTCGATGAGGCGCGCGTACTCCTCGGGGTGCTCGTCGAGGTACTCGGCGTACTGCCGATAGGTATGGAGGCTCAGGCTGCGCAGGCGCGTGGCCACGCGACGCTCGACATAGCGCGGCCGGTACTGGCCGAGGTCGAGCCCGCGCTCGGCCCGGACCTTGTCCAGCAGCTTGGGCAGGTTCCCCCGGTAGACGGCGTCCGCTTGCGGACCCTCCATGACACCCCCTGGCTTCACATTCGCTTATCGCATTGTAGAATATGCCGAAGTCGCATGGCAGCGACGATACGGAGGTCGTCACCAGATGCATCGAGCGTCGCTGAGAACCCGGATACTCGCCGGCTTCGCCGCGTTCTTCCTGCTCGCCATCTCCGCGGGCACGGCCTGGGCCGTGGCGACGGACCACCAGAGCCGGGAGATCATGCCCGGCGGGACGGTCATCCAGAGCATCGACGTCAGCGGCATGACCCGCGCCGAGGCAGCGCGCGCCATCGAGCGGCAGATCGTCACGCCGCTCACCGCTCCCGTCTCGATCATCCACGAGAGCCAGGAGTTCGAGCTCCCGGCTGCCGAGATGATCAGCGTCGACGTCGACGGCATGATCGCCGAGGCGTTCGCCCCCAAGGCGAACGCGACGCTGCCCCTGCGCGTCTATCATGACGTCGCGGACACCGAGCCCGGCGTGACGGTCACCGCCCGTCTCACCGTCGATCCCGAGCGGCTGACCGGGTGGGTGCGCCAGGTGGCCGCCCAGGTCGAGCGTCCGGCTGCGGACGCGACCATGAGCGTCACGAACCGCGAGCTGGAGACGCTGCCCTCCCGGCGCGGCGTCGTCGTGGACATCGAGAAGACGACCGACGCGCTGGCCGAGGCGCTCGAGCTCGGCGTGAAGCGGCTCGACCTTCCGGTCGACTACATCGATCCCGAGGTGACCGAGGACGACCTCGGCACCGTCATCCTCGTGAGGCGCATGGACCGCAAGCTCTTCCTGTACGAGCGCGGCTCGATCGCCAAGGAGTACAGCGTCGCCATCGGCACGCCGGGGCATCCCACGCCGCGCGGCGAATGGGAGATCACGCTCAAGCGGTACATGCCGTCATGGGGCAACCCCGGATCCGCATGGGCGGCGGACATGCCCGCGTACATCCCGCCGGGGCCGGGCAACCCGCTCGGCACGCGTGCGCTGAACCTCAACGCGCCCGGGATCCGTATCCACGGCACCTCGGCGGATTACTCGATCGGCACCGCCGCATCCCACGGGTGCGTTCGCATGCACCGGTGGGACATCGAGGAGCTCTACGAACTCGTGGACGTGGGCACGCCGGTCATCATCATCGACTGACCCGGACCGCACCACCGCGGTCGCACGCTAGCGGTCGAGCAGCTCCATCGTCGCGCGCCACACCACGGCACGAGCGCGCATCGCCATCTCGGCGTCCTCCGCTGCCTCGACGGCCACCCGCAGCGCGATACCGCAGAGCTCCCCGAGCTCCCGCGGCGTGGGCATGACCGTCGTGGCCACTCCGGCATCGCGCAGGACGGCCTCGGCGGTCAGGGCATCGTGCGTGCTCTCGAAGCCGTACACGCGATAGAGCCGACGCTCGACCTCGCTCACCCGCAGACCTCCGCGACGGCCTCGAGCGCGCGATCGACGTCGCTCTCCGTGACGCCCCATCCCACGCCGAAGCGGACGGCTCCCGTCTCGAGCGTGCCGAGCGTCTCGTGCGCCCACGGGGCGCAGTGCAGCCCCGCCCGGACGGCGACCCCGTACGCCCGGTCGAGCTCGAAGGCGATGCGGTCGGGCTCGATGCGGTCGTGCACCGCCGAGACGATCGGGACGCGCTCCTCGCCCGGCGGGGGCCCCAGCACGCGCATGCCCCGGATGGCGAGCAGTCCCTCGTGCAGCCGCCGCGCGAGCCGCACCTCGGCGGCGCGCACCTCGGCCCCCTGCTCGGCAAGCAGACGCACGGCCGCTCCCAGCCCGGCGATGCCCGGCGTGTTGAGCGTCCCCGCTTCATAGCGGTCCGGGCGTAGCCTCGGCTGCGTGGGCTCCTCGGAGCGACCGCCGCTCCCTCCCTGGATGAGCTCCTCGGGCTCCACGCCCTCGGCAAGGTAGAGGATGCCGACGCCCTGCGGGCCGAGAAGCGCCTTGTGACCCGAGCAGGCGTAGACGTCGGCGCCGAGCGCGCTGAGGTCGACGTGCAGATGCCCCGCACCCTGAGAGCCGTCCACGATGAGCAGCGCGCCGGCGGCGTGCGCGATGTCCGCGAGGTCGCCGACGGGCTGGATGGTGCCGGAGACGTTGGACGCATGCTGACAGATGACGGCGCGCGTGGGCGCAGCGGCGACCGCCGCCTCCACGTCGTCGGGATCGACCCGGCCGGCCGCATCCGCCCGCACGACATCGACGATGACGCCCCGTGTCGCAAGCAGGTTGAGCGGCCGCACCACCGCGTTGTGCTCCATGGAGGTCACCACGACGCGGTCGCCGGGGACCAGGAGACCCTTGATGGCCAGGTTGAGCCCCGCGGTGGAGCCGCTGGTGAAGATGACGTTGCGCGAGTCGGGAACGCCAAGCAGCGTCGCCACCGCGCTCCGCGCCTCCACGATGGCGCGTGAGGCCGCCATCGCGATGCGATGCGCGCTGCGCCCCGGGTTCCCGCCGGCCTCGATCATGGTGCGGACGACGGTGTCTACGACGACGTCGGGCTTGGGCCACGACGTTGCGCCATGGTCGAGGTAGACGATGTCGGGGAGGGGATGCGATCGGTCAGGCATGGCCTCCGCCAGCCATCATGTCCACGGCGTGCTCGAGCTGATCGATGACGACCGCCAGCGACTCGCGGACCGCTTTCTCGCTTCCGGGCAGGTTCACGATGAGCGTCCGCCCGCGCTGACCCGCCTCTCCACGCGAGAGCATGGCACGACCGGTCACCCTGAGGCTCTCGGCGCGGATCGCCTCGGCGATGCCGGGCACCCGACGTTCGCAGTGCGCGAGCGTCGTCTCGGGACACACATCGCGCGGGCCGAGACCGGTGCCGCCCGTCGTGAGCAGGATGTCCACCTCTTCGACGTCGGACATCTCGATGATCGAGCGAGCGATCGCCTCGGCGTCGTCCGGCACGACGTGGTACGCCACGGCAAGCCAGCCGCGCGCTTCCACGAGCTCGATGATCGCCTTCCCCGACGTGTCTTCCGCCTCACCGGCGGCGCGGCTGTCGGAACAGGTCAACACGCCGATCCGAAGCAGTGCCATCTACGCGGCTCCCATGCGCTCGACTTCCACCCGGTCTCCGACCTTCACGGCGCCGCCCCGCAGCACCTCGGCGAAGATCCCCTCGCGCGGCATGACGCAGTCACCCGCTTGATAATAGATAGCACACTTGGTGTGACATACCTTGCCGATCTGGGTGATCCGCAGGAGCGTCTCGCCCACGGTGATCTCGGTGCCGACCGGGAGCTTGAGCAGGTCGATGCCGCGGGTCGTGATGTTCTCGGCGAAATCACCCGCTCCCACGTCGAGCCCCTTGGCTACCATCTTCTCGATGGACTCCGCGGCAAGAAGGCTCACCTGGCGGTGCCAGTCACCCGCGTGCGCATCGCCCTCGAATCCTCGCGCCTCGATGAGCACGCCCTCGGCGCCGGGCGTCTTGCGGACGGTCTTGCGTTCCGAGAGGTTCACCGACTCGACCACGCCGCCCTGGGGCGCGCCGCCGTTCTGCTCGTTCATTCAGTCCTCCTTGCGGGTCCAGGTCCCCGAGGCGCCGCCCTCTTTGGAGAGCAGCTTGAGGTCGTCGACGACCATGCCCCGGTCGACCGCTTTCGCCATGTCATAGAGCGTGAGACCGGCCACCGAGGCCGCGGTGAGGGCCTCCATCTCGACGCCCGTCTTCCCATCGGTATCCACCGTGGCCGTTACGCGGATGCCGGCTTCGACCGGCTCGAGGTCGACCGCGGCATGCGTGATCGCGAGCGGGTGGCACATCGGGATGAGGTCGGCGGTACGCTTGGCCGCCATGATACCCGCGATGCGCGCGGTGGCGAGGACGTCGCCCTTGGGCGCGCGACCCTCGACGATCATGGCGAGCGTCTCGGGCCGCATGCGCACGACGCAAGTCGCCACGGCGCGGCGGTGGGTGATCGGCTTATCGGCCACATCGACCATCCGCGCGGCCCCGTGCTCATCGATGTGCGTCAGGCCGTCTCCCATCTCATCCTCCGATCTGCGACATCCGTCGCACGGTGCCGACGCGCTGGTTATGCCCTTCAGGCTTCGATTCGAGCGCGTCCCGGATGGTGCGCCGCACGTCCTCGGGCCCGCCCGACCGCAGCACCGATCGGACATCGATCTCCTCGTCGCTGAAGAGGCACGCGCGGAGCTTCCCGTCCGCGGTCAGCCGCAACCGGTTGCACTCGCCGCAGAAGTGGTGCGAGAGCGGCGTGATGATGCCAAGCGTGCCGGGCGCATCGTCCACGCGGTAGTAGCGGGCCGGTCCCCACCCTCCGGGTGCGGCCTCCCGCAGCACCGGACGCAGCTCGCCGAGACCAGCACCCCGCGCTTCCTCGGCCAGCAGGGCGAGCACTTCCTCCGACGGGACGTGATCCGCTGCCGTCCAGCCCTCGACCGGCGCGCTCTCGCATGCGCTGTCGGACTCCTCGGCCCCGCCTACCGGCATGTACTCGATGAAACGCACGTGCACCGGTCGCTCGAGCGTCATACGCAAGAAGCCGCCGAGGTCCTGCGAAAGGCTGCGCACGACGACGACGTTGATCTTCACGGGATCCATCCCGGCCTCGAACGCCGCGTCGATGCCGGCGAGCACGTCTTCCAGCCGCCCGCCACGCGTGATCCGCGCGTACTCATCCGGATCGAGCGTGTCGAGCGAGATGTTGACGCGGGTCAGCCCGGCGTCCACGAGGTCGGCGGCGTAGCGCGGAAGCAACGTGCCGTTGGTGGTGATCGCGATCGCTTCGATCCCCGTGAGCGCGCGCAGACGTCGGACGTGCTCGATGATGCCCTTGCGCACGAGCGGCTCGCCGCCGGTGAGGCGGATCTTGCTGATGCCTTCCTCCACCGCGACCGCGGCGAACCGCTCGATCTCCTCGAGCGAGAGGATCTCGTCATGCTGCTTCCACTCCACGCCTTCAGAGGGCATGCAGTAGACGCACCGCAGGTTGCAGCGGTCGGTGACGCTGATGCGCAGGTAGTCGATCCGCCTGCCGAAGCCGTCAGTCGCCATGTCCGGCCTCCTTCGCGAGATAGGCGCGTTCCACGAAGTCCGCGAGCGACTCCGTGTCGTCCAGGCCGAACGCGGGCACGCCGTCGATACGCAGCTCGTCATTGTCGGTAACGAGCGCCGCGAGCTCATCCGGCGCGGAGATGAGCTCGGTCGAGCGCGCCCGGCGGGACACCTCGACGCGTACCGCACCGGCGCGCTTGAAGCCCTCGGTCACGAGCAGATCGACGTCGCCCGCCGCCTCGGCGATCTCCTCCATCGTCCGCTCACGCTCGACCTTCCGCACCACGGCGAACTGCGTCGGCGATGAGATCATCGTGACCTGCGCGCCGGCCCGTGCGTGTCGCCACGAGTCCTTGCCGGGCACGTCGATGTCGATCTCGTGCACGTGGTGCTTGCAAGTAGCCACGCGATAGCCGCGGGACACGAGCTCGCGCACGAGCCGCTCGACCACGGTCGTCTTGCCGGAGTCGGACTTGCCGACGATCGAGACGATGGGCGTCGTAGCGCTCACGGGATGCCTAGAAGCAGCCGAGGTCGCAGTTGTGCACGCGAACGCCGCCCAGATCGGCAGCCGCTCCCGCGACCTTGTACGGCACGCCGGAGTCCTCGGCCAGCTTGCGGAGCACCGGGCACGTGACCTTGCCGTCGACGGCCTTGCTCTGCACGGCCGCGATGAGCTCCGGTGTCACCTGACCGGTCCAGCGGGGGTCGAGCTCCTTGGGGGTATCGCTGCTCATTGCACACCTTCCTCGATATCGAGACGGATACAGTCCACGACCGTGCCGCCCGGGATGAGCGTCTCTCCGGCCGGGAGGGACACGAGACAGTTCGCGCGGTGCATCGATGTCAACAGGGCCGACGATTGCGAGCCGGTCAAGCCCACGGAGTAGCCATCGCCCTGCGGGGTCAGCCTGCCACGCAGGAAGTAGCGCCGACCGCTCTTCTTCTTCACGTCATGCTCGAGGACGGCGCTCGCCCGGGGGCGGAACAGCGCCCCCTGTCCCGCCATCTTGCGTATGGCCGGCCGGACGAAGAGTTCGAAGCCCACCGTGCAAGACGTCGGATTGCCGGGCAGGCCGAAGAAGGGCGTCCCGCCGATCGTGCCGAACGTCTGGGGAGCGCCGGGCCGCATGGCCACCTTCCAGAAGTCGAGCTCACCGATCTGGGTCAGCACGTCCTTGACGACGTCGAAGTCGCCCATGCTGACACCGCCGGTGCTCACCATGATGTCGAACTCCGGAGCGCGAGACAGGATGGCGCGCGTCTCGGCCTCATCGTCCTTCGCGATGCCGAGGCGATGCGCCTCGCCGCCGGCGGCGATCACCTGGGCCGCCAGCGAGTACGAGTTCGAGTTGCGGATCTTCCCCGGTCCGGGCAGCTCGTCGATCTCGACCAGCTCGTCGCCGGTGGAGACGACGGCGACGCGCGGACGCCGGTACACCGCCACGCGAGACCTGCCCATCGCCGCCATCAGGCCCACGGCCGCGGGAGTGATCACCTCGCCCGCCGAGAGCACGACATCGCCCGCCCGGCAGTCCTCGCCACGACGTCGCAGGTTCGCGCCTGCCGGCACGGTCACGCCGATCTCGACGGTGCCGCCCGTCCCGCCGTCCGCGGTGCCGGGCCGGGTATCCTCGACCTTGACGACCGCGTCGGCGCCTGCCGGGATCGGCGCGCCGGTCATGATGCGGGAGGCCTGGCCGGCCCCGACTTCCACCGTGGGAAACACCCCGGCGGCGATGTGGTCGACGACGTCGAGAACGACGGGATGCCCGGCGGCGGCGTCCGCGAGATCAGCCGCGCGCACCGCGTAGCCGTCCATCGCGGAGTTGTCGAACGGCGCGATGTCGATGTCTGAGACGACATCCTCGGCGAGCACCCTGCCGAGGGTGTCCAGGATATCGGTGGGTTCGGCCGGCAGACGCTCGATCCTGTCGAGCACGGACTGCTGCGCCTCCTCGACGGTTATCACTCCGAAGCCTCCTCGATGATCCGGTCAGCGTGTGTATAGACGACGAGCTTCCCGCCCCGTGCGTAGCCCACGAGCGTGATGCCGAGCTTGGACGCGATATCGGAAGCGAGGTCGGTGACGGCGGTCCGGCTGGCGACGACCGGCACCCCGGCCTTGGCTGCCTTCACCGTCATCTCGTACGAGATGCGACCGGTGGTCACCAGCACGCCGCCTTCGCTTGGGACGCCGTCGAGCCACGCCCTGCCGAGGACCTTGTCCACGGCATTGTGCCGCCCCACGTCCTCGCGGAGCACCACGATGCGCCCCGCGCGGCCGAGCGCGCATGAGTGCATGCCGCCGGTGTCACGGTACGCCACGGCCATGCGCGCCATCTGGCCCATCATGTCGTAGAGCGCGTCGGCCGTGAGCGTCGACCCTGACGTCACCGGCGCCATGCCTTCCGCGTGGCCGACCGACGCGAACGTCACACCCTTGCCACAACCGGCCGTGACATAGCGTTCGCGGTACCGGAAGTCCTCGGGAACGCTCTCGCCGCTCACGACGTACACGAACCCGCGTTTATGGTCGACATCGACTGAGCGCAGCGCCTCGCGGTCGGTGATGAGCCCCTCCGCCACGAGGAACCCCGCGGCGAGCTCCTCCAGATCCGCAGGCGTCGCCTGGATGGTCGCGATCTCCACGTCATTCAGCAGTACGGTCACCGGGCGCTCGACCGGCATCCCGCGGGTGCGCCGGGTGCCCACCTCCATGACCTCCAGCCGGCGCACCGAAGGCGGCTCGCCCTCCGCGTCGGCGGCGTCGCGCACTTCGGCAAGCTCATCGGGGGTATTCACGTTCACCAGGCTCTTCAGTTGCGGGTCGACGTCGCGCAGTTCCTCGACCGGGACCTCGACGACCTTCACCGAAGGCAGGATGGCCAGGAGCCGGCGGCGACCCGACGCGAGGACCTCGCGCGCGACCGGGAGACAGTCCCGGTGATACAGAGCGAGCAACGGCTCCGAACCTTTGGACGATACGGGGATAACGACCTGCGCGCCGTCACGCGCGTCCCACAGCTTGCGCACGACATCGGCCGAGAGCCACGGCATGTCGGCCGCTACGGCGAGCACCCATTCGTCCTCGGCCACGTCGAGTGCGGTGGCAAGACCGCCGAGGGGGCCCTGGTAGGCCACCTCGTCCTGGGCGATCCGCACGCCGGCGGGAAGCGTGATGCCCTCGAGGGCCTCGGGACGATTGGTCACCACGATGGTGTGCGCACAGACGGAGTCGACCGCGGCCGCGACGCGCGACACGAGCGGCTCGCCGTCCATGGGGAGCAGCGTCTTGTCGATGCCCATGCGCAGCGATCGGCCGCCCGCGAGCACCGTTCCGGTCACCGGTATGCGATCCGTTCCCTTACCCACACGAACCTCCACCTGCACGCTTCCGCGTCGCCGGACGCGTCACCCATCATACCCGCTCGGGTATCGTCACGCAGCAGCCGTCATTCGGGCGCCGGGCCGATGCGCACGGCCGTCGCCTTGAACATGGCAACAACCGGCATGCCAGGAGCAAGCCCGAGCTCCGTGAGCGCGGCGAGCGAGACGAGCGACGCGAGCTTGAGACCGTCAGCCGCCACCCTCACGCGGGCCGTGGCGCCCCGTGGCTCGATGCCGTCCACCACGCATCGCAGGGCGTTCCGCGCCGAGCTGGGCGGCAGCCCATCGCCGGCGAAGAGCGTCACATCCTCGGGTCGCACACCGACGAGCACGTCGGCTCCGATCGCAAGCGGCGTCAGCCCGAAGACCGACACGCCCCCGCAATCGACCTCGGCGAGGTCGTCGTGGCACGCGACGACGCGGCCACGAAGCGGGGACTCCATCCCGACGAAGTCCGCCACCCAGTCGGTCGTCGGAAGGCTCATGACCTCGTCCGTGTCGCCCGTCCGCACGATGCGCCCCTCGTGCATGATGCTCACCCGATCGGCGACGACCATCGCCTCGTCCTGGTCGTGCGTGACGTAGAGCGTCGTGACGTCCGTCTCGGCCAGGATGCGTCGGAAGTCCCCGACCAACCGGCGCTTGATGAGGGGGTCGAGGTAGCTCAGCGGCTCATCGAGCAGGAGGATCCGGGGGCGGAGCACGAGCGCGCGGGCGAGCGCCACGCGCTGCGCCTCGCCGCCCGAGAGCGTGAGGGCGGACGCGCTCGCGAACTCAGACAGGCCGACGTCTCCGAGCGCCGACGCCACACGGCTCGCGCGCTCGCCCTGGGGCACACGACGGAGGCGCAGGCCGTACGCGACGTTCTCGGCCACCGTTCCCGCGAACAGGTACGGCTTCTGGAACACAGCGGCCATCTGGAGACGGGCGGCGCGATCGCGGTGCGTGACGGGCGTGCCGTCGATCCGGATGGACCCCTCGCGCGGTCGCTCGAGCAGGCCGACGATCCGGAGCAGCGTCGACTTGCCCGCTCCCGACGGCCCGAGCAGCGCGTGCGTCTCACCGGCGGCCACCCCGAAACGCTCGACATCGAGGACGGTGCGACGCCGGTAGGCCTGGCGGATGCCGCTCGCCTCGATGAGCGGATGTCGGCTATCGCTCATAGCGCGCTCCTGACTGCTGCAGTCCGGTCAGCATGCCGTTGATGGCGAACGCGATGCCGATGAGGATGAGGCCGAGGGCGAGCGCGGTGCCGAAGTTGCCCTTGCGCGCCTCGAGCACGATCGCGGTCGTCATCACGCGGGTCGAGTGCTCGATGTTGCCGCCGACGATCATGACGGCGCCCACCTCGGAGATGATGCCGCCGAATCCCGCAACGACTGCGGCCATGACGCCCCGTCGCGCCTCCTTGACGGTCAGCCACGACTCCTGGAGCCACGATGCACCGAGCGAGCGGGCCTGCAGACGCAGCTCGAGCGGGACCGAACCGATGGCGGCAGCGGTCACGCCGGTCACGAGCGGTGTCGCGATGAGCACCTGCGCGATGATCATCGCAGGCACGGTGAAGAGCAGGCGCAGGTCGCCGAGCGGGCCGCTGCGCGACAGGAACATGTAGACGAGCAGGCCGGCCACCACCGGCGGGAGGCCCATGCCGGTGTTCACGAGGATCAGCGCGACGCGTCGGCCCTTGAACCTACCGACGCCGAGCACGTAGCCGAGCGGGATGCCGACGAGCATCGCGATCGCCACAGCGAGCGCCGAGACGCGCAGCGAGAGGAAGATGATCTCGTAGACGGCGGACGCGCCGCTCGCGAGCAGCCTGCCGGCTTCTACGAATCCCTCTACGATGGGTTCCATCTATCACCCCTGACGTAGGTCCTGTCCATGATAGCGGGGCGCCGCGGCCGGCACCGCGGCGCCCCCCTCGCTCAGTCCGACAGCCTGCTACTGTGCGTTCGGCACGAACAGCGGCTGGCCGAACGTGTCGATCCCGTACTCCTCGATGATCGCCTGCGCGTCCGCGCTGGTGACCCAGTCGGTGAACGCCTCGGCGCCGTCACTGTTGGTGGCATCGGTGACGGGCAGGACGCCGTACTGGTTGAACAGCGCGCTATCGCCCTCCACCAGGATCTCCAGCTGCAGCGTGTCACGCAGGTTGAGATAGGTCGCGCGGTCCGTGAGCGTGTAGGCGCCCTTCTCGGAGGCGAGCTTGAGCGTGTCGCCCATGCCCTGGCCGACCGAGAGGTACCAGTCGCCGGACGGCTCGATGCCGGCCGCCTCCCAGAGCTGGAGCTCCTTCTTGTGGGTGCCCGAGTCATCACCGCGCGATGCGAACTCGGCGCCCGACCCGGAGATCGCGGTCAGCGCAGCAGCCGCATCGGAGGTGCCGCCGACACCCGCGGGGTCCGCGGCAGGCCCGACGATGATGAAGTCGTTGTACATCACGTCACGACGCTCCGTCGCGTACCCCTCGGCGACCATCTCCTCCTCGGATGCCTTGGCGTGGACGAGCAGGACGTCGGCGTCCTTGTTGCGGCCGAGCTCGAGAGCCTCACCGGTGCCGACGGCCACGACCTCGACCGAGTACTCCGGGTAGGCCTCTTCGAAGGCGGGGATCAGCACGTCGAACAACCCTGAGTCTTGTGTGGACGTGGTCGACGCGAGGACGAGCCGTGTCGGCTCGACAGGCTCTTGTGCCTGACCCCCGGGTTCCTCCGCCGTATCCTCGGACGTGCACGCCGCCAGCGAGAACACCAGCGACATCGAGAGGGCTACGGCGAGGATCCGCCACAAGGCGGACCTCCTCTTACGGTTCGACATAGAACGCTCCTTTCCAAGTACGGGAGATGAGGCGGTTTCCCGGTCTCACCCTGTCGGTCTCGCGTCCATGGCGTGTCGAAGCGCTGTAGGTCCGCGAGACTTCGGAGGTTATGGCCCGCGTCAGGGGCGCGCGGGTATGGGAACGAGGGTAGCGCAGTCTTCCCGTGCAGACAAACTCAGGAGCCGAGGATCCCCGAGAGGTGGTCGGCGAGCGCGTCGGCGGCCCGCGTCATCGTGCCGCGAGGCTCGACGAGGAAGAGGGGCCGAGCGAGCGGGAAGCCGTGCTCCGGCACGCGTCCGACGGTGCCGAGCTCGAGGGCCTTCTCGGCCACCCACATGCTCACCACGCCGATGCCCATGCCGCCTTCGACCGCCGAGAGGACCGCCTCGTTGGTGCCGAGCTCCATCACAACGTGCAGCTCGGAGGGGTCGATGCCGGAGCGCTGCATCGCCTCCTCGACGACCATGCGCGTGCCCGACCCGGGCTCGCGCACGATGAACGACTCCTCCACGAGTTCGGAGAGCAGCACGCTCTCCCGGGCGAGCACGGGGTGGTCGGGCGGGCAGACCATCACAAGGTCGTCGCTGCCGAGGCGCTCGTAGTGGACGCGCGCGCCGTGCACCTCAGCTCCGACCATGCCGATGTGCGCGTCCCCGGACTCCACGTGCTCCACGACCGCTGCCGTGTCGAGCACGCGCAGGGCGACGCTCACGTCGGGGAATTCGCGCAGGAAGCCGCCGAGCAGGCGGGGAAGGACGTACTGGCCGGGCGTGGTGGAGGCGGCGACCTCCAGATGGCCGCCCACGGTCGTGGAGAGCTCCGCTATGGCGTCACGGGCGTCGTCGAGCTCGGCGAGCACCTTGCGCGCGTACGGAAGCAGCGCCCGCCCGGCCTCCGTAAGATCCACGGAGCGGTACGCGCGGTCGAGCAGCGTCACGCCAAGATCGGCCTCGAGCGCCTGCACCTGCATGGTGACGGCCGGCTGCGAGATGCCGAGCGCCCGGGCTGCGCCGGAGAACGAACGGTGCTCGACGACGGCGACGAACGTCCGCAGCTGGGCGATGTTCACGTGCGCCTCCCTCACTGGAGTGTCTGCTTCCATGCTACCCCAACGGCGTGTGACAGGCGCCGGGGACAGCGCGTGCGACCTCCGTCGCCATCGCGGGTTTGCGCAGGCGGCGCGGGTGGTAGAGACTCGCCATGTGAGAACCATTATCAGGAAGGGCACGCATGGGGCGAGCGAGGACGACCGGGGAGACGAAGGGCGCGTTCGGTGGGGCGCGCGTCAGCCGCCAGCGACGGGCGATCGCATCGGCCGCCGCACGCTTCGGTTCCGCGTTCACGGTCGAGCGCCTGCACGCCGCGGTGACCGACGCCGGCGAGCCGGCGGGGCTGGCGACCGTCTACCGAGCGGTCACGGCACTCGTCGATGCGGGCTCGCTCGTCGGGATCGGCACGCGTGACGGCAGCGCGCTGTACGCCTGGTGCGGCCGAGACGACCACCACCACCACTTCGTGTGCACGCGGTGCGGAGCGGTCAGGGGCATCGAGTGCCCGCTCGGGGAGTCGGCGCTCGGCGCCGTCCGTGGCGAGGGCTACACCGTCACCGGGCACGACGTGACGCTCTACGGCTTGTGCCCCGACTGCCGTCACGCCAGGGACGGAGCGACGCCGTGACCCACATCCATATACCCGACGGCGTGCTCCCCGTGTGGCTCTGGGCGGCCGGCTGGCTGCTCACGCTCGCCCTGCTCGCCCTCGCCTCGCGCTTCGCCGGGCGGGCGGGCTCCCGGCGCGCAGTCCCGCTCGTCGGCGCGGTCTCGGCCCTCGTGCTCGTGGCGATGTCCACCGAGATCGTCCCCATCGCCTACCACATCAACCTCACCGTCATCGCGGGCGCGTTCCTCGGCCCCTGGCTCGGCGCCATCTCGGCGTTCATCGTCGTGCTCGTGCTCTCGCTGCTCGGCCATGGAGGCGTGACCGTCATCGGCCTGAACACGCTCGTGATCGCGGCCGAGATGGCCGTGGGGTGGGGTCTCGTCCGCGCCGGGCTCCGGGTCTTCGGCGCGCGGCGGACACGCGCCGTCGCCGGCGTCGCCACGGTGCTGACGCTCGCGCTCACGACGACCATGCTCGTCGGGATCGTCGCGCTCGCGGGGTCTCCGGCGACCGAGCGCGAGACGGGTGCGCTCGACCCCGATACGCTGCGGTTCGAGAGTCCGTTCTCCGACGGCGTCGTCACGCTCGGCCTCCTCTCCGGGGGCGAGCACGACGAGGAGCACGCCGCGGAAGAGGAGCACACGCTCTCGGTCGGCCGCTTCGCGGCGGTCGTGTACACGCTCGGGCCGGTCGGATGGCTGCTCGAGGCGCTCGTGACCGCAGGCGTGCTCGGCTACGTCGTCGGCGTGCGCCCGCGGCTCGTGATCGCCGGCGTGTTCGCCGAGAGCCGACGGACCCGCTACGGCGATGAGCACGGAGGACACTAGTGGATGTCACGGCGATAGACCGGTCGGCCGTGCTGGGCTCCAGCGCGCTGCACCGCGCCACACCGGCGAGCAAGCTCGTCGCTGCCACGCTCGTCATCGCCGGAGTGGTTGCGGCGAACGACCCGGTGGCGCTCTTCGGCGTGCTCCTCGCGCTGGCGGGCGGCGCCGCCGCGCTCCGTCTGCCGCTGCGCTCGATGTGGGTGCTCGCGCTCTATCCCGCGCTGTTCGCGCTCGTCTTCGCGTTCGCCGCCGCGCCCGGCGCGGTGACCGCCCTCCTGATCGTCCTCAAGGCGGTCACCGCGGCGTTCACGGTCGTCACGCTCATGTTCACCACGCCGTATCCGCAGGTCTTCGCCCCCATCCAGCGCATCACCCCGGGCATCGTCGGCGACGCGCTGCTCATGACGTACCGCTCGCTCTTCATCCTGGCCGAGAAGCTCGCCGACCTCACCCGCGCCGTCCGCCTGCGCGCGGGCGTCTCGGCTCGCCAGCCCCTGCGTTCCGCGAAGGCGACGACGCGCGCGCTCGGCGGCCTGCTGCTCTACTCGTTCGACCTCGCGCAGCGCGAGTACGACATCCTCTATCTGCGCGGCTATGAGGGGGGCCTGCGCGTGACGCCCCGACGATCGGCGTCGCCCGCTGCAGACGCCGGCGCCGTCCTTGCCGCCGCTCTCGGGCTTGCGACCATAGCGCTGTTCCGGGCACTCCCGTCGCTGGCCGGCTACTCCTGGATCGCGGCGGTCACGGGAGCCGTCGCGTGCGCGATCGGCATCATGTACGGACGGAGGCACCGATGACCGCGACCACGCACCACAGTCATGACCACGGCCACCTCGCCGGGGCAGACGAGATCGTGCGCATCAGCTGCGTGCGGCACACCTACGAGGACGGCACGACGGTGCACCTGTGCGGCCTCGACTTCCTGGCGCACCGGGGTGCCCGGGTGGCGGTCCTCGGCCCGAACGGCGCCGGCAAGACGACCATGCTCTTCCACATCCTCGGCCTCATGAAGCCGCAGGAGGGCGAGGTGAGCGTCTTCGGCGTGCCGCCAGCCGACCGATGGCGCGACATCCGGCGACGCGTGGGCGTCGTCCTGCAGAACGTGGACGAGCAGCTCCTCGCACCGACCGTCTTCGACGACGTGGCCTTCTCGCCGCGCCAGTACGGGCTCGATGAGGCCGAGGTGGTCGAGCGAGTCAAGCGCGCGCTCGACCTGCTCGGCATCGGGTCGCTGGCGGAGCGTGTGCCGCACAACCTGTCGGGAGGCGAGAAGCGCAAGGCCGCGCTGGCGGGTGCGCTCGTGATGGAGCCCGAGCTGCTCGTCCTGGACGAGCCCTTCGAGGGCCTCGACCCGGCCTCGCGCGCGTCGCTGCTCGCGCTGCTCGATACGCTCGCCAGCGAGCGCGGCGTGACCGTGATCCTCTCCACGCACGACATCGACGCCGTGCCCGAGTTCGCGGATTACGCGTACGTGCTCGCGCCGGGCGGATCGATCGTCCTCTACGGCACGCCAGCCGAGCTCTTCGCGAGCCCCGACGCGCTCGCTGAGGGGAACATCAAGCCCCCGATCCTCGCCGAGTTGTTCGCGCGTCTCCGCGAGCGCGACGACGCTGCGCCCGACCCCGCCCTCTCGGTGGCCGAAGCGGTCGACGCGCTCGAGCGCTGGAAGGGATGCGGCGACTGACGCCTAGCGGTCGGCGGGCAGCGTGAGCGTGAACGTGCAGCCCTCGCCCTCGGCAGACCGCAGGGCGAGCTCGCCCCCGAGCGCCTGCACGAGACCGCGCGCGATCGCGAGCCCGAGGCCTGCCCCGGCGGCCACGGAGCGTCCGTCCGCCCGGCGGTAGAACTCCTCGAACACCGCCTCGGCCTCCCCGCAGGGGATGCCGGGGCCGGTGTCGCGTACCGAGAAGGTCACGGTCCCGGGCCGCGCCTCGGCCACCGCGAGGGTGATCGTTCCGCTCGGGGTGTACTTCACGGCGTTGTCGAGCAGGTTCGTGAGGATCTGCCGCAGTCGGACGGGATCGCTCGTCATCGGGAGCGCCGCATCGGGCAGCACGCGGATGAGCTCGAGCCCCTTGTCAGCGGCGGCCGTCGATGCCGCGTCAGCGCACGCGTCCGCGAGGGCGACTGCGTCGATCCGCTCGACGGCAAGCTCGAGGACGCCGGCGTCGATGCGCGAGAGATCGAGCACGCTCTCGGCGAGCGCAAGCAGATGACGCGCCGCGGCGCCGATCATCTCGGCTTGCCGCCTCTGATCTGCCGAGAGCTCGCCCGCGTGATCGATCGCAAGGAGGTCGGACGCGCCGATGATCGTGCCGAGGGGCGAGCGCAGCTCGTGGTTGACCGCGCGCAGGAAGCGGGCGCGCGCCTCGTTCGACGCAGCCAGCGAATCCGCCGCCTCCTCGAGCTCGGCGGCCTGGCACTGAAGCTCCTCGGCCTGGCTGCGCAGCTCCTCGTTGGCAGCCGCGAGCTCCTGGGTGCGCTCGGCGACGAGCGTCTCGAGGTGCTCGTTGATGCGTTTGATCTCGGTGTTCGCGCGCAGCACCGACTCGTGCAGTCGTGCGTTCATCACCGCGAGCGCGATCTGCGTGGACAGCAGCCAGCACAGCGCGATGTCCTCCTCGGCGAACCGCCGTGTCGTCGTCTGCGTCCCCACGATGAGGACGCCGACCGCGGCGTCCTCGTGCATGAGCGGCACGTAGAGCACCGACCGGAGGCCGCGCGTTTCGACCACCATCCGCTCCTGCGCCGTGAGGGCGGCGGCGGGAGCGTCGTGCACCTGCACGACGACGCCGGTCTCGACCGCCTCGCGGATGTGCGGGTGGTCGCTCATCGCGGCATGCCGCAGCTCGGCAGGCATGTCGGGCGGGAGCGGCGGCGTCGTGGCGCCGAGGAAGAGCGACTGGTGGTCCAGGAGGTAGAACGCGCCGGTGTCCAACTCGAGGACCTCGACCGCCGCGTCGATCGCCGTCTGCAGCACCACCGTGAGATCGAGCGATGAGGCGATGGAGCTGCTCACCTTGAGCAGCGCGGCCAGACGCGCCGCCGGCAGGTCCGTACCCTGCTCCGCCCACATGTCTGCTCGACGCTTCGTCATGCGTTCCCCGCTCGTCGTTCGTCCGGCATCGTATGTGTACCCCGGGGTCGTGGTGGCGGCACCGTCCCGCTGCTCGCCATTGTCGCAGACGCCGACCCGCCATGCCCAGGGTGTGCGGAGCCGGCGGCGACCGGTATGCTCGAGACCGACCGGATGGCGCATGCGACAAGGGGGCAGCCATGTCTGCAACGGAAACGGACACGAACGGACCTGCCGAGGAGCGCACGCCGAGCGCCACGCGTATCGCCGGTCACGTGCGCGCGCTGTGCTCGCTCGGCCCCGACCGCTTCCCCGGGAGCGACGCCAACCGCGAAGCGGCCGCGTACGTCGCCGGTGCGCTCCGTCGGGCGGGCTGTGTCGTGGATGAGCACCGCTTCGATGTCCCCCAATGGCGCGCCGGCACGGCCGAGGTCATCGCGGGAGACTTCGCCGTCCCCGCGCTTCCGGGGCCCTTCTCGGCGGGGATCGACGCCGTCGGCCCGCTCGTGTGCGTCGAGACGGCCGAGAAGCTCGCGGGCGTCGACTCGACCGGCGCCGTGCTGCTGCTGCACGGGGAGATCGCGAGCGCCCAGCTCACGCCGCGCGGCTACCCCTGGTACCAGAACCCGGAGGACACCGCCGTGCTCGAGGCGATCGAGGCGCTCGAGCCCGTCGCGGTGGTCTCGGCCACCGGGAAGGACGCCATGACCGGCGGGCGCTCGCCGTTCCCGCTCATCGAAGACGTCACGTTCCGCATCCCATCGGCCTATCTCGGCGAGGCCGATGGCGCCGCGCTCGCCGCGCACGCCGGGGAGCCGGTGCGTGTGCGCATCGACTCCGAGACGCGCGCATCGTACGGGACGCAACCGATCGGGCGGATGCCGGGCGCGCAGGCGGGGCGGGTCGTGGTGGCGGCGCACTTCGACACCACGCACGGGACGCCGGGAGCGCTCGACAACGCCGGCGGCGTGGCCGTGCTGCTCGAAGTCGCCGAAGCGCTCGCAGGCTCGCGCACGGCGCGTGAGATCGAGTTCGTGCCGTTCAACGGCGAGGACCACACGACGTCCCCCGGCGAGGTCGCCTATCTCGCGGCCCGTCCCGACGTCTCCGACATCGCCCTCATGGTCAATATCGACGGTGCGGGGTTGCCGGGCGGCCCGACGGCATGCTCCCTCTACGGCGTCGGGGAGGAGATGGCCGGTCGCATCCGCGACGTCATGGCGCGCTTCGGCTCGGTTGCCGAGGGAGCACAGTGGCCCGCCAGCGACCACATGGTATTCGCTCTGCGCGGTGTGCCGGCGCTCGCGCTCACGTCGACCGACTTCGCGACGGCGTCGGGCGTGATCTCGCACACCCCCGCCGACACGCCGGACGTCGTCGACGCCGAACTGCTCGCCGAGGCGGCGCGCTTCATCGTCGCCCTGCTCGCGGAGGTCTAGGCAGACGAAGCGCCGCGGGACCAGGTCGCCTACGCCTTCACGGCCCGGGCGATCGCGCGTCCCCACTCCTCGGCGGCAATGAGGTCGTCGTGATCAGGCCGGAACTTGACGGTGTGGTCCTCGAACGGCATCTCGAACCCGATCGCCTCCAGGCGCTCGCGCATCTGCTTGGTGGCACCGCTGCTCCACCCGTAGGAGCCGAACACGGCGGCCAGCCGGTCGCTCGGCTTGAGGCCCTCCAGGTACGTGAGGTAGCCGCTCACACGGTAGAGCATGCCGTGGTGCAGCGTCGGCGAGCCGAGCACGAACGCCTTGGCCTCGAGCAAGTCGTAGGTGATGTCGGCGAGGCGCGACACGGCGAGGTCATGGAGCCGGACATCGACGCCCTCGGCCGCGATGCCGTCGGCGATCCGCTTGGCGAGCGTGTCCGTGGAACCCCACATCGTCGAGTACGCGAGCACGATGCGGTCTTCGCGCATCCCCTCGGTCCAGCGGCCGTACTCCTGGATAGCCGCGGGCAGCGCGTCCCCGCGCCAGATGACGCCGTGCGAGGGCGCGACGATCGCGGGCTCCCACCCCGCCTCGGCGACTTTGGCGACCGCCTTGGCGACCTGCGCGCCGAGCGGCATCAGGATGTTCGCGTAGTAGATGCCGAGCTCGGTGAGTGCGAGCGAGAGACCGACCTCGTCCGCGAACCGCTCGGATGACGCCATGTGCTGGCCGAACGCGTCGTTCGGCATCAGCGTGCGCGACTCGGCGCAGTAGGTGAACATCGAGTCGGGCCAGTGCACCATCGGCATCGGCAGGAACCGCAGCGTCCGCCCGCCCAGGTCGATGACGTCGCCGGCCTTCACCGCTTCGATCTCGAGTCCGTCGTGGTACTCGGCGACCCCGCGCACGCCGGATGGCGACGCGACGACGCGCGCCTGCGGGCACGCCTCGATGACGTCGACGAGCCCGCCGTTGTGGTCCGGCTCGACGTGGTTGACGACGATGAGGTCTATCTCGGCGGGATCGATGATCTCCGAGATGCGGGAGAGCAGCTCCGGCACGAACGGCTGCTTCACGGTGTCGATGAGCGCGGTCGAGTCGGCGCCCGACACCAGGTACGCGTTGTACGTGGTCCCGCGCGGTGTCTCGTAGCCGTGGAAGTCCCGCAGATTCCAATCGATGGCGCCCACCCAATGGATGCCTTCCGAGACAGGCACTGCACGCATGTCGCACTCCTCCGTTCGCACGTCGTTCACCCTGTGGATGGTACCCGATACCGGGGGCCGAGCCTCGCCGCCTCGCCCGGCTTGGCGCGGCGCGCCCCCGTATGGGACGATGTGACGGGGAATCGACGCAATCGGGGGGAGCGCGTGTTCTTCCTGCTGCTGCCGTACCGTGTGGGCCAGCGGATCGAACAGTGGCCCTGGGCGACCTCGGCCATCATCGCTGTGAATCTGGTGTGCTTCGGCGTCCAGCAGTACGACCCCGAGGCCATCATACGGACGCTCGGCTTCACGCCGGCATGGAGCGGCCTCTACACGTGGTTCACGAGCATGTTCGTGCACGCGTCGCCGGCGCACCTGCTCCTCAACCTCTACTTCCTGTGGCTGTTCGGCGCGGCGCTCGAGGACGCGATCGGTCCCGCACGGTTCGCGACGCTCTATCTGCTCGGCGGCGCGTGCGCCCTGGCGCTGCACACCGTCGTGACGTTCGCGGTCGCGCCCGAGCACCTGTACTTCCCCGTCATCGGCACCTCGGGGGCGATCGCCTCGATAATGGGCTGCTTCGCGGTCCGCCGGTATCGCACGCCCATCAAGGTGTGGTGGTTCTTCCTGCTGCTCTTCTTCCCGCGCGCGGGCACCTTCGAGGTTCCCGCGTACGTCGGGCTCGGCTTCTGGTTCGCCGGGCAGCTGCTCGCCGGCCTCCTCACAGCCGGGTCCGGAGCGTTCAGCGGCGTCGCCGATTGGGCGCACGTCGGGGGCTTCCTCGCCGGTGTGGTCGTGGCGTGGCTGTCGGGCTACCGGCGCCTCGAGGACCTCGAGGTGCTGGCCGAGGAGGCCGACCGCTACGAGAGCGGCGGGATGCCGGGCGTCGCGGCGTCGAAGTACGCCAGGCTGGCGGACGTGGATCCCGACGACCCCACGTGGCGGCAGCGCGCGGTCGCAGCCGCGATGCAGGCAGAGGCCGCCGACCCGGTCCGCGCGGGAGAGAGGCTTGGCTCGATGCTCGAGGCGCTCATCGCGGACGGAGAGCGCGGCGAGGCGCTCGATACGTACCGGAGGTGGGCGACCGGCCCGCTCGCTCCCCCGCTCCCCGAGCGCGCCCTCATGGGCATCGCCGCCCTTGCCGACGGAGCGGACGCGCACGATGTCGCCGGGCACGCGTACGCACAGGTCGTCGAGCGAATGCCCGAGACGCGATCAGCCGAGAAGGCCGCCTTCCGGCTGGCACATGTCTACCTTGCGTCGGGTGATCGCGAGCAGGCCATGGAGGTCTGGCGGGCGTTCTCCTCGGCCTATCCACGCAGCACCTGGATGCCGATGGCGGACAGCGCCTTCTTCCTGGCCGAGTGATGTGGCGCGGCGCGAGCCGCGATCAGCTCGCGCGCTTGATGAAGAAGTCCGCCATGGACAGCAGCAGGTCCCTCGCCTTAGAGCGCGGAAGCGCGTCTTCGAGGGCACGCTTGGCGTCCAGCACGAGCGACCGCGCGTAGTCGTTGGCGTAGTCGACCGAGCCCGCCTCGCGCATGATGCCGACGGCCTCATCGAGCCGGCCGAGATCGGTCGTGCGGGATGAGAGCAACTCGAGGAGACGCGAGCGGTGCGGGGAGTGCTGCAGCGCGTGGATGGCGACGAGCGTCCGCTTCCCCTCGGTCAGATCGCTCCGGAAGTCCTTCTTAGTCGCTTCCTTGGTGCCGATGAGGTTCAACACGTCGTCCTGGATCTGGAACGCGAGCCCCGCGGCCATGCCGAACCGGCGCAACGCGTCGATCTGCTCGTCGGTGCCTCCGCCCACGATCGCGCCGACGGCGAGCGGCACGCCGCCCGAGTAGAACGCGGTCTTGTGGTTCGCCATCACGAGGTAGTCGTCGACCGAGAGATCGAAGCGATCATCCCGGGCCCACCCGATGTCGAGCGCCTGCCCCTCGATCGTCCGCGTCGTCATCGACACGAGCTCGGAGAGCACGCGCAGCTTCGTGGAGTCATCCAGCCCCGGGTCGTCGACGACGGTGCCGCACACGAGGGCGAGCGCGAGGTCCCCCGCGTTGATGGCGAGGCCGACACCCTCGGTCACGTGCATGCAGGGCTCGTCCCGGCGCGTCAGTGACGAGTCCTCGATGTCATCGTGGATGAGCGCCGCGGTGTGGAAGTGCTCGATCGCGGCGGCCGCCGGCCAGGCCTTCGCGGGATCTCCCCCGACCGCCTCGCACGCGAGCAGGCAGATCAGCGGGCGGTGCCGCTTGCCCGCGTTGTCCGAGAACGCGCGCAACGGGTCATAGAGATACCGTCGCATGTCCTCGTGGACGCCATCGGAGAAGAAGGTCGCAAGATACTCGTCTACCGTGCGGGCGTTCCGCTTGAGATACAGCTCGAACCCGGTCAAGAGCCCTCCCGAATGGCCGGCGCGCGCGGCGACGTGCTGCGCCGACCGCGGTACGCACCATAGCATAGGTGGCCGAAAGGGTCGCGGCAACACGCCCCTGTGGGTGGACTACGACGCGCCGCCGCGCAATCCCTGCTCCAGATAGACCCCCTCGGCGGTGAACCGGTGCCGGTACATGAGCAGCACCGCCACGATGGCGCCGATCGCGGTCGCCGCGCTGATCATGAGCATCACGACGATCTGGTACTTGGTCGCCTCGAGCGGATCGGCCCCCGCGAGGATCTGGCCGGTCATCATGCCCGGGATGAAGACGACGCCCACCGCGGCCATCGAGTTGATCGTCGGCACGAGCCCGGCGGTGAGCGCGGTCTTGATCGACGGGTGTGCGGCTTCCCAGGTCGTGGCTCCCAGCGCGGTGAGCGTCAACATCTCGCCGGAGCGCGCGTCGAGGTCGGCGAAGAGGCGCTCGATGGCGAGCGCGATGCCGGTCATCGAGTTGCCGATGACCATGCCGCCGATCGGCAGGACGTACTGAGCCTGGTACCAGACGGGAACGCGCACGATGAGGGCGGTCACCGCGAACGTCACCGTGAAGCCGGTGAGCGCCATGGCGAGCGCCGCGTTGCCGAACAGCCCGCGCGGGGCGCTCGGCGCCCGCTTGAGGACCACCCGCGCCGCGGCCAGCACCATGACCAGTAACAGGGCGAGCACGATCGGGCCCGTCTGGTTCTCGAACACCCAGCGCAGCACGAATCCGAGCGCGAACAGCTGCACGTAGGTGCGGATGGTCGCGACGACGAGATCCTTGCCGAGGCCGAGACCCATGGCGAGCGACAAGGCGCCTGACACGACCACGAACACGGTCGCGAGCGCGAGCTCCCACCAGCCGATCGCGATGACGCCCGCAGTGGCCTCAGGCACGGCCGACCTCCTCGAGCCGGCCGCCCGTCAGGCGGACACGCCGGTCGGCGGCATCGTCCGACCGGGCGTGGCTGACACGCACCGCCGCACCGCCTCCCGAGACGAACTCCGCGGTGAAACGGCGCACCTGCTCGGCACTGGCGTCATCGAGGCTCGCGTCGGGCTCGTCGAGCAGCAGCACGCGTGGCCGCGTGAGGAGCACCCGCAGCAGCGCCACACGGGCCGCCTGGCCGACCGACAGCCGCGTGGCGCCTCGCTCGAGCGCGACGCCGGACAGCCCCGCCCGATCGAGCGCCTCGCGAAGCGCCGTGTCGTCCGGGGGGCTCTCAGCGGAGCGCACGCCGAGCCGCCACGGCACGCGGAGGTTCTCGGCGACGGTGCCGGCGAACATCGTCGGGCGCTGCGGGAGAAGCGCGACGCGCATCCGCCACGCGGGGATGTCGATCTCCTCCGCCGGGACGCCGTCGAGCGCGAGCGACCCGCGCGCATCGGGAAGCAGTCGCGCGAGCGCGAGCAGCAGCGTCGTCTTGCCGGCGCCGGAGGGCCCGACGAGCTCGGTGAGCGTGCCGCTCTCGAGCGCGAGGTCGACTGAGTCGAGCACGCGCACCGGCCCCTCGTCGCCGGGCCGGTCAGCGGTGAGCCCGCGCGCCTCGAGCAGCGTCGTCACCAGGCATCCTCGTGCACGAGCGACGGGTCGTAGCGGTCTGCCGGCTCCTTCTCCTCGGCAGGCACGCCGATGGCGAGCACGGCGAGCGGCTCGATGGTGCGCGGTAGGCCGAGAAGGTCCTTGAGCGGCCCGACCCGCTCCTCTTTGGGATGGAATCCGAGCCACACCGCACCGAGGCCCATCGCGTGCGCCGCGAGCAGCGCGTTCTCCACGGCCGCCGAGCAGTCCTGCTCCCACATCATCGGGTGGCGGAGCCCTTCGGTCTCGCCGCAGACGACGAGCCCGAACGCCGCCTCGGCCAGCATGCCCGCATACGGGCTCGTCTTGGAGGCATCGACGAGCCGGGTGCGATCGCGCAGCACGACGAAGCGCCAGGGCCGCTGGTTGCCGGCGGACGGCGCCTGCATCGCAGCGCGCACGATCGTCTCGATCTGCTCATCCGTCACCGGTTCGTCGGAGAAGCGGCGGATGCTGCGTCTCGTCATGATGGCTTCAAGGGCGTCCATGGCAGGCCTCCTCGGTCTACGCTAGCGGTCTTCGGCCCGGACCCGGCGTCCATCCCGGTAGATCACGGGGCTCGTCCCGAACAGCAGGTCGTTCTCGAACGCGATCCGCTCGAGCGCGGTGAGCTCGGCGGCGATGGTCGTGACGTTGCGGCGGACCTCGGGCGAGCGCACCGAGAGCTCGTGCAGGTCCACGCCGTCCAGCTTACCGCGCTTGCGGTAGTGCGTGTATGTCTTCCAGAGCGCGTTGAGCGCCCGCTCGCGCGTGGTGGGCGTGCGCAGCGCGTCCAGCATCTCGACCCGGAGCGCCTCGAGCGTCTCGCGCGAAGCCTTTCTCGGCAGAGATGCCAGACGCCGGCCCATCCCGTCGGCCCACGCGCGGTCCGTCTCCTGCAGGACGAACTTCACGACGTGCCACGCGGCGGTGAGGTCGCCGTTCGTGCGCATCGGCCGCTCGCGCAGCCAGAGCCAGGCGTGCAGACGTCGACGCCAGTCCCACCACGAGAGCGCCGAGTCGAAGGCCTTATCGGGGATGAGGAACCGCCCCGTCTCGAGCAGCATCGCCCCGAAGACCCCGGCGCCGGTCACCTGCGAGCGACGCCGGGCGCCGGTGCGCGCCTTTAACAACCCGCACGTGGGCGACTCCTCCTTGAGGACGACCGCGACGGCGCCGGCCCGGTCGAGCGCGTCGAGCGCCGCCCGCGCCCCTCCCACCACGCGGTCCGTCACATCGCGCCCGTGACGGTCGCGCACGGCCGCGGCACCGGCGAGCACTTCCTGGCCGGTGCCGGTGAGGTGGATCGGTTCCCTCGGCACGCCGAGACCAGCGAGGCACTCGGGGCACACCGGGGTGAACACGAAGTCGCCACGCTCCCTGCCGAGCTTGCTGACCGCGTCGAACCGCTTCCCGTTGTAGCGCACGGGGCAATCGTAGAGGCAGGCGCTCACACCGACCGACGCCCGCTCGGTGATGATCTCGGCCACGCACGCTCCTCTCGGTCGGTGGTCCGACACGCGACGCTTGCACCGTTTGTACCCCCAGCGCGCTGAAGCTTCCTAAGCACGCGGATGTTGGGAAGAAACGGAGCAGTACCCGAGCGGATCGGAAGCCGAATGCCACGTCCCGTCGCGATCATGTGGTTCCGCACGGATCTGCGGATCGACGATAACCCCGCGTTGCGCGCCGCCGTCGAGAGCTCGGACGAGATCATCTGCGCCTACGTGTTCGCGCCCGAGGACGAAGGCCCCTGGGCTCCGGGTGACGCCTCGCGGCGGTGGCTGGCGCGCTCGCTGTCCGCCCTCGACGCCGGGCTGCGCGAACGCGGCTCGGGTCTCGTGCTGCGGAGCGGGCCGACCGTGGATGCGCTCCGGGAACTCTCTGCCGAGACCGGCGCGCGGTCGGTCTTCATGGGACGCCGGTACGAACCGCTGGCCGCGCGGCATGACGAGCGGGTCATCGGGGCGCTCCGGGAGGACGGCATCGCGGTCCGGGTCTTCGAGACCGCGCTGCTGCACGACCCCGGGTCGCTCCTCACCGGCTCGGGAACCCCCTACAAGGTGTTCACGCCGTTCTTCCGTGCCGCCGAGCGGATCGGGACTCCCGGGCCGTCCGGTCCCGGGCCGCGCCGCATCCCCGGCCCGCTGCGGCTGCCACGCTCCGAGCCGATCGAAGCGGTCGAGCGGCGTGCCAGGACGGCGGTGCCCGGGCTGGACGCCTCGTGGTCGCCGGGCGAACGCGGCGCGAAGGAGCGGCTGCACGCTTTCCTCGGCAGCGGGCTGGGCACGTACGCCGGGGAGCGCGACCGCCCCGACCTCGAGAGCACGTCGCGTTTCTCACCGCACCTCGCATTCGGCGAGATCGACGTCCGGGCCGTGCTCGCGGCGGCACGGGAGGCCGCGGAAGCCGACGAGCGCCTGACGCGCGGCGCGGACGCCTTCATCCGACAGCTCTACTGGCGCGAGTTCGCCTACCACCTCCTCCACCACTTCCCGCACACCGCCGAGCGGCCGCTTCGCGCCCGGTTCGAGATCTTCCCGTGGAGCCGTGATGACGCAGGGCTCGCCGCGTGGCAGCGTGCCGAGACGGGCTACCCGGTGATCGACGCGGGTATGCGCGAGCTGGCCGAGACGGGATGGATGCACAATCGCGTGCGGCTGCTCGTCGCCTCGTTCCTCACCAAGGACCTGCTCCTCCCCTGGCTGGAGGGCGCGCGATGGTTCTGGACGAGCCTGGTCGACGCCGACCTGGCCGATAACACCCTCGGCTGGCAGTGGGTCGCCGGATGCGGCGCGGACGCCGCGCCGTACTTCCGGGTCTTCAACCCCGTCACCCAGGGCGAGCGGTACGACCCCGACGGCGCCTACGTCCGCCGGTGGCTCCCCGAGCTCGAGCGTCTGCCCGCTCGGTGGGTCCACCGACCGTGGGAGGCGCCCGCCGATACGCTGCGAGCGGCCGGCGTCCGTCTCGGCAGCACGTATCCGCGCCCGATCGTCGACCATGCCGAGGCGCGCAAGCGAGCGATCGCCCTCTACGACGCGCTCAGGAGCGGAGAGGAGTGACCACGATGCGCAGGACCGTGGCCGTCGGCATCCTCGGCGTGCTGCTCGCATGCGCGGCGGTCGGGCTGACCGGCGGGTGCGCATCCGAGGCGCCACGGGACGCCGGCATCACCGGGCCGGACGTCGCCGTCGAGCCCGGCCGCGAGAGCGAGCCCGATGAGGACGATGCCCCGCGGCGCACGGCGGTCATGCTCGGACGCTCCGTGATGGCGGGCTGGTTCGAGCACTGGGGCGCCGGCGACGGCGAGCACGAGCGAGACGGCGTGACGCTTCTGTACCGCGAGGTCGCGTCGCCGCCCGACCTCGGCTGGAGCGCCGCCGAGCACGTGGCCGGCGCGCCGAGAGGCAGCGTCGTCTTCTTCAAGCCGTGCTTCGTCGACTTCTGGCCGGCGTCGGCGTCCGACATCGACGCGAACGTGCGCGAGCTCGTCGGGTACGCGGAGGCGGTGCTCGACGCCGCCGACGGGCGTGGGCTGACGGTGATCCTCGGGACCGCGCTGCCCAGGGTGTCCGCCGAGACGAGCCCGGCGCTCGTCGAGACGCACCGCCGCTACGCGCGGGAACTCGAACGCCTCGCCAACGGACGCGATGACGTTCTGGTGTTCGACCTCAACGGCGTCCTCGCCGCGCCCGACGGGAGCCTGCGAGCGGACTTCGCCGCCAGCCCCGACGACTCGCACCTCAACGACGCCGCGTACGAGGCGCTCGACGCCCGGCTTTTCGAGCTTCTCGGCACGCTCCGATGACCGCCCGGCGACGCCAGCGGCGACCCGCCGAAGCAGGTCGCCGCAGGTCAGAGCATCTGGCGGAGGCGCGTGCGAATCGAACACACCCGGGACGCTCTTCACGCCCCACTACGGTTTTGAAGACCGCGGGAGCCACCAGGCCCCATCCGCCTCCAAGGGGGTATTGTCCGGAGCGACCGAGCGGGTGTCAAACGGGCGTCGCTGACGACGCCCGCCTGGTACTCGATTTGCTTGCCCCGCCTCACCTGCACCCGTCGCCCCACCGGCACCCGTTGCCGTCCAGAACGGATAGAGATGATGCGTCACCCGATCGCCTGGTTGCGTGACATGAAGCCGCAGACCCGGCTGCTGCTGGCGGTGGGCGTCGTCCTCCTCGTCACGGGCAGCGCGGTCGCCGTAGAGCTGACGAGCCGACCGGCCTTCTGCAACACCTGCCACGAGATGACCCCCTACTACGAGGCGTGGACGGCGGGTGCGCACGCGACGGTCGACTGCGTGGACTGCCACGTCGATCCGGGCGTGGTCGCCCAGGTGTCGCACAAGTTCGTCGCCCTGAAAGAAGTGTACCTGCACCTCACGACCGATCCGCGCTTCCCGGTGGGTGCGGAGGTGCCGGACCGGCGGTGCGTCGCCTGTCACGATGACGAGGTGGATCCCCGTATCCCCGGTTTCGACCACGAGGCTCACCGCGCCGGGAGACAGTGCGTATCGTGCCATTCCGGCATCGGCCACACGGTCACGGCCGAGGCGCTCGACGCTGCCGGCGTGCTCGACCCCGAGGCGTTCGCGGCCTACGAGTCCTCCAGGACTGCCGTGCTCGGAGCCGGGGCGGCGAACATCGAGGGCCATGTGGAGGTGGTGTGCTCCGACTGCCACGACCTCGCCGCGACCGGGTGTGCGGCCTGCCATCCCCGGCCTGAAGAGCACCCGGAGACCACCGCGACGTGCCTGACGTGCCACGCCGCCGCGGATTGGAGATTCGAGCACCCGCCGGCATCCGCAGCGTGCGCCGCGTGCCACGAGCCGCCCGACGACCACTATCCGCAGCCGTGCACGACCTGTCATGAGACGGGTGTCAGCTGGGCGTTCACACACCCCACGTCTGCCGATTGCGCGAGCTGCCACGCGCCCCCCGCCGACCACTACGGAAGCTCGTGCGCGAGCTGCCATTCACCGGACGAGGCGTGGAGCGACGCCGTGTTCACGCACCCCGGCAGCGCGTCGGCATGTCTCGAGTGCCACACGAAGCCGGCCGGACACTACTCCACGAGCTGTGCGAGCTGCCACAAGACCGGCGTCAGCTGGGCGTTCACGCACCCCACATCTACGGCATGCGCGAGCTGCCACCGGCCCCCCGCGAACCACTACGGGAGCTCGTGCGCGAGCTGCCACTCGCCGAGCCGGGCATGGAGCAGCGCGACGTTCTCGCACCCGCGCGTGCCGGGCGGTGAGCACACGTACCGCAGCTTCTCGTGTGCGACGTGCCATCCTCGCGGCTACTCGACCTACTCGTGCCTGGAATGCCACTCCTCCAACGACCCGGACGATGATGACGACGACTGAGTCCCCGGGTGCGGCCCTTCGCCTCGAGTGGCTCAGGCCCGCTTGCCGAGCGTGCGGACGTCGCCGTCGCGCCGGGTGATGCCCTGCGCGTCGAAGTGCTCGAGGATCGGGACGACGTACTTGCGCGAACTGCCGAGAAGGTCTCGGGCGTCCTTGGCGAGCATCTCCCCGTGCTCGCGCAGGTAGCCGACGATCGTCTCGCGGGCGGCGTCGAGCGCGCCCGCCGAGAAGTGCAGGTCACCCGCGATGCGCACCACGGCGCCCTCCGACACGAGCCGGTTGAGCGCCTTGCGCGCCACGCCCACCTCGACGCCGACCTCGGCCGCAAGCTCAGCGAGCGACGACGGAGCGAGCCCCTGGCGCTCCAGGAGCGGGCCGAGCGCCGCGACCGCCTGCTCCTCCGCGGCAAGCGCCGTGGAGGCTGCCTGTGGGTGCCGCACCTCACCCCCGGCGAGGACGATGTCGCCGCGCTCGGCGGATAGCGCCAGCAGCGCGTCGAAGACCTTGGGCCCGAGGCGGCGGTCGACGCGGTCGCGCAGCGCGAGCGCCGCGATCCCCGTGGCCGTCGGATTCGTGTCATGGTACGCGCGCAGCTCCCGTTCGATGGTTGCGAGCAGGCCGGCCTGCGCCTCCGGGGTGACGAAGCATGTGTCCGGGCCGACCTTCAGGCGCTCGAGCGATGCCCGGTTGAGCTCATCGGCCACCTGCGCGCGCGGCACCCCGATGGCGGCCGCAACCTCGGCAGACGTCATCGGCACGGCACGCGCGGCGAGCAGACCGGTCGAGGCGGCCGAGAGGTCGTGCGCCACGAGCGCCTCCAGCAGCGACCGCTCGTGAGGCTTGAGCGTGGTGCGCCGGGGCGGCAGCACGTCGAGCACGGTCCCGCCGCCGATGGTGAACATCGGGGAGTACGAGCGTGCGATGAAGCGGTCCTCGTACCGCGGCGCCAGCGGCTCCTCCAGTCGCACCTGCGCGAGCGCGCTCTCGCCCGGCGCGAGCTCCTCGGCGCCCATCAGCAGCACACGACCGAGCACCTCGCGCGTCCCGTGGTGGATGTGCACGCGCGTGCCGGTCGCGAAGGGCTCCTCGTTGCCCGGCAGGTAGGTGAAGCGCGCGTCGAAGCGGTCGGTCACCGAGAGCGTCCCCGGCGCGGCGACGATATCGCCGCGCGCGATCTCCTGCGTCTCCAGCCCGGCGAGGTTGAGCGCCACGCGGCTGCCGGCGACCGCCTTGTCGACCGGACGCGAGTGCACCTGCACGGAGCGGACGCGTCCTTCTCGGCCACTGGGGTAGAGCTCGACGGCATCGTCACGCTTCACCGTCCCGGACCAGAGCGTGCCGGTCACCACCGTGCCCGCGCCCGCGATGGTGAAGACGCGGTCCACCGGGAGGCGCATCGGCAACGTCGCCTGCCGCGAGACCGCCTCGGTCGCCATCTCGTCGAGTGCGGTGAGCAGGTCGTCCAGACCCGCTCCGGTGCGTGCCGATACGGGCACGACGGGCGCGCCCTCGATCGACGTCCCCCGGGTGAGCGCCGTCACTTCATCGCGCACGAGCTCGATCCACTCGTCATCGACGAGGTCGGACTTGGTGATCGCGACGACGCCTTTAGGGATGCCGAGAAGGTCGATGATCGCGAGGTGCTCGCGCGTCTGGGGCATGATGCCGTCGTCGGCGGCCACGACGAGGAGCACGACGTCGATGCCGGTGGCGCCGGCCACCATCTGCCGGACGAACCGCTCGTGGCCGGGCACGTCCACCACGCCCATCGTCCGGCCGCTCGGCAGCTCGAGCTGCGCGAAGCCGAGCTCGATGGTCACGCCGCGCGACTTCTCCTCCGGCAGCCGGTCGGGATCGGTGCCGGTGAGCGCTTTGATAAGCGACGACTTGCCGTGGTCGATATGACCGGCGGTCCCGAGCACGAGCGAGGAGCTCACGCCGACGCCTCTCCGAGCGCGCGCGCGATCGCGGCGACGATGGCGGGCTCGTCACCCGGAGCGAGCGTCCGGGGGTCGAGCTGCAGGCGGTCGTCTCTGATGCGGGCGACGATGGTCGGCGTGCCGAGACGCAGGCGCCGCTCGAGCTCGTTGACCGCAACCGTCCGCGGGGCGACCGAGACGACGGTGGTCGGAATGTCGGCCATCGGCAGCGCACCGCCGCCGGCGCGCGAGACGTCGGGCGACGTCCGCACGTCACACGCGTCGCCGCACGCGTCGCGCAGCGCCGCCGCGAGCTTCTCGGCCCGCGCCGCGGACTCCTCGGCGGACATCGTGAGCATGCGCAGCGTGGGGACCTCGGCGAACAGGCGCTCCTCGTCGAGGTAGAGCCTGAGCGTCATCTCGAGCGCGGCGAGGGTCATCTTGTCGAGGCGCACGGCGCGGGCGAGGGGGTGCTTCTTGAGCTTCTCGATGACGTGCCACTTGCCCACGAGGATGCCCGCCTGCGGGCCGCCGAGCAGCTTGTCGCCCGATGCGCTCACAAGGTCGGCGCCGGCGGCGACCGCCTGCGCCATCGTCGGCTCGCCCGGCATGCCGAAGCGCGCGAGGTCGATGAGCACGCCCGAGCCCTGGTCCTCGAAGACCGGCACGCCGTGCTGCGCGCCGAGCTCCACGAGCTCGGCGAGCGAGACCCCCTCGGTGAAACCTACCACTCGGAAATTCGAGGAATGGACCTTGAGCAGCAGACCGGTCCGGGGCGTCAGCGCGGCCTCGTAGTCCCGAAGGTGCGTCTTGTTGGTGGTGCCGACCTCCACCATCGTGGCGCCCGACTCGCGCATGATGTCCGGGATCCGGAAGCTGCCGCCGATCTCCACGAGCTGTCCGCGGGAGACGATGGCTTCCTTGCCGCGGGCGAGCCCGGCAAGGCCGAGGAGCACCGCCGATGCGTTGTTGTTGACGGCCATCGCCGCCTCGGCGCCCGTGAGCCGGGTGAGCAGCGATTCCACGTGCACGTGCCGGGAACCCCGCTCGCCGCTCTCGACATCGTACTCGAGGGTCGAATAGCCCGCGGCCACATCGACGACCGCGTCGATCGCGCTGCTCGCGAGGGGCGAGCGGCCGAGGTTGGTGTGCACCACGATGCCGCTGGCGTTGATGACGCGGCGCAGCGAGCGCCGCGAGGAGCGCTCGACGGCGACGGCCGCCCGGGCGGCGACATCGTCCTCGCTCACCGTGGTGAGCCGGCCCGCGAGCACGTCGGCGCGGGTCGCATCGATGGCTTCGCGGACAGCCTCGACGACGAGCGGGCGCGGATGAACGGCCGCGAGCGCCGCGACATCCTCGCGCTCCAGCAGACGATCGACTTTGGGCAGGGCCCGCAGCAGGGCGTTCGTGTCCATGCGGCTATTCTAGCCCATGGCGTGGGCACGTAGCTCGGCGGTTCGTCAGCCGATGCTCACCACGTCGTCGGCCGCCATGAAGGTCGCCACCGTGTCGTTCATGTTCCCGACCGCTCCGACCGCGAGCGCATCGGTCAGTCCGTAGTAATCGAGGCAGGTGCCGCAGGACGCGATCGTCACCCCGTCGGCGGCGAGCAGGGCGATGTCGTCGAGGGCAGGCGACCCCGCGCACGTCAGGCGGACGCCCGCGTTCATGAAGAGCACGGCGTCGGGCCGCAGCTCCGCGCGTGCGAGCGAGTAGAGGAAGCTCGCCATGAGCTTGGCGCCGAGTTCCTCGCCACCTTTGCCGATACGGTCCGAGTTCACGAACACGACCTTCATGTGCGCTCCTTCCTTCACGGATGGGACGGATCGGTGCGGTCACCTCACGCGCATCGCGCCGGGCTCGCCCTCGGCCAACCGGCCGACGACGCTCGCGGCCTCGCCGCGCTGTTCCAGGGCGCCGAGCAGGTCATCGAGCCGCTGCGGCTCGACGGCCATCAGGAGGCCGCCGCTCGTCTGCGGGTCGGCGAGCACGCCCCGCCACGCCGCGTCGGCCGGCCCCCAGTCGGTGAAGGGGTCGAGGAAGGCGATGACGTCCTCGGTGCGACCCGGTCGGACACGATCGCGGGAGTAGTCGAGGGCACCGGGCCACACCGGCACGCTGGTGAGGTCGATCTCGCAGGAAAGGCCGCTGGCCACCGCGATCTCACGCACGTGGCCGAGGAGCCCGAACCCGGTGACGTCGGTCGCCGCGTGCACGCCGACCTCGGTCATCGCCTCGGCGGCAGCGCGGTTCAGGTGCGCCATGCTCTCGATCACGCGATGCAGGCTCTTCTCGGACTCGAGCCCTTGCTTGAGGGCGGTGTTGAGGATGCCGACGCCGATGCGCTTGGTGAGCACGAGGACGTCGCCGGCGAGAGCGCCGACGTTGCGGACCACCCGCTCCGGGTCGCACGTCCCCATGACGGACAGCCCGTACTTCGGTTCGGCGTCGTCGATCGTGTGGCCGCCGACGATCACGGCGCCTGCCTCGCGGACCTTGTCCGCGCCACCGCGCAGCACGGCGGCGGTCACGTCGGCCGGAAGCTTGCATGGCATCGCGAGCAGGTTCATCGCGACGAGCGGGACGCCGCCCATCGCGTAGATGTCGGAGAGCGCGTTGGCCGCGGTGATGCGCCCGAAGTCGTAGGGGTCGTCCACCATGGGGGTGAAGAAGTCGACCGTGAGCAGCACGGCACGATCGCCCAGGCGGTAGACGGCGGCGTCATCAGCGGTCTCGAAGCCCGCCATGAGCGCGTCCGACTCACCCGGCGACATCGTCTCGAGCACGGAGGCAAGGTCACCCGGACCCCACTTGGCGGCTCAACCGGACTTGGTGGAGAGCTGTGTCAGGCGGATGGGCTCCGCGTGCGACATGAGGGCTCCTCCCGTGGTGCGGTACGGTTCGAAGTGCGCAGCAACAGCAATCATAACCATAACCGATGCTGATGCGCACCCACGGCCATCGCCGACCCGTGGCGTGACGGAGCGGTGCTAGACGCCGGTGACGTCCTCGTCGGACGGGAACGGCTCGACCGGAAGCGAGAAGTAGAAGCCCTGGGCGTACCGGACGCCGAGGCTGACGAGCATGTCGAGCTGCTCGCGGCGCTCGACCCCCTCGGCGATAAGGTTGACCTCCATGCGCTCGGCGAAGGTGACGAGGCTACGGACGAGCTGCTGTCGCACCTCATCGGTATCGATGTCGCGCGTGAGCGACATGTCGATCTTGAGCCACTCGGGCTTCACCTCGGCCAGGCACTGGAGCGAACCGAAGCCCGCACCGGCGTCATCCACCGCCACCGAGAACCCGAGCATCCGCAGGTACTCGAGCGTGCTGCGGAACGCCACGAAGTCCGTGATCGCGGTGCGCTCCGTGATCTCGAGGACGATGCGCGCCGGCTCGAGGTCGGAGTCTTTGAGGATCGAAGCGAACATCACATCCCGGAGCTCCGGGTCGGCCACCGCCTCGGGCTCGACGTTCAGGAACATCAGACGGCCTTCGGGCAACGCCTGCGCCGCCTCGATCGCCCGCTTACGACAAAGGCGCTCGAGCTTGACCACGAGGTCGGCATCGTATGCCACCTTGAACAGCTTGTCAGGCCGCTCGAACTCCCCGCCCTCGGGGCCGCGGGAGAGTGCCTCGTAGCCGACGATCTCCCCGCTGGTCAGATCCACGACCGGATGGACGAGCGTGCGGACCGCACCCATGTCGATGATCTCGCGAAGACGCTCGCGGCGCTCCTCGGCGTCGGCCGCTTCGTGGGTGTCGGCCTGGGCGAGCGCCCGGTCGAGCGCCTCATGGACGATGCGCTCGAGACGACGCTTGGGGTCGTGCCGCACGGTGGCGGCGCCCGCGTAGCAGCCGAACTTGGCGTAGAGCGCGGGCTCGAGCACGGTCTTCAGCTCGCCGCACACGCGGTGCTGCACGCGCTGGACGAGCTTCATGAGGCTATCGTGCACCATGTGGTCGGTGGTGCGCGGCGGCGACAGCAGCACGACGAAGGCATTCCCGGAGATCATGAGCTCGGCCACGATGTCGGTGTCCCTGAGCTCGGAGCCGGTGATCCGCTCCAGCGCCTCGGCGGCCTGCCGCATCACCTCGTCGAAGACCTCCCAGCCGTAGATCTCCTCTATCTTGGAGTACTTGACGATGTTGAGGCAGAGCACGGATATCTCGCCGCACTCCTCCATCAGCGACTCGATGCGCGGGAAGAGCAGCGGCGTCGTGGGCAGCCCGGTCACCGGGTCGAACAGCAGACGCCGGATCTCAGGATGGGCCTTGATGGCCTCGTGGAACTCGAGCCACGACTCGAGCAGGTACTTGTGGCCTCCCGGCGCCTCGCTCATCCGCACTCCCCAACCTCGAACGCTTCCCTGCTCTCAGTTAAGCATATGTCAGCCGCAGTGCGGCGGCCGCGTTGGGGCCGAGCGGCACGCCGAACGACTTGCCACCCACCTCCGCCGGTTTGCCCCCGCGTGCGTCCGCGACGCCCGCCACCATCCGCTCGCTGGAGAGCGTCGCCGTGATCGCGACCGGCGCGTGGTTGAGCGCCAGCACGATGTCGTCCTCTTCGCCGAGGAAGACCGCGACCTCGACATCGGGCGAGTCGCAGCCAAGCACGGGCGCGGCGCCCGCCGCGCGCGCCACGGACCCGTAGACCGTGCGCAGCAGTGAGCGGACCTCCTCCGGCGCGGCCCACGGATCGCCCTGCGCGATCGCCCGCTCGACGGGCGTGGCGCAGAATACCGCAGTCCCCTGCCCGAACTGGTTGCTGGTCAGCAGCGGGCTGCCGGTCGCGTCGGTCGCGACCACCGTCGCTCCCCCGTGCCCGAGCAGCGCGAAGTGCGGCAGCTCGAGGCGCGCATCGAACGACATCAGCTCGCCGAGCATCCCGGGCTGCGCGACCCGGCACGAGAACGTCCGGCGCGACCCATGGTCGCCGAGGAACTCAACGCCGAAGATCTCCCGAACGGCGGGATCGGCGTCCCCGCCACCGTATGAGAGGACGACCGAGCCGCCGCCCTGGACGAACGCCGCGAGCTCGCGCCACATCTCCGCAGACAGCTTGGCCGCTGACGGTACGAAGACCGCATGGAGCGCCTCGAGGTCGTCACCCTCGCGCGCGACGGCGACCGGGACGTGCGCCTCCTTGGCGGCGATGTACGCCTGCAAGCACGCCCGGGGGTCGTAGAGACCCGCAAGCGACGGCAACGGCTCGTAGCGCTCGGCGGGGATGACGACCGCCGCGCGGCTCGGCGCCGCCTGGTAGCGCCGGAAGTCGATGCGGGCCGCCACGCGCGCGAAGCGCTTCACCTCGGCCATCACCGGCTTCGGCGCTCCGTCCGCGTCCGCCACGCCGACGAGCACCTCGAACGGATCGCGGAAGTACGGCTCGCGCTTCTCGGTGGCGAGGTCGCGGAACCTGCGCAGCATCACGCCGCTGGCGCCGTTCATGAGCGCCGAGAAGAGCGCGGTGCGCACCGCGGCAGCCTCCTCGGCGAAGGAGTAGTCCAGCGCGTGCACGCCGACACCGTCCACAAGCACCGGCAGCTCGCGGAGGGAGGCGCGCAGCAGGAACGAGTCGAGGTACGTCGCCGGCCCGCTCGTGACGGGGCCTTCGGCGGCGTACACCCGGTAGGGCGCGGTCACGTGGCTGATCGCGTACTCGCCGATGTCGATCGCGGGACGGGGGTCCACGCCGCTCGTCCTGAACAACGTCTCGGCGTCGCAGCCGAGCAGGATCGGCCGATCCGCGTCGACCTCCTGTATGGCGTCGCGCATCGTCGCGACCCAGGATTCGAGGTCCGCCTCCGATGCGAAGCCGGCGAGGAACGCCTCGTTCCCGAGGTCCCACGCCCAGACCGCCGGGTCGGTGCGAAGCCGGTTGACGACCCGCTGCACGAGCTGCGTCTGGCGCTGGATGAGGTAGTCGTCGGTGTGCGCATCGCGGCGCTTGCCCCAAGTGACGTCGTTCATCTCGGCGAGCCGGTCATCGGCGAAGAAGCACACGATGAGCCGCATGTCGTGGGCGTGCGCCGCCTCGAGCAGCGCGTCGAGCCGCTCGTCGGCGACATCGTCGTACTGCCCAACCTGCGGCTCGAAGCACTTCCACGAGATGAAGACCCGCACGAGCGAGACGTGCGCCTCGGCGAGCGTGGCGAAGTCCGCCGAGATGTCGCGCTCGTACCAGTCGGCATAGCCGCGGCGCTCCTCGTCGAGGGGGTAGATGTCGCAGCCGACCGGGAAGTCGGGGTTGCGGCGCGGCGCCTGCCGCCCCTCGCGCTCCTCGGCCGCCGCCTCGTCGTGATCGCGGGCCATCTACTCCCCACCCCCCTCGGCATACTCGTCGTAGAGCTTCCAGAACAACCCCTGCCGCTTGGTGTCGTAGTACGCCGCGCGCCGGATCTCCCACTCGGCCTCGGCGTGCGAGCCCTCCGTGAGGTGCACGGCGGCCAGGCCGAACCGCGCACGCACGCACGCCGGGTCGAGGCGCACCGCCGTGGCGTACGCCTTCTTCGCCTGGGAGTACCGCTGCAGGCCGAGAAGCGCCTCGGCGAGCAGCACGTGCGAGAGCGCCTGGGTGTGCGCCGCTTTGGCGAGCGCCACGAAGACGCGCGCGGCGTGGCGCGAGAGCCCGGTGCGCTTGCTGTAGACGACGCCGAGCGTGTAGAGCGCCGTCGGCAGGTCGGGCCTGGACGCGAGCGCCCTGAGCGCGCACGCCATCGCCTCGTTGGTGGCTTCCTGCTTCAGGTAGGTGTAGGCCGCGATCGCGAGCGCATCGGCGTCATCGGGCTCCTCGTCGAGGACGAGACGCGCCAGCTCAGCGGCGGCGAACAGGTCGTCAGCGCGGGCGGCGAGCCCGGCCGCGCCCAGGCGGCTGTCGCGGTCCGCGCGCACCTTCGCCGGGTCGACCGGTCGGTCGGGAACGACCGAGACGCCGAGCAGCGCGAAGAACAGGTCGTCCTGGCTCGGGTCGAGCTCGCCGGCCTTCCTGAAGCCGGGGAGCGCGTTGGCCATCCCCTCATGCTTGAGCGCGGCGATCGCGAGGTTGTACGTCGCGCGCGCCTCGGTGGGATCGAGCTCAAGGGCGCGCTGCCAGCTCTCGACCGCCTGCTCCTCGAACTGCGCCGCGGCGAACGCCTCGCCGAGCTGCACATGCGCGGTCACGAGGTCCGGGACGACCTCGGCAAGCTCGTGCCACACGAGCACCGACTGGTCCCACATCCCCCCGCGCCGGTCGTATGCGAGGCCGAGCGCGAGGTACGCGGGCGAGCAGTCGGGGTCGAGCTCGATGGCGGTGGTCGCCTCGGCGATGGCCTCGTCGTAGAAGTCGCCGTCGAGCATGAGGTGCGCCAGCAGGCAGTGCGCGAACGGCTCACGGTCGTCCACGGCCAGCGCCTCGTAGCAGGCGGTCACCGCCGCGCCCGTCTGGCCGCCGCGCGCGAGGTCCTCGGCGATGAGCACCTGTGAGCTGCGCCGGGGCATCAGGCGCGCCCGTCCGCCAGGTCGGCCGCCACGCGCCCGACGAGCTTGAGCGCGCTCTCGGCCCCGGTGATGACGCCGTTAGCGCCCGCCTCGCGCGCGAGGCCGGCATCGGCGGCGAACGGCGCTCCTGCCGCGAGGATCACGACATCGTCCTTGCCCGCGCTCTCGAACATCTGCCGGACGCGGGACACCGCACGTGCGGTAGCGAGCATCTCGGCACAGACGATCACGATGCGGGCGCCTGTCTCCTCGAGCCGCTCGAGGAAGTCGGTCGGACGCACATCCACGCCGAGGTCGTTCACACGGTAGCCCGACTCCTTGAGCGCGGAGGCGATCACATCCTTGGTGATGCTGTGCAGGTCCCGGTGCATGCTGCCGAGGACAAGGGTCACGCCCGTGTCCCGCTTGGCGGCGGGAGGCAGCACGAACGACCCGATCTGCTCGGCCACGACCGCGGCCTGCGTGAACGTCATCTCATCGATCTCGCCGGACGCCCACGCTCCGCCGAGCGCGGACATCGCGGGGACGTACAGCGCGTCGAACAGCTGCGCCTGAGCGACGCCGGAGGAGCGCGCGCGCTCGACGACCTGGATGGCCGCAGCCGGATCCTGGTCGACGAACGCCTGGTAGAGCTGAGCAGCCTCCTCGGCGGCCACCCCCACGCTCCTTCCTGTCAGCGCCCCCGGACGGGCACGCGATTGCGCCTGGTAGCGGTGGTGGGATTCGAACCCACACGGCCTTTCGGCCAGAGGCTTTTAAGGCCCCCTCCTGTACCAGTTCGGATACACCGCCGGACTCCTTCGCGCCGGGCCTGCACGGGACGCGAGCGCGGGGCTCACATCCCCGAAGCGTGCAGGTCGAGCGCTATGCCGTACAGGATATCGTGCTCGCTCACCACGGTCGAATCGAGGCCTGCGAGCGCGAGCACTGCTTCGAGCACGAGCGCGCCGCCCACGATCACCCCCGCGCGGTCCGGCTCGAGCCCGCGCACGCGCTCGCGTCGGGCCAGCGTCATCGCGGCGAGCTCCTCGCGGATCTCGAACAGCCGATGGCCGCCGAGGACGTAGCCGTGGACCCGCTCGGGGTCGTACGGCTCGAGCTCGAGGTCGATCGCGGCCAGGCTCGTGGCGGTGCCGGCGACGGCGATCATCGTCCGCGGCTTCACACGCAACCCGTTGAAGTACGGACGCAGCTCACCGGCGACCCACTCCCACGCAGGCGCCAGCTCGCTCTCCCGCGGCGGATCGGCGTGCAGGTAGAGCTCCGTCACGCGGCGTGAGCCGACGTCGACCGAGCGTGCCGAGACGATCTCGGTCTCGCGCGCGCCGTCGTCGCCTGCGGTGACATTGCCGAGGACGAGCTCGGTCGAGCCGCCGCCGACGTCGACGACGAGCAGGTCCTCTCCGATCAGCCCGTACGTCGCACCGGCGAAGGACAGGGCGGCCTCTCGTGCGCCCCCGATGATCTCCGGTCGGACTCCCGCGCTCTCGCATGCGGCAAGGAGCGCCTCGCCATTGGCCGCGTCGCGCGCCGCGCTCGTGGCGACGGCAGCGATGCGCGTCGCGCCGAGCGAGCGCGCTTCTGCTACGAAGGCGCCGATCGCTGACGCCACGCGCTCGATGGCCGCGTCGCTGAGCTCGCCCGTCGCGGTCCGCCCCTCGCCGAGGTGCGTGATGCGCTGGCGACGCGCGACCTCGGCCACAGTGCCGTCGCCCACGTCGGCGACGAGCAGGCGTGTCGTCACGGTCCCGATATCGATGGCGGCGAGCCGCTCGGCTGCCATCAGCGCACCTCCCCGGTACACCGGGCATCGTCACACTCGCGCGGCGACCCCGCAAGCGCACCCTCGCCCACCGGGTCGTCCAGCCCACTGAGGTAGGCGGCCACGTGCGCGTGCAGGCACTTCGTGCCGAGGGGGTCGCGCTGGCCGGCGATACCGACCCCGGAGCAGGGGTCATCGCCGCCCCCCTCCGCCCGGCGGGCGATACGGTACGCCTCGTCGGCGGCGCGCATGCGCTCCGCGAGCGCGGGATCCGATGCGAGCCGCTCGGCCCAGTGCGTCGTCCCGCCCGCGGATTCCAGATCGCTCACGCGTTCCAGGAGGTACGGGCACGTGAGCCAGAGCAATGTCGGGAACGGCTCACCTGTGGGCAAGAGCGGATGCGTGGCGATGACGACCGGGGCGCCGAAGCTGCAGCGTGCGACGACACGCCAGCGTCCGCGTGGCGCACGTCCGAGCTGACGCTCGACGATGCGATCGTCTGAGGGAAGCATCATCGCACGCCGAAGACGAGATCGAGCGCCTGCCACCACCAGGCGGTCTCGGTGGGGTCGGCGCTGCGCGTGCGCTCGTTCACCGCCTCGGGCGCGAGCTCGGGGTCCTCGACGCCGGTCACCACGTACGCGTCCTCACCATCGCGCACGAAGCCGAGACTCTCGCGTGCGGCTTCCTCGACGCCCTCGGGCGTCTTGAGGCGGTCGACCTGCTCGGACAAGACCTCGTTGCGCTCCTTCAGACCCGCCAGTTCGGCCTCGAGCGTCTGCACCTCGCGCTGCTGCTCGTACTGCAGCTGGAGCACCGGATAGAGCGTCCATCCCGCAAAGACGATCGCGGCGATCAGCAGCGTGCTCGTCAGCCCTGCCCGCGCGGGGCCTCGCCGGCTCGAGGACGGGCGAGCGGTGCGGGAGGACGCGGCGCGTCGGGCCGAGGATGACGAGTTGCGAGCGCGTGCTGCGGCGGTGCCACGGGAGCGGCTCGAGGAAGCACGACCGCCGGACGCCCGGGAACCGCTCGCCCTGCCCGCCGGGGACCGCTTGCGCGATGAGCCCCTGGCCGAGCTGGTCGAGCGGCGGACGTTCGCTGAGGCCCCGTTCTGCGTTCTCCGTGCGGCGCTCATGGCGGTCTTCCTGGTGTGTGAAGGCCAGCGATACGGTCTGCACACCCGATGATACCACCGCGCCTGTCGCTGATAAACCCTGAATCTCTACGTGAGATTGAGATAGGTACACCCGCTGACCTGCTGCGATCCTACGCGCGGCGCACCTGGATGAGGTCGGTCGTTCCGGGCACATTCACCGCCACGCCGGCGGTGAGCGCAACGAGATCGCCGTTCTCGGCCACCCCGACGGCACGCGCCACCTCGATGCCGGCGTCGAGCATGGCGTCGATCGTGTCCTGCTCCGGGACGATCGCCGGAAGCACGCCCCAGACCACCGCGAGCTGCCGGGCCACGCGTGCATCCGGCGTCATGGCCACGATCGGGACGCTCGGGCGATGCGACGCGACCGCGCGCGCCGTGGCGCCGGACTGGGTTGCGGTCACGATCCCCGCGATGTCGAGCTCGGCGGCAAGCTGGCAGACCGCGGCGCTCACCGCTGCGGTCACGTCACCACCACCCCTCGCTTCGCGCTGTGCGGGACCGAGTCCTTCGGCGGCCATCCCCTCCTCGGCGGTACGCGCGATACGCACCATCGTCTCGAGCGCCGGCACGGGATGGCGGCCGATGGCCGTCTCTGCGGACAGCATGAGCGCGTCGACGCCGTCGAACACCGCGTTGGCGATGTCGCTGGCCTCGGCACGCGTCGGCCTGAGCTGCGAGGTCATCGACTCCAGCATCTGCGTGGCGATGACGACGGGCGTGCCGCTCGCGCGGCAGACGTCGATGATGCGCCGCTGGATCACCGGCACGTCCTCGGCCGACGTCTCGACGCCGAGGTCGCCGCGCGCGACCATCACGATGTCCGCCGCTTCAGCGATGGCGTCGATCTCCGCGACCGCCTCGTGCTTCTCGATCTTCGCGACGATCGGCACCGCCGCATCGCCCATGAGCTCGCGAAGCGCCCGTACGTCCTGGGCACTGCGCACGAACGATTGCGCGACGATGTCGATGCCCGCCGAGAGCCCCCACGCCAGGTCCGCGCTGTCCGCCTCGGTCACCGGCTCCACCCGCAGCCGCACGCTCGGGACGTTGACGCCTTTGTGGCTGGCGACGGCGCCGCCGCGCTCGACGACCGTGCGCACGGCCTCGTCGGCGGTCGCCGTCACGCGCAGTTGCACCTTCCCGTCGTCGAGGAGGATGCGCGCGCCCGGCTCTACGTCAGCGGCGAGTCGCGGGTAGCTGATGCAGGCACGGCGACCGTCGCCCACGCACTCCCCGGCGACGAGGTCGAACTCGGCCCCTTCGGCGAGTACGGTGTCTTCCGCCATCTCGCCGACCCGCAGCTTGGGACCGCCGAGGTCGAGCATCACGGCGACGTGCCGGCCGACCGTCTCGGACGCCGCCCGGACCGCCTGCAACCGGCGTTCGAGCTGCTCACGAGTAGAGTGGCTCGCGTTGAGGCGCGCCACATCCAGCCCGGCACGCACGAGCGCTTCGAGCGTGGCGGGCGCATCGGTGGCCGGGCCGATCGTGGCCACGATCTTGGTTCTACGCATGACGCGCTCCTCGGGTCGCGGTCCTCTCATGATGCTACCCGACCGGACCCGACGAGCTGCATCGGGGTCGCTAGCGCGAGATGTTGTAGAACGCCGCGGTGCCCGGATACACGGACGAGTCGCACAGCTCCTCTTCGATGCGGATCAGCTGGTTGTACTTCGCGACGCGGTCCGAGCGGGCCGGCGCGCCTGTCTTGATCTGCCCGGCGTTCACGGCCACCGAGAGGTCGGCGATCGTGGTGTCCTCGGTCTCGCCTGAGCGGTGCGAGATGACGGTCGTGTAGCCCGCGCGATGGGCGAGCTGGATGGCTTCGAGCGTCTCGGTGAGCGTGCCGATCTGGTTGACCTTGATGAGGATGGAGTTCGCCACACCCATCTCGATGCCCCGCGCCAGACGCTCGGTGTTCGTGACGAACAGGTCATCGCCGACCAGCTGGACGCGATCGCCGAGGCGGTCCGTGAGCAGCTTCCAGCCGTCCCAGTCCTCCTCGGCCATGCCGTCCTCGAGGCTGACGATCGGATAGCGCTCGACCAGATCGCCCCAGAAGTCCACCATCTCGGCGCTCGAGAGCTCGCGGCCTTCTCCGGACAGCACGTACACGCCGCGGTCGGCGTCAAAGAACTCGGTGGCCGCCGGATCGAGCGCGAAGACGATCTGCTCACCGAGCGTGTAGCCGGCCTGCCCGACCGCTTCCGAGATGACCGCGAGCGCCTCCTCGTTGCTGCCGAGGTCGGGGGCGAAGCCGCCCTCGTCGCCCACGCCCGTCGCAAGACCGCGCTCGTGAAGGACGTTCTTGAGCGTGTGGTAGATCTCGGAGCACATGCGCAGCCCCTCGGCGAAGGTGCCCGCGCCCACCGGCATGATCATGAACTCCTGGAGGTCGACGTTGTTGTCGGCGTGCGCGCCGCCGTTCAGGATGTTCATCATCGGCACCGGCAGCATCGAGGCGTTCGCGCCGCCGATGTAGGAGTAGAGCGTGAGCTCGCACGACTCGGCAGCCGCGCGCGCGACGGCGAGCGAGACGCCGAGGATCGCGTTGGCGCCGAGACTCGACTTGTTCGGCGTCCCGTCGAGCTCGATGAGCGTCGTGTCGATCGCCCGCTGATCGGTCGCGTCGAGGCCGACGAGCTCCGGCCCGATGACATCGTTCACGTTCGCGACCGCGGTCGCGACGCCCTTGCCCAGGTAGCGCGCCGAGTCCCCGTCGCGCAGCTCGACCGCCTCGAACGCGCCGGTCGACGCGCCGGAGGGCACCGCGGCCCGGCCCCACGACCCGTCGGCGAGCACGACCTCGACCTCGACGGTCGGGTTGCCGCGAGAATCAAGGATCTCACGTGCGAGGACATCGGTGATGTAGCTCATCGGTCAGACTCCTTCACATCCGTCCGGTCTGCTTCCTTCGCGCTCCGCCAGAGGTCTTCAAGCTCCGCGCTGCCGAGCTCGGCGAGCGACGTCCCGTTCTCTCCGGCGCTCCGCTCCATGCGTTCGAACCGGCGCTCGAAGCGGGCGCACATGCTCCTGAGCGCATGCTCGGCATCGACCCCCATCTTGCGGGCCACGTTCACTACGGTGAAGAGCAGGTCGCCGAGCTCGGCCTCGGCCTCCTCCGACCCGGGCTCGGTGGCCTTGAGCTCATCGATCTCCTCGTGCACCTTGTCCCAAACGTCATCGAGCGTCTCCCACTCGAAGCCGACGGCGACCGCGCGACGCGACAGCTCCTGCGCATACATGAGCGCCGGCAGCGTCGGCGCCACGCCCGCCAGGGCGCCCTCGGCGCGCGCCTCGCCCTTCTCGGCGCGCTTGATTGCCTCCCAGTTGCGGGTGACCTCCTCGGCGGTGTCGGCGCGAACGGCACCGAAGACGTGAGGGTGACGGCGCCGGATCTTGGCGATGATGCCCGCGACGACGTCGTCGATGGTGAAACGGCCCGTCTCGGCGGCGATCTGGGCGTGGAGCACGATCTGCAGCAGGACGTCGCCGAGCTCCTCGGCGAGCTCCGCGTCGTCGGCCGCCTCGATCGCCGCGACGGTCTCGTAGGCCTCTTCCACCATGTGCTTCGCGAGCGAGCCGTGCGTCTGCTCCCGGTCCCACGGGCAGCCGTCCGGGCCGCGCAACACGCGGATGATGCGCACGAGCTCGCCGAAGCCCTCGGGTGGGACGATGCGCGACGGCGCGATGTAGAGCGCGGTGTCGCGCGCGATGCGCTCCGCATGGCCGAGACCGGCGACGGTCATGAGCTCGAGGTCGAACCCGCCGCCCTCGAGCCAACCCGCGGCGATGACGGTGTGATCGGGCGCGTAGAAGGCTTGCAGCCGCTCGGCGACCGCCCGCGCCACGATGGCGTTGTCGGCACCGGTCACGATGAGATGCGCGTCCCGCTTGAACTCGGCGTTGGCGATGCTGCCCGCATCGAGGATGTCGACATCGGCGGTCAGGTCGATGTCGAGCGCGAGCACGAGTACCTGCAGCGGCGAGACGACCGGGTACACGTCGACGCCGGTTCCGGCGCGGGTGAGCAGGCCCGCGATCACGCCCTCGGGTACGAACGGGTACGTCGTGACCGCGAGCGCGACATCACCCTCCCGCGCCAACGCCACGAGCGCCTCAACGACGGCGCCGGGAGGGGCCGCCTCGGCGATGCCGATGTCGGCGTACGTCCGGTACTCGATGCCGGCCGCTTCGAGGATCTCCGGAGCGCCGCCGGCCGCCGAGACGACGACGACCGTCCGGGCGGCGCGAAGCCGCTCCAGGGTACGCCCGTCGAGCGCGCCCTCGGCGTCCGTCTCCAGCCCCACGATCGCTATCGATCCCACGGCCGCGCCCCCCGACGTCACGTGTTCGACCGCACCCGAGCTCTCGCTACTCGCTCGCCGCCGCGAGCGACTCGTCCAGCACCTCGATCTCCGCGGCGGCGCGAAGGCCGTCGACGTACTCGGCGAACGCAGCCGTCTGCGCCTCCTGAGCGAGCGTGCTGCGGATGATCTCCTTCACGTCCTCCAGGGACTGCTGCTCGGCTGCGCGCTCATCGACCTTGCGGATGATGTGCCAGCCGAACTGCGACTCGACAGCACCGCTCGTCTCGCCGACCGCCAGCGCGTCGGCCGCATCGGCGAACTCGACGACGTAGGCGTCGGTGCTCGACCAGCCAAGGTCACCGCCCTGAGCGGCGCTCATGGTGTCTGTGGAGTACTCCTCGGCAAGCGCCGCGAAATCCTCGCCCGCCTCGAGCTTCGCGAGCACCTCGTTGGCCGTCGCCTCATCGGCGACCAGGATGTGGCTCAGCTGCGACTGTGCCGGCGTCTCGTAGTCCGCCTTGTTGTCGTTGTAGTACGCCTCGACCTGCTCATCGCCGATCTCCGGTTCGGGTGCGACCTTCGCGAACAGGTACTCGTAGAGCAACTGGTCGCGGATGCTCTTGCGCAGGTCCTCCATGTCCATGCCCGACTGCTCCAGCGTCGAGTTGAACGTCTCCTCATCGGGGAAGCCGGCCTTGATCGACTCGAGGCGCTCATCGATATCGGCCTCGGTCACCTCGGCACCCTGCGCCACGGCATCCTGCCCGATGAGCTCGTTCTCGATCATCGAGTCGAGCACCGCCTGCTTGAGCTGGGTGAGCGCGGCAACGCCCGCATCGCCCTCGTACGCGGTCGGGTTCTGGCTGACCATGGCGTTGACGAACGCGTCGAAGTCGGTGCGCAGGATCTCCTCGCCGTTCACGGTGGCGACGGCGTCAGCCGAGGAGCAGCCCGCGGCCGCGAGCGACAGTATCAGCAGCCCGGCAAGCGCGAGCCGGGTCATGTTCTTCACGATGTGGTCCTCCTTGATCGGTCAGTCCTCCGCCGGGCGGCGGATTGCAGCGAGTATAGCACTGAGCACATGCTCGGCCGCCCGTGTGGGCGACTCGTGGTTACCCTGTGGAAATGCCATGCCATCTTTGCCGCTCGGCACGCCGCCGAGGCCGGCGAGCGCCCCGCGCTGCTCCGTCGTCAGCGCAAGCGGACGCACCACGATCCGGTGACGTACGAGCGCCACCGATCGTGCCCCGACCTCGGCGGCCAGGGCCTTGATGCGCGCGATGCTCACAAGCGCGGATGCGGCCTCGGGAAGCGGGCCGTAGACGCCCTCGAACTCGCCGGCGATCACCTCAACCGCCTCGGGGGCGACCGCGCCTGCGAGGCGGCGGTACGCACGGACCCGCTCGTCCGCGGCGGGGACGTACTCGGCGGGGAGATACGCGGAGACCGGCAGGTCGACCCGCACGTCGGGATGGGCGGCCAGCGGCTCGCCACGCGCGTCCGCCACGGCCTCCCGAAGCATCTGAGCGTACAGGTCGAAGCCGACCGCTGAGAGGTTCCCCGACTGCTCCGCGCCGAGGAGCGAACCCGCGCCGCGGATCTCGAGGTCGCGCATCGCGATCTTGATGCCACTGCCGAGCTCGGTGTGCTCGGCGACCGCGGTCAGCCGCTCGTACGCCTGGTCGGTGAGCGGCGCTCCGGGCGGGAAGAGGAAGTACGCGTACGCCTTGACGTGGGAGCGGCCGACCCGTCCCTTGAGCTGGTAGAGCTGCGCCAGGCCGAGTCGTTGGCTGTCCTCGATGATGAGCGTGTTCGTGTGCGGGTTGTCGATGCCGCTCTCCACGATGGTGGTCGCGACGAGCACATCGACCTCGCCTGCCGAGAAGCGCTCCATGATGCGCTCGAGCTGGTGCTCGGTCAGCTGGCCGTGTGCGACCTCTACGCGTGCCTCGGGAGCCGCCTCGCGCACCCGCTCGACCGCCGCCTCGATGGAGCGGACGCGGTTGGAGATGTAGTAGACCTGGCCGCCGCGTTGGGTCTCGCGCCTGATCGCGCCGCTGACGACGTCAGGATCGTACTCGCCCACGTGGACGTTGACGGGGAAGCGGTTGGGGGGCGGCGTGTCGATCACCGAGAGGTCGCGCACGCCCGAAAGCGCCATCTGCAACGTGCGCGGGATCGGCGTGGCGGTCATCGCGAGCACGTCGACCTGCTCGCGAAGGTTCTTGAGATGCTCCTTGTGCTCGACACCGAACCGCTGCTCCTCATCGATGATCACAAGACCGAGGGACCGAGGCGTGACATCCGCCGAGAGGAGACGGTGTGTGCCGATAAGGACATCGACCTCCCCGGCCGCGAAGCCTTCGAGCGCAGCCTTCTGCTGGGCCGGTGTGCGGAACCGGGAGAGGACTTCCACGCGGACCGGGAAGGGCGCGTAGCGCTCCGAGAACGTGGTGAAGTGCTGTTGGGCGAGGATGGTCGTGGGGCAGAGCACCATCACCTGCTTGCCGTCCTGGGTCGCCTTGAACGCGGCCCGGATCGCGACCTCGGTCTTCCCGTACCCCACGTCGCCACAGACGAGACGGTCCATCGGGCGCGAGGACATCATGTCAACCTTCACGTCGGCGATCGCCGCGAGCTGGTCGGGGGTCTCCTCGAACGGGAACGCGGCCTCCATCTCCATCTGCCACGGGGTGTCCTCCGAGAACTCGAACCCCGACGCCGCGGCACGACGCGCGTACAAGTCGATGAGGTCGAAGGCGAGCTTGCGCGCCGCCCGGCGGGCCTTGCCGGTCGCACGCGACCAGTCGGCGGTGTTGAGCCGTGTCAGGCGCGGCGCCGAGGCGTCAGGCCCGACGTACTTCGTGACCCGGTCGAGCTGCTCGACCGGCACGTAGAGCTTGTCGCCCTTCGCGTACTCGAGCAGCAGGTAGTCACGCTCGGCGCCGAGCACCTCCTGGCGGACGATCTCGGTGAACAGCGCGACGCCGTGCGTCTCGTGCACCACGTAGTCGCCGGGCGAGAAGGAGAACGTCAGCCGGGTGGGGTCTGCCGCGCGCGCACGCCGCGAAGACGCTGCGCGCGGGAAGGCGTCGTCGATGCTCACGACGGCGAGACGGGCGTTAGGGAGCACGTAGCCCGCGGGGACCTCGGCCGTGACGACGTGGACCGCCCGGCCCTCGAGCCCGGCCTCAGCCGATACGACGCTGAGGCCCGCCGAGACGAGGGCGTCGGTGACACGTCGCCTTCCCTCACGGTCACGCACGGCGACGAGCACCCGATAGCCGGACGCGACGAGCCCGCGCACGCCGGCGACGAACGCCTCCTCACCGCCCGCCACGTCCGGACGGCGCGAGGCGACCTCCGCGTCGACCGAGCCGCCGGCCCGAAGCACCGAGAGCAGCGTGAGACGCTGGCGTCCGCCAAGGTCGACCGCTCCGGGCGAGAGCATGAGTCCTTCGAGGGGGACCTCGGCCTGTGCAGCACGGGCCTCCAGCTCGTCCCGATGTCGTGCCATGTCGTCGAAGAGCGAACGGGGCTCCGCGATGACAACGAGCGCGGTGGGCGGCACGTACTCCAGGACCGTCCCCGATCGCTTGTAGAACATCGGAAGATACCGCTCGATGCCATTGAAGTACACGCCCTGCTCGATGAGCTCGAGGTCGTGAGCCGCCTGCTCGTCCGTCCACGCCCGCTCGCCGAGAGCGCGCCGCACCGACTGCGCGGCGCGTGTGCCGAGCATCACCTCTCGGCAGGGGAGGATCTCGGTCGCGGGGGCGTCCCCGATGCTCTGCTGCGTGGACGGCACGTACCGGCGCACGCTCTCGATCTCATCACCGAACAGCTCGACCCGCACCGGGTAGGCCACGTCCGAGCCGAAGACGTCGAGCGTGCCGCCACGTACCGCGAACGTGCCCCGCTCGTCCGCCCGGTCCACGCGCTCGTAGCCCATCGCCGCGAGGCGTTCAGTCGCCTCGACCAGATCGAGCTCGGCGCCGGTCGCCAGTACGAGCGGCTCGAAGACGTGTGAGCCGCGAGGGGGCAGCGTGCGCAGCAGCGCACGGGCGCTGGCGACCACGATCACCGGGCGCCCCCGATCGAGCGCATGCAGGGCGCGGGCGCGCCTCCCGATCGCCGTGAGGTCCGCTTGGACACGCTCCCATGGCATGTCATCGCGGAGCGGGAGCCGCAACACCGAGGCAGCCGGCAGGTACGGCTCGAGTTGGCGGCCGAGACGCTCTGCCGCCTCCTCCCCGGAGACGACGACGAGCATGGGCCTCGGCTGATCCGCATACGCCGCCGCAATGACCGCCGGCCGAACGAGCCCTGCGACCGCGAGCGTCACGTCGTCGCCGCCGGTGAGCGCGGTCCGCATGCGCGCGATGGCGGGATCGACGGCGAGATGCGCTTCGAGGATGTCTATAAGCGGTTGCAGCGTGACCTCTTCCTCCGTGCAGCACGAACGCCCGCAACCGGGACCGGTTGCGGGGCTCGGCCAGTGTAGGACCGACGCGTGACGGCGGTCAAATGGCTGTCATCGGAAGCGGTACACGCGAACGACGGTATCCCTCGAGTCCGCCAGACCCGCCGGCGTGTCGATCGATACGACGAGCGTCGATTCGCTCGACGGGATCCCGATGCCGCCCTCCCATCCCTCGCCTTCGGACACGTCGGTCAGCACGAACCACGTGCGCGTGGCGGGGTCGTAGACGCGGAGCTGCGCGCGCTCTGTCCAGTAGCCGGTCAGCACCTGTGTCTTCGGATGCGCCTCGTAGACGATACGCCCATCGACCAGTAGCGGGTCGCCGCCGGTGTCGTCCAGAAGGAGGACCGACTCATCAGGGCCTTTCACGTAGAGGCGCGGCCGCGGAAGGTCTACGTCGTTCTCTGCCCAGGCCATCACCTCGCCGTCGTAGACCGGGTAGTGCGACACCTCCATCCTGTTGTCGAGCGGCGCGCGATCCACGACGCGCTCTGCGGCGAGGTCGTAGACCACGACCTCGATGGCCTTGGAATCGGTGGAGACCCACTCGGACATCACGAGACACCCGTCCTGCACCACGAACGTCATCATGTTGCGGGGCGTCTGGTAGACGACGCGTTCCTCCCCGGTCGCGAGGTCGATGGCCCTGACGCGCGACCCGCGCAGCGCACCCTCCTGCTTCGGATTCGGAGCCTGGTTGGTCATGTAGTAGAGCCGGTCGCCCACCACCGAGAAGAGCGGGCGCGACTCCACGGCGGTAGACACGATGCCGCGCACCTTCACCGGCTCACCGACCTGCGGCGTCTCGCCGGGGATGATCGGCGCGGCCCAGAGCCGCCACTCGCCATCGAGCGGATGCTGCAGCACGTCACCGTTCTCCTCTTCCCAGACGATCCAGTCGTCCGAACAGCGGACTCCGAGGATCGTGAAGTCGTCGGACGGCCCCATGGTCCCGGGAACGACGACCGCATGAGTCCCTGTCACGAGGTCGAGAAGGCGGATGCGGTTGCCTCCGTTGCCGTCGTAGTTGGCGTCGTAGAAGACCGCCATCCGGTCCGAGTGGCCCTTGAGAAGCGAGCCGGGCGGCAAGCGGAACTCATCCATCGCCATCAGCGGCGCGCTCGTCTCGATCGAATCCACACGCGGCCACGGCGCCGTCTCCCCCGGGGCCGTGCTCTCGAGCGACCGGGCACCCGCGCGCTCAGCGGAATCCTCGCGCGCGCAGCCCGTGCACAGCAGCACGATGACGAGAACAGAAGCCACGAGCGCCGCACGAGACGCGCTCCCCCTGCTGATCATGGCCCTCCCCCTTCTTCGAGTGCGGGCGGCCGAGGAGCGACCGCCCTCTCCTCTCAACCGGACGTCAGTACACGATCGCGTGCCGGAAGTGCGACATCACAGCGTTCGAGATCTGACCGACCGGGTAGGTCCTGTGCCCGAACGTGCTCCCGCCGTGCGATCGGTAGTAGGACTCGTCGTACGGATCGTTCAGCCGCACCGTCCCGTAGCGCCAATCGAACGCCTCGATCGGCACGATGTGGCCCGGGTGGTCGAACACGTAGCAGTTCATCGCGCTGCCGTCCACGTTCATGTCCACGACGCACGGATGACCCTTCGTCTTGATCCCGTACTGCACGCGCGAGCGGAAGTCCGCATGGCTCGTGCATGTCCGATACGTGTAGTCGTAGTGCCCGGTGAAGTATCTGAGCGCATCGTCCACGCGGGTGAAGTCGGTGCCATCACGCGTCGTCCTCAGGTACTTCGAGATGTCGTACTGCGAGGCCGGCGTCCCGAAGTAATCGTCGACGATCTGCACCGTCGCGGGGCCGCACCAGTACGAGCGCTCCTGGGCGTGGCTCGGCGTCCAGAGGTAGCGGTACGGTGCGATGACCGCGGCGACGCCCACCTCTTCCCCGGTCGATGTCTCCTCCGAGGACTGCTCTGCGAGCCAAGCCTGGTACTCGGCCTCCATCGACACATCGTCGCTCGTCTCCTTGTTCTTGCTCGGCCTTGGGTCGTCTCCCGTCCCTTCGGCGTACGCAGGTCCGGCGACGCTCAGACACAGGGCCGCGACCAGCACGGCCAGGATGATCCTGTACCTCATCGTTCTCTCCTCACACTCGTCGTATCGCGTGAGGAACCGCCCGGCGGATGACGCGACGCGTCCGGAGGAGTCCGCCCGCCGCCCCTCGTGCCCGACCGCCTCCGTCGGTGCGGGCACGCGTATCATGACCGATGGCCCTAAACCGGATCTGACCGCGACCTGTCCGCGACCGAACGCCGCTCGGCGCGACTCGGGTACCATCACGACAGGCCGAACGAAAGGATGCCGCCGTGAAGCGAGCCGAGCGTGCCGAGGTGATCATGCGACGGCTGGACGCCGAGTACCCCCGGGCCCATATCATGCTGCGCTACGAGTCGGACTTCCAGCTGCTCGTAGCCGTCATCCTCTCGGCACAGACGACCGACGTCACGGTGAACAAGGTCACTCCCGGGCTCTTCGACGCCTATCCCACGCCCGAGGCGCTCGCGACCGCCGACATCGACGACATCGAGGCGATCATCAGGCCGACCGGCTTCTTCCACAACAAGGCGAAGCACATCCGGGAGGCGGCTCGCCGGATCGTGGACGAGCATGGCGGGAACGTGCCCGACACCATGGATGACCTCACGGCGCTGCCCGGCGTCGCACGCAAGACGGCGAACATCGTGCTGTTCAATGCGTTCGGCATCCAGGAGGGTATCGCGGTGGACACGCATGTGAAGCGGCTCGCGCAGCGGCTCGGCCTCACCGCTCAGACCGATGCCGATAAGATCGAGCGCGACCTCATGCGCGTCTTCCCGCGTGACGAGTGGGGCGTGGTCACCTATCGGCTCATCGACCACGGGCGCGCGGTGTGCGACGCCAAGCGCCCCATATGCGGCCGGTGCGTGCTCTCAGACATCTGCCCGAGCGCGTTCAAGGTGAAGGGATGGCGCGAGGACGCCTGACGCGGCGGCGCGCTAGGTGAGCAGGATCGTGAAGGCGGCGCCCCAGACGATGGCCGGGAGCATGTTCCCGACCGGCAGCCGCTTGATGCCCGCCAGGTCCAGGCCGATGCATAGGATGAGCGAGCCTCCGATCGCCTGGATGGACGCGATGACGGCGTCGGTCATGTACGGCGCCACGCCGCTCGCCCCGAGCGCGATGCCGCCCTGCAGCACGAGCACCGGGATGGCCGAGAGGCCCACACCCACACCGAGCGTGGTGGCCAGCGCGATGGAGGCGATCCCGTCCAGCAGCGCCTTCAGGTAGAGGAGCGAGGGATCGCCCAGCCCGTCCTGGATCGAACCGAGCACCGTCATGGCGCCCACGCAGAACAGCAGGCTCGCCGTGACGAACCCCTCGACGAGCGTCCGGCCCTTCTCGCCCGGCTCGCTCGTCTTCATCGGCGCGAGCGACGGCATCCGGGCGGAGAGTCCCTGCAGGAAGTGCCCGAACCGCTCGAGCGCGTGCTCGATGCGCAGCGCCTCACCGGTGAGCGCACCGAGCACGAGCGCGCCGACGAGCACGAGCCCGGCGTACTCGCCGAGCGAGGACTCGCCCAGGCTGCCGAGTCCGCCGATGCTCATCGAGGCGCCGATGACGATGACCGCGAGGCCGATGGCCGAGAAGGCGATCGCCCTGAACCGCTCGGCGATGACCTTGCCGAACAACAGCCCCACCGCCGTTCCGAGCAGCACGGCCACGACGTTGACGATGACTCCCGAACCAGGCACTACGACTCCGATCCCGACAGCTTGCCACCCGTACGGCCGCTCACGAGCCGTCGGTCTCCATGCGCTCCTTGACGCTCAGCAGCCATGTGACGAGGTCGCCGTTCGCGCCCTCGAGCAGTTCGAAGTACTGGATGGCGCACCCGTGTTCCGAGGGCACCTCGAGGTCGAGATGCTCGACGACGCGCCAGTAGACGCACTCCTCACGGTCGCACGCCACCCCGCTGATGCCGTTGGCCCTGCGCAGCTTGCACTCGGACACGTGTCACCCCTCATCTCGGCGTTCGGACACGATACCAGACGGGACATGCGCGTTCTAACCGCCGAGGACCTCGCGCATGCCTGCGACGAATCCGCGCACGTCCTCTTGGGTGGTGTCCCACGAGGTCACCCACCTGACCTCGGCGGTCCGCTCGTCCCATACGTAGAAGTCGGCGATCGCCTGCAGCGCCGCGATCTTCTCGGCGGGCACGCGCGCGAAGACCTCGTTCGCCTCGACCTTCTGCGTGATCACGACGCCGGGAAGCCCGGCCGCCTCGCGAGCGAGAAGAGCGGCCATCGCGTTGGCGTGCGACGCGTTGTGAAGCCAGAGCCCGTCTTCGAACAGGGCCGAGAACTGGGCCGACACGAAGCGCATCTTGGAGGCGAGCTGCGCCGACTGCTTGCGGACGAACGCGAAGTCGGGCGCGAGAGCCGGATCGAAGAAGACGACGGCCTCGCCGAGCAAGAGCCCGTTCTTCGTCCCGCCGAGGGAGAGCACGTCGACGCCGACGTCGCGCGTGATCTCGGCGAGCGTGCAACCGAGCGCGGCCGCGGCGTTGGAGATGCGCGCGCCGTCCACGTGAACGAGCAGGCCCTCAGCGTGCGCGGTATCCGCAAGGGCGCGGAGCTCTTCGGGCGTGTAGACCGTGCCATACTCCGTCGACTGCGTCAGGGACAGCACGCGCGGCTGCACGTGATGCTCCACGCCGACGCCTCGCACCGCGCCGCGCACCTGCTCGGGCGTGAGCTTGGCGTCGCCGGACGGCAGGTCGATGAGCTTGCTTCCCGTGAATCGCTCGGGCGCGCCGCACTCGTCGGTGTTGATGTGGGCCGTGTCCGCGCAGATCACGGCGTTGAAGGGCCGCATCACCGAGGAGAGCGCCGTGACGTTGGCGCCCGTCCCGTTGAACACGAACCAGATAGCGGCGTCGTCGCCGAAGTGCCGCCGCAGCACAGCGATGGCGTCTTGTGTGTACGGATCGTCGCCGTACGCGTGCACATGGCCTTCGTTGGCGCGCGCGATCGCCTCGAGCACGGCGGGGTGCACGCCTGAGTTGTTGTCGCTCGCGAAGGTCCTGCCTGTCATCGATCGCTCCCTAGACCGTCTCTCGCATCCGACGGAGCCGCCGGCTGCCGATGAACGCAGCGACGAGGCCGAGAAGCCCGACGACGCCCTTCCACGCCTGCGGCTCGAGGGTGCGCTCGCCACCCTGCTCCAGCACGTCGACCGTCTCGGCGTGCACGTCCATGTCGCCGCCGTGCGTCCGGCACGCCTCGTTGTACACGCCCGTGACGCGCACCACGTCGCCGTCGTTGCGGTGGTCGCCGAAGACGCTGACCTTCTCGGCCATCTCCGCCGGCATGTTCACCCCGATCGCGACGCCCTCGTCGAGCACGTTGAGCCAAACCCGGTCCTCGCCGTCGCGCAGCGCCTCGCTCACGACCTCGCCGCTGAACGTCACCTGCGTCCCGTCGGCCACCTCGAGCGTCGTGAGTTCGATGACCGTGCTCTCCCGCGCCGCCGCGCCGTGCGCGACACCGGGCAGCAGGAGCGCGCACGCCAGCGCGAGCACCGATGCCGACCTCATCACGGGCAGTGTGCGTTGATCGGTCATGAGCGCTGGCTCCGCTTCCGTCTGACGGAGATCACGAGCGACGCGAACAGGGTCAGGAGCGCGACGAACTCGAGCCGGCCCGCCCACATCTGCAGTATGTAGAGGATCTTGAGGCCGGCCGGCATCGCCGGGCTCGTCACGCCAGTGGACAGACCGACGTTGGCGGTGGCCGAGATCGACTCGAACAGCGCCTCCCCGATGGGGTATCCGTATGCCGCGCCGACGAGCGCGCCGCTGATGTAGGTCACCATGTACAGCACGAACACGAGCAGCGCGCTGTCGAGGAGCGTAGGCGTGAGCTCGCGGTCGGTCAGGTGGTGGAACTTGGCGCGCACGACCGCCGAGGAGGGCGCAAGCGACTCCCTCACGCGGAGGACGACGCCCTTCACGATGAGACCGAGACGCAGCGACTTGATGCCGCCGGCCGTCGAGGACGCCATGCCGCCGAACGCCATCGCAAGGATGACGGCGCCCATCGCGAGCCCGCCGTAATCGCCCACCCACTGCGCCGTGTAGAGCGTCTGATGCCCCGTTCCCGTGTTCGCCGAGAGCACGTGGTAGACGCCCTTGCGCAGCACGGACATGGTGTCCGAGAAGAGCAGCGTCGACCCCAGCCCGAGCGCCGCGAAGGCGCTCAGGATGGCGACGTTCGCCGCCCATGCGCGCGCCTCGATGTTCCGGAAGATCTCCCACCGGTCACCTCGCCAGATATCGGCGTGCAGGTTGAAGTTCAGGGTGCCGGCGATCATGAGCAGCACGGTGACGAACTCGAACGCCCATGAGTGGTAGTAGAGCGCGTTCATCGACTGCGGCCCGAAGCCGCCGGTGTCGTAGCAGGCGACCGTCGCCCAGAAGGCGTGCAGCCCCGCGCGCGTCGGCTCCATGCCCGAGAAGAGATTCACGCCCGCGAGCGCGGCCGTCCCGAGGGTGACGTACACCGCTGTCACGAACCAGATGAAGCGGCTCGTGTGCATCACGTTCGGCAGGATCTTCTCGTCCCGACCCTCGGCGATGTAGAGCGACACGGCCCCGCCCCGCAGGCCGATGGCGATCGAGACCGCCGCGACGACGATCCCCTGGCCGCCGATCAGATGGAGGAAGTGCCGCCACATGTTGTGGGAGTACGCCATATGGTCGAGGTCCTGCACGAGCGTGAGACCCGAAGTCGTCAGACCGGACATCGCATCGAACAGGGCATCGAGGTAACTGGCGTAGTTGCCGGAGACGGCGAGCGGCACCGCGGCCGTGACCGATGCTGCGAACCACGCAAGAGCGGTCACGATGAGCGCGTTGGTGCGATCGAGGGGCTGGTCCGGTGGCGAGACGAGCGCGAGCGCCATACCCGCGGCGCACGCGATCCCCATGCCGAAGAGATAGTCGAGCGCGGCGTCCCACTCCCCGAGCGAGACGGCCGTGATGAGCGGAACGATCATCGCCAGACCCACGCCGACGACGAGGATGCCCGTGTAGTGGGCTATGACGCGTGCGTCACGCTTCTGGGGTGCCACCCACATCGACGACTACCCCGCCAACGACGCGACGTAGGCGATGAGCGCGATGACCGCGAGAAAGCCCGTGAATACGGCCAGCTCGGCGAGCAGCCCCACCAGCCAGTGCCGATACGGGCTGTGGAACCGAATCTCCACCCTCTTGCTCCTTCGATCGAACCCCTGGTCCGCCGCGCGGGAAGAGCGCGGGACCGGCAACGGCCATTGTGTCACAAAGCCCTACCCCGCGGAAAACGCGCATGTCGCGGACGGACGACAGCGCGGCCCCGATCTGCGCGCGGTGGCGCGGCCGGTCCGTTCTGCTACGCTTGTCGGTGCCGGTCCGGCACCGGGACCACGCGGAACGAACGGGGTGAGGACGAGATGGGCATGCTCGGCGCGATGTTCGGCCGTAAGACGCCGGTCTCCAGGGTGACGGTCGCCCTCACGGGCGAGCGCTCCGGCACCGTGGAGACGTGGTACTCGGCCGATGAACGCCAGGAGGTCGCGTACCAGACTATCCTGTTGTTCCTGATGTACTACGCCCGCGCGATGTTCTTCCTCAGCTTCAGGGACACCGCGAACGAGCTGCTGTCGTGGATGGAGCAGGCGACCGACGCGCTCGCCTCGGTGCACGACGGCACGCAACCCGACGTGAGCCGGGACTGGACGCTCGCCGGGCCTGACGCCGGGGAGCCGCGCACGGTCTACGTCGGTGAGCTGCTCACCGTCGGCCCCGGCGAGTACCTGAGCAAGTTCCGCAAGCCCGTGGACGTCGAGGATGTCGACGTGCAGGGCACGGTGCTGCTCTACCTGCAGAGCCTCGTGAACGCGCTGCCGGCGGTCGAGCGAGCGTACCTCACGCTCGCGCTCGTCGGCATGCACGAGTACTACACGACCGTGCAGCACTGGAACACGACGAAGAGCATCCATCCCGCACCCGCGTACGGCATGCAGTACGCGCGCAGGATCCTCGAGCGGCCGCAGTCCTAGTCCGCCGCTACCAGCTCGAGACGTCGGAGATGTAGTAGCCGAGCTCCGTCGGCACCGTGTAGTAGGCCCAGCGGTCCACACCCCAGGCCCACTCCTCCTCGACGTACACCCATACGGTGCCGTCGTCCTGCATCTCCGTATCCATGATGAAGAAGTCGTAGAAGTCGCCGTTGGAGTACGACGCGCTCGCGGGATCGTTCTTGAAGGGCTCGACCGTGAGCGACTGGGCAGTCTGCGGGTCGTCCGCCATGATCGCGCTCAGGAAGGCGGTGACGGTGTCGACGGCCTGTGCCTCGGCCTCGCTCGTGTCACCCGAGACGTCGCTCTGACCGATCGGATAGGCGTCGACCACGATCCAGGAACCGTCAGCCTGCTGCTCGACCAGGACCTCCTCGACGTACTCGCTGTTGGGTGGTCCGATCCAGTAGGTCACGAGGTTGCCGTCATCGCGTTGGACGGTATAGACCCAGTCCGGATCGATCTCGGCCTGTACGGCCTCGTCCGCCGTCGCGAACCCCGTAGACGGCGTCTCGGTCTGGCCGCCGCTCCCCGGCGTCTCGGTGGTGGTGCCGGTGGTCGTCGTGGGCTCCTGCATCGCCTTCCATACGAAGAAGCCGCCCACAGCGAGGCCGAGAAGAACGATGATGACGACGCCGATGATCGCGGCGATCAGGCACCCCTTGCCCTTCTTGGCGGGTGGGGGCGTCGGCTGCGCGTATGCCTGCTGCTGGGCGTATGCAGGCGGGTACGTGGGAGGCTGCTGCCCGTAGGGTGGCGGGACCGGTGGCTGCGCCGCCTGGGGCATGGGCTGCGTCGGCTGCGGGATCGGCTGCGGCGGGACCACGGGCTCGGGGGCTGCCGCCGCGGGTGCTTGCGGCTGCTCCGGCAGCGCGGCGCCACACTCGCCACAGAACGCCTGGTCGGGTCCGACCGGCTTACCACAGTTCGGGCAGTTCATGGGACTCCCTTCCCCGCGCGTCATGAGAAGAATCTACGGGTGGGCGGTGTGGCTGTCAAAGCGCCGATGAGTCCCGCACCCCGCCTGATCAAACCCCCTGCTCGCACCCGCGGCCGTTTGACCCGACGTGCGGGCAGACCGTACTCTTACATGAACGAGTGTGATGCCCGAGCGGGAGGATGGGGGCGTGACCGTGACGCAGCGCTGCCGGCGCATGGCCGAGGTGGCCGTGCTGGTCGTACTTGGCGCGTGCCTCGTGGCCGTTCCCGGTATCGCTGCCGCATACAACGAGACCACCTCGACAGCACCGGTCACGCCGGACGATCTGTCGACGTACCCTCGCCACGTCGCCGAGTGCGCCGGGTGTCACGGTGGCCTGACGTTCGAGAGTTGCGGTGACTGCCATCTCGGCTTCCCCGGCGACCACGGACAGGGCCCCCATGCCGGCTACCTCGAGACATCCACGAAGTGCTCGGTGTGTCACACGGTCCACGTTTCGATCTCATCCGGTCCCCTCCTCTTGCCAGGTCCCACGGTCACCGCGACCTGCCAATCGTGTCACGATGGGACGGGGGGCTACGGTGTCTACGGCGCGATCTGGCGGCGAACGAATCAGCTGCCCGGCGCGGAGCACGGCGTCGAGACCACCAGCGTGGTCCCCGGCGGTGACCCGAACACCGGCGGTTCGGCCGATTTCGCGTTCTCGGGGACCTCAGGGACGCTCTCTTGCAGCGACTGTCATGCGGCGCATGGCGGTGACCAACTCGTCGTCGCAGCGTTTCCGGGCGACCGTCAACGCACCGCCGTGGACTACAACAGCAGACATGTCCGTGAGTCGAACAAGCTGCTGAGACGGCGGCCCATCGGCTCGGACCGGACCGTCGTTCAGTATGGCTCTGACTGGTGCCTCGGATGCCATCAGGGTCGAGGCGTCACGACCACGGTCCACAATCACCCGGTCGACTCACTTGACAGCACCAACGTGGCGACGCCGTTCACTTACAACAACGTCGCCGTGCTCGCCTCTGACGATCCGACCTCCACCACGGTTCTGCAAGCTCTGGGCGGGTGGAACCGCAACATCTCCGAGACCTACGCGGAGAATCGCGGCTATCTGATTCCCTGGCCGCGTACCGCCGAGCAGGGCGCCCACTATCCGATCTGTCAGCAGTGCCACGAGGACAGCCGAGACGTCGGGACACTGCTTGCGCCGGGAAATCAGGGCGACGCGGCGGACTTCACGCTCACGGCCGAAGACGGCAGGACCGCGACAGACAATCCCCGATTCCAGAACTTCCCTCACGAGACGCTCAATGAGAGCATGCTCGTCGAGGAGGAGGACGACCTCTGCCTGAACTGTCATCCGTCCGGCCAGCTGCCGTAGCCCCGCAGTCGGTAGCCGTGCGCTAGGCGGCGCCGACCTCCAGCGCGAGCCGCTCCTGCACCGCGCCGCCTCCTTCGCCGGTGCGACGCATCGCGACGACGGCCATGTCGTCTGAGAGCATGCCGTCAGAGAACGAGAACGCCGAGAGGAACAGGTGCTCCGGGATGCTTCCCGCCGGCCGGTCCCCGGTCGCGGCCACGGCCTCGAGCAGACGCTGGGCGCCGTAGCGTCGACCCCGCGCGTCACGCGTCTCAGTGAGACCGCTCGTGTAGAGGACGAGCAGGTCCCCGGGGTCGAGGACGGTCTCGGCGGTCTCATAGCGGGAGGACCGATCAGCGCCGAGCACGACCTGTGCGCTCGGCAGGAAGGCGGGCGGCTCGCCGGAGCGACACAGGACGGGCGCCGGATGACCGGCAAGGCTGTAGGCGAGACGGCCCGACGCGGTGTCGAGCAGTCCGAAGAAGGCGCTCGCGTACTCGCCGGCGTCGGCTCCGTGGAGCATGATCTCGTTCGCGCGCTCGAGCACGGCGCCCGGCGCGGGCAGCCTGAGCGCCTCCCCGCGCATCGAGCTCTTCATGAGCGCCGTCAGGGCCGCGACCTCGCCGACTCGACCGGTGATCTCGCCGACCATGACGCCGACCTGTCCGCCCGCGAGCGGCACGACATCGTAGAAGTCGCCGCCGACGTGCGGGCCGCCCGAGGCGGAGTGGTAGAGGTGACCAAGCTCGAGTCCCGGTATGCGTCCCGGAGCGCTGAAGAAGGCCGACCTCAGCGTACGCGAGACCGCGCGCTCGGCTTCGTAGGCCGCCGCGTTCTCGAGCGCGAGCGCAAGCGATGTCTGCAGCTTGCGCGCGAGCGTGACCATCGGCTCGGTCATCTCGGTGGGCGCGTCCCAGCAGAAGCCCATGACGCCGGTGACGAGGCCTCGCCTCACGATAGGCACCAGCAGGAATGCGCCGACATCGTGGCGCGACATGACGGTCCGACCGTCCGGGGACGCGTCCGACCGGCTGCCGGCGTAGACGAGCCGATGCTCCTGGCCGATGAGCGCGGGCAGCGACAGGTCGTCCTCCTCGAACGCCAGCCCGACCATCTCCATCGGCCAGCCGTGGACGTTGCGGAAGACCCACAGCCCGTCCTCGCGCTGCGCGATCCATCCCCAGTCCGAACCGAGCGCTTCAGATGCCTCGATCAGCACGCGCTGCAGGATGTCCTCGGCGTCGAGCGATGACAGCACCGTGGTGTCTATGAGCTCGGAGGCGTGTCGCAGGTCGGCTTCCTCGGCGGCGCGGCGACGTCGTTCCACGGTCGCCGCCGTCACGTCGACAGCGGTGAGCAGCACGTCGAACGGGTCGCCGAGATGCCCCGGCACGGGTAGGTAGTTGAGCTGCCAGTACGTCGTCTCGCCCCACGACGCGCGGAACTCGTACTCGGGATCGGTGAACGCCTGCCCGGTGTATGCGACATCGATGAAGCGGACCGCCGACGATGTGTCCGAGAGGAACCCGCGCACGGGCATGCCGAGAAGATCGTACTGGGGACGCGGGTCATCGAGCAGATCGAGGAACGCGCGGTTCGTCCACTTGAACCGGAGCTCGGCACCCGACCACAGGGCAGCGGGGAAGCTGACCCCCTCGAGGAGGATCGAGAGCCACGATGGATCCAGGAGCGGTCGCCATCGGGCGCCTGTCGTACCGAACGTGTTCTGTGAGCTGTCCGTCCCGCACACTCCCCGAGCATGGGCACTGCGGGTCCCCAGGTATGGATACCCGATACTCGGTGTATCGGCGTGCGTCCGCTGAGCCTGAAGACCCCGCATCCATCACCCTGATGAACGGCTCCGGTCCCGACGAGGGTACGGGGATGTACTCTAGTGACCGCAGTGACGAGGGGAGCGGATATGGATCCTCAGCGGCGCCTCATAGTGGCGGCGCTCATCGGGGTCGTCGTCGTAGGGGCAGTGGTGGCGGCGTCGGTGCTACTGCGCGACGAACCGCCGGCGAACGGGGTGCGGGACGGCGATGGGACCGTGACGCCTCCTTCAGAGCAGGCCACGGACGCTCCCCGGGAGCCCGTGCCGAGCGCCGAGCCCTCGGTCACCCCGGACACACAGCAGCAGCGGTTGCTGGTCTACTTCGTGCGCGACGGCGTCCTCGGAGTCAGCGCTCGCGAGGTGCCGGCCACCAAGGCGGTGGCGGCCGCGGCCACGCGTCAGCTCGTGATCGGCGTCACGGGATCGGAGCTCGGCTACGGGCTCTCGAGCGAGCTCCCCGTCGGCGTGACGTTGAATGGCGTGAGTATCGCCGGTGGCGTCGCGACCGTCGACCTGTCGCCGCAGTTCACGGAGCCGGCTGCCGGGAAGGCGTTGCGACTGCGGCTCGCGCAGCTCGTCTTCACGCTCACGCAGTTCCGCACGGTCGACGCCGTGCGCATCGAGATCGACGGCGCGCCGCTGCCATCGCTCGGCACGACCGCGCTCGATGCGCCGCTCGCCAGAGCGGACTTCGCCGACGTGCTCCCCGCCATCCTGGTCGAGCATCCGGCGCCGGGCGAATCGACCCCGAGCCCGCTCCGCATCCGGGGGCTCAACAACACCTTCGAGGCGACGTTCATCATCGAAGTGCTCGATCCGTCCGGCACGCGCATCGCACGGAAGGTCGTCACTGCCGGCGCTATGGGCGAATGGCGGCTCTTCGACGTCAGCGTGCCCTATGCCTCAGCCGAGACGGGCATCGGGACGCTCGTCGTCTACGAGGAGTCGGCGCGCGACGGATCGGCCATCAATGTGGTGCGGATCCCTGTGAAGCTGCTGCGATAGGCCACCTGGCGGGTGGCCCCTCGCGGCCTGATGTGCTATTCATCGGGTACCGGCTCTGGGGGGAGTCACTCGCCGTGACCAGCACCACGACACTCGTAGCGTTCAGCGCTGGCGTCATCACGCTCGGCGTCTGCCTCGCTGCGCTCTGGATATGGTGCTCCAGGCGCCTCAGGAGACGCGACGTGCACGACCTCTGTCTCCGGGCCCACGAGCAGGCGTTCGAGGAGATGTCGGACGCCGCGGTCGTGGTGGACACCCGGCTGCACGTCGTCCTCGCCAACAGCGCTGCACGACGCCTCTTCCCGCGGATGCGCCCCGGCGACGCCGTCGCCGAGCACTGCCCACCGCTCACGACGCACATGGAGCACTGCCTCGTGTCGGATCTTCCGGAGACGACGTTCGAGACGCTGTTCGACGGCACCGTCCTGTGGGGCCGCGCGATCCCGCTCGTGGAGGGCGAGACGTCGCTCGGCTGCCTCGTGCTGCTCGCCGACCTCACCGACCTGCGGGCAGCGCAGACCGAGCTCATACGCCTGGGACACGACATCTCTCAGCTCGCGCGCGCCCGACATGACACCGTGCGGCTGGGAGCGCCCAACTGACGAGCGCATCGCTCACGCCTTGACGACTCCGAGCGGCCGCAGCCTCGCGATCGGCTCGACGAGATCGGCCTGCGCGGCCATGACGTCGTCGATGTCCTTGTAGGCCTCGGCAGCCTCCTCGGCCACGTCGCCCTTCTTCGGCTTGAAGAGGCGTATGTCGCGCTCGGCCATCTCGGCGAGCACCCGGTGAGCGGGGATGCTCCGAAGCGCCTGCTTGCGACCCATCGCCCGTCCGGCGCCGTGCGAGCACGAGATGAACGACTCCGCCGAGGCGAGCCCGTGGCCGATATAGGAGTGCGTCCCCATCGATCCCGGGATCACGACGGTCCCCTCGGCACGCACCGCGCCCTTGCGGTGCACGACGACCTCCTCGCCGAAGTGCGTCTCGAGCGCGGCGTAGTTGTGGTGCACGTCGATGGTCTCGCCGGCGACGGCCTCCGGCACGGCGCCGAGCACGGCCTCCTGCACGCGCTCGGCCATGAGCCGCCTGCTGTCGCGCGCGAACGAGAGACAGAAGCGCATCGCCTCGAGGTACTCGGCGCCGTGCGCCGAGCCGATCGGCAGGTGGGCCAGCTGCCACGCGGCGGGCACGGGGCACCCGTCACGGTCGCACCGCTCGCGCGCGATGCCGTCGTAGTGCTCGGCCACCTGCTTGCCGAGGTTCCGGCTCCCCGAGTGGACCATCGCCCATACGATCTCGTCGTCGTCGACCTGCAGCTCGATGAAGTGGTTGCCACCCCCCAGCGTGCCGACCTGCCGGGTGGCCTTCTCGGCCTCCCGCTCGAGCACCTCGAGCGCGGGGAGGCGCTCGAACAGCCGCGTCCGCGCCGCCTGCGACTCGTCATGCCAGTGGAAGCCGGTGGGCACCGCGCGCTGCACCTCGTGGAGGATCGCGTCCCGCTCGGCCAGCAGCCGGCCGAGGTCCACGCCGATCGGCCATGCACGCACGCCGCATCCGATGTCGAGGCCGACCGCGTGCGGGATCACGGCGTCGCGCGTTGCGAGCACGCCGCCGATCGGCATGCCGTAGCCGACGTGCGCATCCGCCATCAGTGCGACGTGCCTGAACGCGAACGGCAGCAGCGCGAGATGCCGCGCCTGTTCGAGCGTCGAATCATCGTGCGGGCCGCCCCAGACCCTGATGGGCACACCCTCTGTCGGGATCTCCTGCATGGCGTCACCACCGGGTACGTACCCGGCGCGTGACGATGACGCGCATACGCCGCGCTAAGGGAGCGACAGGAACGGCGCCGACCGGCACGCCGGGACCGCCGTCCGTCAGATAGTCAGCCGACGACCCACAGGCCGTGGCAGCATCGTGCCGAAGTACTCCGAGAAGGACTGTCCTGACATGGAGCGTCGATGACCGCCGTCAACATCAGACCGATGCGCGTCCTGGCGCTCGTCGCCGTCTTCGCCGTGCTGTTGCTCGGCGGGCCCGGCGACCCGGCCATCCTCGCCGCGCGGCGCGCCTTCGGCGCCGACCTCGAGCAGGCGGTGACCTACGTCCACACAGGCGAGGGCGTGAACGCGCGCCAGACGCTTCTGGGACTGAGCGTGGCCTCCATCGAGGCCAGCGAGGCCGAGGCGATCATGAGCGCGGCGCTGCGGGATGCGCCCGATGGCGCCAACGTCGTCGTGACGGTCGAGCTGCAGCAGGAAGACGGCTCGACGCAGGTCGTCGACTACCGCTATGAGCCGCGCACCAACCAGGTGCAGACCCAGGTCCGCCCGGGTGCGCCGGCCCAGACGGAAGGCCCGGGCACCGGGAACGCCGGAAGCGACGCGCCCGGACCGGCAGGCGACGAGTCGCCCGGCGGCGAAGACGCGCCGCAGCCGGGACCGGGGCCGGGCGGCCGGTAGCGCCGAGAGGGACTCACGCGCACCGCGCTATCCCACGCGTATGCCGATCTCGTCGTCGACGATGTCGACCGTCACGGTGTCTCCTTCGGCCAGACGGCCTTCGATGATCTCGCGCGCCACGCGGTCGATGACCTCGCGCTGCAGCACACGCTTCAGCGGCCGCGCGCCGAAGACCGGGTCGAACCCTTCCAGGGCGATGCGTTCGCGCGCCGCGGGGGTGATCTCAAGCGCGAGGCGACGGTCGGCCAGCCGGTCGCGTACCTCGGCAAGCTGGAGCTCGACGATCTCGGCAAGCTCCTCCATCGTCAGCGCGTGGAACACCACCACATCGTCCACCCGGTTGAGGAACTCGGGCCTGAAGGTGGCACGCAGCGCCTCCTCCACCATCGCTTTCATCTGGTCGTAGTCGCCGCTCTTTGCGTACTCCTGCACGAATTGGCTGCCCACGTTGCTCGTCATGATGACGATCGTGTTGCGGAAGCTTACGGTGCGGCCCTGGCCGTCGGTGAGGCGCCCGTCATCGAGGACCTGCAGCAGCACGTTGAAGACATCCGGGTGCGCCTTCTCGATCTCGTCCAGCAGCACGACGCTGTACGGTCGCCGGCGGACCGCCTCGGTCAGCTGCCCGCCCTCCTCGTAGCCCACGTAGCCCGGAGGCGCGCCGATCAACCGCTGGACGCTGAACTTCTCCATGTACTCGGACATGTCGAGCCGCACCATGTTGCGCTCGTCGTCGAAGAGGAACGCGGCGAGCGCCTTGGCGAGCTCGGTCTTGCCCACGCCGGTCGGGCCGAGGAAGATGAACGACCCGATCGGCCTGTCGGGGTCCGACAGGCCCGCACGCGAACGGCGGATGGCCGAGGCAACGGCGCTCACCGCTTCGTCCTGGCCGATCACACGCTGGTGGAGCAGCTCCTCGAGCTGAGCGAGCTTCTGCAGCTCGCCCTCGAGCAGCTTGGAGACAGGGATACCCGTCCAGCTCGCGACGACCTCCGCGATCTCCTCCTCGGTGACCTCTTCCTTGAGCATCGCGGCACCCGACTGGAGCTCGGTCAGCCGCTCCTCCGCCGAGACGAGCTCGCTCTCCAGGCCGGGCATGCGGCCGTAGCGGATCTCGGCCGCCCGCTGCAGGTCGCCCTCGCGCTCCGCGCGCTCCGCCGCCACCTTGGCCTCATCGATTTCGGCCTTGAGGCGCTGCACCGCGTTGATGACCTCCTTCTCCTGCTCCCATCGCGCCTTCAGGCCGGTTAGCTGCTCGTTGATCTCGGCCATCTCGGCGCGGAGGCTCTCAAGCCGCTGCCTGCTCGCGTCGTCCGTCTCCTTCTGCAGCGCCTGCTCCTCGATCTGCAGCTGGCGGAGCTGGCGGTCGAGCGCGTCGATCTCGGTCGGCATCGAGTCGATCTCGATCCGCAGCCGGCTCGCGGCCTCGTCGATGAGGTCGATCGCCTTGTCGGGGAGGAAGCGATCGGTGATGTAGCGGTCGGAGAGCGCCGCCGCCGCGACGATCGCTCCGTCGGTGATGCGCACGCCATGGTGGACCTCGTACTTCTCCTTGAGGCCGCGCAGGATGGCGATGGTGTCCTCGGCGCTCGGCTCGCCCACGAATACCGGCTGGAAGCGTCGCTCGAGGGCGGCGTCTTTCTCGATGTGCTCGCGATACTCGTCGAGGGTCGTCGCTCCGATGGCGTGCAGCTCTCCGCGGGCGAGCGCCGGCTTGAGCATGTTGCTCGCATCCATCGCGCCCTCGGCCGCGCCCGCGCCGACGAGCGTATGCAGTTCGTCGATGAAAAGGATGAGGCGGCCCTCGGCCTGCTCCACCTCGCGCAGGACCGCCTTCAGCCGGTCCTCGAACTCGCCGCGGTACTTGGCTCCCGCGACCATGGACCCCAGGTCGAGCGCCACGACGTCCTTGTCCTTGAGGCTCGTCGGGACGTCGCCGGCGACGATACGCTGTGCCAGCCCTTCGACGATCGCCGTCTTCCCGGTGCCCGGCTCGCCGATGAGAACCGGGTTGTTCTTGGTGCGTCGCGACAGCACCTGGATGACACGGCGTATCTCCTCGTTCCGGCCGATGACCGGGTCGAGCCTGCCCTGCCGCGCCAGATCGGTGAGGTTGCGCGAGAACCGCTCGAGCGCCTGGAACTGCGCCTCGGGGTTCTGGTCGGTCACCCGCGTGCCGGCGCGTAGCTCACCGAGCGCCTCAAGCAGCCGCTCCTCGGTCACGCCCGCCCTGCGCAGCACCGTGCCCGCCTCGCCGCTGTCCGCGGCGATGCCGACAAGCAGGTGCTCGGTGGAGACGTAGGCGTCCTTGAGCTTCTCGGCATGGCTGAAGGCGTCGGTGAAGACGCTGTTGAGCCGCGCGCTCACGCCCTGTCCCGGCGCCGTGGCGCCGCTTACCTTCGGCATCGTCTCGACGGCCGCAGTGACGTCCGCCTCGATCGCGTCGGGGTCGGCTCCGACCTTCTGCACGATGGGACGAACGATGCCCTCGGCCTGGTCAAGCAGCGCCTTCAGCAGATGCTCAGGCTCGATGACCTGCGACGATGCATCCGCTGCGATGCCCTGGGCGGCCTGCAACGCTTCCTGCGCCTTGATCGTGAGTTTGTCGAGTCTCATCTCATGCTCCTTTGGTCGCGCTCGGCGACCGGTCCTCCATTGCGACGCGCCGCGCCGCTACCGGTTCACGCTTCAAGCGGGAGGCTTCCCGCGTTCCCTCGCAAGGTGCGACCACACCCAGGCGACGAGTAGTCAGAGGGGACCTCCGGGTATCTCGCCATCACGGACGCCCTCAAGCCATCGCCTGAGCGCCGATCGTCGGTCGGCCATCGTTCGCTACCGTTCTCTGCGTACGATGCGTCCGGTGGGCACGTGCACGATGTCGGCACGCATGCTCGCACGGACGCGTTGGATCTCGGCTGCCAGCAACACGTCCTTCCGGCTCGCCTCCGCCTTGGCCACCTCGAGCTCGGCTTCCAGCTCCTCGATTTGGCGCTGCAGCGAGATGATGCGGGTCACTCCCGCGAGGTTGATGCCCTCCTCCTGCGTCAGCCGCTGGATGAGCCTGAGCCGTTCGATGTCGGCGTCCGAGTACAGGCGCGTGCTCCCTGCCGAGCGTCGCGGCTGCACCAAGCGCTTGCGCTCGTAGACCCTGAGCGTCTGCGGATGCATGCCGGCAAGCTCAGCGGCCACGCTGATCATGTAGAGCGGCCTGTCCTTGCCGCCACGTCGCTGGCTCTTCACCGCGGTTCCTCCTTGGTCAGGTGATGTGCGCCCGCACGTCCTCGTCACGCAAGGACTCGAAACGCTTCAGCAACTCCTTCTGCTCGGCGGTGAGCGCCGTCGGCACCTGCACCGCCACCCGTACCTTCAGATCGCCGGAGCCCTTGCCCTTCAGCTTGGGCGCACCCTTACCGCGGATCCGGAGCACGGTACCGTCCTGGGTCCCGGCTTTGATCTTCAACTTCACCTTGGTGCCGTCCGGCGCGGGGATCGTGACCTGCGTGCCGAGCGCCGCCTCCGGAAGCGTGACCGGCAGGTCGAGCACGACATCCGCGCCATCACGCGTGTAGTACGCATGCGGCCGGATGTGGGTGACGACGTACAGATCACCCGCCGGCCCGCCGCCGGTGCCCGGCTCGCCCTTGCCCTTGAAGCGGAGCTTGCCGCCGTCGGTGACGCCCGGCGGCACGTTGACGGTGACGGGCTTCACGCGCGTCACCGTCCCCTTGCCCTTGCACGTCGGGCACGGCGTCTCGATCGTCGTGCCGCTGCCTCCGCACCGTGGACACGGCCGGGAGAACGCGAACATACCCTGCCCCTGGCTGACGTGACCGCTACCGCCGCACGTGGTGCACGTGACCGGCGACGTTCCCGGCGCCGCGCCCGTACCGCCGCATGCCGAGCAGGACTCGGTCCGCTTCACCTCGACCTTGGTCGAGACGCCGGTGAGCGCCTCGTCGAACGACAGGGTGAGGTCGTACTGCAGGTCGTTGCCGCGACGAGCGCTGGCCTGGCGGCTGCGACGTCCACCGAAGCCTGCGAAAACGTCGCCGAACAGGTCGCCGAGATCGCCCATGTCGACGGTCGTGTACTGGTAGCCGCCGCCGAACGGGCCGGCGCCGCCGGGCGGCACGTTGCCGCCGAAGTACTGGCCATACTCGTCGTACTGCTTGCGCTTCTCGGGATCAGAGAGCACGTCGTACGCCTCATTGATCTCCTTGAAGCGCTCCTCGCTGCCGCCGGCGTCAGGATGGTGCTTGCGGGCCTGCTTGCGGAACGCCTTCTTGATATCGTCCGTGGACGCGTTCTTCGGCACGCCGAGTATGTCGTAGTAGTCCTTGCGTGCGGCCATGCGTCACTCCTCGCGGGCCGGTCCTCCGGTGCTCACGACCACCATGGCCGGGCGGACGACACGCCCATTCATGAGGTAGCCCTTCTGGTACACGTCCAGGACGGTCCCCTCGGGCACCACTGCGTCTTCTCGCTGTCCGACCGCCTGGTGCAGGTTCGGGTCGAACGCCGCACCGAACGGGTCGAGCACCTCGACGCCCTCCTTGCCGAAGACGTCGCGGATCTGCTGGTGGACCATCTCGACACCGGTAAGCAGGTGCTCCAGGTCGCCTCCGGCGGTCGTGTGATCGATGGCGCGCTCCAGGTTGTCGAGCACGGGCAGCAGCTCTTCCACGATCCGCTGCCCGGCCCGGCGCCTGATGTCCTCGGCCTCACGGGCCACACGCTTGCGGTAGTTGTCGAACTCCGCCTGGATGCGCTGTGCGGCCTCCAGGTGCTGAGCCGCCTCGCGCCGTGCCTGCTCGAGGTCGTGCTCGAGCTGGTCGCCACGTAGGGCGAACTCAGCACCGAGGTCCTCTTCCAGCGTGGGATCGGTCGCACCGGGCCCCGCGGGGTCTGTGTGCCTCTTCCGGTCCATGCGCTACTCCTCGTCGACGACCTCGTAGTCCGCTTCCACGACCTCTTCCTCGTCGGTCGGCGTCTCGGCGGGCTCTCCGCCTTCGGCGGCCGCCGCCTGGCTCTCCTGATAGACGATCTCAGCCAGCTTGTAGCTCGCCTGCTGGAGTTCCTCGGTCGCCGACTTGATCTCATCGGCGTCGTCGCCTTCGAGCGCCTTCTTGACCTTCTCCGCGGCCGCCTCGCACGCAGCCTTCGTCTCCTCGGGAACCTTGTCACCGAGGTCGGAGAGCGTCTTCTCGGTCGTATACACGAGCGAGTCCGCCGTGTTCCGGATCTCGGCCTGCTCCTTGCGCTTGCGGTCCTCCTCGGCATGCGCCTCAGCATCCATGACCATGCGCTCGACTTCTTCGTCGGAGAGCGCGGTGGAGCCGGAGATGGTGATCTTCTGCTCCTGCCCGGTGCCCCGGTCCTTCGCCGAGACGTTCACGATGCCGTTGGCGTCGATATCGAACGTGACCTCGATCTGCGGTACGCCGCGCGGTGCCGGCGGGATGTTCATGAGGTGGAACTTGCCGAGCGTCTTGTTGTCCGCCGCCATCTCGCGCTCGCCCTGCAGCACGTGGATCTCGACCGACGTCTGTCCATCGGCCGCGGTCGTGTAGACCTCGGTCTTGCGCGTGGGAATGGTGGTGTTGCGCTCGATCATCTTGGTCATGACGCCGCCGAGCGTCTCCACGCCCAGCGAGAGCGGGGTCACGTCGAGCAGCAGGATGTCCTTCACGTCTCCGCCGAGCACACCGCCCTGGATGGCCGCGCCGATGGCGACGACCTCATCGGGGTTGACACCCTTGTGCGGATCCTTGCCGGTGATGCCCTTGACCAGCTCCTGGACCGCCGGCATGCGGGTCGAGCCGCCCACGAGGATGACGTGGTCGATGTCCGCCGCCTTGATGCCGGCATCCTTGATGGCGTTCTCGACCGGCTTCTTGCAGCGATCGAGCAGGTCGCTCGTCACCTTCTGGAACTCGGCACGGGTCAGCGTGTAGTCCAGGTGCTTCGGCCCGGAGGCGTCCGCCGTGATGAACGGCAGGTTGATCTGGGTCGTCTGCATCGTGGAGAGCTCCATCTTTGCCTTCTCAGCGGCCTCCTTGAGCCGCTGCAGCGCCATCTTGTCGGCGCGCAGGTCGATGCCGTGATCGGCCTTGAACTTGTCGGCCAGCCAGTCCATGACGCGCTGGTCCCAGTCATCGCCACCGAGATGGTTGTCGCCGGAGGTCGACTTCACCTCGAAGACACCCTCGCCCATTTCGAGGATCGACACGTCGAAGGTGCCGCCCCCCAGGTCGAAGACGAGGATCGTCTGGTCCTCGTGGCCCTTGTCGAGCCCGTACGCGAGCGCAGCCGCGGTGGGCTCGTTGATGATGCGCTTCACTTCGAGACCGGCGACCTTACCGGCGTCCTTCGTCGCCTGTCGCTGCGAGTCGTTGAAGTACGCGGGAACGGTTATGACCGCCTCGGTGACCTTCTCGCCGAGATACGCCTCCGCGTCTGCCTTCATCTTCTGGAGGATCATCGCCGAGATCTCCTCGGGCGTATACCTCGTGCCCTCGACCTCCACGACGGCCCGGCCGTCCTTGCCTTTCACGACGTTGTAGGAGACGGTCTTGCGTTCCGACTCGGTCTCTTCGAACCGACGGCCGATGAAGCGCTTGATGGACTTGATGGTGTTCTCGGGGTTCGTGATGGCCTGGTTCTTCGCGGCCTTGCCGACGATGCGCTCGCCGTCCTTGCGGAACGCCACCACGGACGGGGTCGTCCGGTCGCCCTCCGAGTTGACGATGATGGTGGGCTCGCCGCCCTCGAGGACGGCAACGGCCGAGTTGGTCGTGCCCAGGTCGATACCGATGATCTTGCCCATGGTCCCGTGCTCCTTCCTCAAGACCTCTGACGAGGTTCCGTGGCATGTGTGGACGCCGCACGCGGGCACCCCGCCCGACCGCGACGCGCATCTCAGACTAATATCTGAGTGTGGTCATGTCAACTTTGTTGACAGTACCTGTTCAATATACCCGGCTCGCTGATGCCGAAAACTCGGCACCGTCGACCCGCCCTGACGTGCTTCAGGATCCCCGGCGACTGCCGCTTTACACCCCCCTATGCGTCATGTATGGTACGGCCCCAGAACCGACCACCGCCGGCACGACATCGGTGCCGGCGTGCGACGCAGAAGGAGAGATCGATGCCCCGTCCGATCATCAACGAAGACGAGTGCTCAGGCTGCGGTATATGCGTGGATGCATGTCCCGAGGGAGTGCTCGAACTCGTCGACGATGTCGCCGAACCGGTGAACGACGACGCGTGCACCGCGTGCGCCACCTGCATGGAGGAGTGCCCGATGGGGGCGATCGAGGAGATCGAAGAAGACTAGCTCGGCCGACCATCGGCCGTGTGGCATGGAAGGGCGCCTTGCGAAGCGCCCTTCATGCTCCTAGGGCTCGCGCAGCGCCGTGAGCTGTCGCCACACCCGCCGCTTCCGCGCCTCATCGGCGAGCGACGCCTCGAACCCGTCGACTGCCAGCACACGCCTTCCGCCGATGGTCACCGGATCACCGAACCGCAACGGCGGCGTCCCCAGCGCCGCGGCGACGTCCTCGGCGGCCTCCGCGTCAAGCGCTATCACGACATCGGGGTCGACGGCTTCGACGAGCAGCCCGAGGCGCTCGCGCATCACCGTGAGCTCGGCGTCGCCCTGCCGGGATACGACCGCGGCCCATTCCGGCGGCAGGCCGAGCCCGGCGAGCGCCTTGCCGGCCGCCTCACCGGCCGCGCCCGCCAACGCCGAGCCCGCCGCCGATCCAGTCGCGGAGGGTCGAGCCGAGACGAGCAGCGTGGGCGCGGGGATCACACCGCCCACGGACACCGTCACGCCGTCCAGGAGCGCATCGGCCGCAGCGGCCTCGCTCATCGCCTTGGCGCGCACCGCCTCGACGAGAGCGCGCGTGTCCGGCCCGTCGTTCATCGCGCCCGCGAGAACCACTCGGCGGTGACCGCGAGCCCCTCGTCCAGGGACACGCGAGCCTGCCAGTCGAACGCCGCGCGCGCACGAGCCGGGTCGAGCGCGCTGCGCTCGATGTCGCCGACCCGCGCCGGCTCGCAGCGTACGTCCCCTTCGTAGCCGCACGCGGCCGCCAACCCCGCGACGAGGTCGTTCACCGATGTCTCTCTGCCCGTCGAGATGTTGTATGCGGCGCCGGTGCGCCCGCCGCCACCGCTCGCCAGCGCACCCGGTCGCATGAGAGCGTGCAGGATCGCACCGACGACGTCGCCGACGTAGATGAAATCCCGCGTCTGCCGCCCGGTGCCGTAGACGACCGGCGTCTCGCCGCCGAGCATCCGCGCGCTCACGATGGCCACGACGCCGCCCTCCCCCTGCCAGTCCTGACGCGGCCCGTAGACGTTCGCGAAGCGCAGCGACGCGAAGTCGACGCCCGCCGGCACGAGCACCTCGGAGAGCGCTGACTCAGCCGCAAGCTTCGACTCGCCGTAGGGGTTCTCGGGAACGGTTTCGGCGTCTTCCGACAGCGGCAGGGGGCCGCGCGGCGTGCCGTAGACGGCGGCCGAGGATGCCGAGAGCACGCGCGTGACGCCCGCGGCGACCGCGGCAGCGGCGACGGCGCGCGTCCCGGCGAGGTTCACCAGCCGGTCTCGCTCGGGATCCGCTACCGAGAGCGGGACGCTCGTCTGCGCGGCGAGGTGCACCAACGCTTCAGGGGCGAACTCCGCAACAGCGGAGGCGAGATCTTCGCCTGTGATGTCGAGGCGCGCGAACCAGACGGCCTCGGGCACGTTCTCTGCGTGTCCCGTCGAGAGGTCGTCGATGACGCCCACCGTATCGCCCCGCTCCAGCAGAGCCTCGACGAGGTTCGAGCCGATGAATCCGGCTCCTCCGGTAACGAGCACGCGCATGCAGCCCTACCCTTCCGGCCCGTCGCTGATTCGACGGACCTCGGCCAATCTCGCATGGACGATGTAGCGGTACGCCGCACTGTACGGAGGGTGACACGCGGAGAGCCCGAGCATCGGCTCGTCTCCCGGGAAGAGCACGTCCCCGCGGTCCGGCGTCACGATCTCGGTCCCTGACACGATGTAGACGTACCGCCGGTACGGTGAGAGGAACGTGATGACGTCGCCTTCGACCAGCCTGTCGAGGTCACGGAACGGCGCGCCGTACGTGGTTCGGTGGCCCGCGACGCCGAACGTCCCCTCCGGGCCAGGCACCTGGGTCCAGTCGATCCACCCGGGCCCGCGCTTCAGCTCCTCGGTTCCGACGCCCTTCACCACGACCGCATCGAGTTCCATCCGCTCGATGACGATCCTCCCGAAGACGCCCCCGTCCGGCAACGCCTCCCAGTACGCGCGGTCCTCGCCTTCCCATCCCTCGAAGTCGAGGCGCGGTCCGCTCTCTACCGCTATCTCCGAGCTCTGTGCCCGCGCGACGGCGCCGAGCGGTTCGAGCTCTCCCCGCAGCTGGCGCTGCTCGAGCCACGCCAGTCCGCTCGTGAGCGCGTAGTAGCCGAGAAGACCGATTGCGATCCCGAGAAAGACATTGCCCGCCACAGCGCTGACAGGTATAGTCGTGCGCCGTTCGGCCATCGAGCCCACCTCGTGCTTCCAGTCTGTGACAGCGATCACCGGGTGTTGTGACATCCGTTACACGCCAACGGTAAAGGAGCACGCGCCCGATGCCGATAGTGACAGTGTACGGCGTTTGACAAGCGAACATCGGAACCGCTCCCCGAAAAAGGCACGGCCCGCCGAAAGGCGCGCTTCGCAAAGTCACGGGTCTACCGGAGGCAGAAGGCCTCCTACGACAGCCGGACTGCCGAGGTTGAGTCGACACGTGTATCGGCCCGACATCCCGGCGCTGTTTGCGGGGGAGTCGGGCCGTATGTCGCTCAGCATCGACAAGGGGCGATCCACATGAAGTCACTCAGGAACCGACCGGCGCGCACCGCCACCGCAGGGCTGCTCGCGCTTGCGCTCGTCGCGCTGCTCACGCTCGGCGTGGCCTCCGCGCCGCAGAGCGCGTCCGCGGCCCAGCGTGTGACCGTCTCGGCCAAGCTGGCGACGCTCGACGCGGAGCCGGTCAAGATCCTCTCCGACTCGCGCACCGTCCTCCGCGCCGCCGCCGCGGCGAAGACCGCGACGCCGGTCAAGCGGGTCTCGACGGTCACCAAGAGCTGGACGGCAGCGCGCACGTCCACGAGCACGAGTTCGAGCTCCTCGTCCACGAGCGAGCTCTCGCGCGCGCAATCGATCCTCGCCGGCTACATCGCGAAGTACCCGATCCTCAAGGGCAGCACGGTGAGCTTCGGCGACGCGCGCGGCTACCAGGCGATCTGCTACTACAAGTCAGGCCGCATCGTCATCAGCCCGAGCCACACCGCCAGCCTGGAGCGCATCATCGGCCACGAGATCTGGCACATCATCGACTGGCGTGACAACGGCGTCATCGACTGGGGCGAGAACGTACCGCCCAACTGAGACCGAGCACCACGAGCCGAACGGATGAAGCCCCGGTCCTCCCTCCCGGGGCTTCGTCATATGCAGAACGGGGCCGCTCGCGCGGCCCCGTCCCGTTGGTGACGGACTGTCGGGATCACGCATCCCTACGACGACGTCGCAGCGCGACACCGATGCCGGCGCTCGCAAGCGCGGCACCGATGAGCATCGCAAGGCTACCGCCGGTGAACGGCAGGAACGGCTCTTCCTCGGTGAACGGAAGCGCCGGGTTGTCCACCACGACACGCCAGTCATCGGTGTTGTTGCTCGGATCCGTGTCGCGCGGGTGCTCGATGACGACGACGTTGTCGACGTTGGTCTCATCTTCCGGCATGTCCTCGATCAGACGCACCGAGTAGGTAAGCGTCTTCTCGCCGTCCTCCATCGCGAGCGGTCCCGCCAGGTCCCACGTGATGGTGCCGTTGACCATGTCCACCACGCCGCCATCGCTGACGTCGAAGACCTCCTCCACGTACCGCTCGTCGAAATCATCGGTGATCGTGAAGTCGGTGGCCGGCAGCTCGCCGTTGTTCCAGTACGTCAGGGTGTAGTCGACCGTGTCGCCCGGGTCCGCCTCGTCCGCGCTGGCCTCCTTCAGGATCGCCAGATCCAGCTCGGTGAAGGGCACGAACGGCTCGTAGTTCCCGAAATCGAGATCCTCGAGCGCGGTGCCATGCTCCACCAGGAACGGCCCTTCCGGCGCCACTGACTGCGTCCAGCCTACAGGCAGATCCTCTATCAGGACGTACAGACCAGGCAGCATGCCCGAGAACTCGTAGTAGCCGTTCTCGTCCGTGAGCGTGCTCGCCACGAACTCAAGGCCCGGGATCAGCGGGGGAACGGCATAGAGCTCCACGTCTTGCGGGATGACCCGATACAGGAAGATCGTCCATCCCTCGATCGGCGGCTCATCGCCATCCCAGATGCCGTCCTCGCTGTAGTCGTTGAACTTATGACCGGAGAGCGACGGATCGTACTCGAACTCGTTGGTGAGGTCACCCTCGAGCGTCTCGCCCGGCGTCTCGCCGAGCGCAACGAGACCGTCAGGTCCATCCGCCCACCAGACCACGTTGGCGATCTCATACGGGTACGGCACATCGATCTCGGCGGAGTACACCGGACCCTCGCCGGTCAGCCACAGGCTCTCCGGCTCACCGTTGAGGTCGAACGTCACCTTAAGGTCGACGCCGGCCGGCTTGTCCGGATAGGTGAACTCGAACGTCTTCACGTACAGGACTTCCCCGTTGCCGAACAGCACGTCAGCCGTCTCACCCGACATCAACGTGACATCGACATCGTTCGGCGTGGTAAGTGCCCACCCCGGCTTGACGACCTCTGTGACTGAATAGCTCCCGACCTCAAGACCGGCGAAGACCAACTCGCCTACCACGTCCGTCGTGCCGGTCGCCAGCAAGCTCTCCTCGGCGTCGTACAGCTCATACTCCCAGCCCTCGAGTGGGGGCTCGAAGGGCTCCTCATCGGACTGCCACACGCCGTCGCCGTTCAGGTCGTGGAACTTGGTCACGACGATCATCGCGTACTCGGCGTTGCCGAAGAAGACATCGACACCGTCGCTCTGCGCGTACACCGACTGCGTCGCTGGCGTCGTCGGGTAGAAATCGGTGTCGCTACCCTCTACGACGGTGTACTCCGTTTCCAGATCCAGACCGCTGAAGACGACCTTGCCGTCGGCGTCAGTGAGCCCGGAAGCGACATCGTCTTCGCCGTCTTTGATGGTCATGGACCATCCAGCGATCGGCGGCTCGAAGGGCTCCTCGTCGGACTGCCACACGCCGTCGCCATTCAAGTCCTCCCACTTCCATGCAGTGATCGAGCCTGTCTCGGGTTCCTCGCACTCCCCGAAGCAGAAGTCGATGTGGCTGAGCCCGTACCACTTCCCGTTCGCGGGGTTGGTCGGAGCATGAAGCCCTGTGCCGGAGTAGGCGGCAGGATCGTACAGGTACGTGGCGAAGTCGTTTCCACCCTTCACGACGACCTTCATGACTGGGTAGTTGGAGACCCAGTCGAACCACGGTCCAGTGGACTCGCTATTGTGAACGGTGATGGTGATCTCGTAGTCCGCGGGCGCGCTCGGGCTCGCATGGGTCCGCGAGCTCGAAGCAGTGTACGTTCCGCTCTCGACGTCTGTCGGCCCACCGGGCTCGGTCGCCGACGCGCCCTCGATTCGAACACCGGGATCACACAGTGGCGGATTCCCACCCGGATCCGTCGGCGGAGAACCGCCTGCACCGAGCGAGACGGTTTCACCCTGGGCCGTCACAGGCGCCGACTCGGCCGATGCCTCGACCAGCACTGGCTCGACGGTGTCGTCTGGCGCGTCCGCCGGGGGCTCCTCCGCAGGTGGCGCCGCATCGACCGGCGCTTCGGGTTCGGGGGCTGCCTTCTCCTCCCCGTCGACCGCGCCTTCGTCGATGACCTTCTCGGCTACACCGACATCGGCGGTCTGTCCTCCATCGTCCGCGAGGACCACTGAGCCCGGAGCCACGATCGCGACGACCAATGCGATGGTCAGCCACGTGGCGAAGAACCGGACCGAGCGGGTCCTCCTCTTCATCATCCGTGCCATCGTCCCTCCACCTCCTCGGCGGTCTGTCGATAGCGCCGCAGCGAACGGGCAAAAACAAAGACCGGCCCCGCGTGGGCCGGTCTCACCGCTCACTCCCCATCACCCCGGTGACCGTCGCTTCAGGTGATGGATCAGCGTGTCCCGTTGCGTTCTCGACATCTGCCCTATGGGAGCGCCTGTCCGTGCGCTCGTCTCAAGAAGTGTGATACCCGTCACAGTGGGGGCGTAACGCCCGGGAAGCATCCGTCAGACAGGCGGCAGCATGCCGCGGCGGCCGGGCCGCGCAGGGACCCGATCGCGCGGGCGGCTGGCACCGGCAGCTATCAAGGGACGGTCAGGACGAGCGCGTGCGCTTCTTGGGCTTGGAGGGGGTGACGAGGGCACGCTGGAGGACAGCGTCCATGTGGTCGACCGGGACGATCTCCATCTCATCCCGGACGTGCTCGGGCACGAGCTCGAGATCGCGCTCGTTCTCGGCGGGTATGAGCACCGTCTTGATGCCGGCGCGGTGCGCGGCAAGGAGCTTCTCCTTGAGGCCGCCGATGGGCAAGACGCGGCCGCGCAGGGTGATCTCACCCGTCATCGCAACGTCGCGCCGCACGCGCGTCCCGGTGAGCACCGACGTGAGTGCGACCGCCATGGTGATACCCGCCGAGGGGCCGTCCTTGGGTATGGCGGCTGCAGGCACGTGGATGTGCAGGTCGAACTGCTCGTTGAAGTCCTCCGGGACGTCCAGGTCCGCGGCGCGCGCCCGGATGTAGCTGACGGCGGCCTGCGCGGACTCGCGCATGACGTCGCCGAGCTGCCCCGTCAGGATCAGCTTGCCCTTGCCCGACATCTTGGTCGCCTCGATGAAGATCACGTCGCCGCCGACCTCGGTCCAGACCAGCCCGGTCGCGACACCGACCTCATCGTCCTTCTCGGCAAGCCCGAAGCTGAACTTCGCCGGCCCGAGGTACTTGCCGACGGTGCGCATGCTGACGGTCGTCTTACCCTTCTTGCCTTCGACCACCTTGCGGGCCACCTGGCGGCAGATCGCCGCGATGTTGCGCTCCAGGTTCCGGACGCCGGCCTCACGCGTGTACCGGCGCACGATCTCGCGGATGGCGTCGTCCTTGATGTCAAGCTTGCCGGCCGAGAGGCCATGCTCGGTCAGCTGCTTGGGGATGAGGTACTGCCGCGCGATGTGGAGCTTCTCGTCCTCGGTGTAGCCCGGGAAGTGGATGACCTCCATGCGGTCGCGCAGCGCGGGTGGGATCGGATCGAGCAGGTTGGCGGTCGTGATGAACATGACGTTGGAGAGATCGAACGGCGCCTCGAGATAGTGGTCCTGGAAGGAGTTGTTCTGCTCGGGGTCGAGCACCTCGAGGAGCGCCGAGGTCGGGTCGCCGCGGAAGTCCGCCCCGACCTTGTCGACCTCGTCCATCATGAAGACCGGGTTCTTCGTCCCGACCTGGTTGATCGACTGGATGATGCGCCCCGGCAGCGCGCCGACGTACGTACGCCGATGGCCGCGTATCTCGGCCTCGTCGCGGACGCCGCCCAGAGACATACGGATGAACTTGCGGCCGAGCGCGCGCGCGATGGACTTGCCGATAGACGTCTTGCCGACGCCGGGCGGGCCGACGAAGCAGAGGATCGGGCCGCGCATGTGGTCGGTGAGCTTGTGCACCGCCAGGTACTCCAGCACGCGCTCCTTGACCTTCTCGAGGCCGTAGTGGTCCTCGTCGAGGATCTCCTGCGCGGCGACGAGGTCGAGCTTCTCCTCGTCCTCCGCCTGCCACGGGAGCCCGATAAGCCAGTCGAGGTACGTGCGGATCACGCTCGTCTCGGCAGCCGCCTGCGGCATCTTCTCCAGCCTGCCGAGCTCCTTGAGGGCCTTCTCCTCGACATCCTCGGGCATGCCGGCCGCCGCGATCTTCTCGCGGTACTCGTCCATCTCGGCCTGCACCTCGTCGTACTGGCCGAGCTCCTGCTGGATCGCCTTCATCTGCTCGCGGAGGAAGTACTCGCGCTGCGTCTTGGACATCTGCTCTTTGACGCGGTTCTGGATCTTGGAGCCGATCTCCAGGATCTCGATCTCCTTGCGCAGGAAGCCGGCGGTCTTCTGGAGCCGCTCCTTGGCCTCCACCGCTTCGAGGATCTGCTGCTTCTCTTCGACCTTGAGCGCGAGGTGGAATGCGACGAAGTCCGCGAGTCTTCCGGGCTCGTCGATGCCCGAAGCGGCGACGAGGACCTCCTGCGGGATCGGCTTGCCGAGCTCGGACGCGTGCTCGAAGTCGGCGAGCAGCGTGCGCATGAGCGCCTGCGTCTCGACGTCGGCCTCCTCGGCCTCGTCGATCAGCTCGACGCGCACCTTCATATACGGGTCCATCTCGATGAACTCGAGGATCCGGAAGCGCTGCTGGCCCTCGACGAGCGCCTTGGCGGTGCCGTCGGGCAGCTTGAGCTCCTGCAGGATCGTGACCGCGCATCCGATCTCGTAGAGGTCGTCGGCTTCGGGGTTCTGCGTCTCGGCGGTCTTCTGCGTGACGAGCGCAACGATGTGGTCCGTGCGCATCGCCTCTTCGAGCGCGTTGATGGAGCGCTCGCGCCCGACGAAGAGGGGTACCACGAGGTTGGGGAAGATGATGAGGTCGCGCAGCGGGATCAGCGGGAGGACCGTCGGTATGCTGCTGTCCGTATCGCGTGTCGACATCCGGTAACGTCCCTTCGTCCAGCCCCCCGGCTCGTGAGATAATCTCTCCCCGTAAGTTCTCTATCGTACACGAACGCACCTGCTCCGCTGGGGGGACACGTCACCGACGGGAGCCGATCCACCGTGCCGAGACAGACAGCCGCACACGCGACCATCGCGACGCTCCTCTGCGTCGCGGTGCTTCTCGGCAGCCTTGCCCCCGCCGCGGCGCAACCGAACGCTCAGCACGTCGATATCACGCTGCGCCAGACGGCGGTGGCGGTCACCCCCGCGGGGGCGCTCGGCGTCACGGTGAGGACCACGCTCTCGCAGCCGGCGGAGTACTTCGAGGTCCGCCTGCGCGCGTTCCGCCCCGACGGACGCCTCCTCTACCAGAAGACCGAGGTGCGCCACGACGTCGGGGCCGGCGCCGTCGAGATCGCCTTCTCGCGCGAGCTCGCCGAGCTCTCCCTGACGCCGGGCCGGTACCCGCTCGAGGCCCGCATCCTCGCGTCCGGCTCGGAGCCCACGACCGTCGAGGGCCGGATGCTCGTGCTCGACCCAGACGTGCCGCCGTTGCCGGTGGCGGTCGTCGTACGCATCGCCGAGACGCCCGGCCTCGACCCGGACGGCCGCTTCGCGATCGACCCCGCCGCGCGTCAGGCCCCCGACGCCGCCGCGGCGCTCTCAGCCTATGTGCTCCAGCGACCCGGCGCACGCTGTTCGCTTGCGCTCGCGCCGATCACGCTCGAGGAGTGGTCCCGCGCCGTCGACGGCTACGAGACCACCGAGTCGGCGGCCGCCCAGGCGGTGGGACCCGAGGACGAGGCGTCGCTGCGCTACGCCACTACGCTCGAGGCGGTCTCAGAGGCGGCCGGGACGGGCCGCATGCAGTTGCTCGACGTGCCCTACGCGGAGCCCGACCTCGCAGGTCTGGCGAGCATCGACGCGACCGCCGACCTCGCCGACCATCTTGCGCTCGGGGAGGCCACCTTCACCGCTGCGCTCGGGCTCGCACCCTCGGCGGGCGCCGCGTTCGGCGGCGTGCTGACGCCGCAGGCGGTCGCTCCTGCCGAGGCGGCCGGCGTCACGCACGTGGTTGTGCACGGAGACGCCGTCCGGGCCACCGGCGAGGCGCCGCTCGTCGGCCCGGTCGCCATCGAGGACACCGGGCTCACCGCGCTCATCACCGACGCCGACCTCGCCGCGGCAGTGACCGGCGGCGAGCGCGCCATCGAGGACCGCCTCTTCGACCTCGCGTTCCCCGCCGGGGACGCGGTTCGCCCCGCGGCTGCTGTGGTCCTCATCGAACTCGGGTCCGACACGACCGCGGCCGACGCGATCGCCCTCCTCGACGCGGTCCAGGCGCTGCCTTGGACAGAGCCGGTGACCGCCGAGGAGGCATCAGTCCTCCGCGGGGCGGCCACCGTCACGCTCGACGACGAGGCGGGAGCCACCTCCGCCCCCACCGGCTACTGGGACGAGATCGCCGGCGTCCGCCGCCGGCTCCAGGCCCTCAGGGCTGCCGTGAGCGCCACTGACCCGGTGCTGGCCGAGGCGACCCGCTCGCTGCTCATCGCCGAGAGCGGGTTGTGGCAGGGCACCGACGGCACCTGGGAGCGCGGGCGGTCGTACGCCGCAACGGCTCGGGAGGCGGCGGACCGGGTCTTCTCGGCGGTCACGCTCGACGCGCGCGACGTCACGCTCGCCGACCGCACCGGGGAGATGCCGCTCGCGGTGCTCAACGCCTCCGAGCGGGAGCTCTCGGTGACCGTGCGCGTGAACGCGGCGGAGGTGCAGCCGCGCTCGTTCGAGGCGACGCTGACGTTGGCCCCCTCGGACAACTACCTCACCGTCCCCGTCGACTTGGGTCGCGCGGTCGCTGACGACGTGCGCGTGTCCGTGTGGGCGGGTGACCTCAAGATCGCCGAATCGACCGTCACGGTCCGCGCATCGTACCTCGACCGCCTCGCGATGGTCGGGATGGTCATCCTGGTGCTCATCGGGCTGCTCGTCTTCATCCGGAGGCGCGTGTCGGCAGCCGCCCCCAACGGCAGGAACGGGCGACCCGACGCGGGGAGTGCTGCTACTATGCCAGGTGACGCCGATAGCGGGACGCGCGACGACGCGACCGCATGACACCAAGCGAGCCGCACATGCGAACCATCGTTCTCGACACCAACGTCCTCCTCGCCGACCCCGGCGTGCTCTTCGCATATCCCGACGCCGAGATCGTGCTGCCCGAGACCGTCCTCGGAGAGATCGACAAGCTCAAGCTCAGCCGCGTCGACCCGGAGCTCCGCTTCCGCGGCCGCGAGGTGAGCCGGATGCTGTTCGAGCTGTCCGAGCAAGGCAACCTTCTCGAAGGCGTCGAGCTCGAGAACGGAGCCCGGCTGCGCATCCGTAGCCGCGACTCGGACATCGAGTATCCCGAGGGACTCTCGAGCCGGAATGCGGACGACCGCATCCTCGCTGCTGCGTACTCCACCTGTCGCGACGGCTGCGATGACCTGACGCTCGTGACGAACGACCTCAATATGCTGCTCAAGGCGCAGGCCCTCGGCATCGACGTCGAGCGGCGGGAAGACGCGGCCGACGGCAGCTTCGCGCGGCGCTACATCGTCCGGCCCTTCCAGCGCTACAAGGTCCCGCTCGGCATCCTCGCGATGTCGGTGGCCGTCTTCGCCGGGGTCGTCGCGTTCGCGGTCTACTCGTCGAACCTCGTCGCACCGCAGCAGACCACCACCGGCGTACCGGCCGAGTTCCGCGACCTGCTGAACGACAATGAGCGCCAGTTGCTCGATGGCCTCGTGACGCTCCAGAGCGAGCCGAACGATCCCGACACGCTGGCGCAGGTCGGGAATGCGTACTACAACCTGCACGACGCGTCGGGCGACGTCCGCTTCGCGCGTCTCGGGATCGAGTACTACGAGCGATACCTCGACGAGCGGTCGGACGACACCGATGTGCGCACCGACCTCGCGACGCTGCTCTTCTACACGGGAGCGACGGACCAGGCCATTCAGGAGACCACCACGGTCCTGCAGGCCGATCCGGACCACGTGCAGGCCAACTTCAACCTGGGTATCTTCTACTGGCGCGGCCGCCAGGACTACCAGGCGGCGGCACAGCAGTTCTCCAAGGTCATCGGCCTCACCGAGGGCAGCTCGGGGCACGACCTCCTTGTGTACGAGGACGCCAAGAGCAACCTTGAAGCCGTCCGCCAGGAAGCGGAAGAGGCCGGACAACCCATCGAGATCGACGGAGGGACCATCTAGATGGAAGAGATCGATATCGCGGTGATCGGCGGCGGACCCGCCGGCCTCACCGCGGCGCTGTACGCCGCCCGTGCCCGGGCCAAGACGGTCGTCTTCGAGAGCGCCATGCCGGGCGGTCAGATCGTCACCACCGACTGGGTCGAGAACTATCCCGGGTTCCCCGAGGGGATCTCGGGAGCGGAGATCGGCGATCTGATGCTGCGTCAGGCCGAGCGGTTCGGTGCCGAGTTCCGTACGTTCGCCGAGGTGGAGTCCATCGAGCCCGAGGGACTCGACTTCGTGGTCACGGCCGACGGTCAGGCGCATCTGGCCAAGATCGTCATCCTCGCGACCGGAGCGGTGCCCAAGAAGCTCGGCGTACCCGGCGAGGCCGAGTACACCGGGCGCGGCGTGTCCTGGTGCGCGACGTGCGACGGCGCGCTCTTCCGCGACAAGGTCGTCGCCGTCATCGGCGGCGGAGATGCCGCCGTCGAGGAGGCCATGTTCCTGACGAAGTTCGCGCGCAAGGTCCACCTGATACATCGCCGGGACGAACTGCGCGCGACGAAGTGCATCCAGGAACAGTGCTTCGCCAACGAGAAGATCGAGGTCCGCTGGAGCCGCGTCGTCACGGCCGTCCGGGGTGAGGAAGGCAGAGTCGTCGGCATCGATCTCGCGGCGACGAACGGCGAGCCCGACGAGCACCTTCCACTGGACGGCATCTTCGAGTTCGTCGGTGTGGACGCCAAGAGCTCGCTCGTGGCCGAGCTCTGCGACCTCGACGAGGCGGGATTCGTGAAGGTCGACGTCAACGGCCTCACGTCCTATCCGGGTATCTACGCCGCAGGCGACGTCACGAGCGGCGACCTCAAGCAGGTCGTGACCGCGGCCGCGCAGGGCGCGTCTGCAGCGTTCGAGGCATTGCGGTATCTTGACCAGAGGCTCTGCTCCATCTGAGCGACCCCGTGAAAGGAGCCCCACCGATGAGCGAGAATCTCAAGCACGTCACCGACGACAGCTTCGAGGCGGACGTCGTCTCAAGCGACAAGCCCGTGGTGCTGGACTTCTGGGCGCCGTGGTGCGGTCCCTGCCGCATGATGGAGCCGGTGCTCGAAGAGGTCGCCGCGGAGTACGGCGACAAGATCGTCGTGGCGAAGCTCAACGTGGATGAGAACCCCACGATCGCGACCAAGTTCGATGTCCTCTCGATCCCGACGCTGCTCGTCTTCAAAGACGGCGAGGTCGCGAAGAAGCTCATCGGCGCCATGCCCAAGAAGCGGCTCGTCGAAGAGCTGTCCGACTGGATCTAGCCGACGCCCGGGGGCCCACGGTGGCGAGTGCGCGCATCATGGTCGTCGACGGCATGGGCGGCCGGATCGGTCAGGAGATCGTATCCCGGCTTCGAACCGTGTTCGGCGAGGACATCGAGCTGTTGGCGGTGGGGACGAACTCCACTGCCACGGCAACGATGATGAAAGCCGGCGCCAATCGCGGCGCGACCGGCGAGAACGCGATGCGGGTGACGGTGCGCGAGGCCGACGTCCTTATCGGGCCGCTCTCGATCCTCATCCCCGATTCCATGATGGGCGAGGTCACGCCGCTCATGGCCGAGGCGCTCGCGCTCAGCAGCGCCCGCAAGGTACTCTTGCCTTTGACGAATCCCAGGATCGACCTGGTAGGGATCACGAAGAGCCCGCTCCCCCATCTCATGGAGGAGGCCATCGCGCTGGTGGCCTCCATCATCGGCAAGGAGGTGTAGGCACATGTGTGAAGCCCGAGTCGTGATCCAGGACGCCGACGGGTCGCTGATCGAGGCCATCGAAGACGTCACCACCATCGTCCCCGAGGACGGACGCCTGAAGCTGTTCGATCTCTACGGGGGACACCGCACGGTCGAGGCGAGCCTCAAGGAGGTCCGTCTGCTCGACCACACCGTGGTCCTTTCTGCCGCCGAAGCGTAGGAAGACCATGATCCGTGCCGAAAGGAGGGATGGCTATGTGTGAAGGCGGCATCAACACCGGACAGATGAAGTTCGCGGTCGCCATGGTGAACGACTCCCTGGCGCTCGCTCAGCAGTGGCTTGAACAGCTCCACCACCTCGCGGATCAGGGGCATCGCCCCGTCTCGAGCGCGGAGCTCGCGCAGGTGACCGTCATGCTCGGCGAGGCGCGCGAGAAGCTCGAAAGCGCCGCGAGCCAGCTCGATGTCATGGACGACGACATCAGCATCGAGCGAGTCTGACCCTTACCGGCCCATCGAAGGGCCGACAGCGCGCTCCCACGAAGGGACGCACGATAGAGACCCGTCATGCCGTTGAAGTGGGAGGGTTCATCGTGCACATCCCTGATGGAATGCTCGACACCAAGACCTGGGTGACCGCCTGGATCGGCTCGGCGGGCATCCTCGGATTCGCGGCCCGTGAAGTCAGGCGACGCCTGACCGATGCGCGGGTCGTTCTCATGGCGGTCCTCGCCGCGCTCATCTTCGCGCTCCAGATGCTCAACTTCCCCGTCGCCGGAGGGACGTCCGGCCACTTCGCCGGCGGAGCGGCCGCGGCGATCGTCCTCGGCCCGTGGCCGGCGGCGATCGTGATGGCGTCGGTGCTCGGCGTCCAGGCGATCTTCTTCGCGGACGGAGGCATCACCGCGTTCGGCGCCAACGCCCTCACGATGGGCATCGTTTCCCCGTTGGTCGGCTGGATCATCTATCGCTGGTTCACGAGCGTGAGCGACCGGCGCGGGACGCGGCTTGTCGGGGCGTTCGCCGCCGCCTGGACGGCGTGCACCTCGGCCGCCCTGGTCGCGGCGGTCATGTTGTGGGTCTCGGGGCGGGCGGATCTCCTGCCGGTCGCGGGGGCCATGGGCTTCTGGCACGCGATCATCGGCGTCGGCGAAGGCGTCATCACCGCAGGGCTTGTCGGCTACCTTCACGCCGTCAGACCCGACCTGCTGGCCGAGAGCCGCGAGGCGGATACGCAGGCCGTGCGCGGGCCGGCTCTGACGCTCGGAGCGGTGGCCATCGCGGCCGCGGCGTTGTCTTTCCTGGCGTCCGCCAGTCCCGACGGGCTTGAACACGTCTACGAGCACCTCGGCCGCCCGTTCGGCGAGATCGCGCTGCTCTCGAGTCCGATGCCCGATTACGTCGTGCCCGGCCTGGGCAACGAGACGCTCGCGGGCGTCCTTGCCGGCATCGTGGGTGTGATCGTCACCGGCGGTCTGCTCTACGCGCTCGCCCAGGCGCTCAAGGCGCGGCGGGCATGACGCCATGAGCCGCGAGAGCGAGCGGCCCCCCGTACCGGGCGACGGGCTGCACCATCATCCGCACCGACATCCCGGCGAGGCGCCGCATCGGCACCCGCATCACCATGCGGCGGAGCCCTCGCTCTCGCACGCTCATCCGCATCCGCGCTCGTTCGAGCGCCTCACCTACATAGACTCCCCGCTGCGACGACGCGAGCCGCGGGCGAAGGTGCTCGCGTGCCTCGCCCTCGTGCTCGGCGTCGTCCTCGCACCCCCGCTCACCGGGCTCGAGTTCGCGCTGCTCGTGGCGCTCTTCCTCGCCGTCACGGCGATGGCACGGCTTCCGCTGCGATCGGTCGCGGGACGCAGCTTGCTTGTCGTGCCGTTCGCGGGTGGCATCGCACTGCTCTCACCGCTGCGCGAAGGGCTGTCGCTTCTCTCGGCGGAAGGCCTTGCGCTCATGGGCGGCCTGATCGGACGAGCGTGGGTATGCACCGCGTTCGTCATCCTGCTTGCAGCTACGACGCCGCCCGCCGACCTGCTCCTCGCGCTCAAGCGCCTGCGCTTGCCGCACGTGTTCGTGCTGCTGCTCGCGTTCATCTATCGCTACGTCGGCGTGATGGGGCGGCAGCTCCACGCCCTGCGCACGGCCATCGCAAGCCGGGCGCCCCACCTGCGGGGTCTCGCGCTGCTGCGCGTCTACGGCAACCTCGCGGGCAACCTCTTCGTCCGGGCGTACGAGCGCGGCGAGCGCGTCCACGCGGCGATGCTCTCCCGCGGGTTCGACGGGACGCTGCCGACCGCGGCGCGCCCGGTGATGGGCGCCTCCGACATCCTGCTCCTGCTGACCGCCTGCCTCGGCGCACTCGCCGTGGCGATCACCTGAATGGATGGACCGATGACCCAACCCGCCCTCCGATTCTCGGAAGTCACTCATACCTACCCCGACGGCACGCAGGCGCTGCGTGGCGTCTCGCTCGGCGTCGACGCCGGCGAGCACGTGGCGTTGCTCGGCCCCAACGGCGCCGGCAAGTCGACGCTCATGCTGCACGCCAACGGCGTCCTGCGCGCCACGAGCGGAAGCGTCGCGGTGGGCGGGGTGACGGTGACCGACGACACCGTGCGGGCGGTGAGGGCGCGTGTCGGGCTCGTCTTCCAGGACCCTGACGACCAGCTCTTCATGACGACGGTCTACGACGACGTGGCGTTCGGCCCGCTCAACATGGGGCTCGACCGAGCCGAGGTGGACGAGCGCGTCCACGGCGCCCTGCACGCCGTGGGACTCGCGGAGCTCGCCACCAAAGCGGGGCAGCATCTGAGCTTCGGCCAGCGCAAGCGCGCGGCGCTCGCGACGGTGCTCGCGATGCGCCCCGAGGTGCTCGTCCTCGATGAGCCCACGTCCAACCTCGACCCGCGCGCACGGCGCGACATGATCGCGCTTCTCGGCCGGCTCGAAGCGACGCTCGTCGTGGCGACCCACGACATGGACCTCGCCTGGGAGCTGTGCGAGCGCGCTGTCGTGCTCGATGGCGGGCGTACCGTCGCTGACGGACCGCGCGACGCCGTCATGGCCGATGAGGCCCTCCTCGCCGGGCACGGCCTCGAGTTGCCGCTGCACGTCCGCCTCGGCGGTCCGGTCGGCTACAATCGGTCCGATGGGTAAGCACAAGAAGCCATACCACAAGACCGTCTTCGCCGAGGCCGTCGGAGAGGCGCCCGTGTACTGGGAGTGCCCCGAGTGCGGGTTCCTCTCGGGGGACCCCGCATTCCTCGACGCCGAGCATCCCTGCCCGATCTGTGGGGCTTCCGGCGGCGAAGAGCGGCGACGCTTCCCCACCGACCGCATCCGGCGGCTCGACGCGCGCATCCGCGCCTATCACGCCGACGGCGACGGCGAGATCGTCGTCATCCTGGTGGCCACGTTCCTCGAGGCGATCCTTGAAGACATCCTCGACCGCATCATGGATGCCCACGGCGCGGACCTGTACATGCGGCGCATGGTCATGGACACGCAGCGCTCGATCGGGCTGCGCATCGGCAAGGTCTTCCCGACGCTCACCGGCGAGGAGTTCGAGGATGCCGCCTCCGAGCTCGGCTACCGCGAGTTCCCGCGACGCTGGCGCACGATGCGCGAGGCGCGCAACGCGTTCATCCACGACTCGCCGTTCAACGGCGCGCGCGAGACGATCGACCAGGCGATGGCCAGCGAGGCGATGGAGCTGCTCGACCAGGCGTACCGGCTGTTCGTGCTCATGAGCAACCGCTTCGTCGCCGACGGCGCGCACACCGGATGACGCCGCGATGAAGGCGGTATCGCTGCACGTCACGGGCGTCGTCCAGGGTGTGGGCTTCCGTCCCTTCGTGTACAACCTCGCCCGCTCGCTCGGCATCCGCGGTTGGGTGCGCAACACCTCCGAGGGCGTGTTCTGCCTGGCCGAGGGGGACCCCGACGCCGTCGACGCGTTCGTCCGCCGCATCAGAGACGATGCGCCGCCGATGGCCGTCGTGGAGGCGGTCATCGCCGAGGAGGTCGATCCCGAGGGGCACGAGGAGTTCACGATCGCGTCCTCGGCGGCCGCGCCCGACGCCATGACGCTCGTCTCCCCCGACATCGCGACGTGCGCGTCCTGTGAGGAGGAGCTCGGCGAGCCCGGCGATCGGCGCTACCGCTACCCGTTCATCAACTGCACGAACTGCGGCCCGCGCTTCACGATCATCGGCGACGTCCCCTACGACCGGCCGATGACGTCGATGCGCGACTTCCCCATGTGTCCCGAGTGCGCCGCCGAGTACGCCGACCCCGCCGACCGCCGCTTCCACGCACAGCCGGACGCGTGCTTCGTGTGCGGTCCGCGCCTCTACCTGAACGCCCCGGACGCGCCCGCGGAGTGGCGCTGGACGCCCGATCGCGAGGCGACGCCGCGCCCGCACCGCGACCGCGAGGCCGAACGCAAGCGCAGCGACGCGATCCTCGCCCGGACCGCGGAGCTGCTGCGCGACGGGTCGATCGTCGCCGTGAAGGGGCTCGGGGGCTTCCAGCTCGCGTGCGACGCCACCGACGAGCGCGGCGTCGCCTCCCTGCGCGAGCGCAAGCGACGCTGGGGCAAGCCGCTGGCGGTCATGGTGCCCGACGTCGACGCCGCGCGCGCGTTCTGCCACGTCTCTGACGCCGAGGAGGCGTTGCTGACCGGCACGCGACGACCCATCGTCCTCCTTCGTCTGCGGGAGCGGCCCGAGACGCTCGCGCCGTCGGTGGCGCCGGGTCTCGCCGAGCTCGGCGTCATGCTGCCGTACACCCCGCTGCACCGCCTGCTGCTCGAGGCGGTCGGGCGACCGCTCGTGATGACGAGCGGCAACCTCTCGGAGGAGCCCATCGCGATGGAGAACGCCGAGGCCATCGAGCGGCTCGCCGCGATCGCGGACGCGTTCCTCCTGCATGACCGCGGCATCCTCTCGCGCTACGACGACTCCGTCACCCGCGTCGTCGCCGGGGCCGAGGCGCCTGTCCGCCGCGCGCGAGGCTTCGCGCCGTTCCCGCTCAAGCTTCCCTTCACGAGCGACATCCACATCCTCGCAGCGGGCCCCGAGCAGAAGAACACGTTCACGCTCGTGCGCGACGACTACGCGTTCGTCTCCCAGCACATCGGCGACATGGAGAACGCCGAGACGCTCGAGCACTTCGAGACCACCCTCGCGCTCTACGAGCGGCTCTTCCGCGTGCGGCCCGAGCTTGTCGCCTACGACCTCCACCCCGAGTACCTCTCCACCAAGCTGGCGCTCGACCTCGGTCTGCCGATGGTGGGCGTGCAGCACCACCACGCGCACATCGCGAGCGTGACGGCCGAGCACGGCGTGTCCGGGACCGTCATAGGCGTGGCACTCGACGGCACCGGCTACGGGACCGACGGCCACATCTGGGGCGGTGAGGTCCTGCTCGGCGACTGGACGTCGTTCGAGCGTTTCGCGCACCTCGCCGAGCTGCCGCTGCCCGGCGGCGCGGCCGCCATCCGGCGACCGGCGCGCATGGCGCTCGGCGCGCTGGAGGCGACGGGGCTCCTCGAGCATCCCGGCGCGACGCCGCTCCGATCGCGCCTGGCCGAGGGCGAGGAGTCCACGCTGCGCGCGATGATCACGCAGGGCATCAACACCCCGCCGACCTCCTCGGCGGGACGGCTCTTCGACGCCGTGGCGGCGCTCGCGGGCGTGCGCGACGACGCCCTGTACGAGGGCCAGGCCGCCATCGAGCTCGAAGCGATCGCCGATCCGGCGGCCGGCGGCGCGTACGCCTTCGGCTATACGGAGGGCGCTCCGGGCGTGATCGAGAGCGCTCCGGTGCTCGAGGCGGTGCTCGACGACATCGCGGCGGGCGTGCCCGTCTCGGCCATCTCGGCTCGCTTCCACCGTGCCGTGGGAGCGGCTATAGTTGACGCGTGCGCCCGGGCCCGGGAGCGCACCGGCGTGCGGACCGTCGCGCTCGCCGGGGGCGTGTTCATGAACCGGCTCGTCTGTGAAGGCGCTGTGCGTGGTCTTGCCGAGGCGGACATGACGCCGCTCACGCACGTCCGACTTCCCGCCAACGACGGCGGCGTGTCGTTCGGCCAGGCCGTCGTCGCCTGGGCGCGCCGGCACGAAGTGTGATCCGAACGGAGGGTTTGCTCCATGTGTCTTGCCATTCCCGCGCAGATCGTCGGTGAGATCAACGACAACCAGATGGCCGAGGTGGACATCCTCGGCGTGCGCCGCTGGGTGAGCGTCATGATGACGCCCGCCGCCAAGCACGGCGACTACGTGCTCGTCCACGCCGGCTTCGCGATCGAGGTCGTCGACGAGGAGTTCGCCGAAGAGACGCTCGAGCTGCTGCGCGAGGGCGAGGTGCCGATCGACGAAGTGCCCGCGCCGGACGCGGAGGTCGAAGCGTCGTGAGCACCGACGTCCTCGCCGGCTTCCGCGACCCCGAGATCGCGCGCACGCTCGTCTCGGCCATCCACGAGACCGCCACCGTCCCGGCCAAGCTCATGGAGGTCTGCGGCACGCACACCATGGCGATCGCCAAGCACGGCCTGCGCGACGTGATGCCCGGAGCGGTCACGCTGCTCTCCGGCCCCGGCTGCCCCGTGTGCGTGACCGCCAACCCCGACATCGACCTGGCCATCGAGGTCGCGCGCCAGCCCGGCGTGGTGCTCGCCACCTTCGGCGACATGATGAAGGTCCCCGGCTCGTACTCGTCGCTTGCGGCCGAGAAGGCCGACGGCCGCGACGTGCGCGTCGTCTATTCGCCGCTCGATTCGCTCGCCATCGCCGAGAAGGAGCCGGAGCGCCACGTCGTCTTCCTCGGCGTCGGCTTCGAGACCACCGCTCCCACCGTCGCGCTCACCATCCGCGAGGCGGCGCGGCGCGGGCTCTCCAACTGGAGCGCGCTCTCGCTGCACAAGACGGTGCCCGAGGCGCTGCGCGCGCTCGTCAACGACCCCGACGTGCGCGTGAACGGCTTCATCCTCCCCGGCCACGTCTCCACCATCATCGGCATCGAGCCGTATCGCTTCCTTGCCGAGGAGTACGGCGTGCCGAGCGTCATCACCGGATTCGAGCCGGTCGACGTGCTCCAGGGCGTGCTCATGCTCGCGCGCCAGCTGGCCGATGGTCGCGCCGAGGTGGAGATCGCCTACAAGCGCGCGGTCATGCCCGGGGGCAATCCCGAGGCGCTGCGCGCGATCGAGGAGGTCTTCGAGCCGTGCGACGCCGAGTGGCGCGGGATCGGCGTCATCCCCGGCACCGGCCTCGCGCTGCGCGCCGAGTTCGCCGGGTACGACACCCGGACGCGCGTGCCGGTCACGCCACCGGAGCCGCGAGAGATCCGCGGCTGCCAGTGCGGCGACGTCCTGCGCGGCGTCGTGCTGCCATTCGAGTGCACGCTCTTCGCGCGCGCCTGCACGCCCGAGCATCCGATCGGCCCGTGCATGGTCTCCTCGGAGGGCTCCTGCGCCGCGTACTACCGCTACACCGACTACGGCAAGACTGAGTAACGCGACTCTCAGTCTGCATGGCCGAGGGAGGGACTATGCGCCAAGACCGCATACTGCTGGCTCACGGGAGCGGCGGGACCATGATGCGAGACCTCATCGAGGAGGTCTTCGTTGACGGCTTCGACGACGACGCCCTGCGGCGCATGGACGATGCCGCCGCCCTCGACTTCCCCGGCGGGCGCGTCGCGCTCTCCACCGACACCTACGTCGTGAACCCGCTCTTCTTCCCGGGCGGCGACATCGGTCGCCTCGCAGTCTGCGGCACGGTGAACGACATCGCCACCTCGGGCGCACGACCGCTCTACCTCTCGGTGGGCTTCATCCTCGAGGAGGGCATGCCCGTGGCGGACCTGCGACGCATCCTCGTCTCGATGCGCGAAGCGGCTGCCGAGGCCGGCGTGCGCATCGTCACCGGTGACACCAAGGTCGTCGAGAAGGGACACGGCGATGGCTGCTACATCAACACCGCCGGCGTCGGCGTCCTGCCCGACGGCGTCGACCTGTCCGGGTCGCACTGCCGCGAGGGGGACGTCGTGCTCCTCTCGGGCACGCTCGGCGATCACGGCATCGCGGTGATGTCGACGCGCGAGGGCCTCTCGTTCTCGACCGATATCCGCACGGACGCGGCGCCGCTTGCCTCGCTCGTCGCGGCCGTGCTCGAGGCCGCACCGGACGCACGCTGCTTCCGGGACCCGACCCGCGGCGGGCTCGCCTCCACGCTGAACGAGCTGGCCGGAGCGTCGGGCGTGGCGATCACCGTCAACGAGCCGGACGTCCCCGTGCGTGATCAGGTCCGCGGCGCGTGCGAGATGCTCGGCTACGATGTCTACCAGGTGGCGAACGAAGGCAAGATGGTCACCGTGGTCCCCGCCACGCAGGCCGACGCCGCGCTGGCCGCCATGCGCTCGACGCCGTACGGGGCCGAGGCTGCCATCATCGGCACGGTCGCCGCGTCGCCCGCCGGCAAGGTGTACGTCAAGACCGCGTTCGGCGCGACGCGCATCATGGACATGCTCGTGGGCGAGCAGCTGCCCCGGATCTGCTGACGACGATGGTCCGCACCGCTCGCTCCGACACCGCGACGGGCCTGGCGCTCATCGCGACGGCCGGCGTGACATGGGGGACCATCCCGCTGCTGCTCGATGCGGCAGCGGGCGTGCACCCCGTCGTCGCGGTCTTCTACCGGGTGGGCATCTCGGCCATCGTCATCGCGATGATCGGGAGCGTCTCGGGCATGTGGGCCGACGTCCGCGCGCTCGACCGCCGGACGTGGCTCGGGCTCGCCGCCAACGGCGCGCTGCTCGCGCTGAACTGGGTGCTCTTCTTCCTGGGCTTGCGCCTGGCGGGCGTCGCCATCGGCGAGATCCTCGGCTACACCGGGCCGGTCTGGGTGGCCGCGCTCATGCCGATCGTGCTGCGCGAGCGCTTCGACCGCCGTGTCATCCTGCCGCTCGCGCTCGCGCTCGGCGGCACCATCGCCGTGCTCCTGGCGACGGCCGGGCACGAGCAGGGCACGTCGGTCCTGGTCGGCGCGGCGTCCGCGTTCGCGTCGTCGGTCACCTACTCGATCCTGATCCTCAACGCGAAGCGGCTGCTGACGGGCGTGAAGCCCATCGTCCTCATGCTGGTGGAAGACGTCGTCGCGGCCATCCTCCTCGCGCCGGCGCTGCTCTGGCTGCCGGGACCCTCGACGCCGAGGGAGTGGGGCGCCCTCGCCACCCTGGCCGTGGTGCACACGGTGCTCACCGGCTTCCTGTTCCTCTCCGGCCTCAGGCGGGTGCGGGCCGACCACGGAGCGATCCTTACCTACGCCGAGCCGGTGAGCGGCGTCCTGTTCGGGGCCCTCTTCCTCGGCCAGGCTCTCACGCCGCTCGTCATCGCTGGAGGGCTGCTCGTGGTCGCGGGCGGCGTCCTAGTCGCTAGAATGGAACCGACGCCTGCGATCGAGACGCCCAGCCTCGTCCCGGACGAGGCACCCGAGGGAGGCGCGTGATGGAAGCTTTGAAGCGACTGGCCGAGGCCGATGCGATCGTCCGCTTGCGCGAACGCGACGCGAGCCTGTTCACCGACGACATCGACGCCCGCATACCCATCATGCAGCGCCTGGGATGGACCGACCTCGCCAAGAAAGCGCCGGGCCGCCTGCCGCTGCTCGTGAACCTGGCGAGCGCGCTGGCCGATGAGGGCGTCACCGACATCGTCCTTCTCGGCATGGGTGGGTCCTCCCTCACGCCGCTCGTGCTTGCGCGCGTCATCGGTTCGGCGCCGGAGATGCCGTCGCTCCACGTCCTGGATACGACGTCCCCCGCGCAGGTCAAGCGGTTGCTGGATACGCTCGACCCGAACGGCGTGTTCGTGCTGATCGCATCCAAGTCCGGCACCACGGTCGAGCCGCTGTCACTCTACGCGATCCTCCGTGCATGGATGGACGAAGGCATCGGGCGACCGGCTGCGGGGCGGCGCTTCGCGGTCATCACCGACCCCGGGACGCCGCTCGAGAAGCTGCGACAGCGCGAGAACATGCGCGTGACGCTGTCGGCGCCGGCGACGGTGGGAGGGCGCTTCTCGGCGCTCAGCATGTTCGGCCTCGCGCCCGCCGCGCTCATCGGCATCGACCTCGAGCGGCTCATCGCGCCCGCCGCGGCGATGGAGGAGGCGTGCCAGACGCCCGGCGACGAGAACCCCGCCGCGTTGCTCGCGGCATGGCTCGCTGATGCCCACGAGCAGGGCCGAGACAAGCTCACGCTCGTGTGCTCGACAGCCCTGCGGGCGTTCGGCTTGTGGGCCGAGCAGCTCGTCGCCGAGTCGCTCGGGAAGAACGGCAGCGGCGTCGTCCCCGTCATCGAGCACTCGCCGGAACAGCCGACAGGGTACGGGCCTGACCGCGCGGTCGTCGTCGTCCGCCTCGCCGGGGACGCGGAGCTGACCGCGTGGTCGCGCGAGACCGCGATGGCTCACCCCGTGTTCGAGATCGTCCTCGCCGACGAGTACGACGTCGGTGCCGAGTTCGTGCGCTGGGAGCACGCCGTCGCCCTTCTCGGACACCTGCTCGGGGTGAACCCGTTCGACGAGCCCAACGTCGCCGAGGCCAAGACGGCGACGAACGCCATCCTCGACGGCAGCGAGAGCGTTCCTAAGGCCGCCATCGACCTGGACGGCACCTGGGTCACCTGGGCGGGCGAGCTCGCCCAGCCGTCACCCCTGCCATCCACCCGCGCCGATGCGGTGGCTTCGTTGGCGGCCGCCGCGCGACCAGGCGACTACATCGCGCTGCTTGCCTACCTTCCCGATGACGAGACCGTGCTCATGCCGCTGCGCGTTGCGGCAGCGGCGCTCGAGCGGGCAGCGGGCGTCCCGGTCTGCCTCGAGCTCGGGCCCCGGTACCTGCACTCAACCGGCCAGCTCCACAAGGGCGGCCCGAACACGGGGCTCTTCTGCGTCGTGACGGCTCGCGATCGGACCGACATCGAGATCCCCGCCAAGAAGTTCACGCTCGCGATGCTGCATCGCGCACAAGCCGAGGGCGATCTTCTGACCCTCGCCCGGCACGCGCGCCGCGTGCTGCGGCTCGACCTGCCGGGCATCGGGCTGCACGACATCTCGGCGCTCTCTGACGACCTTGCCGGTGCCGCGCGCTGACCGGGCACGACCGACCGTACCGAACGGCCGGCGCCGGCCCCCGGGGGATGGGGGCCGGCGCCTTTGGTTCCGCGGGACCTCTGGGGGATAGGTCCCGGCCGGGGGCTAGGACTTCTGGAACAGGCCGCTGACCTTGTCCAGACCGTGCTGTCGCTCGTACCGCTCGTGGGCGGTCCCGTGGATTCGCATCCAGATCTCGTCCACGTTCTTGGGCAGCTGGCCGTCGATCTTGCTCACGATGACGATCGCGAGGACCGCGAGCGGGAACGTGAACAGCGACGGGAACGTGAGCCCCGACAGGAAGCCGACGATGCCGCCCGCGTCCGCGGGGATCGTGCCGAGCGCCCGGAACATGTTCATGAAGATGATCAGGACCGAGCCGCCGCCACCGACGATCATGCCGGCGATGGCGCCGCGCTCCGTGGTGCCTTTCCACCAGATACCGGTGAGCAGCATGGGCACGAACGCTCCTGCGCCGACGGCGAACGCCCAGGTCACCATCATCGCGATGAGGGCCGGGTACGCCTTGTCCAGGCCGACCGCGGGGATGATGAGGCCGATGGTCAACGCCAGCAGTGCGAAGAAGACGACCGACGCCTTGCCCACGAAGACCTTCTGCTTCTCGGTGGCGTCCTTGTTGATGTACTTCTCGTACACGTCATGGCCCACCGCTGAGGCCGACGCGATCAAGAGACCCGCCAGGGTGGAGAACATGGCCGCGAACGCGCCTGCCGCCACGATGCCCATAAGGATCTCGCCGCCCAGCATCTGTGCGATCGTCGGCATGAGTGCATCGGACTTCACGAGAAGGCCGCTGACGAAGTCGGCTGTCTGCGGGACGGTGCCCGCCTCGGTCGCCGCCTTGATGAACTCGCGACCTGCGAGTCCCGCCATCGGAGCCAGGATGTAGAAGACCCCGATGAAGACGAGCACCCAGAACGTCGAGCGTCGAGCTGCGGACCCGGAGGGGTTCGTGTAGTACCGGTTCAGGATGTGGGGAAGACCGGCCGTGCCCAGCACGAGCGCAAGCACCATGGAGAACTGGTCGAATCCGTTGTAGCGGTGTCCCGGCTTGTTGAAGAACACCCCGTCTTCGGTTCCAAGCAACTCGTTCTTGAGCGTGTGCAGCTTGTTCTTGGCGAAGACCGCGACAGTCACGGAATCGGTCGCCGCTCCTGTCTCGACGGCCTCCTCGACCTCGGCGAACGCCTCTGGACGCATGGCGGCCTCGGCCTCGGCCAGGAGCGCGCCGTCGTTCGCGGTGAGCTCGGCGACCGTGTACGTCTTGACGTCGCGCAGGGGCTCCTCTGACTGCGAGGCGAGCGTCTCCGGATAGTTGAAGCGGATGCGCATCGAACCATCGCCGTTCACGTCGAAGCCGACGAACGTGGCGAAGATCACGACGAGGATCATGGCGAACGCGAGCCACCAGAACTGGATGATCTGGTTGAGCGTGGTGCCCTTCATGCCGCCCACCGCCACGTAGATCATGATGATCAACGCGACGACCACGACACCGGACTGGTACGGATCCAGCCCGAAGATACCGCGCCCCACGAGCACCTTCCACGTGGTACCCGCGCCGTACATCTGCGGCGCCATGTAGAAGAGGCTCGTCGCAAGCACGCCGACGACGGAGACCAGGCGCATGCGGTTCGTGTTGAAGCGCCCGAACGCGAAGTCGGGCACCGTGTACTCGCCGAAGCGCCTGAGCGGCGAGGCGATGAAGAGCACGACGACGATGAAGCCGCCGGCGAAGCCTGCCGCGTACCACACCCCGTCCAGGCCGGACGCATATACCGCGGCCGCAACGCCCAGGAAGGAGGCCGCGGACAGGTAGTCGCCAGAGATCGCTGACGCGTTGGCGAAAGAGCCGACCTTGCGACCGGCCAGATAGAAGTCGGCCGTCGTGCGCGTGAAGCGGCGCGAGAACACCGACAGGGCGATCGTCATCGAGATCAGGATGACGACGAGGACGATCGCGAGCGTGTTCAGACCCATGTTCCCAACCTCCTTTCTAGGCTCCCGTAGGTTCCCCGTGGGCCTCTACGACTTCCTCGGCGACTTCCTCGGTGATGGCATCGGCCAGATCTGCCAGCCGGTCATCGAGCTTGTCGGCCTTCTTGGAATAGGTCCATGCCATGGTCCACAGGAAGACGTAGTAGAGCAGCGAGATGAACAGGTAGTTCCAGGTGAAGCCACCCCAGATCTCGGTGTTCCACCATCCCTCGACGAAGTCCGTCATGAGCGGAACCGCGAGGGTGACGGCGAAGAAGATGGCGCCATACGTGAAGCTCAACTTGCGCTGCGCCTTGAACACGAGGTCCACCGACTCGATCGTGTCTACGTGATCGCCGTGTCGCACATACGTCTGCGATCCGATGTGCCCGACCTCCACCGGGGCCTCGCCATTCGGGGTTGTCATCTCCTCCTGCACCTCCTTCGGTCGTGTTCGTGTCGTTTCGTTGCGGCTAGTCGGCCTTGACGACGAGCGTCGGCCGATCACAGCCCTTGACGACCGTCTCGGCCACCGAGCCGAGCGCGATCCGCTTGATGCCGGTGCGGCCGGTATCGCCTATCACGACGAGATCGGCCTCGTACTCCTCGGCCACGGCGATGATCCGCTTCGCGACACCGCCCTGAACGAGTTCCACCTCGCACTCGACGCCATTGCGCTCGCACATCGTCTTGGCGATGACGAGGCCCTTGACCGACGGGTGGACACCCTCGAAGACGTCATCGTCCATGACCTCCTCGGGGTACTCGAGCGCTTCGATGCCCGTGTCGACGTAGATGGCCTTCACGGCAGCACCGAAGGTCTTGGCCAGGATGACCGCGTACTCGGTCGCCGCGACCGCAGGCGCCGAACCGTCCGTCGGCAGCAAGATGCGGTCGATCGCGTGGCATACCTCCTGGATATCGCCGAGCTTGATATCCTCCGCTGCGCCCTTGATGCAGACCTTCATGAACTTCACCTCCTCGTGACAGGCGGGCATACGGTGCCCGCACCCTCACACTACGAGCCGTGCTGGGCCTGCGCGACGATACCGCCGTCGGCGGCGTGGGGCGTTCGGCGAGAGGGGCGAAGCGCGCGGTGAACGGGGCGCGACGGCGCGAAAGGGGTTGCGAGCGCCGCTCACGGCGGCATCCGGCCGTTCGCCGACGGTCGGGCGGCCGCCTGCGGCCGCTAGAGGTCGAGGATGCGGACGTTCAGGCCGTCAGCGGCGGTATCGAGGACGGCAGCGGTGGGGCCGTGGCCGCCACGTGCCGCTCCGCCTGCGGCTCCAGGGTTGACGTGGAGCACCCCTCCCCGGCGTGTGACCTTCGGCACGTGGGTGTGACCGGTCACGACCACCGCGACATCGTGGGGCACCCCGGCGTCGAGGAGCCGCTGCTCGATGTGTCCGACGAGCAGGCGGACTCCGCCGAGGCGCACGTTCAGGCGCTCGGGAAGGCGCCATCCAAGGCTGCCGCGATCGGTGTTGCCCCGGACGGCCAGCACGGGAGCGATGGTCTCGAGTTCGGCAAGGACGGCATCGCCGCCGACGTCCCCGGCGTGGACGATGTGCTGCACACCGGTGAATGCCTCGTGCAGCGAGGCGGGAACCACCCCGTGCGTGTCGGAGAGGATCCCGATCAGCATGCTCAGAGGCCCAGCGCCTTCTTGAGGCTCGGAACCCGACGCCGTGAAGCGGGGATCTGCGTGCCGCCCCGGTCCTTGAGCGTGAGCAGCATCGTGCCTCCGTACATCGGAGCCACCTCACGCACCTGCGCGAGGTTCACGACGAACCTGCGGTGGACACGGAAGAATCCCTGGGGTTCGAGCCGCTCCTCGAGCGACGCGAGCGACAGCGTCGAGAGGTACCGCTCCTCGTTGGTGAAGATGTAGGAGTAGTCGTCCTTGGCCATGACGTAGTAGATGTCGCCGACCTGGAGCAGCAGCTTCTTCCCCGCTTTCTCGACGGGGATGCGCTCCACCTTGACGGGGGTCTCCTCGGTGGGATTGAGTCGCTCCACCGCCTGGCGCAGGCGATCGAGCTCCACGGGCTTCACCAGGTAGTCGGTTGCCTGGACTTCGAACGCCTTGACGGCATGTTCGCTGTACGCGGTCACGAACACCACGGCAGGCGGTCGGTCGAGCGCGCCGAGCGCCTCGGCGAGCTGCATGCCCGACAGCCCGGGCATGTCGACATCGAGGAAGACGACGTCGTACGGGATCGCCTTGATCAACTGGAGCGCCTCGGCGGCGTTCGACGCTTCGCCGACGACCTCGACGCCACCCGCGTCCTGGAGGAGGTATCGCAGCTCCGACCGCGCGGGTGCCTCGTCGTCGACGACGAGCGCTTTGAGCGTTGCCACGTCAGCCCTCCTCTTCCGCGAGCACCATCGTGAGCGTGACCGTCGTCCCCTCGTCGGGCGGGCTCACGATATCGAGCCCGCTTCCGACACCATAGTAGCCTTTCAGGCGCTCCTCGATGTTGCCGAGCGCGATGCCCAGGCCGGTCCCGAAACCGGACTCCTTGACTCTCGGCAGCGTCTCCGGGTCGATCCCGACACCGTCGTCGGCGATGACCAGCGTCACCGTACGGCCGTCCCGGGCGCCGGACACCCGCACGTGCAGCGCGCCATCGGTGCGGATGCCGTGCTGCACGCAGTTCTCCACGACCGGCTGGATGACGAACGCCGGCACGGGGAGGTCGAGCAGCTGCTCGGGGACGTCGAACACCACCTGGAGTCGCTCGCCGAAACGAGCCTTCTCGAACATCAGATAGCGCTGCGTGTGCTCGATCTCCTCGCCGAGCGAGATGAGGCCCTCGTTGTTCTCGAGCAGCCGACGGTAGAAGCGCGCGAACTCGCGAAGGAGGTCGCGTGCCGTCGCAGGGTCGGTGCGGATGAGCATCGCGATGGTGTTGATCGTGTTGAAGAGGAAGTGCGGGTTGATCTGCGCCTGCAGAGCCTTGAGTTCCATCCGGCACGCCAGCTCGGTCTGCCGCTCGAGCTCGGAGAGCTCGAGTTGCGTGGACAGCAGCTTCGCCAGGCCTTCGACCATCGTCACCTGTGTCTCGTTGAGCAGACGCGGCGTCGTGTAGTAGAACTTCAACGTCCCCGCAGGCGCGCCCCGGATCTCCAACGGCACCACGATAGCCGCACGGAGCAGGCATCCGGGCTTGGGACAACCGATGTCGTCCCTGCTCGCAAGGATGCGGTGCTCGTTCGCCTCCAGCGCTTCGCGCGTCGCCTTGGTCATGATCGGCCGACCGGCTGCGTGGTGGTCCTCCCCGATGCCCGCGAACCCGAGCACCGTCTCGGTGTCGGTGATCGCCACCGCAGCCGCGTCGCTCTCTTCGAGCGCGAGGCGGCACACAGCCTGTGCGGTCTCCCGGTCGAGCCCCCGCCGCAGGTACGCCAGGCTGCGATCGGCGATCTCAAGGATCTGGTGCGACTGCAGCGCGCGCAGGTGGTCCGGCCGCGTCACGAGGCGTGCCAGGAGCAGACCGAGGGCGACCATGACGAGACCCGCCACGACGGTGATGAACACGGGACGCGGGACGGGAGTGACGAGCGCCGCGAGCGCGACGACGCCGATGATGAACGTCGCGACCACGAGCACAACATCCACGATGACCGCTCGCCTGTTCACCCTCGCTTCCCTTCCCCGCCGTCGGCGTCAGGCCCGCTGCCGAAAGCCATGAACACCGACACGCCACCCACCTGGCGGAACCCGGCCCGCTCGTAGAGCGACCGCGAACGCATGTTCTCCTCCTGGGTACACAGGGACACCGCGGCCGCTCCGGATCTCCACAGATACTCCAACGCGTCGTCGAGCAGCGCGGCGCCTACGCCGCCGCCCTGCTCGGGCGGTACGACCGCAAGGCGGCCGAGCATGCCTTCGCCCTTCTCGGCGGTGCACTGAGTATAGCCGATGACCACGCCCTCCTTGATGGCCACGACGACCCTGCCGTCCTCCACATAGCGCCGGGCGCAGGGTTCGTCGCTGCGCCAGAAATCGTCGAAACACCGCAGGTCGACGGCCATGAGTGCCGGGATGTCATCGGCCCGCGCACGACGTAGCGCGACGCCGGGCGGCGGCGCGAGCGTCTCCTCACGGTCACGCCCGCTCTTGTCGGCGCGCATCGTCACGATCCGGTGCGCCACACGCATACCCGCCGAGCGGTACGGCTCCGCGCCCTCGAGGGTGATGACGGGGCTCACGAGGTCGGTGAACCCCTGCGCGCGGGCGACCGCGTGGCACGCGCGCATCATCGCCGGCACCCGGCGTTCTGAACACCACAGGCCCCGGACCGCGCAGATGCCCAGGTGATCGCGCCAACGCGACAGCACGGCAGCCTCGCCCCGCCCGCTCACCTGGACGCGCCACGGCGCTTCGGCGGCGAACGCCTCGAGCTCGCGGGGCGATGCGAAGAGCCCGCATGCGCGCGCCGCCGGCCACACCGCCTGAAGCTCCTCGGTGGAGGCCGGGTGCAGCACCGCGTTCATCCGAGGATCCCCGCCTCGGTCAGGCCGAGCGCGGCGCCGGTCACGAGAAGGAGCACGGCGAAACCGGTGGAGAGCACGCGCTCCCGGGCGACCGCCACCAGCCGCGCGCCCGCGAGGGCGCCGGGGACGACGCCGAGGATGAGCGAACCGGCGAGCGCGAGGTCGATGTTGCCGAGGACGTAGTGGCTGATCGCGCCGGGCACCGCGAGCAATGCGACGGCCACCAGGCTGGTGCCGATCGCCCGCTTCACGGGGAAGCCCAGCCACCGGACGAGCGCGGGCACGACGATGAAGCCACCGCCGAGGCCCAGGAAGCCGCTGTAGAGACCGGTGACGAGCCCGATAGCCACCACACGCCCGAGCCCGGGGCGAGGATCGCGAGCGGGCTCGCGGTCGCTCGCCAGCGCGGGGTCCGCCTCCTCGACGCCGGCGCCCTCGGCAGCGACGCGCGAGCCGCGGACGCTCAAGACAAGCATGTCGACTGCCATGTAGGCGATGAGGACTGCGGTGACCATCAGGACGACAGAGCCGCCGACGACCCGCGTGAGCGCGGCACCGCCGACCGAAGCGGGAACACCCGCGAGCGCCACGAGCGCCCCCGTGCGAACGTCCGCCGAACCCTGTCGGACGTGGACGAACGCACCCGCAACGGCGGTCGGGATGATGACCACGAGCGGCGTGCCGACGGCGATGAGTTCCGGGTACCCGAGCAGCATGCGGATCGCGGGAGTGGTCACCACGGCGCCGCCGATCCCGAACAGCCCTGACAGAAGCCCCGAGACCAGCCCGACGACGATCGGGAGGAGCGCGTCCATCACTCCGGACGGATCACAGGGAAACGCCCGGTGATCGCGCTGCGATCGACACGGCGCTCGCCGGTGAAGAGCGACTTGAGCGCGACGTCCTCCCAGAGCCGGTCCAGCATCAGGGGCCAGCGGCGCTGGAAGTGGAAGTAGCGCTCGCAGTTCTCGCGCGCGTAGTCGGCCGCGTGCGAGACCGCGCCCCGGGCGATGCGCACGTACTCGCCGCGCTCGGGCCCCGCGATGGCGCGCAGCGCGGCAGTCGTGCGCGAGCGCCAGCCGATGCTGCCGTCCACGAAGTGCCCGGGATAGGGCTGGAGCGACTCGGGCGTCACCTGCCGCAGATCGACCTGCGACTTGGAGAACTCCAGCTTGCGGTGCTCGTAGATGAAGCGATAGACGTCCTGTCGGAACTGGATGGCCTCGCTCGGCACAGCCGGCGGCCGATGGATGACCGTCCAGTCCCGGTCGATGAAGACGTCGCCACCGTGCATGCGAGCGTTGATCACGTAGTCGATGTCCTCGCCGCGCGCGACCCAGGGATCGAACGACACGTTGCAGTACATGTCCCTGTGCAGCGCGAGGCACCCGCCGAAGGCGACCGGCGTGGGGCGTATGCGCGGCCCGCTGCCGAGCATCTCCAGGGCCTGGTTGTAGAGTGCGATCTGCGGCCAGAACGCATCGTGCCACGGCCGGCGGTCCGCGATCACGCTGTTGCCCGCCTCGTCGGTGTACAACCCGCTCTTCGCCATGATCACGCGGCCTGCCGAGGTGGACTCGCCGATCCCTTCCATCGCGAGGGTGAGGAAGTCGGAACGTGTGACGATCTGGTCGTCGTCCACGAAGACCACCGCTTCGCTGCCGAGAACGGCCGCCGCGATGAGACCGACATTGCGCACGGCACCGTAGCCCTCGAGGCTCACGCCGCTGATGAGGTCGGCGAACTCGAGTTGCTCCATTCGGCGGTGCAGCGATCCCATCTCGGCGGAACCGACGACGAGCGCCTCGATGCCGGGGAAGTCGGCCAGGATGCCGCGCACGCGGTCCTCGGCGGCATGTTCGACCGAGGAGTCGGTCGACGCGACGATCACGAGCACGCGACCGAGGCCGTGGACGTCTTCGAGCGAGCGCAGGCAGTCGGGAAGCGTGCCGTCCTGGTCGACCGGCGTCGGATGGTCGTACACCGCGCCGCCCCGTCGGCCCGCGCGGGAGCGGCGGTGCGCCCAGAAGGTCGGTATGATCACGCAGGGATACACTCGGCATCCTCTCTGAGGTCCGTGACGCGTACCATGCCATGATAACGCTTCGCATGGCACGCGGCGCGTGCTCGTGGCGTGCTCGTCACCGGCGGGGGCAGCACCCGGCCGCCTACTCCTCGCCTTCCAGGTCCTGCTCGGTGATCAGGCAGCGCTGCACCGCCTCGCGCAACACCCCGTATGGACGCGAGCCGATGTGCAGCTCGTTGCAGATGAGCGCCGAGGGGGTGGCCGTGACGCCGAGGTGCAGGGCGACATGCCCGAACTCGTGCAAGCGCTCCTCGTAGCGGCCCTCGTCCCAGCTCGCCTGCACCTCCCGTGGATCGAGACCGCTCTTCTCGGCAACATCGAGGAGCACGGCGTCGTCGCCGATGTCGCGGCCGTCGCCGTAGTACGCCCGGAAGATCGCCATGTGCGTCCGCCAGTGCTGCGCCCAGCCGAGGTCGCGCGAGAGCTCGGCCATGAGCATGGCGCGGTGCGTGTTGGGCACGTGGTCGCGCAACTCCATGGGCAGGCCCGCCTCCTCGGCCAGCTCGAGCATGCGTCGCTCCACGCGCTCGCTATGGCCAAGACCGTGCTCCGCCGCCGAGATGCCCTCGCGCGGGATCCGGGGCCGAAGCTCGAAGGGCACGAGCGCGAACTCGGCGTCGTACTCCTCTCGGAGTCGATCGAAACGCGGCTGGTCGATGTAGCAGAAGGGGCAGGCATAGTCGAAGAAGACGAGCACGCGGGGGCGGACCGGCTCCTCCGGCTGCGCTGGATGGCTCTCGTGCGGCGTGCGTTCGGTCTGCTCGCCGCTCATGTCCGCTCCCGCTCCACGAGGTTCAGATCGTGTCCGCACGCGGCACAGGCACCCGCGCGGGTCGCGCGGTCGACGATCCGGTAGCGGTCGCGCCTGATGGCGACGGCCCCGCACTCCGCGCACACGGTGTCCTCCCCGCCCTGCTCGTCGACATTGCCGAGGTAGACGTGAGCGAGACCCTCCTCCCAGCCGATCTCACGAGCACGCCGGAGCGTGGCGACCGGCGTGGGCGGCAGGTGCGACAACTCCAGGTAGGGGAAGAAGCGCGTGATGTGCCACGGCGTGTCGCTGCCGAGGTGGTTGGCGATCCACGCTGCGATGGCGCGCAGCGTGTCCTCGTCGTCGTTGATCGTAGGGATGACGTTGGTTACGACCTCCACGTGCATGAGCCACCGACGACGCGCTCGCTCGGCCATCTCGAGCACGGGCGTCACCGACCGGACCTTGCACAGCGAGCGGTACGTCCGGTCGTCGAACGCCTTGATGTCGACCCGCCACACGTCGATGCGTTCGCCGAGGTGGTCGAGACCGACCTCGGTGATGTAGCCGTTCGTGACCATCACCGTGTAGAGCCCCGCGTCCCGGCAGGCATCCGCGACGTCGGCCACGTACTCGATCCAGATGACGGGCTCGTTGTAGGTGAACGCCACGCCCGCGCAGTCATAGTCCTTCGCGAGATCGACGACCGCGGCAGGCGTCAGGTAGTCGAGCGAGCCGTCGCCCGGCCTTGCCCGGCTGATGTTCCAGTTCTGGCAGTGCAGACAGCGCATCGTGCAGCCGACGCTGCCGAGCGAGAGCGCGGTCGTGCCGGGCAGATAGTGGAAGACCGGCTTCTTCTCGATGGGATCGACGGCCACCGATGAGACCCGGCCGTACGTGAGCGCGATCAGGGTGCCGCCGCGGTTCTCCCGCACCCCGCACACGCCGGTGCGCCCCTCGGCGATGCGGCAGTCGTGCGGGCAGAGCAGGCAGTGGACGTGGTCGCCTTCGGCCTCCCACAGGATCGCTTCGTGCATCGGCCCTCCTAGCCAGGGGCCAGCCGCGCCTCGTCCCTCCCCGCACCGGCGGCCTCACGCAGCGCCGCGTCGGCGGCTTCCACGATCTCGATCGGTTCGGTCGCGGACGGCCCCGCCGTCGAGACCCCCGCGCAGAGCGTCAGGGGCACGGTGTGTGTATACCCGCCGACCTCGACCTCGACCGGCTCCTCCCGGAACGCCGCTCGTACCTTCTCGGCCACCGCGAACGCGGCCGTCTTGCCGATGCCGGGCAAGAGCAGCGCGAATGTGTCGCCGGAGTAGCGCGCCACCATGTCGGTGGAGCGAGCGCCTTCGACGAGCCGCTCGCCCACCGCGCGCAGGACGGCGTCTCCCACCGCCTCGCCGAGCTCGTCGTTGACGGCCGAGAAGCCATCGATGTCTGCGAGCACGAGCGAGAGCGGCGTCCGGTACCGGTGGAAGCGCGCCGCCTCCAGGGCGAGACGGTCGGTGAACGCCCGCCGGTTCCACATGCCGGTCGAAGGGTCGAGCGTCTGCGCCGCGGCGAGCGCCTCCGAGGCGTCTCGCAGACGCGAGCGCTGCAGCGGGAAGCACATCTCCCACGTCGACAGGCCCTGGTAGATCGCACGCGCATGCGCCTCGCACGTCGGGTACCCGCAGGCGCCGCAGTCGATCATGTCGTCTTCCGAGAAGCCACCCGCAGCGAGCACTGCCGCGAGCTCCGCGACGCTCGGCTCAGGCTCCACGACCGGCGCCGCCCCGAACGAGCGCACGAGGTCGACCGTCGGCAGGACGCCGAGCAGCTCGCGCGTGCTGACACGCGTCGTGCCGGGCATCTCGTTGGCGGCCCGTTCGATGTTACGCTTCGCGAACAGCGAGAGCCCGGGGTTCACGGCCGGGCCGTCGATGCAGCCCTCGCAGTTCAGCATGTCCACGATCGCCGGCGCCGCCTCCCCCGCCGCCATGGCGCGCAGGAGGCGGTCGAGCGCGGGAAGCCCGCGGACGACGTGGACCGCGGAATCGGTCATGTCCCGGCTCGCCAGCGTATGGCGCGGGAAGCCGTCGGTAAGCGAGACCTCCTTGAGCAGACGCGGCCGGCGCGCCGACTGGCGCGTCGCGCGACCTCGGGCCGGGTAGCCGTCGGCGTGCTCGATCAGGTAGCGCAGCTCGGTGAAGTCGATACACGCGTCCACAGCCCCGCCGAACTGCGGGTCGAACGCCTCGTCTTTGCGGGCGTAGCACGGGCTCACGTAGACGACGGCGACATCGCCCTCGTATGTCGCCTTGATGAGGCGGGCCTGCGCGACGTAGGGCGGCACGACGGGAGCGAGCGCGGGGGCTAACGCCGGGTGATACTTCTGGACGAACCGATTGGCCACCGGACAGGTGGAGCGCAGCACGAACAGCATGTCCTCGCGCGCATGCACGCGCTCGTACTCGCGCGCGACGAGCTCCTCGCCGAGCAGCGTGCTCTCGATGCCGAGGAATCCGAGCGTCTCGAGAGCACGCTCGATCTGCGCCGTCGTCAACGGGTGGAGGGCGGCGGCGAACTCGGTGGCGAGCAGTGCGACCACGGGCATCCGCGCACGGAGCAGATCGAGCACGACCGCCGTGTCGTCGCGCACCACATGGCCGCGGTTCCCGCACTCGTTGACGCACAGGCCGCAATCGACGCACTTCTCCTGGATGACCTCGGAGTGACCGTCCACGACACGGATCGCGCGGACCGGGCACACCCGCACGCATCCCCAGCACTCCCGACAGGCTTCGGGGCGCTGTTGGATGAGCGGTTCGCGGAGCGTTCCGGCTCCCCCCGCGAAGCTCATGTGATGCACGGGTCCTGCGGTCATCGTGCGTCCCCTTCGGCTCGGTCGCCGGACGCTCCGGCGAGTCGCGCCAGCCCCAGGCGCCGCAGCGCGGAGTGGAGCGGCATGCCGAGACCGTAGACGACGACCGCCTGGCCGAGGCCCACCGCCGCGACCCCGAAACCGTACATCGCGAGCCAGTGACCTTCAAGGTCGAGGCCGAGGAAGGGCACCTCGTAGAGCCCGAGGCCGGCGAGCATCAGCGGCAGGTACGCGGGCACGATGAGCGCGTTGGCGACGACCGGGCCGGCAAGCGCGACGACGCGGCGGCGGCGATGGCGCCACATCCACCACGCGCCGAGAAAGGAGCCGAGCGAGCCGAAGACGATATCCAGGAGCGCCAGCGGCCCCACCTGCGTGATCATGAACGCGTTCGCGGCCACGGTGCCCAACGTCAACCCGGGGACCGCAGCCGGAGTGAAGCAGGCGACCACCGTGACCGCCTCGCTGAGCCTGAACTGCACGAGACCCCAGCCGAGCTGGCTCGGCATCATGAGCGCAAGCAGCGTCATGACCGCGTATACGGCCGCGATCACACCCGCCTGCGCTATGAAGCGCGTCCGCGACACCTCAGTCCGGCTTCCGGTGGCGCGGCAGCGTGATGGTGAACGTCGTTCCTTCGTTCTCGATGCTCGACACCGAGATCGTGCCTCCGCTCATGTCGACGATGTGTTTCGCGATCGCGAGGCCCAGCCCGAACCCCCCGGTCTGCTTCGACCGCGAAGCGTCGCTGCGGTAGAAGCGCTCGAACACGTTCTGCAGGTCCGACGCGGGGATGCCGACGCCGGTATCGCTCACCTTGATGACCACGGCGTCGCGCCGGCGATGCGTCGACACCGAGACACGGCCACCGGCGGGCGTGTACTTGCACGCGTTGTCCACGAGGATCGAGAGCAGCTCCTCGATGCGGTCCCGGTCGCCGGTGATCCACAACGGCCCTTCATCAGGGCCGATGAACTCGAGCTTCTTGTCCATATAGCGCGTCGCCGCCGACGCCAGGACCTCGCGCGCGACGGAGTCGACATCGTAGCGCACCGGACGCATCTCGGCGGCTTCCTCGCTCCGGATGACCGAGAGGAGATCCCCGCACAGCCGTGCCATCCGCCGCGACTCGCGATCGATGGCGGCCAGCGCCTCGGTGCGCATCTCAGGGTCCTCGGCACCCCAATCGCGCAGGATGTTCACGTATCCACGGATGCCCGCGACGGGCGTCGCAAGTTCGTGCGAGGCGTCCGCCACGAAGCGCGTCTGCACATCAGCGCGTCGAGCCAGTCGATCGATGAGCGCATTCAACGAGCGCGCCAGGTCCGCGATCTCGTGCTCACCCTCCACCGGCAGCCGCACGTCGAGCCGACCCGCCTCGATGGAGTCGGCCGTCCTGCGCATCGTATCCAGCAGTGACAGGATCCAGCTCGTGATGACCTGCATCATCAGCACCGCTGCCACGATCGCGAAGCCGGCCACGACGAACATCGGGATGCGGGCCGAGTCCAGGATGCCCTCTTCGCGGACCGGTCGGTAGACGACGTCCAGCACGCCCGCCGTCTCGTCCGGCAGTTGAAGGGGCACGTGCACGACCTGTGCGCCCAGGTCCGCCGCCGAGAACATCCCCGTGAGGAAGTCGCGCGCTCGCGGCGTGGATTGCACCGGCTGGCGACGCTCCAATGCAAGGGTGCGCGCGTGCGCCAGTTCGTTCAGCGCCGCTTCGCCGCTGTACCAGGCCAGTTCGAGATCGTCACGCTCGTTCGCGATGTAGAGCGCGTACGCCCCGTCATCCGTTACCGTGGTCGTGAACATGTCGGGCACCTCGCGCAGAACGCGTCGCAGCGCCTCGCGCTCCCGCTCGTCGCCCTCGAGCCCGGCATCGGCCGCGGCAAGCTTGGCCGAGGTGGTCGATCGCGCGATCATGCGTGAGGCGTGCTGCGCGAACCGCCAGGCGGTGTCCTCGGCGGATCGCGCCATGCCGTCCGCCACGAAGAAGTACGTGGCAAGCGTCACGCTGCCGACGAGCAGGAATGCGAAGATGGCGGCGAGGTAGACGACACGCGCGCGTATCGAGGAGAGGCGCATTTACCCCCTTGCGAAGAAGTAGCCGACGCCCCGGATGGTCTGGATGATCTTGTTGTCGCGATCGCCGATCTTGTTGCGCAGGTGGCACACGAAGACCTCGATGACGTTGCTGTCGGTCGTGTGCTGCCCGCCCCAGACCGTGCCGAGGATCTCGTCGCGCGAGATGACCCGACCTGCATTGGCGACCAGGTAGGCAAGGAGGTCGAACTCCTTGGCGGTCAGGTCGAGCGGCGCCCCCTCGAGCGTGGCCTCGCGCTTCTCCAGGTCGATACGCACTCCCGAGGCTTCGTACGGCGAGCTCGGCTCGGCGGCCTTCACGCGCTTGAGCAACGCACGCACTCGGGACAGCAGCTCCGGTATCTCGAACGGCTTGCGGAGGTAGTCGTCGGCGCCCGCCTCGAAACCGTTCACCACGTCGTGCGTCTCGGCACGGGCGGTGAGCATGAGGATGGGGACGTCGTCGCCCTTCTTGCGGATATGCTTCGCCACGTCCAGGCCGTCGATGCCGGGCAGCATGAGGTCGAGGATCACCAGGTCGACGGGCTCGGCGTCCATCAGGTCGATCGCTGCGGGACCGTCCCCCGCACGGAACACCTCGTATCCGGCGTGCTCGAGCTCAAGCTCGACGAAGCGCGCGATCGTCGCGTCGTCCTCCACGATAAGGACGTTGGCCTCGGACATGTCCGACTCCCTCCTCATGCGGACCGGAGGAGTCCGGCCGCGGGCTCCCGTACGTTAATATTAACGCCGCTCCGCTCACCGAGGCTACGGGTAGGCTCACAGAACGTCAGGGAACGCCCCATACGGGCCCGCGAACGACACCGGCGAGCGCCGGGCGCGCGAGGCATGAGCGTGCCCCGGCGGTAGCAGGGCGCGACGCGCTCTGCTGAGTCGACGGCTACGGGAGCAACGCTTCGGCGATCTGCACCGCGTTCAGCGCGGCGCCCTTCCGGAGCTGGTCGGCGACGATCCACAGCGCAAGGCCGTGCGGCACGCTGTCGTCGCGGCGCAGGCGGCCGACGTACACATCGTCGGTGCCCTCGAGCAGGCCCGGCATCGGATAGAGCGCCTCGGCGGGGTCGTCCATCATCGTCACACCCTCGGCCGCACCGAGGACCGCGGCCGCATCCTCCACGCTGATGGGCGCGTCGAACTCGAGCGCCAGGGCCTCGGAGTGACAGCGCAGGACCGGCACCCGAACGCAGGTGGCCTGCACGGGCAGCGCCGGGCGATCCATGATCTTGCGCGTCTCGGCGATCATCTTCCACTCTTCTTTGGTGGAGCCGTCGTCGAGGAACACGTCGATCTGCGGGATGCAGTTGAACGCGATCCGGTGCACGAACGCCGCCGGCACGAGCTCCTGCCCCTCGAGGAACGCGCCGGTCTGCTGGTAGAGCTCGTCCATGGCCGCCTGACCGGCCCCTGACGCCGCCTGATAGGTGGAGACGACGACGCGCTTGAGCGGCGCGATACGTTCGAGTGCGTCGAGCACGACCACCATCTGGATGGTGGAGCAGTTGGGGTTGGCGATCACGCCCGCGTGATCCGCGAGCGCGTCCGCGTTGACCTCGGGAACCACGAGGGGCACGTCGTCGTCCATCCGGAACGCCGAGGAGTTGTCGATCATCACGCACCCTGCCGAGACGACAGCCTCGCGGAAGGCCTTGCTCACCGAGGCGCCGGCCGAGAAGAGCGCGATGTCGACACCCGCGAAGCTGTCGGCCGTCATCTCCTCTACGACCAGCTCGCCGCCGGCGAACGGGACCCTGGTGCCCGCCGAGCGGGACGACGCGAGCGGCAGCACGCGCGCGGCGGGGAAGCCCCGCTGCTCGAGCGTGAGCAGCATCTCTCGGCCGACCGCGCCGGTGGCTCCGGCGACGGCGACGACGGGGCGGGGCGACATCGGCTTGGTCCACGACATCATTCGGCACCTCCCGCGCTCGGGGCTATCTCAGCGGCGATCTGGTCAGTCGCCAGGTCGAACTCGTCATGGAGCGCGCGCACCGCAAGTTCGGCCTGCTCCCGTGCGATCACGCACGAGACGCGGATCGACGACGTGGAGATCATGTCGATGTTGACGCCGGCCTTCGCGAGCGAGCGGAACATGCGGGCGGCGATGCCGGGATGCGTCTTCATGCCCGCGCCTACGAGCGAGACCTTGGCGACCGCCTCATCCACCAGCCACGAGCGCGCGCCGAGGCGCTCCACGACGCTCTCGACCGCCCGCTTCGCGCGGACGAGGTCCTCCTTGGGGATCGTGAACGAGATGTCGGTGGCTCCCGCCTCCGAGACGTTCTGCACGATCATGTCGACGTTGACGTTCGCCTCGGCAAGGCCCGAGAAGACCTGCGCGGCCACGCCAGGCTGGTCGGGAACGTCGCGGATGGTGATCTTGGCCTCGGTGGTGTCATGCGTGACACCGGATATCATCGCCTGTTCCATCGACGGATCAGCCTCCTTGACGATGGTGCCGGGCAGGTCGTTGAAGCTCGAGCGGACGTGGATGACGACGCCATGGTTGCGGGCGAACTCCACCGAGCGCAGCTGGAGCACCCGGGCCCCGGTCGCGGCCAGCTCGAGCATCTCCTCGTAGGAGATGACCGCGATCTTGCGCGCCGAGGGCACCACGCGCGGGTCAGCCGAGTAGACGCCGTCCACATCCGTGTAGATCTCGCAGACATCCGCGCCGATGCCTGCGGCCACGGCGACGGCGGTCGTGTCGGAGCCGCCTCTGCCGAGCGTCGTGATCTGGTTGTCGGGGGTCGTTCCCTGGAATCCCGCCACGATGACGATGCGCCCCGCTTCGATCGCCTCACGTACGCAATCGGCGCGCACCTCCTGGATGCGAGCCTTGGTGTGGCCGGCATCCGTGACGATGCCCACCTGAGGTCCGGTGAACGAGATCGCCTCGTGACCGAGAGCGTGGATAGCCATCGCGAGGAGCGCGATCGTGACTTGTTCTCCCGTCGCAAGCAGCATGTCCATCTCGCGCTCGGGCGGCTCGCCATTGACGGCCGCCGCGAGGTCGAGCAGCTCATCGGTCACATCACCCATCGCCGAGACGACGGCCACGACGTCGTTGCCGGCCCGCTTGGCCGCGACGAGACGCTCGGCCACCGCTTTGATGCGATCGGTGTTGCCGACGGACGTTCCGCCGTACTTCTGAACGATGAGGGACATCCGACCTCCCCGGATGCGAGCGTGCGCGGCCCGCGAGATTGGGAGATAGTGTACCAGCAATCGGCTGCCGGGCAGCAGCCGTCGTCACCCTGCCGCTACTCGTCCGCGTGCAGGCGCAGACGCTCGGCCACGAGCCGCATGCGCTCCGGCAGCGTCTCGACCGCTTCGGTGTAGAAGTGGTCGACGAGACTCTCGCCGGACGTCCGCTCCATCGCTTCCGCCACGATGCGTACGGCCCGGCGCATCACCGCATGGTGATCGCCGTCATCGGACACGTCGGGCGAGACGGTGAGGTGGCCCGAGCTCAACAGGTACGGCAGTCCCTCGGCCTCGAACGAGACGTTGATGTCGGTCTCGAGGTTCGCAGCGAGCCGTGGCCCCCCGAGACGCCGGAAACTCGCCACCATGCCGTCGCACACGGCGACGACGACCGCGCGGGACTCATCGGGCCCGAGCTCGTCCCAGGCGCTCGCGGCGGCCTCGTCCAGCTGCGCCTCCCGCTCGAGCACCGCAATGAACGCGTCTACGATCTTCGGGTCGAAGTGGGTCCCGGCGCAGCGCCTGAGCTCCATGATCGCGTCCTGCTCCGAGCGGCCACGACGGTAGGGGCGGTCGGCGATCATCGCCTCGTACGCGTCGGCCACGGTCAGGACGCGCGCGAGCATCGGAATCTCTTCTCCCTTGAGACCGGCCGGGTAGCCACGTCCGTCGTAGTGCTCATGGTGGTGCCGGACGATGGGCGCGATCGGCCACGGGAAGGCCACGGGCCGCAGGATGTTCGCGCCGATGAGCGGATGGTGGCGCATCTGGCCCATCTCGTCGTCTGAGAGCTTGCCCGGCTTGAGCAGGATCTCCTCGCTGATGCCGATCTTGCCGATGTCGTGCAGGTAGGCCGCCATCTCGAGCGCGATGCGCTGCTCGGAGGAGAGCTCGAGCGCGTCGGCTATCACGAGGCCGAAGCGCGCGACGCGGTCCGAATGGCCGCGCGTGAACGGGTCCTTGGCATCCACCGCCGCGGCGAGCGCCCTGACGGTAGCGAGGTACGCGTCCTGCAGGCTGGAGAACAGCTCGATGTTGCCGATGGCGATCGTGACATGGTTGGCGATCGTCGCCAGCAGGCGCACGTCATCGCTCGTGAACCGATGCTCCATGTTACGGCTGCCCACGGTGATCGCACCGATCGTGCCGTCAGCGGAGACCAGGGGCACGCAGAGGGCGGCAAGCGCGCCGGAGACCGTGTCGATCCTGCCCTCCGCCTCGCGAGACGGGTTGAAGATGAGCGGTCGCCCTTCTCGGATGACCCACTCAGACATGGATGAGCGCACGGCCGTCTCGTCGGGCCTCCCGCCTGCCGCCCCCCGCCAGGCGCGCACCTCGAGCTCGGCGGTCTCCTTGTCGCGCAGCGTCACGTAGCCGAGTTCCACGTTGAAGATGCGAAGCGCGGAGTCCAGGACGGAGTCGAGCAGCACGTCCAGGTCGAGCATCGACCCGAGCGCCCGGCTCATCTCGTAGAGCGTCGCCAGTTCGAGCACCTTCTTGGTGAGGCTCTCGCTGCGGTCCCGCAGCGAATCGGTCATCCGGTTGAAGTTGTCCGCCAGCTGCGAGACCTCGTTGTCGCCCTCGATCGAGACCTTGGCCGAGAAGTCACCCTCGGCCACCTTGCCGACGCTCTCCGAAAGCGACGCCAGCGGGTCGGACACCCGACGCGCGACCCACCAGTTGAGCGCGACGAGCGCTGCGACGCCCACCACCGACCACAGCATTATGAGGTTGGTGGTCGTGCGGCGCGTGTCCTCGGCCACCTGTGTCCCCATGACCGTGACGACGTACACCGTGCTGTTGGTGGGGTCGTTCTCGAACGTCATAGCCTGAGAGACCGCACGGTAGGCCTGACCGGCGACGGCGAGCGGCCGGGGGTCGCTGGAGGTGTCGGCGGTCTCGAGCAGCTCGCCGACGTCGCCGGTCCGGTCGAGCAGCGCGGCGGCAAGCTCCTCGCCGCCGAGCGCCATGGGAGCCCTCGCCGCCATCGGCACGAACGAACGGTCGTACAGGCAGACTGCGGCGTCGATGCCCTCGGTGATGCTGCCGATGAACTCCTCGTCGATCACGGTGGAGACGAGCAACGTGAAGTCGCCGTCCTGTCCGCCCTTCACGGGTTCCATCGCGGTGAGCGTCGGCTGGGTGGTGATGTCGACGAAGATCGGGTGGCTCATGGAGAGCAGTATCCAGTCCCGCTCGCCCGGGCCGAGCGGTTGCAGCCCGGACGCCAGCTCGAGGTCCCCGGTGGACGCGACGACGCGGCCGTTCCGGTCGATGAGCGCGAGGTTGTCGGCGCGCAATGCCTGGTTCACCAACACGAGGTGCGCGGCGATCGCGTTCACATCTCCGGTGCGTACGGTATCGACGAGCTGGGGGTTTTCCGCGGCGACCTTGGCGACCTTGGCCATCTCGGCCGCTTCATAATCGATGCGGGCGACGACCGACGCGTTGGTGGCCGAGGCGTTCTGATCGATCCACTCGTTCACGACCCGGCTGATGAGCCCCACCGCCACGAGCGTCGCGACGACGCCCACGATCATCGCGGCGACCAGCAGCGGCACGACGATCTGGTTGTGGAGGTGTTTGCCGAAGAGTCGTGTCCGCGTCGGAGTCATGTCAGTCAGCGGGCGCGAAGCCTGCGCTCTCCATGATCCGACGCGCCTCGTCGCTTGACGACCACTCGACGAACGCCCGCAGCGCTTCACTGGCCTCGGGGCCGGTCACCATCCCGAGCGGCCGCACCATCTCGTACGCGCCCGCCTCGATGTCGTCGACCGTGGCCTGCGCCCCGTCGAGCCGGAGATAGCGGACCGGCACGTCCTGCGAGATCCCGTAGCCGAGCGAGAAGTAGCCGATGGCGCCGGACGTCGACTGGAGGCCGTCGATCATGTCGGGCTCGTAGTAGAGGTTGACCGCCTTGCTCGTGATCTCGAGATCGGGCCCGAGCACGTACTGGCGAAGGATGATCTTGGCCGACTCGTCCTCATTGCGGTCGAGTATGACGATCGGCAGATCAGGGCCGCCGAGCTCGCTCCAGTTCGCGTGATCGCCTCGGTAGATCGCGCGCACCTGCTCGGTGGTGAGACCTTCGATCGTGACCGAGGGGTGCACCGCGATCACGAGCCCGTCGCGGGAGAGCAGATGGTATTCGAGCCCGAGCGCGCTCTCTTCCTCGGTCAGATCGCGAGAGACGGCACCCAGGTCGAGGTCGCCGTTGGCCACTCCCTTGATCCCGCCGCCCGAGTGCAGACCCGGCAGGAACACGAACTCGACCTCGGCGTCCGGGTGGCGCTCGAGGTACTCGGAACTCAGGATCCGGAGCAGCGGGAGACAGGTCCCGGAGCCGCTGACACGCACCTGCGCCCCCTCCACTGCGGCCGGCGCGGCCGACTCACCGTCAGCGCAGGCGGTGAGCACGAGGAGCGCGACGATGACCAGCAGGAGCGCGAAGATGCGAGCAGACCGTCTCATCAGCGAACCTTCCAGCGGCGGACCCCGTATACATGTCGGTTCATTCTAGCATCGAAGAGGGCCCCGGCGCGGTGCCGGGGCCCTCTCATCACACGATACGGATCGCCGAGAAGCCTACGCTGTCTCGAATCGTTTCTGGAGCTGCTCCCACGCGCGATCCACGTCGGACTGGATCTCGGCGAGCAGATCGGCGTTCTCGGGCTTGAACAGGTGCTTGAATCGACCCTGCGGCTTCAAGAACTCTTCGATGGGCTTGCGGTTGTGTACCTTGACCGTCTGCCGCCAGACGCCGTCCTCGACCTCGTAGAGCGGCCAGAATCCTGTCTGGACCGCGATCTTGGAGATCTCGACCGACTTGTTGTACGCCAGCCGCCACCCGCGCGGACACGGCGCGAAGACGTTCAGGAACGCCGGCCCCTCGACCGCGAACGCCTTCTCGGCCTTGGTAGTCAGGTCTTTCCAGTGGGAGATCGAGGCCTGCGCGACGTACGGGATGTTATGGGCCGCCATGATCTGCGTCAGGTCCTTGCGCCCCTGCAGCTTGCCCTGCTGCGCCGCTCCCACCTGAGCCGTGGTCGCCCACGCGCCCTTGGGGGTGGCCGAGGAGCGCTGGATGCCCGTGTTCATGTACGCGCCGTTGTCGTAACACACGTAGACCATGTCGTGACCGCGCTCCATGGCTCCGGACAGCGACTGCAGGCCGATATCGTACGTCCCGCCGTCTCCGCCGAACGCGACGAACTTCATCTTCTTGTCCGCCGGGATCTTGCCCGCGCGTTGGAGCGCCTTGAACGCCGACTCCACGCCGGAGACGGTCGCCGCGGCATTCTCGAACGCGTTGTGGATGAACGGGGTCTTCCAGGACGAGTAGGGGTAGATGGTCGTGGAGACCTCGAGGCAGCCGGTAGCGCACCCGACGACCACCGGTTCGACGCCTGCACCAAGCAGGACCTGTCGGACAGCGATCGACGCGCCGCAGCCGGCGCAGAGGCGATGACCGCCGGCAAGCCGGTCCTCGCGATGCGTGAGTTCCTTCAGTGTGGCCATGCTGCTCCCTCCTACCGGGCGCCCAGATAGACGAGCTTGCCGGGCTGGGCCGAGCCGGCAGCGATGTCGGACAGGTCGGCGAACATGCGCTCCATGAGCTCGAGGCGGACGTCCGAGCCGCCCAGGCCGTAGATGTAGCTGACGACCGGGATCCGGTCTGATGCATCGTAGAGCGCGCTGCGGACCTCGAGGAAGAGCGGACCACCCTCGGCGCCGAACGACTCCGCGCGGTCGAGCACCGCCACAGCCTTGACGCCGCGCAGCGCCTCGGCCAGCTCGGCGTACGGGAACGGGCGGAAGACGCGCACTTTGACGACCCCGGCCTTCACGCCCTGGGCGCGCAGCTGGCGCGCGATGTGGCGGGCGTTGCCGGACGCGGAGCCGATGACGACGGCTGCGACCTCGGCATCCTCCATGCCGAACGTCTCGATGACGTCGAACGGGCGCCCCGACAGCTGCGAGTACGCCTCGCCGACGGACGTGATGACCGGACGAGCCGCTTCCATCGCCTCCCGCTGAGCGCGCTTGAACTCGAAGAACGGTCCACCGAGTCCCGCGAATGCGCCGTGGCTCACCGGATCGTCCGTATCGAGCAGCGCGTTCGCCGGCTCGTACTCTCCGACGAAGCCGGCGACCGACTCGTCATCGAGGACGTCGACCCGGTCGATGGAGTGCGTCGTGATGAAGCCGTCCAGGCAGCTCATCGCAGGAAGCAGGACGGACGGGTCCTCGGCCACCTTGAGCGCCATGATCGTGTTGTCGTACGCCTCCTGGGCGCTTTCGGCGAAGTACATGATCCAACCGGCGTCCCGTGCGCCCATGGCGTCACCGTGGTCGCAGTGGATATTGATGGGGGCTGACAGCGCACGGTTGGCGTTCGCCATGACGATGGGAAGCCGCATGCCGCTGGCGATGTGGAGTTCCTCCCACATGAGCGCGAGCCCCTGGCTGGCGGTCGCGGTCATCACGCGGGCGCCCGCCGCCGAGGCGCCGATACAGGCGCTCATCGCGGAGTGCTCCGACTCGACGGTCACATACTCGGTGTGAACCCGGCCTTTCGCGACGAAGCCGGCGTACTCCTCGACGATGGTCGTCTGCGGTGTGATCGGGTAGGCCGCCACGACATCGGGCTTGCACTGGCGCATCGCCTCGGCGACGACGGTGTTGCCGGTCGCGGCGACGGTCTTCTGCTCGGCCATCTACTTCACCTCCGGAAGATCGCATCCCTCGGGGACCATCGTGATGGCCTCGACGGGACAGACGTTGGCGCAGATGCCGCAGCCCTTGCAGTGGGCGAGGTTGAACGACTCGTCCGGCAGCTGCTCGTCCTCGACGTAGATGGCCGAGTCAGGGCAGCTGATCCAGCACAGGAGGCACTGCGTGCAGGTCTCCTTGTCGCGAACCGGCCGCTCGCTGCGCCAGCCGCCGGTGACGTAGTCCCGCGAATTGCCGGACTCGGGGATCACCGCGCCGAGGGGGAACTGCCGCCAGTCCCACTCGCCGATGGTCTCGATGTCCCACTTAGCCATCGATCGCCACCTCCTCGTACGCGCGCGTCACACACGCCACGTTGGCGTCGATGACGTCCTGGGTGAACTTCTTGCCGAAAGTCTTCTGCAGGTGGTCGATGACCGGCCGCAGGTCGAAGAGGCCGGTGGCCTTCGCGAGCGCGCCGATCATCGGTGTGTTCGGGATATCGCGCTTGAGCGTGTCGAGCGCGATCCCGGACGCGTCGATGCACGCGACCTTGCCGCTGTCGAGACCGAGCTCGGTGCGGATCTGCCCGGGCGTCTTGCACGTGTTGACGATGACGACGCCATCTTCGGTGACCCCGCGGGCCACGTCGACCGTGGCCAGCAAGCTCTCGTCGAGCACGACCACGACGTTCGGATTCTCGATGTTGCAGTGGATCTCGATCGGCTGCGGACTGATGCGCGTGAACGCCTGGATGGGCGCGCCCATCCGCTCGGGTCCGTACTCCGGCATCGCCTGGATGTACTGGTCGAGCTCCAGCGCGGTCTCGGCGACCAGCTTCGCCGCCGTCACGGCGCCCTGGCCGGCGCGCGCGTGCCAACGGATCTCCGTCAGCTGCTGCATGCTCTCACCTTCCTCGGATACGTAGCGGTTGCCCGCCCCCACGGGCTGTGCGACGGGATCGTGTCGGGCCTGTCTGAGAAGTGGGTTCCCGAACCGCTGAGCGCGGACCGGTAGCCATACCAGGATACGGGGGGCCCATGCCCGGTCGCGCGGGGAGGCGTGCCGAGCGGTGTCACAAAATCGGTGAACGGCGACCAGTTTCTGCCATTTCTACATCTCGCGACGCGCCTCGAGAGCCCTGCCGAGAGTCACCTCGTCGGCGTACTCGAGATCGCCGCCCACCGGCAGCCCCGAAGCTATGCGCGTGACGCGGATACCGAGCGGTTTGACGAGGCGCGCAAGGTAGAGGGCCGTCGTCTCGCCCTCGACGTCCGGGTCGGTAGCGATGATGATCTCGGTCACCGTTCCGGGGGCGAGCCGGTCCACCAGTTCGCGGATGCGCAGCTGCTCGGGACCGATACCGTCGATCGGTGAGATGGCGCCCTGCAGCACGTGGTACCGGCCCCGGAACTCTCCGGTGCGCTCGATCGCGACGATATCGCGCGGCTCCTCGACCACGCAGACGACAGCGTCGTCTCGCTCCGGATCGGCGCAGATGTCGCACGACTCGTTCTCGGCGAAGTTGAAGCAGATCGAGCAGAAGTGGATGGAACGCTTGACCTCGAGCACCGCCTCAGCAAGGCGCGTCGCAGCGTCCATATCGGCGCGCAGGATGTGGAACGCGAGCCGCTGGGCGGACTTCGGCCCGATGCCCGGGAGCCGCTCGAGCTCTTCGAGCAGTCGCGCTATGGGAGCGGCGTAGAACGGCATCACATGCCGGGGAGGCCGAGGCCACCGGTCACGGCAGCCATCTTGCGCTGGGCGAGATCCTGCGCCTGACGCAACGCCTCGTTCGTCGCGGCGATGACGAGGTCCTCGAGCATCGCGACATCATCAGGGTCCACCGCGGCGGGGTCGATCGTCACCGACTGGACGACCATGTCGCCTGTCATCACGACCCGCACCGCGCCGCCACCGACTGATGCCTCCACGGTCTCGTCCTTGAGCGACTCCTGGACGCGCGCCATCTCGGCCTGCATCTTCTGGGCCTGCTTGAGCATGTTCGCCATGTTGCCGGGCTTCATTCGACTCCTTCCGCTGTGCCGTGCGCGCCTACGAGGCGCCCTCGGCATCGTCGTCAGCCATGATCTCCACGCCGAGCTCGTCGATCACCATGCGTTCGAGCTCCTGGGGGTCCTGTGCGCCCTCGCCGGCATCCGGTCCTGCGACCGTCGTCGTCGCGCCATCGGGCGCCGCGGCTTCGGCGGGCGCCGCGGAGACGGGCTCGCGCGGAGCGGACCCGGCACGGGCGGCACCTCCCCGACCGAGTCGGAACTCCAGCGGCGGCTCGATGCCCAGCACCGCTGTCACGCTGCGGCGCAGCAGACCGAGCGTGTCTCCGTCACGTGCCAGCTCCATCGAGAAGCGCTGCTCTGCGGGGAACTCGATCGCGATGGCGTCGCCGGCGACCTCGGCCTCCGTCCCGTCGAACAGGTGCGATCGCGAGGGCTTCAGCTTCTTGAACTCGGCAAGGACCGCGGGCCAGGCACGCTTGACGGCCGCGGGCTCCAGCGTCCCGGCCGGGACACCACCGCCGGGGCCCTCCTCCAGAGGAGGGGTCGGCGCAGCGGGCTTCGCGGCCGACGGTCCGTCCCTCGTCGCGCCCTCCGGGGGGCCTGGGGACGTGGCGGGCTCAGTGGGCTCCGGGGACGGCTCCTTGACCCTGCGCACAGGCTGGACGCCCACGCCAGCCTCGAGTGCGGCGACACGCTCGGCGAGCGCGGCGAGCGTGAGATCGCTCTCGGGACGTGCCATGCGTGTGAGGGCGACCTCGACGGCGAGCCGCTGGTCGCTGGCCCACCGCAGCTCGCTCGACAATCCCGCCAGCACCTCGAGGACGTGACCCAACCGCTCGAGACCGAAGCTCCGGGCCTGCGGCCCGAGCTTCGCGAGCTGCTCGCCCGTGACGTTCACGACGTCACCGTCGTCGCCGATCGCGGCGATGACGAACAGGTCCCGGAAGTGGCGCACCATCCCCTTGGTGAACTCGGTCATGTCGACGCCGCGGTCGGCGAGACGCGCGACGAACGCGAAGGAGCCGGCGACGTCGCGCCGGAGCACCACGTCGGCGACCTCGAAGAGCAGGTCGGAGTCGACCTCGCCGAGCAGCCCCTCCACCTCCTCGAGACCGATGTGTCCCGAGGTGAACGCCGCAAGCTGCTCGAGCGTCGTGATGGCATCGCGCATCCCGCCGAGCGCATGTTTGGCGATCAGCGCGAGCGCCGCATCCGCGACCTCGACGCCTTCCGCATCCGCGATGTGCCGCAGCCGGCCCGCGATGTCCTCGACGCTGATGCGATGGAAATCGAATCGCTGGCAGCGCGAGTGGACGGTCTCGGGGACCTTGTGCGGATGCGTCGTGCACAGCACGAAGACCGTCCGTGCGGGCGGCTCTTCGAGCGTCTTGAGCAACGCGTTGAACGCCGAGGAGGACAGCATGTGCACCTCGTCGATGATATAGACCTTCCACGTTCCCCTGGTCGGCGCGTAGTTCACACGCGCGATGATCTCCTCGCGGACGGCGTCGACCCCTGTGCGGGAGGCTGCGTCCAACTCATACACGTCGGGGTGGCGACCTTCCGCGATGGCGATGCAGTCGTCGCAGGTATCGTCCGGTTCCGGCGTCGGACCTTGGACGCAGTCGAGCGCCTTGGCCAGGATGCGCGCGGTCGTCGTCTTGCCGGTCCCCCGTGGGCCGGCGAACAGGTAGGCGTGCGCCACCGTCCCTTCGGCGACCGCGTTGCGCAGCGTGCGCTCGATGTGCGTCTGACCGACCACTTGCTCGAACCGCTGCGGGCGGTACTTCCGATACCACGACTGGTGTGCCATATGCCGTCCTTCTCCCGGTCCGGCCGGGCTGTTGGGTCCCACGCAGAAAGTATACAGGGCCGGTCCGACTCCGGACCGGCCCTGTCATGCCCCGATGCTCGCGACCGGGCCCCGGACACCCGACAGAGGCCGCTTATGGCTGCTTCCTTCCGGATCTGACCAGGTTCACGACGTGCCGCCGCCCGAGACCCGGACGCGAGCATCGCGACGCAGGACGTCAGTATACGGATACGCGCGCGCGCTCGCCAGGTCGGACGAGCACGCCCTCACGGGGTCAGGAGCTCGGCCAGACGCGCCAGCAGACCTTCCGCATCCACGGGCTTGGTGATGTAGTCGTCGCAACCGGCCGCAAGCGCCTTTCCGCGATCGCCCTTCATCGAGTGCGCCGTGAGCGCGACCAGCGGGATGTCTTTGAACCGCGCGTCCGCCTTGATCCTCCGGGTCGCCTCATACCCGTCCATCTTGGGGAGCTGCACATCCATCAGGATCAGGTCCGGCTCCTCCTCCTCCACCACCGACAGCGCCTGCTCGCCGTCCTCGGCGATGACCACCTCATAGCCGTTCTTCTCGAGGAGGAACGTGACCAGGTAGCGGTTCTGCGGGTTATCTTCCACCAGGAGGATCTTGGAACCCATCGATGACCACCTCTGCCGGGATCATGGGACACGCAGGGCATAGCAGCGCTTGAGCATTACTTACCCCCCGATACGCTGATACCCCCCACGCCGTCAGCCGTCAACCTGACGAGCGGCAGGGACCCCGGCGTCGTGCCGGGGCCCCCGTGGTCGTGCCGCAACGCTGCGTGATGTGCGATGCGGTAGTGCTACTGGACGACCGGGTTGGCGGTCACGGCTGCGGGATCGTAGCCGGGGTTGCCGCCGAGCGCCGGATCGGACTGCCAGCCGGACATGCCGAACTTCATGTTGTAGGTCTCGTAGCCCATGAGGTTGAAGAACATGCTGACCTCGCCACCGGTGTGGCCGGTGTAGCAGTACACGATGACCTTCTTGTTGGGATCGAGCTTCGCGAGGTTGTCAGCCGCTTCCTTCCACGGGATGTTGATCGCGCCCGCGATATGACCCTTGGCATAGTCCTCGCCGGCACGGACCGAGACGATCTGGTAACCGGGGTCCGCCGACTGCACGATGTTGAAGACGTCCTCAGCCGCGATGGTCGGGGGCAGCTCGGCCGCGAAGTACTTCTCGGCCTGGCCGATGATAGCCGCCTGGACATCCTCGTAGCCTTCGATCGCGGGAAGATCGAACGTGCCGGCCTCGACGGGCTCGGTCACCGTCGGGTACTCGCCCGTCGCCTTGCCGGGGATGGGGAGGCCGACGATGGCCTCGTCGGCGACCCAGCCGCTCATGCCGAACTTCAGGGTCAGGGCGTCATAGCCGAGCATGTTGTAGAACATGTTGGTCTCGGAGGCCGTGTGACCCGTGTAGCAGACCACGACGATCTTCTTGTTGGGGTCGAGCTTGGCGAGGTTCTCCTCGGTGTAGATCTGCTTGAACGGGATGTTCACCGCACCCTCGATGTGGCCGAGGGCGTAGTGCTCCGCCGAGCGGATGTCCACGACCTGATAGCCGGGGTCCTGGCTCTGGACGATCGTGAGCAGGTCGGCCGCGGCGATCGTCGGCACGGGATCGTTCTTGAAGTACTCGTTCGCGGCGTCGATCATCGCCTGCGTGGCGTCGAACGACTCTTCCGGTGCGGGCTCCTCCGCCTCGGGCTCCTCGGCCGGCTCATCCTCCGGCGAGCAGCCAGGCACCGCGATCATCGAGAACGCGAGCACCATGGCGAGCGCGAGGACCCACCACTTCTTTGCCTGCATGCTTCCTCCTTCGTTTCCGGTCCGGATCCCTACGGGATCTCGGTCACGACCACATCTTGGTTAGCTGCCTGTTCGGCAGCGGACAGCCTCTGGAGATCGTCCTCGGTGAGGAAGATGTCCCGGTTGCCGTGACAGCTGGAGCAGCCGTTCTCGGTCTGCCGCGTCACGCGCTTGATGGTGTGCGGGGTCGCGTACTTGAACGTCGGCAGCGCATCGAAGTTCCCGAGCGCGCCTTCGCCGTAGTAGTCGAACGTGCTCTCGGCCACCGGGACGTGCCGGACGATGATGTAGTCCCACGGCTTGTCCTCGGACTGGTCGTAGTTGCGTCCGATGTTGAGATCGAACCAGCTCTCTTCGGTCTCGAAGAACGGCAGTCCCTTGTCGTTGAGCGCGACGTGGCATGCCGTGCAGTTGTTGTAGTCCTGCGCGTGGCACACCTGGCACTGCAGGTAGACGTCGGAATCAGCCGTTCCATGAGCCGAGTGCATGCTCACGGATGTGAACGCTGCGTCCTGCGCATGGCAGTCGGTGCACTTGGGCGCCGTGGGCGACTCGTAGCGAGACGCGTAGGGCTCCCCACCGTGCATCCACTCGACCGTATGGCAGTCGACGCACTGCATCGCGCCGGGGCTCCAGTGCACGTCCGCGGTGAGCTCGCACTTCTCGCTCTCGCCCGCACCCGTGAACTCCTTCTGGATGCGGCTGCCGTGGCAGCCCATGCAGTTCAGGGAGGAGTTGGGCGACTTGTAGAAGACGTGACCGCGCACGAAGCCGCCATCGTTGTACTGCGGGCGGGTGACGTGGCAGTCTCCACAGCCGGACACGTGACAGGTCGAGCAGTTGTTCGTGAGACCCTCTTTGACGATCTCCGGATCGCTCGCTCGGGCGAGGACGATCGCGTCCTCGGTGCCGGACACGGCCGGCGTCTCGGCGTGCAGGTTCGCCGCCATGTTCTCGGCGATGTCCGTGTGACACGGCTGGCACACCGACTCGGCGTACGTCAGTGACTTGGAAGGCAGGGGCTCCATGCCCTCGTGCGCCTCAGCCCTCGTTGCGGCGAACTTCACACCGCCGTGACAGTCACGGCAGTCCATCTTGCCGTGCGTCGTCTCGAAGAACTCGGGGCTGACGAGCGCGCCCAGGTCGGCCTCCAACGGAGGCAACGAGCCGCCTCAACCCTCGCCTTCGCTCTCCGCGACCTCTTTCTCGGGAAGCGGATCGGCCTCCAGGCTTGCCTGCAGGGCCTCGCGGTCGGTGTGGCAGTCGATGCACGACATCTCGCCCTCCGCGGGCTTGATGGGCTCAGCGCTGCAGCCGGTCACGAGCATGAGCGCACCGAACGCCAGCGCCACGACGAGGAAGGCGGCGAGCCTGCGGTAGCGTGTGACGGTCTGACCCATGGCTACTCCCCTCCCTCGGCGTCGGCCGCTTCGAACAGCGGCTTCGGATTGGTGTGCGCGCTGTCACGGTGGCAGACGCCGCACGGCGCCTCCTGTGTGGGGTGCTCGGCAGCGAACGCCTCGTCCTCCCACGCGTCCTCGTGACATGCCACGCACCGATCGGCGGGCACCTCTCCACGGATGTCACCCTCGTCGGGGCTCTCCGTGATGTGCACGTATGCCTCCTGGACCCCGCCGATGTGCGAGACGAGCTCTCCGACGAAACCGGGATCCGCATGGCAGTCCATGCAGTCGGCCGCGTCCTCCTGCCCGTGAGCGGACGCGCGCCATCCTTCGACCGACGGGGCGATCTCATGACACGACTCGCAGAACCCCGGCGTCGACGTGTACTCGAACGCCGCTGCTCCGACGACGACCAGCGCCGCCAGGACACCGACGACGATCCACCGCCTCTTGGTCTTCTTTCGTGGCGGCGCGGACTCGTCGCGTTCGACATCCTGGACGGTCTCCTCAGGCATTCACATCACCTCCCTGTCTCCTCCACAGTTCGTTACTGCACTCACGTTTCGGCGCAGGCGTGTGCCCACGCATGAAGCCGGGAAAGGAAGGGCCATACTCACGCATCGCAGCCGTTCAGCGAAGAATTGTGCTGCTCATCACGGATATCTGATGCACGTGACGGTTCTGCCGGCACAGTCCGCCCGCACTCTTGTTATCGGCATGGTTCGTGATGCCTTTAACAATCTATCAGGATTCCCGCCAGGATTCCAGACGCTCCCGGAGAGGGTGTAGCAGCCCGTCCGCGTGGATCCCCGGAGCGCTCAGCCGAGCAGTCGAGCTGCGTTCCCCCCGCAGATCGCAGCGAGCTCGCTCGCCGAGAAGGGCATCGCGCGTAGCCGTTCCAGCTCCACCGCGGCGTCGGTCCAGGGACCGTCGCTCCCGAACAGCACCCGATCGACGCCATGGTCGCGAACGAGCGCGACGAACTCCTCGTCGGGCAGATGGCCGAGGGTGTACGCCGTGTCCAGGTAGACGGAGCGGCCGAGGAGGTGCTCCCGTACGCCGGCCCACTGCCTGAAGCCTCCCATGTGCGCGAGCACGACGGTGAGCGTCGGGTGCGCGTCGAGCATGCGCGCGAACGCCTCCGGGGTCCCGCGGACCGTCTGGGGGCCGACATCGGCGCCGGCATGGAAGAGCATGATGAGGCCGTGCCGCTCGGCCGCAGCGTAGATCGGGACCATCCGCGGATCGTCGGGAGCGAACGCCTGGTACTCACCGTGCATCTTGAGCCCCCGGATCCCGAGGGCTGTCGCGCGCGCGATCTCTGCCCCCGGATCCTCGAAGTCGGGGTGCATCGCGCCGAAGGGGACGAGCCGGGGATCGTCGAGCGACGTGACCCAGTCGTTGATCGTTCGGACCTGCGACGGCTTCGTCGCCACCGGGGCCACGACCGCTCGGTCGACGCCGGCGCGGGCCATCGCGCCGAGCAGACCGGCGACCGTGCCGTCGTAGTGGTACGGGATGCCGCCCTGCCGCGCGAGCTGCGCGACCGCGACCGGCGCGAGCGCGTCGGGGAAGGCGTGCGTGTGGAAGTCGGTGAGCCGCAACGGATGCTCCTTACGGTGGCGTTCGGCTACACTCTACGCCAAGTCCGCACGGGGGTGCGGCACATCGCAAGGAGGTCGTCATGGACACACAGGCACCTCGCTTCTGCACCTCGTGCGGCGCTCCTGTGAACGGCGCACGCTTCTGTACTTCGTGCGGCGCGGCGCTCGCCGCACCCGCGGCCGCGCCACCGGAGACGCCGGTCCCGGCGCCCCTCCCGACGCCCGTCCCGGCGGCGCAGCCCGTCGCGTCGGGAGAGCGCGTCGTCGCGACGGTGGGCGGCCTCAACCTGAAGGCCGGCCTTCTCAAGCGCGAGAGCGCGACGATCGTCGTGACCGACCGCCGCGTGATCGTCGCCAAGATCAGCAAGGAGATGATGAAGCAGGTGGTGGCCGATGCCCGCGACTCCGCCAAGGCGGGCGGCAAAGGGTTTCTCGGCCAGATCGGCGCGCAGATGAGCGCGTGGTCGGGGTGGGCGGAACGATACCTCGCGATGAGCCCCGACGAGGTGATGGCCGAGAACGCGGACAACGTCTCCATCGACCGCGCGCAGGTGACGAAGGTCTCCTTCAAGCACGGTCATGCCGTGGATGACGGCGCGACGTCCACCCCGGACCGCATCGTCCTCAAGACGGGCGTCGGGAAGTTCGACTTCGAGCTGATGTACGGCGACCTCGGGCAGGCGAAGCGGGCGTTCCGCTCGGCAGGCCTCGCCTAGACGCGCGACGGCCGGGCGGCTCCACGCCGTCCGGCCGCCTACGACCGCTCGCTGCGCTAGCCTCGCTTGGCGAGCGCGGCGATCTGTCCCTTCAGGTCATCGAACGACTTCTGCACCTCGTTGACCGACTTGTAGTACTCGGCACGCACCTTCTGCCAGTCGGCCTCGGCCTCCTTGCGGATGCGCGTCTGGAGCTCGCGGCCTGACATGGGCGCCAGGAAGAGCCCGAGCAGCGCGCCCGCGACGGCGCCGATGAGGAAGCTCACCAGTGCGGTGGCCCACTTGTCAGACATGGCGTCCACTCCTCACGTCGGGGCTGGTTCTCTTCATGTCTCTACCCAACGTGCGCCCCGCTGCCATCATCTCGCTGGCAGAGAATGCAAGCGTGCCGCCCGGAACACGCTCGGCTACCATGGTTCGCATGGCCGAGACGACCACACCGCTGCTCGAGCTCCACGACGCTACCGTCGTCCGCGATGGGCGAGCGATCCTCGACATCGAGCACCTCGTGCTCCGTCGCACCGAGCACGTCGCGGTGCTCGGGCCCAACGGTTCGGGGAAGTCCACGCTGATCGGGCTCATCACTCGCGACGTGCTTCCGCTCGCCCGCGACGAGGCGCCCGTGCGGCTCCTCGGTCGCGAGCGATGGGACCTGTTCGAGGCGCGTCGCCTGTTCGGCATCGTCTCGCCCGCGCTGCATGCCGCATACCGCCGGCGCGTCACCGTGCGCGAGGTCGTGCTCTCGGGCTACTTCGGCAGCATCGGGCTCTACCGCCGCTCAGAGGTGACGCGAGCGATGGCCGCGCGCGTGGAGACGCTGCTCGAGCGGTACGGCTTGATCGCACTGGCCGAGCGGACGTTCGGAACGCTCTCGACGGGTGAGGCGCGGCGGGCGCTCATCGCCCGCGCGCTCGTCCACGACCCGCCCGCGCTCATCCTCGACGAGCCGTGCGACGGCCTCGACCCGGGAGCGGCGGTCCGCTTCCTCGGCACGGTGCGCGAGCTCGCCGCGGAAGGGCGCATGCTCGTCATGGTGACGCATCACGTGAGCGACATCGTGCCCGAGATCGAGCGCGTGGTGATGCTCGCTGACGGTCGTGTCGTGGCCGACGGCCCCACAGACGAGCTCCTGACGAGCGAGCGGCTCTCCGCGCTCTTCGGCGCGCCGGTGCGCGCGGAGCGGGTCGGCGAGTGGTTCGCTCTGCGTCCCGACGCTAGCGCCTGAACAGCCGAGACGCCAGCGGCGTGTGCACGTCGATCGCCCGCTCGGGACACATCTCCTGGCAGCAGTAGCAGCGGATGCAGCGCTCGTACCGGTACGACGGGGGACCGGAACGGTCGCCGTCGTGCCAGTCCACGGCCTTGGGTGAGACCGGGCACATCGTGACGCAGGTGCCGCAGCGCGTGCACCGCTCGGCCCGGATCGTGGGACGCGGGGTCATCCACCGCTTCATCAACGCCTGGTGCGGCCTCGGTCCCGGCGTCGTGGAGGCGCGGCTGCGGTTGGCCGAGAAGCCCTCCACGCGCACGGCGTCGATCGGCTCGCCGACGACGCGGATATCGTACGCCTCGCCGAGACCCCACTCGTGACCGATGACGCACGTCTCCACGAGTTCCAGGGGCAGATCGATCACCGACGCGGCCACCGCGTCCGCGGCGACCATGTCACGAGACGCGATGATGAGGCCGACCGCGCGGGGGTCGCCGCCACGGGGCCCGTTTCCCTCCATGCCGACGATGGCATCGACGATCGCCAGCCGCGGCGCGATGAGACGGTTCAGGTCGACCAGCATCTGCGCGAAACGACGGATGTCGGACATCTTCGCGTGGAACTCGCCCTTCCGCATGCCCGGGACACAGCCGAACTGGTTCTTGACGGCGCACGTCAGCCGCGTGAGCGCGTGCGTCTTGAGCTTGGGCAGCGAGATGAGGCCGTCCGCCTCCAGTACCTGATCCGCGATCTCGAACCGCTTGATGAGCCTGCCCTCGGGAAACGGCACAGCGCGACCCTCACGGAAGACCTCGAGCCCGACGCCGAGCTTCTCGGCCACCGCCGTAAGACCCGCGCGACGCGCCGCGACCTCCGTCCCGCCGAATGCCGGAGAGTCCCCGAACGAGAGCAGCGCGCCCGCGTCGAGCAGATGGCGGATGGTCGCCTCGAAGACCGCGGGATGCGTGGTGACCGCATCCTCAGGCCGGCTCGGCACGAGCAGGTTGGGCTTGAGGAGGATGCGCTCGCCGGGCGCGACGATCGTCCCGGCGCCGCCGAGAAGATCGAGCGCGCGCCCGACCGCGGCGTGCACCGCCCCGGTCTCGTACGTCTCGCATCGCACGACGGCGACGGTCGCGGCCATGGGGTCTCCTTCCGCGCGTCGGCTGCGCACGCCCGCAGCATAGCAGAGCCTCCGCGCAGCACGGGTAGACCGCTTGTCGCGCGGGTCGCGTGCCGGCGCCCATCCGTCACACCACGTTCGCGCTGGCGCGCCGATTGCTATGGTGAGGGCATCATGAACGCACATGAACGATACGACGTCTCCGACGCCTCGGTGCTCTTCGAGGACACCTGGGCCGAGGAAGCGCGCGCCGAGACGTGCGACCGCTGTGGAGCGAGCCTCCCGATCGGGCGTCTGCGGTGCTCCGCGTGCGGCGCCCATGTGCCGGTCTGCGTCGGCGTCTGCAGCGCCTGCGCCGCCCCGCGCTGCGTCGGCGGCAAGCGCCGGCTCTGACGAGGGGTACCGGGCGCCTTCGAGTGCTATCGTGATGGCTGACGCCTTCGGTGGAAGCCATGAACCCATTCGTCACGCGCGCACAGAAGATCCGCGATCTCGTCCGGCGGCACGGCTACGTCGTAGCGTTCCTGGCGGCGGCGGCGTCGACGGCCGCCTTCATCCCCTTCCGGCCCTACCTCGGGCGCGAGCAGTGGGGTTGGCTCTACCTCCTCGTGCTCGGCTTCATCGCGGGCACGGCGGGCGTGGGGCCCGCGGTCCTCTCGGCCATCCTCGCGTTCCTGTGCTGGAACTTCTTCTTCATCCCGCCGTACCACACGTTCCACGTCGCCGAGAGCGCGGACGTGGTGCACCTCACCGTGTTCCTCGTCGTCGCGGTGGCCGTCGGCCTACAGACCGGGCGATTGCGCGACCGCGAGGCGGCGGCGCTCCGCGAAGAACATCACACCGCCGCGCTGAACCGGCTCAGCGGATCGCTCGTGTCCGAGACGTCCGTGGACGGTCTGGCCGACGCCGCCGCTGAGGAGCTCGAGCACGTCGTGGGCGCCGCCAGCGCCGTGCTGTGGGTGCCGGATGCCGAGGGCGGACGGCTCGCGCCGCTCCCGGCGAGCGAATCGACGGAGCCGGAGGAACGGCGCGCGCAGGCTGTGGCCGACCTGTGGCGGCGCGTCACCGAGCGCGAGAAACGCGAGGTCCCGCTCGAAGAGCTGCTGGCCGAGGAGGGCGCGTGCCCCGCGGACGATGAAGGCGACCTCCGCCGCCGCTGCCTGCTGCTCCCGCTCGTCTCGGCAGGCAGAGCGGAAGGCGTCCTCGAGGTGCACATGCACGGCCAGCTGGATGCGTCCGAGCGGTCGTTCCTCGACTCGCTCGCCCACCTCCTCGCGGCGTTCCTCGAGAGCCGCCGCCTGAACGAGCTCGCCGTGCACGCCGCGGCCGCCCACGAAGCGGAGCGTCTGCGCTCGGCGCTGGTGTCGTCGGTCTCGCACGAGCTCAAGACGCCGCTCGCGTCGATCGCCGCGGCGGTGACCGACCTGCTCGACCCCGACGTGCCCCGCGACCCGGAGGCGGTCGGCGACAAGCTGCGCGACGTCGTCGAGGACCTCAACCGCCTCGACAGCGCGATCGCCGACCTCCTCGACGTCTCGCGACTCGAGGCGCAGGCGTGGCAGCCGAAGCCGGACGACTTCGAGGTCGGCGAGGTCGTGGGGTGGGTCGTGGCGCGCCTCCCGCGCCAGGCGCGTGAGCGCGTGCGCTTCTCGGTGCCCGAGAACCTGCCGATGCTGCGCCTCGACTTCACGCAGATCGCCCGCGCGCTGCACCACGTGGTGCACAACGCGCTTGAGTACAGCGACGGGCCGGTGACGATCGGGGCGTCGATCGGGGCGTCATTCTCGCTGTGGGTGGCCGATGAGGGACCGGGCATCGCTGATGCCGAGAAGCCCCTCGTGTTCGACAAGTTCTACCGGGGCGCCTCGGGCCGTGCCTCTCGCTCCAGCACCGGCCTCGGCCTGTCCATCGCCCGTGAGATCATCCTGGCTAATGCCGGCACGATCGAGATCCGGGACGTCCATCCGCACGGCACGAAGATCGTGCTGACCCTCCCGCTGCAAGGAGGCGAACCGTGATGCCCGCAGGACGGCCCGATCACGTGCTCGTCATCGACGATGAGGCCCAGATCAGGCGAGCGCTCACCACTATCCTCGAGACACGTGGATACGTCGTGGCGGCCGCCGAGGACGGCGCCTCGGCCATAGCGGCGCTCACCGAGAGCACGCCCGACCTCATCGTCCTCGACCTGACGCTGCCCGACATGGACGGCATCGAGCTGTGTGAACGCCTGCGCTCCTGGCTCACCGTCCCGATCCTGGTGCTGTCGGTGCGGGCCGACGAGGCCGACAAGATCAGCGCGCTCGAGACCGGCGCCGACGACTACCTCACCAAGCCCTTCTCGGCAGGCGAGCTCGTCGCCCGGATCCGCGCGCTGCTGCGCCGGACGGCGCCCGGCAGCTCGGTCATCCCGGTCTTCGAGGCCGACGGCCTCGTGGTCGACCTTGCCGCGCACCGCGTCACCCGCGACGGCGCGGAGGTCTCGCTCACGCCCATCGAGTTCGGCATCCTGTCGGTGCTCGTGCAGAACGCGGACCGGCTCGTCACCTGGAGCCAGTTGAGCGACGCCGTCTGGGGACCGGAGTGCCTCGTGGAGGTGCGCACGATCCGCGTCCACGTCAGCAACCTGCGCAAGAAGATCGAGCCGTACCCGCAGGTGCCGCGCTACGTGCTCACCGAGCCCGGAGTTGGATTGCGATTCAACGCGAGCTGAGCACGGCTCAGCCAAGGTCTTTACACCTGCTTTACGCCGCACCCGTGCGCGTTTACGCCTTCTGAACGCGGCGTGCCTACACTCGGTGGAGGCCGGCAACCGCTGCGGAGGGTAGGCCATGTCTGTCATCGTGATCGCGAACGGAGAGGTCGCCGTCAGGCTCGGCACGGCGATCGAGGCGCAGGACAAGCAGGTGACGTTCATCGCCCCCACGAGCCATGCGGCCGAGGAGCTGGCGTTCGCATTCCCGCGGGCGCTCGTCGTGCACGGCGACGGCCGGGACCCCGGCGTCCTGCGGCAGGCGCGGGTCGAGGCCACCGGCGCGGTCCTGTCGGCCACATCCGACGACGCCACGAACCTCTCGATCAGCCTGCTCGCTCGCGAGGCGTTCTCGGTTCCGACGGTCGCGGCTGTGGTGAACCATCCGCACAACACGCGCACGTTCGAGGCGCTCGGCATCCCCGCCGTCAGCTGCACGCAGATCGTCGCCGATGCCCTCATGAGCACGCTCGCTACGCGCAGCGTGAAGGGCTGATCGTCATGGCATCGCGCTCACGGCGCCTGTCCGTGTTCTTCGTTCATCCCTCCCAGTGGCCCTGGGGCCAGTTCTCCGCGGGTCTTGTGGCCGAGGCCGCCTTCACGGCCGGCATCGGGCTCTCGTGCGCCGCGCTGGTGATACTCATCCGGATGGTGGCCGGGTGATGTTCCGCCCGACGCTCGATGACCACAAGGTCATCGGCGTGTACACCGGCAAGGTCGTCCTCGGCGTGGGCATGCTCATGCTCGTGCCGCTCGTGACGGCGCTCGTCTTCGCCGAGTGGGACACCGCCGTCGACTTCGGGATCGGCCTCATGGCATGCCTTGCGGTCGGCTTCGGTCTGCAGGCGATCTGCCACACCGAACGCGAGCTGCGCCGCGCGCAGGGGCTCGTGGTCGTCTCGGCATCCTGGATCCTCGCCACGCTGCTGGGAGCGATCCCGTTCATCCTCTCGGGCCACATCGGCGGCATGGTGGACGCCGTGTTCGATGTCATGAGCGGTCTCACCACGACCGGTCTCTACCTCATCCAGGACCTCGACCACGTGTCCAACGGGCTCAACATGTGGCGTTTCGTCCTCACGTTCGCCGGCGGCCAGGGCATCGTCGTCATCGCGCTCACGTTCCTGTTCAAGGGCGTCGGCGGCGGCATCTACCAGCTCTACGCCGGCGAGGGCAAGGAAGACCGGCTGATGCCGAACGTCGTGCACACCGCGCGCGCGATCTGGCTCGTGAGCCTCGTGTGGCTCGCGGTCGGGACCGGAGCGCTCACCGTGACGGCCCTCGCGCTGGGGCAGGAGCCGGTGCGCGCGGTGCTGCATGGCTTGTGGACGTTCATGGGTGCGTTCAGCACGGGCGGCTTCGCACCGCAGTCGTTCAACACGGTGTGGTACCACTCGGTGGTGTTCGAGGTGCTCTGCATCATCATCTTCGTCGCGGGATCGCTCAACTTCGCCGTCCACTGGGCGGTGTGGACCGGGGACCGCGCGGAGTTGAAGCGCAACATCGAGACGCGCAGCTTCGCGCTGACGATGGCGCTGTTCGTGCTCGTCGCGGCGATCGGCCTGGCGCGCGCCGGCGTCTATCCCGACGCCGTGGCATTCGTCCGCAAGGTGTTCTATGTGGTCGCGTCGGCACACACCACCACGGGCTTCGCGACCATCTACTCGCGCGCGACTGTCACGCAGTGGGGTCCGCTCGCCATGATCGGCCTGATCGGAGCGATGGTGATCGGCGCCTCCTCCGCGTCGACCGCGGGCGGCATCAAGGGTTTCCGAGTCGGGGTCATCACCAAGGCGTTCGTGCAAGACATCCGCCGCATGGTGTCGCCCGACTCGGCGGTGGTCATCTCCCGCTACCACCACATCAAGGACCGCGTCCTCAACGACGCGACGGTGCGCTCGGCGCTCGCCATCAGCGTGGCGTTCCTGACTATGCACGCACTGGTCACCATGGTGGGCGTGTACTGCGGCTACCCGGTGGTGGAAGCGGCCTTCGAAGGCATCTCGGCCGGCTCGAACACCGGGCTCAGCTGCGGGTTGCTCGCCCCCTCCACACCAGACGGGCTCAAGGCGCTCTACACCCTGGCGATGTGGCTGGGCCGCCTGGAGTTCATGGCGGTGTTCGCTCTGATCGGCTGGGGCTGGTCGGCGGTGAGAGGCCGATGAGGGCGCGGGCGCTCGGATACGTGCTCGCTGCGGCGCTCGTCGCCCTCACCTGCGCGGCGCCCGGGCTCGCACATGCCGCGACGCCATCGAGCGCCGACCTCGTCGAGGACCCGACCGCGTGGGACGGCCAGACGATCGAGTTCACCGGCGAGGCCATCGGCGAGGCGATGTCGCGTGGCGATGAAGTCTGGCTGCACCTGAACGACGATGCCTACGCGCGAGGGACCATCGAGGAGGGCGGACCGCTCAGCGGCTACAACAGCGGACACGCTGTGGTGGTGCCTCCGCAGATGGCGGAGCGCGTGACGGTCTTCGGCGACCACAAGCACCGCGGGGACCTGGTGCGCGTCACCGGCGTCTTCAGCGCCGCATGCAGCGAGCATGGAGGCGACATGGACATCCACGCGAGCGCGCTCGCGGTCGTCGAGCGAGGCCACGACGTGACCGACCCCGTCGCGACGGGCAAGCTCTGGGCGCTCGCGATCACGACCGGGCTCGCGCTGCTCACCGCTGGGGCATACCTGGCGCGCCGGCGGCCCTACTGACGATCATCCGCGCCGGGCAAGCCCCACGAACTGCAGCAGATACAACACGGAGATGAGCGTCGCCGCGACGTACGTGAGGGCGGCCGCGGTCAGCACGGTGCGCGCTCCGGCCTCCTGGCCGGGTGCGACCGAACCGGTGGTCGTGAGAGCCGCCAAAGCGCGGCGCGAGGCGTCGAACTCGACCGGCAGCGTGACGACCTGGAACAGGACGGCCAACGCGAAGAATGCGACGCCGACCCAGAGCAGACCGGTGAAACGCATGAAGACGCCCACGAAGATGAGCGGCCACGCAAGCTGGGAGCCGATGTTCGCGACGGGGACGAGCGCCATGCGGGCGTTCGCCGGAGCGTACGAGCGCGCGTGCTGGATCGCGTGACCCGCCTCATGGGCGGCGATGCCCGCCGCGGCTACGTTGGAGCCGCCGTAGACCTGCTTGGACAGCCGCAGCACGTTCGCGCGTGGATCGTAGTGGTCCGTCAGCATCCCGCCTGTCACCTCGACGCGCACTTCCGAGAGGCCTTCCGAGTCGAGCACGCGCCGCGCCACCTCGGCGCCGCTGAGCCCGCCGGGAATCGCTTCCGCGGAGTGCTTCTTGTACGCGGAGTTCACGTACGCCTGCGTGATACCGCCGAGCGCAAGAGCCAGCAGCATGAGCAGAAGCCCGTTGCCACCGAAGATCATCCGATTCGCCTCCATCGTCCGTCATGCGGGCCCCTGAGGCCCGTATGCCCGAGAATAGAGCAATCCGCTTGCCGAACGGCGCTCCGCAACCAAACCTCCATGCGTGATGCCGGCGGCCAAGTCGGGCAAGCAGTGAACGGAGGTGGTGTGAGGATGGCGGACAACGACGGTCTGTACGACGTGGTCATCATCGGAGCCGGGCCGGCCGGGCTGACAGCGGGGATGTACTGCGCCCGGCAGGGACTCGCCACGGCGATCGTTGGCGGTGAGGTCGGCGGCCAGGCGGCGTGGGCCGGGGAGATCGAGAACTACATGGGGTGGCAGATGGTGACCGGCAAGGAGCTCGTGAGCGCCTTCCGCGAGCACGTCTCGGCGTTCGACGTCACCTGCTTCGAGGGTGAGCTCGTGAACGCGATCGTCCCTGCCTCGGACGGGTACGAGGTCTACACGCGCGAGGGAACGCGCCTGCCCGCACGCGCCGTGCTCATCGCCACCGGTCGCGCGCCGAACCGGCTCGCCGTGCCCGGCGAGCAGGAGTTCGTGGGGAGAGGGGTGTCGTACTGCGCCACCTGCGACGCGGCGTTCTTCAAGGGCAAGCCGGTCGCGGTCGTCGGGCCGGGCGAGTCAGCCGCCGACGCGGCACTGCAGCTTGCCGACCTCGGCGCCTCGGTCACGATCATCACACAGCGGCCGCTCAAGGCCCCCGAAGGCGTGCTTGAGCGCGTCGACGCCCACGACAAGGTGATGGTGCGCGAGGGCGTGAAGGTCACGAGCATCGTCGGCGGAGACCGGGTGACCGGAGTCGTGGTCCGACCGCTGAAGGGAGAGAGCGAGGACACGATCCCGGTCGAAGGCGTGTTCATCGAGACGGGCTCGATCCCGGTTGCCGAGTTCACCGGGGGGCTTGTGGAGACCAACGACCGCGGCGAGATCATCGTGGGGAAGGACAACGCGACGAACGCGCCCGGGATCTGGGCGGCCGGCGACGTCACCGACGGCCCCGGCAAGCAGATCATCATCGCTGCCGGAGAGGGAGCGCGCGCGGCGATCGCCATCAACCGCTATCTCAAGCGGCGATGAGGACACGGTCAGTCCCGCTCGCGCCTCCGATGGACGACCCACGCGACCACGAGCGCCACGAACACCGCGCTGACCGCTATACCGAGCCACCAGGCGATCGATGAAGCCTCCTCGACCCCGAGACCGAGCGCCCACGCTACGCCCACCAGCGCGGGATAGTACACCGCCGAGGAGAGCGTGACGAGCCCGATCGCCTTGATGGCGGACATCCCGCTCATCCCCGCGACGGCAGGCAGGACGTTCTTGATACCCCAGGCCGGTCGCCCGAGCAGCAGCGCGAGCGTGCCGCGCTCCTCGAAGTAGCGCTTCGCCTCGGCCAGCCGCGCTTCGCCGTCTTTGAAACGCGAGGCGAGACGGCGCGCGAACGGCTCCCCGCCCCACCGACCGAACGCGTAGCTGATGTAGTTTCCCGCGGTCTCGCCCACCGCCGCCCAGAGCGCGACCTGCAGTGGATCGAGCGCCGAGAACCGCGAAGCCAGGCCCGCGGTGAACACGACCACCTGGCCCGGCACGAACCAGCCGATGAGGAACGTGTCTTCCAGAAGCGTCGCAAGAAAGACGACCGGATAGCCGAAGCGCTCCAGCAGGCCGAGAAGGACATCGACCACCGGTCAGCGCTCCAGCCCGCGCATCGGCACGTACTCCACATCCCGCGCGGTGAGCGCCGCGAACACCCCGGCCCGGTCGTGCGTGTTCCCGGTGATGAACGCGGCCAGCCGGTCGGCCGCATGCGCCTCAGCGGCGCGCTGCGCGTAGCGCTCGCTCCAGCGACCGTCGGTGCGCGAAGCGCGCGCGTACCGATCGGACTGCAGCGCCACCATCTTGTTCCGGCGGAGCTCCTGCAGGATGAAGGCGGTCTGCGCGCCCGCGCCGTACGCCCTCGTGCCGCCGAGCTTGATCAGCTGCGGCGTCGTGAGCGACGGCCGGGATGCCCAGTACGCGGCATCTGCCTGGCCGATGTAGTGCGGAACCGTGGTCTCCACGAACGCGTAGCCGCTGTGGCGGAACTGGTTCTCGGCAGATGCGACGCCGAGCGCGACGTGCCGCTGCGAGTCGAGCACCCAGAGCGCCGTGTCGTACCCTTCGTGCGTCATGAGCGCCGCGAGCAGCACTGACTTCTCGGTGCAGACGCCCTCCCGGTACGCGATGACCTCCGCCGGGAGGAGGATCTCGTACTCGATATCGCCGTAGGGCAGGTACTGGACGGCCGAGACCATCAGCTCGAGGTACTCGTCATCATCGAGGGCCAGCTCGCGGCGCAGCGCGCGGAACTCGTCAGCCAGCGCGGCCACGAGCGGCCCGGCGGCCTGCGTGCGCACGAGGTGCACGACCGCGCGCTCGCGCGCCCATCGCGGCGCGTTGAAGACGATGCCCGTGTCGGTCTCATGCGCCTGGGAGAGCTCGTGCAGGCTCACCGCTACGCTGATGCGCTGCTGATCGGAGCGGAACGGGAACGCCCAGGTGGCGGTCGTGCGCGGGCCGGGATGCTCGTCGGCCACCATGGCGTCGCACGCCGCGCTGAACGCCCGGAGCTCCAGGTACGCGCGACCGTGAGCCACGCCGACGGCGAGCGCGGCGACGACGCACAGCAGCGCCACCCCGCATCGGCCGGGGTAGCGTCGCACACGACTCAGCAGCCACCCACGCATCGCCAACCGCCGTTTCGAGAAGAAGCGGTCTCACCTCGTGTATACCTACCCGCGACGCTCGCGGGCAAGCCTGCCCTAGAAGACCTGGCTCAGGAACCGCTGTGTGCGTTCCTCGGCGGGATGCTCGAACAGCTCGGCCGGCGCGGCCTCTTCGATGATGTAGCCATCGTCCATCATGATCACCCGGTCCGCCACCTCGCGGGCGAATCCCATCTCGTGCGTCACGAGCACCATCGTCATGCCGCCCTCCGCGAGGTCCTGGATGACGCCGAGCACCTCCCCGACGAGCTCGGGATCGAGCGCCGAGGTGGCCTCGTCGAACATCATGATGTCGGGATCCATCGCGAGTGCGCGGGCGATGGCCACGCGCTGCTTCTGACCGCCGGAGAGGCGAGACGGGAACTCCTTCTCCTTGTCGGCGAGACCGACCTTATCGAGCAAGTCCCGCGCGATGGCATTGGCGTCCTTGCGCTCCATCCCCTTCACGTTGACCGGCGCCACTGTGACGTTGTGGAGCACGTTCATGTGCGGGAAGAGGTTGAAGTGCTGGAAGACCATGCCGATGTGCTCGCGCACCTTGTCGAGGTCGTCGGCGGCGGGGTCGACCTGCCTGCCCCGGAGCCATACCTCGCCCTCGTCCGGGTACTCGAGGAAGTTCAGGCAGCGCAGGAGCGTGCTCTTCCCGGAGCCCGACGGGCCGATGATGACGACCACTTCACCCTGCTCGATATCGAGGTCGACGCCCTTGAGCACCTCGAGGTCGCCGAAGCGCTTATGCAGTCCGCGTACGCTCACGATGCTCATGCCGGCGCCGCCTCCCTCTTGCCTTTGGAAAGCCCGCGCTCGAGCCGGTTCACCAGCACGCTGAAGATGAGCACGAGCACGAGATAGTACATGCCTGCCACGAGATACGTCTCGAACGGCTGGAAGTTCTCGGCCTGGGCCGAGAGCGCCGCGCCGAACAGCTCCTGCACGCCGAGGTACGCCACGAGCGAGCTGTCCTTGAGACCGATGATGAACTGGTTGCCGAGGGGCGGGATCGCACGTCGGAACGCCTGCGGCAGGACGATGAGCCGGTACGTCTTGGCCTTGGACATGCCGAGCGATCGCGCTGCCTCGGTCTGACCGTGGTCGATCGACTGGATGGAACCCCGGAAGATCTCGGCCACGTACGCGCCCGCGTGTACCGCCAGCGCGAGCGAACCGGCCCAGAACGAGGACAGCCGGACGATCTGAACGATGCCGAAGTACAGGAACATCAGCTGCACGATGAGCGGCAGCCCACGGATGACGCCGATATACGCGTTGGCGATGAGGTTCAGCACGCGATTGCGCGAGAGCTTGAACAGCGCGATCACGAGGCCGATCACCACCGCCAGTACGAGCGAGACCGCGGTGAGCCGGAGCGTGACGAGCGTCGCCTCGGCGAACGGCGCCGCGTACTCCGTCCCGATCTCGATGAGTGCTGGCATTGGTCGCTACCTTTCCCTGCATCGACCGGGCCGGTCGCACGGACCGGCCCGGTCGTCTTTCGCTTCAGTTGTGGGTGCGGCTATTCGCCCAGGATGCTGCGGCCGAACCACTTGTTGCTGATCTCGGCGTACGTGCCGTCGGCGATCATCGATTCGAGCGCGAAGTCGATGTCGTCGAGCAGCTGGTCGTCGCCCTCCCGGACGGCGATGCCCATCTCGTCGACGTAGAGCGGCTCGCCGACGTCCTTGAGCGCCAGGCCTTCCTCGTTGATGGCCGAGAAGCCGACCACCTGGTCGGTGATCACGGCATCGATACGGCCGGTGGTGAGGTCCTGCAGCGCGATGACGTCGCTGTCGTAGCCGACCACGTTGTCAGGATCGGTGAGCGTCTCGGCGATGTCCTTGAACGTCGAAGCCTTCACGACGCCGATCTTCTTTCCGGCGAGGTCGTCTTTGGACGCGATGTCATCGTTGTCCTCGGCCACGAAGATCTGCGCGCCGGAGCGGTAGTACGGCTGGGAGAAGTCGACCTGCTCCTCGCGCTCCTCGGTGATGGCCATCGAGCCGATGATGGCGTCGTACTTCTCGGCCTTCAGGCCCTGGATGATCGTCTCCCACGGGTTGGTCATCGGGGCGGGCTCACGATCCATGCGCCGGGCGATCTCCGCGCCGATCTCCACGTCGAACCCGGTGAGCTCGCCGCCCTCGGTGTAGTTGAACGGCTTGTAGAGCCCCGACATGGCGTACGTGAACGGCTCGGCCTCGGCGGCTTCTCCGCCGGTCTCACCGGTGGTCCCCTCGTCCCCACCGTCGTCGGACTCCGTGGCGCAGCCCGCGACGCCCGCAAGCGCAAGCATGAGCGCGAGCACGATCACGACGACTCCGAACAGCGGTCTCCTCACGTGTGTACCTCCTCGTCATCGGTGCATGACAGGCGCCGCCCATGGCGGACACACGTGTGCCGTAGCGTGGTGCGGCCACGTCGCGCGAACGATGCACGAACGGCGCTCGACGTGCTGTACGGAGCGCCGGACACAACGGCGCCAGCCCATCAGAGGCGGCAGCCCTTATGTAATGACACTACGGCAGTGGCGCGCTTATGTCAAACCGAAGGAGCGACCGACAACGCTGTGCGCTGCGGTTTTGCGCCGAGGGCGACCCCGCCGGTGCGTCACCTACCGTCGCCGTTGCAGGCGCGCGGGTGTGCCCTGATGTGTCCGATGGCCTCGTCGATCGAGTCCGTGCAGAGCAGACGGTCCATGTCCCCCGGCGCGATGGTCTTCTCGGCGACGAGGCGTGCCGAGAAGAAGTCGATGAGCGGCTGCCAGAACGACGTGCCGAGGGCGACCACCGGGAACGAGTCGATCTTCTCGGTCTGCATGAGCGTGAGCGTCTCGAATACCTCGTCGAGCGTGCCGAAGCCCCCGGGCAGGACGACGAAGGCGCACGAGTACTTCACGAGCATGACCTTGCGCACGAAGAAGTGCTCGAACTCGATGAAGCGGTCGACGTACGGATTGGGATGCTGCTCGTGCGGCAGGTGGATGTTGATGCCGATCGACGAGCCGCCCGCCTCGCGAGCGCCGCGGTTCGCGGCCTCCATGATGCCCGGGCCGCCGCCCGTGATGACGCCGAAGCCCGCCTCGACGAGCGCGGATCCGAGCGTCCGGGCGAGCGCGTAGTACTCATGGTCCTCGGCGAAGCGTGCAGAGCCGAAGACGGTCACATGGCGCTGCTCGAGCTGCAGGAACTCGAAGCCGCGCAGGAACTCGAGGAAGATGCGGACGGCGCTCTCGACGTTCTCGGCATGTCCGCGCCTCCCCGCGAGGAACTCGGCCTCGGCGCCTTCGACCTGCTCGAGCAACGAGTCGGGATACGCGTGGATGCCGTTCTCGGCCTCGCTCATGACGACCTCCCCGCAAGCGATCCGGCGACCTCGGCGGCCAGACGCACGTTGGACCATACGAGCTGCTTGTTGGCTTCCTCGCTCGCGCCGCCGGTGATCTCGTGGATGCGCGCGAGCAGGAACGGCGTCACGTCCTTGCCGTGGACATCGGCGGCCTCGGCCTCCTGGAGCGCGGTACGCATCGCACGGTCGAGCAGGGCCTGGTCGAGCGCGTGCTCGGGAGCGATGGGGTTGGCGAGCACGGCGCCGCCGGCAAGCCCGAGCTCCCACTTGGCGGCCACGATCGCCGCGGCCTCCTCGGCCGAATCGACGCGCGTGTCGACGCGCAAGCCGCTCGACGGCTCGTAGAACGCCGGGAACTCGTCGGTCCTGAAGCCGAGCACCGGGACTCCGTACGTCTCGAGGTACTCGAGCGTGAGGCCGAGGTCGAGGACGGACTTGGCGCCGGCGCTCACGACGAGCACGTCGGTGCGCGCGAGCTCCTGGAGGTCCGCGGAGATATCGAACGTATCGGCCGCCCCGCGGTGAACGCCGCCGATGCCGCCGGTGGCGAAGACGCGGATGCCCGCGAGCGCCGCGATGAGCATCGTGCCCGCGACGGTCGTCGCGCCGTCGGCGCCACGCGCGACGAGCACCGGGATGTCGCGCCGGCTCGCCTTGGGGATGTCGGGGTTGGTGGCCAGGTACTCGAGCTCCTCGGCCGAGAGACCCACCTTGAGCTTCCCTTCGAGGACGGCGATGGTGGCCGGCACGGCACCCGCTTCGCGCGCGACCTCCTCGCTTCGCAGCGCGCACTCGCGGTTCGCCGGATAGCCGAAGCCGTGCGCGATGATCGTCGACTCGAGCGCGACCACCGGCACGCCGGCATCGAGCGCTTCGGCGACCTCGGGCGAGATAGCGAGGTGTTCGTTCATCACGTGGAGACCTCCATGCGGGACAGCACGCGTTCGAGCGTGACGGACGGGTCGACGGCTGACGTGCTCTCGATGGCGAAGCTCGCGAGGGCGGCGGCGAGACCGAGCGCCCGGCGCAGCGGCGCGCCGTCGAGCGCCGCGTAGGCCAGCCCGGCGGTGAATGCGTCACCCGCGCCGGTGGCGTTGCCGACGGTCACGCGCGGCGCCGGCAGCGCGACCCGCTCGGCTCCCTCCCCCGCCACCGATCCCTCCGGGCCGAGGGTCACGACCGCGCGCCGCACGCCCCGGTCGAGCAACGCGTCGACGAGCGCAGCCGGTTCGAGGTCGGCATCGGCGCCGAGCAGCGCCGCCGCCTCGGCGCGGTTGGTCTTGACGGTGTGCACGGAGCCGAGGATGCCGCGCGCCCGGACCGCCTTGGGAGCGGACACGGTGTCGACCACGAGCGGGGCTCTCCCCGCCTGCCCGGCTATGGCGAGGAGCGCGGGCTCGGGAAGGTTGGTGTCGAGCACGACGACGTCTGCCGCGGAGAGCCGCTCCGATGCTCCGGCAAGGACATCCGGGGTCATCGCCTCGGCGGCGCGCATGTCGTTCACGGCCACGACGAGGTCGTGGCGCTCGTCCAGGATGGCCAGGTAGCGCGACGTCGGCAGGCCTTCGGCGGTCACCGCCATCGAGGTGTCGATGCCCGCTCGCTCGCAGGCCCGAAGGAGCGCCCGGCCGTCCCCGTCGGCACCGACGGCCGTCACCAGCGAGACCTCGACGCCGAGGCGCGCGAGGTTCTCGGCGATGTTGCGCCCCACGCCGCCGTGGCCCGTGCGGACGTCACCCGGGTTGGAGTCGGCCATACGCACTCGATCGCGGCTGAACCCGAAGACGTCGAGGTTGGCGCCGCCGCAGACGATTGCGCTCGCGCGAGTCACGGCCGCCGCGCTCAGTACAGTTCGAACGACGCCGGGTCGTCCGAGGTGTGGCACGCCGCGCACTGCGCCTGCTCGTGGCAGTCGAAGCACTCACCGCCGCCGGTGGCGCGCACCACGTAGCGATGCGTCGCCAGCCAGCTGCCCGCGTCGCGTTGCCATTGCGGGTGGTGGCAGAGCGTGCATGTGTACGGGTCGTTCGCGGCGTCACCCGTGGGGTTGTGGCAGATCGCGCAGCTTTGGGCGTCCGCCGAGGGCGTGAAGCGGCTCCCGTGCTCACCGACGAATCCTTCGGGGTGCGGCACCTCCACACCGTGGCAGTCCGTGCAGTACTGTCGCGCATGGCACGTGAAGCACTCGTTGATGGTCGCCGGAGGCGGCACGTCCACCGTGAGCTCATGCTCCACCCCGGCCAGCCGCGCGAAGAAGCGCGGCCCCTTGCCGTAGAACTCGGGCGCGAACTCCTCCCAGGCCTCCTCGGCCGACGACACCCGCTCAGCCTCGGCAAGCGCAGCCTCGGCGTGCCCCCTCGAATCGCCGCGCTCGGTGAACCAGCCGGCGACGTCGTGCGACATCGGCACGAGGTCGAGCTCGGGAGTGTGGCAGGCCGAGCACTCGCCCGTGGCTCGGAAGCCGCTCGGAGAGGACTCCTCCAGCGTGTGGCACCGGTAGCAGGCGGTCATCGACATGAAGTCCGCTTTCTTCTCGTTGCCGGGCAGCTGCAGCTCGAAGTCCTCGGGGTGCGCGACGCGGTTGTGGCAGACGGCGCAGGGTATGCCCGCGTTCTCATGCACCGCGTGGTTGATGACGATCCCCGGGCTCGGCGTCACCACGCGCGTGTCGAGCGCGTGGCACTGCGTGCACTGCTCGGCGGGCGTCGTGAGGGCGACGTGCGAGTACTCGTTCACCGGCATGTGGAACGACTTCGTGACCGTGGGGAAGATGTCGAGCAGCTTGTCCACGCGGTCGAGCGTGAACGAGACGGGGTTCCAGTTGACCGGGTAGTGGCACGACATGCAGGTGATGTCGTTGTGCGAACCCTCGCGCCACGCCCGCTCGTTGTCGAGGTGCACCACGTGGCAGACGTCGTTGCAGAACCAGTTCTGCGAAGTGACGAGCTGGGAGACCGCAAAGCCTCCGATGGCGATGATGAGCGCCGCCCCGGTCCAGACGATGGCGCGAGGTCGTGTCTCGGCTCTAGTGAACGCACGGACGATCCGGCTCATCGTCACCGCCTTCAGGGCACGTAACCTACCCTCACAGCATACCCGAACACAGGCGCACCGCCGCGCCCTCGCGTATACCGCGTCCGCGCTCGGGTACCATCATCCCGACGGAGGTGACCGACATGGTCGACATGGACGCACTGAGAGACAGGCTCGGTGACGAGGGAGCTGCCGAGACGGGCGCGGGCGTGCTGCTCATCGCCCTCGGCGCCGTGGGCGCGGCGCTCGCCGCGGGACGCCAGCGGTCGTCGTTCCTCGCGTGGCTCGTGCCCGCGCTCCTGCTCGGGTCGGGAGTGGCGGTCCTTCTCGGCATAGGGCTCGAGAAACGGAGCCGCCGCATGGAGGAGGCCGAGGAGCTCATCGCCGCCGAACTGGAGGGTCTGGACCCGTTCGCCCGGGCCAAGGTCCTGAAGGACATCGCCGCAGAGCAGCTCGAGCCGTTCCTGCCCGCGGGCGAAGAAGCCTAGGGCGCCGGCATCGCCGCAAGCAGCACGGCCGCGAGCGCCACAGCGACGGCGGCCTTCTGCAGCCCGGTGAGCCGCTCGCCGAGCAGGGCACGGGCGAGCAAGACCACGACGACCGGGTAGAGCGAGCCGAGGACCGACGCGATCGCCAGCGGTCCGATGCGGATCGCGTTGATCATCGTCACGTTGGCGGCCACCTCGAGGACCCCCGCGCCGAGCGTGGGGCGCACCGCCGTCGGCTCCATCCGCAGGCCGAGCCCCGTGAACGCGAGGATCGCCAGCATCGCCGCCGCGGAGACCACCCGCGAGACGAGCAGCGGCCAGAGCGCGCTCTCGGCAGCCGTGAACGACAGCGACAGGAAGCTCCCGGCGAAGCCGACGCCGGCCACCACCGCGAACACGACCGCCGAGGCCGGCATCGCCGCGCGCTCGTCGGCGTGCGAGTTGACGCTGACGACGATGACGGCCGCGATCGCGAGCACGAGCGCCACCGCCGAGAAGGGACCGACCTCCGAACCGCGGACGAGGTCGTAGGCGGCCGGCAGCGAGCCGGAGAGCGCGGCGGTCACCGGCGCCACGATGCTCATGCGACCGCGCGCCAGCGCCGTGTACAGCGAGCCCACGCCGACCGCGGCACCCAGGCCGGCGAGCGCGCCGAAGGACAGGTCGGACGCGGTGACCTTCTCGGCGGGGACGATCAAGACGAGCGCAGCGAACGCAACGACCCCGAGCACGTGCGCCGCCGCGGTCACGCGGACCGCCTCGTCGCGGCGGCTGGCGATGCCGCCGAGGAAGTCCGAGCAGCCGAAGAGGAACGACGTTGCGGTGGCGAGCAGGGCGGTGATCATGGGCGCTCCGGACAGGTGGCGGACCCGCCCATACTACCGCCGCTCGCCGTAGCACGGAAGCCGCGAGTGACGTGCGCTTGACCCTCACGTAACGTAAGGGTCTACAGTGCGTACCCGGAGGTGGACACGATGGCCTACACCGTGAGCGAAGTCGCCGGCCTGGCGCGCGTGAGCGTGCGGACGCTGCACCACTACGACGCGATCGGCCTGCTCGAGCCCTCGTCGCGCAGCGACGGCGGCTACCGCTTGTACGGCGACGCCGACCTCGAGCGGCTCCAGGAGATCCTGTTCTTCCGGGAGCTCGGGTTCCCGCTCGAGTCGATCGCGCGCATGATCGACGATCCCGCGGCGGACCGGCGCGAGACGCTGCTCGTGCAGCGCGAGATGCTTGCCGAGAAGGCCGCGCGCCTCTCCGCGATGGTACGGACGCTCGATCGGACGATCGCAGCGATGGACGAAGGGACTGGCATGACCACGGAAGAGATGTTCGAGGTGTTCGGCGACTTCGACCCGACCGAGTACGAGGCGGAGGTCCAGGAGCGGTGGGGCGACACCGATGCGTACCGGGAGTCGGCGCGCCGGACGGCGCGATACACCAAGGCGGACTGGCAGCGCTTCAAGGAGGAGTCCGAGGCGAACACGCTGCGGATCGTCGAGCTCATGGACGAGGGCGTCCCCGCCGACGACCCCCGGGCGATGGACGCCGTCGACGAGGCGCGTCTGCTGATCGACCGGTGGTTCTATCCGTGCTCGCGCCGGATGCATGCCGAGCTCGGGGCGATGTACGTCGCCGATCCCCGGTTCACGGCGACCTACGAGAAGATCCGGCCGGGCCTGGCGCAGTACATGCACGACGCCACCGCCGCGAACGCCCGTCGCGACGGCTAGGGGCCTGTCGGGGTCTTCGCAGGACTGCTACGATGTCTGATGCGAAGACCCCGACAAGGAGCGCCCGACGATGCTTGAAGTCCTCACCGACCCGACGAACCTGGTGGCGCTGCTGACCCTCATCATCCTCGAGGTGGTGCTGGGCGTGGACAACGTCGTGTTCATCGCGATCGTCACGGAGGGTCTGCCCGCCGAGAAGCGCCCGCTGGCGCAGCGGCTCGGCCTCGGCGTGGCGCTCGTCGGCCGCATCCTGCTCGTCCTCGGCATCGCATGGCTGCTGGCCGCGCAGAAGCCGCTCTTCTCGGCGCTCGGTCACGACTTCAGCATCGCCGACCTTATCGTCATCAGCGGCGGCCTCTTCCTGCTCTACAAGGCGACCCGCGAGATCTTCCACACCGTGGAGCTGCGCGAGGACACGCACGGTACCGAGGCGCGCGCCACGATGGCGGCGGCCATCGCCGAGATCGCCGTGATCGACGTCATCTTCGCTTTCGATTCGGTGCTCACGGCCGTCGGCCTCACCAAGGAGACGCTGCTCATCGTCATCGCCATGTCGGTGGCCATCGGCGTGATGATGCTGTACGCGAACGCGCTCGGGAAGTTCATCCACGAGCACCCCAGCCTGAAGATCCTCGCGCTGTCGTTCCTCGTCCTCATCGGCGTGATGCTGTTCGCCGAGGGGTTCGGCGAGCACATCGAGCGCGGATACGTCTACGCGGCGATCCTCTTCTCCCTGGCGGTCGAGGCGCTCAACTTCCGGCGCCAGAGCAACCTCGAGCGCAAGCGTCCGATCGCCGCGTCCGCGAGCGCTCAGGACCGCGCCGACTGAGCGGCGGCCTCCTCGAGCAGGTGCCGGTGCTGCGCGTAGTGGCGGTATGAGTCGGCCGCTATCGCCTCGCCGAGCGACACGCCTTCGAGCCAGCGCGGGTCGAGTGCGCGGACGAGATCGGTCTCCCCGACGAGGTCCGCGTCGTCGAGCGCCCTGATCGTCCGCACGAGCTCGTCGTACGCCCGGTGCGAGTCGGCGAGGACACCGACCCAGTCCCGCGGTGCGACCTCGCGCCAGATCGTGGCGTTGTAGCGGTGGTAGCCGACGCGATCGATCGGCAGATCGGTCGTCGAGCCGGCCATCGCCTCGCGAAGCCGTTGGACCACCCACCGTTCGTACGCCGTGACGTGGCCGATGACGTCCTTCACCGAGTGCGCGTGGCCCGGCAGCGGCCGCTCGAGGTCCGCTTCGGAGATACGCGACAAGAGCGCCTCCCACTCGCTGCGGTGTCGCTCGAGCGCCTCCAGCAACTCGTCCCGTGTCATGGCATCACCTCCCGGGACCGGCTGGTAGCCAGAGAAGGACATACCCGTTCGCACGGTCCCGGAACGCCAGCGACCCCGGCCGATTCCGGCCGGGGTCGCCTGTGCACTGTATGGAGGACAAGGCCTCCGGGCGGCACCTAGAGCTTGTGGACGTTGCTCGCCTGGAGCTTGCCGTTGTTGCCCGTGGTGATCTCGAACTCGACGGCCTGACCCTCGTCAAGCGTCTTGAAGCCCTCACCCTGGATCGCGCTGAAGTGGACGAAGACGTCGTCGCCGTCCTCACGCGCGATGAAGCCGTAGCCCTTGTCCGGGTTGAACCACTTCACAGTACCCTTCGTCATGCAAATCCATCCTCTCGCCCCTTGGGGCAAAACAAAGCGGCCCGACAATCCTCGCACGCACCATCCATTCGGTGCTCTGAAGACCCGAGGGTGTCACGCCGCGAATCCTAAGGCCGTGCATTCCGGCCCCGCAACACAATAAGCGAATCTCGCGGCATTGGCTAGAGGCGACGTGCCCTCCGCGAGGTCACGCCCGTCGGCCCTCGGACACGGCGCGCCGAACGAGGAAGCACGCATGCACCTGCGGGTTGCGCTCGAAGTCCGGCGGTATCGTGGCGGCGGTGATGTCCTCGGCGTCCAGGCCCGTCAGCGCCGCGCGATCGAGCGCGAAGCCACGGCGATTGGTCGAGAAGACGATGAGCCCGTCGCGGGCGAGCAATCCGGCCGTCGCGGTCAGGAGCGCCGCGTGGTCGCGCTGGACGTCGAACGTCGCATCCATGCGCTTGCTGTTGGAGAACGATGGCGGATCGCAGAAGACGAGGTCATAGGCGTCCACCTCGCCCCGGACGATACGCTCGCCCTCCTCGGCCACCCAGGCGAGCACGTCCGCACGCACGAGCCGGTGCTCCTCGCTCCGAACGAACCCGTTGAGCGTCAGGTTGCGCTCGGCCCAGTCGATGTAGGTAGCCGAGAGGTCCACGGTGGTCGTGGATGCCGCACCGCCGGCGGCGGCATAGACGCTCGCGGTACCCGTGTAGGCGAACAGGTTGCAGAAGCGCGTCCCGGCGGCGCGGTCCCGCAGCAGCGCCCGAACGGGCCGGTGGTCGAGGAAGAGCCCGGTGTCCAGGTAGTCGCGCAGATTGACGAGGAAGCGCAGGTCCCCCTCGGCCACCTGGACGGACTCGCCGCGCTCGTCCTGACGGTCGTACTGCTCCGTGCCGCGCTGGCGGCGGCGGACCTTGAGCACGACGTCGCCGGGCGCGACTCCGAGGACGTCGGCCGTGACGTCGAGCGCCTCGGCGAGCCGCTCGGCGGCCCGGTCGGCGTCGACGGAGGCCGGCGGCGCGTACTCCTGCACGTGCGCGAAGCGGCGACCCTCGTCCGGGCCGGCGCCCTCGTAGCGGTCGACCGCCACGTTGTACTCGGGCAGGTCAGCGTCGTACACGCGATAACATGTGACACCCTCGCGCCGGGCCCACTTGCCGAGGTGCCGGTAGCGCTTGCGCAGACGGTTGGCGAACATCTCGGCGCCGGGAGAGCGCTCATCGGTCCCCGATGGCGACGGGTCCCGCCCGTCCTCCCTCCCGGTCGCCGGCGCGTCCGCGGCGTGCGGCGCTCGCACCCCGCCCGTGGGCTGATAGCGGTTCTCCTGCTCGATCTGGAAGAGGTAGAGGTACGCCTTGAGCGCCCCGCTGGCGAACGCGTAGCGCTTGTGCGAGCGGAGCCCGACGGCCCGGGCGAGGCGCGCGTCGGTCACGAACACCGCCGCCTCCCACCCATCGAACCCTGCCGCAAGGCGTTGGCCGAGGACCCCGTAGAGCGCCTCGAGGCGCGCCGCGTCACCGAGGCGGATCCCGTGTGGCGGGTTGGTCACGACCAGTCCGGGCGTGGCGCCTGCCGGCGGCTCGAGCTCCCCGATAGCGCGGACCGACACGTCCACGCACCCGCCGAGGCCCGCGCGCCTGATGCATGCGCGGGCGAGCTCGACGGCGGTCGCGTCGTTATCGGATCCCACGATCGCGGGCAGGTCCGTCCCGCCCGCCTCGGCCCGGTCGTCCGCCTCGGCGAGCAGGTCCTCCCAGGCCGTCGCGTCGTGTCCGAGCCAGCTGGTGAAGCCCCAGTGGTCACGCAGCAGCCCCGGGGCGCGATCGGCCGCCATGAGAGCGCCTTCGATGAGCAGGGTCCCGCTCCCGCAGAACGGATCGATGAGCGCGCCGCCACGCGCGGCGACCACGGGCCAGCCGGCACGCAGCAGCAGCGCCGCGGCGAGCGTCTCTTTGAGCGGCGCCGCGCCTTGCTCGCCCGGCGCGCGATAGCCGCGTCGGTGGAGCGGCTCGCCGGCGAGGTCGAGGGCGAGCGTCGCCCGACCACGACGCAGGCGAAGGTTGAGGCGCACGTCCGGGCGATCGAGATCGACCGACGGGCGTCGCCCGGTCCGCTCGCGCAGCCGGTCCACGACCGCGTCCTTGACGCGGCGCGCGACGAACTGCGTGTTCGCGAGCCGCTCCGTCGTCCCCACGGCGTTCACGGCGATGGTCCTGTCGGGGTGCACGTGCTCCTCCCACGGCACCGCTGCGACGCCCGCGTACAGCTCGTCGGCGTCGGCGCATGCGAACTCGGCGAGTTCGAGCAGCACCCGGCTCGCGGTACGCGACCACAGGCAGACGCGATAGCCGGTGGTCAGGTCCGCCGAGAAGGTCACGGCACCCCGTGTCTCGCGCACGTCCTCGGCGCCCAACGCCGCCACCTCCTCGGCCAGCAGCGGCTCGAGGCCCGATGCGCACGGCGCGGCGAAGCGCATCTCGTCCATCACGCCACCCTTCGGTCCGCCGTCCGACGGGCCGGGCTCACCCGTCGTGCCCGTGCTTGCCGGCGTCATACAAGCCGAGGTAGTACCGGTGCGGCCCCGGCGTGCCGTAGGGCACGAACGCCACCCGGTCACCCGGATGGATGAGCTCGTCGAGCCCGCAGACGACGCGGTTGATGAAGACGCCTTCGATGAGCTCGGGCGGGAGGCCGATCGTCTCGGCCAGACCCGCGCCGGTGATCCCCTCGGCGGGAATCGCCACCGTCTGCGTCGACGGCAGCCCCTGTTCCTTGCGATACGTGTAGAGCGCGCCGAACATCCGCGCGGTGACCTGGCCTGTGTCGCTCACTCTCGTACGACCTCCTTGAACAGCCGACCGCTCCATCCTACACGGCTCGCGGCGCGGCCGCCCGCATCACCGGAGCGCGTCGAGGTTCGCCTGATCGAGCGCGAGCACCCAGCCCCGCAGCAGGCGTCCGGTGACGCGCACCCGGGACGACTGCACGTGGGAGGCCACGTCGGCGGCCGTGTGGTAGACGGGGTCGTCGCGCCACTGGATCCACGCAGCGGGGATGCCCGCGCGCTCGAACGCCTCGTGATCGCTCCACCCGTACCGGCCGAGATCCTTGAGATACGACGGCCGGTGCGCCGTGTACGCGCCCCACGCCTGCAGGGACGTCACGCACGACCACGGACCGGTCCCGAGGCTGCGCACGTGGAAGTCCGGGCCGTAGCCGACCATGTCGACCGAGACCATCGCGTGGATGCGCGCCCGGTCGGCCGTGCCGAGCGAGGCCACGTACTGCCGCGAGCCGAAGTGGTGGTCGTCCGGCGTGTCACCGGCGATCTCCTCGGCGCCGAAGAACACGAACCGCACCGTGGGCGTGACGGGCGCCTCGGCCAGCAGGCGCGCGAGCTCGAGCGTGACGGCGCAGCCCGAGGCGTTGTCGTTGGCGCCGGGCGACGGCGGCTTGCTGTCCACGTGCGCTCCGATGAGCACCACGTCCGCCGAGGAGCCGGGCTTCTCGGCGATCACGTTGTGCGACGTGAGGCCGTCGGGCACGCTCACCTCGGCCATGGTGACGGTGTAGCCCCACGAGCGCAGTCGCCCTGCGATGTGGTCGAAGGCGCGGCGCTCGGCCACAGAGCCCGCGCCGCGCGCGCCGAACCCGGCGATCGCCCGCACATCCGTCATGGCGTTCGCCGCCGAGAAGAACGGCGCGACGAGCGCCTGCTGCGCCTCGGTGGCGACGTGGCGCGGCACGGTGGCGGTGCCGCCGATGGCGGTGTAGCCGGTGACGAGGCCCCGTCGCGCGTAGAGCGCGCCGGCCACGACATCGGCGAGACCGTCGGACGGCGTGAGAAGCAGCGGGGCGCGCCGCGTGCCGAGCAGCACGCCGCCGGTGATGCCGTCGGCGAACGCCGTGCTCGCGGCAAGCCCCGGCGCGGACCACGAGAAGCCGGCCTCGGCGACCGCCCACTCCCCGACGAGCACGGCCGTGGCGTGCCGGTCCCGCCCGGCGAGCCGCGTCACGTGCTCCGCACCGCCGAGCGCCGCCGCGAGCGCGCGCTCGACGCCTTCCGGGACCGCGGCCGTCCCGCCGAGGAGCACGACGTCGGTCACGCCCCCGGCGCGTAGCGCCGCCGTGACCGTGGCGACGCGCGGCCCGTCATCGACGAGGTAGACCGGGCGCTCGAGCGCGAACGCCACCGGGGCCGCGGAGAGCGCGTCGGCGAAGTCCCGACCGGTCGCGACGAAGGCGACGCCGTCCGGCGTCTCCGCCCGGGCGACGGTCTCAGTTGCCACCCGAACGGCGGTGAGATAGCGGTCGGCACCAGCGAGCCGCGTGACCGTCGCCCCCGGCGGCAGCGCGGAGCGCACCTGCTCGAGGACGGCCTGCGCGACGGCGCTCGTCCCGCCCAGCACGTAGGCGCTGGTGGGCGCGAGGCGCTCGATCTCAGCGCGGACCGAAGCGGGAAGACGATGGGGCTCGGTGAGGAGCACGGGTGCGGAGCCGGCCCCGGCAAGACCGGAGCCGCCGAGCGCGTCCGCCCACTGGCGGCCGGTCGCGATGACGACGGCGTCAGCGCCCGTGGGGAAGGTGGACCGCGAGACGGCGACGGCCGTCGCGTAGCGGTCCGGACCGGCGACGCGCGCGACGGGGACGGCCGCATCCGCGCGCGCGGGCAGGGAGAGCGCGATCAGGCAGGCGGTCAGGAGCGTGACGAGCGCACGTACCGTGTCGCGCGGCGCGCTCATGACCGTCTCGATCAGTCGGGCTCAGGGTACGGGACGCCCTCGGTGGGCGCGCCCGTGGCGATCCAGATCACGACCGTCGAACCGCGCGACGCGACGTCGTTCGGCGCGGGGTTCTGGTAGAAGACCCGCCCGGTGCCGGGACCGGTGGTGCTCGGCCCGTACTTCACCGACACGCCGTAGCCCGCCGCCCGGAGCGCTGAGCGCGCATCGGTGAGCGTGAGCGCCTGCACATCGGGGACGAGCGGACCGGTCGGGCCGGAGCTGAGCGATCCCGCCACGATCGTGAAGCGGTCGTCGGTGCCCTCTTCGCCGCTCGGGAAGTCGATGCCGCCTTCGGGCTTCTCGGCCGAAGGACCCTCGTCCGGTTCTCCGGCCATGCCCTCTGCCGAGACGAACACGTCGATCTCCGAGCCCTTGAAGACCCGCGACCCGGGTGAGGGCATCTGCTCGACGATCTCGCCGGCGGCTGCGTCAGCGGTGCGCGTGGTGACATCGCCGAGCTCGAGGTCGGCCGAGACCAGCGCGACCTCGGCGTCGGACTCGGTCAGGCCGACGATGTCGGGCACGGTGGTGAACTGGCTCCACAGCCAGATGACGAGCAGGAGCAGCAGCAGGAGCACGAGCACCACTGCGCCGATCTGGCGCATGGCACCCGAGTCGCTCTCCCCGCTCTCGCTCCGGGCAGCCGTGCCTGTCGTCCAGAACGCCATTGCATGCCTCCCGACAAGCGACGCCCGCCGCCGCCCGGCAGCGGGCGACGTGGCGGCGCCGACGACGCGACGCGATGTCACCGCACATTGTATCGCGGACTGCCCTGCAGCCCAAGGTGCGCTTAACGTCGGGTAATGCGCCGGTTCCGGCCGCGGCGCTGGATGCCGCTCGAGTACACCGTGCGGGTCGCCCGCGTCGCGGGACGATCCGCCTCGGGAACGATGCGATCGCCGTACTCGAAGCCATCCAGGTCCTCGCAAGCGAGCACTTCGCCGAGCGCGACCTCGATGTCACGCAACGTCGTGATCTCCTCGGGCGCGAGGAACGAGATGGCGTGGCCGGTCGCTCCCGCACGCGCCGTCCGGCCGATGCGGTGCACGTAGTCCTCGGGGGTGTTCGGCAGGTCGTAGTTCACGACATGCGTGATGTCGTCGACGTCGATGCCGCGGGCGACCACGTCGGTCGCCACGAGCACGCGGTGTTGACCGTCCTTGAAGCCGTCGAGCGCGCGCTGGCGCTGCGCCTGCGTGCGGTCGCCGTGGATGGCAGCGCACGACACGCCGCTGCGCTGCAGCACGCGCTGCACGCGATCGGCGCGGTGCTTGGTGCGGGTGAAGACGAGCACGCGGCCGTCATCGGTCACCTCGGCAAGCAGGCTCGCGAGCAGCTGGCTCTTCTGCTGGCTGCCCACCGGGTAGACGACCTGCCGGATGCGGTCGACCGGCGTCGTCGCCGGCGCCGTCTCGACGCGCACCGGCTCGTGCAGCGTCGACTGCACGACACGCAGCACGCCGCTCGAGAGCGTGGCCGAGAACAGCAGGTTCTGCCGGCGCTCGGGCAGCAGGCGGATGATTCGGCGGACATCGGGCCAGAAGCCCATGTCGAGCATACGGTCGGCCTCGTCGAGGACGAGCACCTCGACGCCGGAGAGGTCGATCTCTCCGCGCTCGTGGATGTCGAGCAGGCGTCCGGGCGTCGCCACGACGATCTCGAAGCCGCGGCGCAGTTTGTCGATCTGGGGCTCGTAGCCGACGCCGCCGTGGATGACGGCCGTGCGGTGACCGGAGAAGCGGGCGGCATCGCGCGCCACCTCGCCGATCTGAAGCGCGAGTTCGCGCGTCGGGGTGACGACGAGCGCCTTCAGGCCCTCGCGCGTGGGGATGCGCTGGAGCGTGGGGAGCAGGAATGCGGCGGTCTTGCCGGTGCCCGTCTGGGCGCAGCCGACGACGTCGGTGCCCGCGAGGATGTGCGGTATGGCGTCCGCCTGGATGGGTGTGGGCTCGGTGTAGCCCATGGCCTCCACGCCTTTGAGCAGGCGCGGCTCGAGGCCGAGCGAGTGAAACGTCATGCGATTGTCTCCTGTACCGTGCGCCGCTTTCTCGGCTGCACTCGTTGCAGACTCAGTACGTCCGAGTCCGCCGACAGGCGCAGTACGCAGACAACCGAATCTTAGGTGGAATACCGGGCAAGTCTAGCAGGAACCGTGCCGAGAAGCGAACCGGGGTCGCCGCGGGTCATCCGGGGTGCGGGGAACGAACTGAGAAAGGAGCCCGGAAGAGGAGCCGCCATGCGCCGAGCGATCATCGCCTCCCTCGCCGTCGCGCTGGTCCTGGGGACCGCCGGATGCGCGTCCGAGCCGACGCCCCCGGTCATCGTGGACGAGCCGTCAGCCCCTGAGCCGACCACGACCCCGGAACCCGAGCCCGTCTGGCCGCCGGAGGTCGAGCTGACCGAGGCGTGGTCGCGCTTCGATCAGCCGGTGCTGTTGACGCACGCCGGCGACGGTTCCGGCCGGTCGTTCGTCGTCGAGCTCACCGGCCGGGTCATGGTCATCGACGACGGCGAGCCGCTCCCGGTCCCCTTCCTCGACGTCCGCGACCTCGTCAGCACGGGCGGCGAGCGAGGGCTCTTCGCTGTCGCGTTCCCGCCGGACTTCGCCGAGACGGGCCGCTTCTACATCGACTACACCGACCGGGCCGGCGACTCGGTCGTGGCGCGCTATCGTGTCTCGGCGGATCCCGACGTCGCCGACCCCGACAGCGCCGAGGTCATCCTCCGCGTGAAGCAGCCCTTCTCCAACCACAACGGCGGTCAGATCGCGTTCGGCCCCGACGGCTACCTCTACGTGGCGCTCGGCGACGGGGGCAGCGGCGGCGACCCCCAGAACAACGGGCAGGACCTCGGCACCCTGCTGGGGACGATCCTCCGGATCGACGTCTCAACCGCGACGGGTTACACGGTGCCCGACGACAACCCGTTCGTCGGTCGCGCCGGAGCCAAGCCCGAGATCTGGGACTACGGTCTGCGCAACCCCTGGCGCTTCTCGTTCGACGCGCTCACCGGCGAGCTCTACATCGCCGATGTGGGCCAGAACGCCTGGGAGGAGATCAACGTCGAGCCCGCCGGCAACGGCGGGCGCAACTACGGCTGGCGGCTCTACGAGGGGAGCCATCCTTACCCGCCCGGCACCGATGGGGCCTCCACCGAGGGCCTGACGATGCCGGTCGTCGAGTACGCGCGCGACGCCGGCAAGTCGATCACGGGCGGCTTCGTCTACCGCGGAGAGCGCTCCCGCGATCTCGCCGGAGTCTACTTCTACGCGGATTACGTCAGCGGCCGCCTATGGGCGCTCTCGCGGTCGGCCGACGGCTGGCGCAACGTCGAGGTGGCCGAGACCGGGATGCCGATCGCCGGATTCGGGCAGGACGCGGACGGCGAGGTCTACGTGCTCGACGTCGCATCGGGCGTCATATACCGCATCGAGTCGCGCTGAGCAGCTGCCGCCGGGTCAGTCCAGTATCTGCCGGACCTGCTCGCGGGGGGCTATGCCGAGCGCGCCGCTGCCGCCGAGGAAGCGCGCCGAGTCGATCTCGGCCCTGCGCGCCGCGAGGATCGAGCTCACCGAACCCTGCAGCGCCCCCGGCGTGGTCAGCAGCATGACGGAGCCGCGACGGCCCTGCAGCACACCACCCGCGAGCGCGTCCGGGAAGTTCTCGCCCGTGGCGAGCGCGAAGTCGTCATACGTCAGACCCGCGCTGCTCACGCCGTACCCGGCCACCGCCGCGGCGGTCGCATAGCGCGTGCTTCCCGCGAGGCGCTTCACGTTCGCGGTGCCGAGCGCGGAACGCAGCCACGACTCCGTGGACGAGGAGACGACCGCGGTCCCGCCGAGCACGAGGGCCTTCTCGGCGCCGATCGCGCTCATCGTCTCACGCGTCGAGCCGGTGAGACCTCCCGGTTGTGCGAGCAGGATCGGCCAGCCCCTGGCGGCCGCCAGGGGCGAGGCCGCCAGCGCGTCGGGGAAGTTGCCGGCCGTGGCCACGAACACGGTCCCGTCGTACGCGTCACCGAGCCGGGCCACAGTGGCGCGCGCCACCAGCTCCGCGGTGGCGATGCGGTTGCTGCCCGCAAGACGCCTGACGTTGGCGGAGCCGAGCTCCCGTTTGAGCGCGGACTCGACAGCGGACCCGACGGCCGCCGTCCCGCCGAGGATGATCGCCCTGCCGGCGCCCAGGCGCCGGATCTCGGCGAGCACGCCTCCCGGCAGCGATCCGGGCAGGGTGAGCAGCATCGGGCCGCCTTCGGCGGCGGCGAGCGACGCCCCGCCGAGCGCGTCGGGCCAGTTCTCGCCAGTGGCGATGACGACCGTCGGCGCCGATTCGAAGCCGCGCCGGCTGACCCGGACGGCTGTGTCGTAGCGGTTGCTCCCGGCGAGCTCGTCATAGGTGGTGGTCGCCGTGAGCCGGTGCACGATCATCGCGCGCGCCTTCTCGTAGGAGCCGGGGTCTTTGGGGTATGAGGGGAAGGTCGGCGAGCCGGCCATCACCACACCGGTCGGCTTGCCCACGATCCGCTTGGCGTAGTAGTCCGCCACGGCGGCTCCGGCCGCCTTCTCCAGCAGCTTGAGGTACTCGTAGTCCTCGAGCCCGTCGCGAAGCGCCTCCATCCTGAGGCTCCCCACGGGCGGGGCACCCTCCACGGTGAGCCCGAGACTCGGGTAGTAGCCGGGGTACACGAGCGAGCCGTCACCGTTGGAGTTGAGGAACGACAGCGGGTCTTTGTAGGGATCGCGGTAGCTCGTGGAACCCCACCGGTTCACGCTCCAGTACAGCAGGCCCTGCGCGTCGGTGTCATAGGCGAACCAGCCGATCGCGCGGGACTCCGGCAGCGGCTTGTCGATGAGGTAGAGCGGGATGTCTTTCTGGAAGCTGCTCGACGTCGAGTAGATCCAGACCTCTTTGCCGCTCCGGCGCAGCGGCGCCACCCACTTGGCGTAGTCGCGGTAGTAGAACTGCAGCTGATGGACGTAGGTGTCGACGTTCCGGAGGGGCTTGAAGTCCCAGCGGTTCGGCTCGGTGGTCACCATGAACTTCACACCCGGCGCGTACTGGTGCACGAAGGCGCCGTAGTTCTCGATGAACGAGCGCTGCGTCCCCGCCGGCTCGTCGATCGCGAAGATGTACGACCTGCCGAGATACCCCGCCGCCGCAAGCTCGTTGCGTGCCGTCCGGTAGTAGGTCGCCGCGCGCGACTTGTCCGTCGTGCTCGCGAAGGGGTTGCGCGTGTAACTCGGGATGACCTGCTCGGGCAGCATCACCGTGGTGAACGCGTGGCGCTCGCCGTCGTAAGTGGTGGCAGCCCCGGTGCCGAGGTAGTCGCGCAGGTACGCGTCGCGCGCGATCATCTGGTACGCGTCGTTGGGCGGGAGCGCGTCGCTCCCCCCTTCCCAGGCCGGCGTCATCGTCATCGGCGACACGCGGTGCTCGGACAGGTACTCGAGCCACCCGTTGATCTGGTCGGCGTAGAAGTCCGTCGTCTCGGTGACCCGGTTCGGCCCCGATCCCTGCGGCAGGAGCGTGTGCTGGGCGCTCCCCGCGTACGCCGCCCACCGCAGACTCCACCCGAAGCTCGTCTTCAGGCTCTGCGTGGCCACCGAGAGCGGGTAGACCGTGAGCGTCACCGGCACCTCGAGCTGCGGGAGCGCGCTCCCGGTGTCACGCAGCCCCGTCACGGCAAGCGTCCCGGTGTACGTCCCCGGCGCCGCGTCGGCGGGCACCTCGAACGAAACGTAGAACGGTTGCGTCTGGCCGCGAGGCACCGACCGGATGCCCGCGCTGATCCGGGCGCCGTTGGCGAGCGTCATCGGCAGCAGCGGGTCGGGCTCCCACCCCACGCGCGAGTAACCGAGCGAGGGCTTGGCGATGTAGACGTAGTGGACCTTGAACGTGCTCACGTTCCCGGCCGGGATCGTGTCCACGATCGCACCGCCCGCATCGCGCAGCGTGAGATCGGACGGCGCGATCCACACGTCTCGCAATCCGAAAGCATCCGCGTGCAAGACGAGCTGCCGGCCCTCGTGCTCGGCCCGCGCAGCCGCAAGCGACATGCGGACGCTCGGCGAGACCGAGGAGCCGTGGGTGCTCGGCACCGGCGTCGATGTGTAGATCTTCGTCTGCGGGTGCGAGACCCAGTACCGGTAGTCGTCGGCCGCGTACGCCGGCACGGGCGTCACGCCGGTCATGAGCATCGCGATGCCGAGGAAGACGCCGAGAAGCCTGCCGATAGGTCTATTCGTCTGGCGCATACCCTCGCTCCGTCCGATCACCGCCGCGCCGCGCGTGCAGCACCCGCCGTACCACTCTCATCGGGAGAACGGCGCGCGCGCTTGAAGCGAGGACGTGACGCGGCGCACAGCACCACATGCTGGGTGCCGCGCGGGATGCGCGCGCCGAGGCGAAGCGCGATAATGCGACCATGAGACGGCTCGCATCACACCCGCCGGCCACCACCCCGGAGCACGGCGGCGATGAGCTTCGCTACACCGTCGCCCGGACGGCGCTCGGCACCGTGGCGCTCGGCGCCACCGCACGCGGACTGCGCGGCGCGCTCTTCATCGACGACCCGGCGCACGCACGCCAAGCGCTTGCCGAGGAGTTCCCCGGCGCCGCGCTCACCGAGGATGCACCGGCGTTGGCGACGTATGTGGAGGCCGCGTGCACGGCGGCTGACGGCCGGCCCGCGCCCGACGTTCCCCTTGACCTGCTCGGGACGCCCTTCCAGCGGCGCGTGTGGGATGAGCTTCGCTCGGTGCCGAACGGGTCGACCGCGACGTACACGGCGATCGCGGAGCGCATCGGCGCGCCACGGGCCGTACGGGCGGTGGCGGGCGCATGTGCGCGTAACCACGTCGCGCTGCTCGTCCCGTGTCACCGGATCGTCCGGTCCGACGGCGGGTGGGGCGGCTATCGCTGGGGCATCGACCGCAAACGCGCCATTCTCGAAGCTGAGACGCGCTGACCTACTCGATGCGCGAGCCGCTCTGGCTCCACGTGGCCACGTAGAGCGTGCCCTCGGCGTCCGAGGAGATCTCGCCCCACATCTCGGCGGTGAACGAGTCGTCGCCGGTTCGCACGCCATCCACCACGATGTGGCTGGTCCAGGTGATGCCCTCCTCGTCCACGTACGAGGAGAGGGCGTCGTAGGACCACGTCTCGCCGGACTCGGTGAACGCTCCGGTATAGACGTGCTCGTCGGTGTTCATGATCATCGTGCCGCCGCCGACCGTGCAGCTCCACTCGGCGTACGGCTGGTCGGCCGCCGGCGCCATCATCGCCGGGTCGACGGAGAGGAGCTCATGGTCGACGCCCCACCGACCCTCGATCCATCCGGCGAGGCCTTCCTCACCCATCGCCCCTCCACCGGTGGTCTCGACGGATTCCTCGTTGCTGCCGACCGTCTGGCTGTCCGGCTGATCCTCCCCGGCGTCGTCTCCGTCGCACGCTGACATCGCGAGCACAAGGACGATTCCGAGCACGAGGACGGCCAGCCGCTTGAGTGCGCTTCGCATCGGGTGCCTCCTCCCTCGGTCTATCACCGAGTGTACCCGACGCTAGCGACCCTCCCCCTCCACCATGAGCGCGGAGACCGGCTTGCGCATCCAGATGGCCGAGACGGCCCCGCCCGTCGCCACGAGGGCGGCGGCGAGCAGCATCCCGTTGCGGAACGCCTCCTGCGCCGCCTGCTCGGCAAGCTCGGTCGCCCGCGCAGCCTCGGACTCGGTCAGCGACTCCGCGTCGGGGAGCACGAACGCCTGCTCCTCGACGCCGGCCAGCGCCCGGCGGACCGCGGGGGACGCATCCGAGGTCGCCGAGGAGAGCGCGCCCTGCCAGAGCTGCACGACGATCACGCCCATGAGCGCGATCGCGACCAGCCCCGCCACCCGTGAGACCGCGTTGTTGAATCCCGAGGCCACACCGGAGAAGCGCTCCTCGGCCGAACCGATCGCCGTTGCGGTCACCGGGGTCACAGTGAAGCCGAGGCCGATGCCGAACACCACGATGCCGCCGAGCAGCAGCGTGTAGAGCTGGCCCGGACCGGCGAAGCCGGCGATGGCGGCCCCGCCGGCCGCGACGAGCGGGCCGAAGCACATCAGCCAGCGCGGACCATAGCGGTCGTTCAACCGACCCGCGTACGGGGAGATGATGAAGAGCAGGATGGTGGTGGGCATGAAGATCGCCGCGGCGACGGTGGCCGAGGCGCCGAGCGTGGACTGCACGTAGATCGGCACGTAGAAGAACATGCCGTACAGACCCGCGTAGACGAAGAACGTCACGACGTTGGCCACGGCGAGGTTGCGGTTCTCGAACATCATGATCGGCATGACCGGGCCCGGCGCCCGGCGTTCCCACCACACGAACAGGGGGAGCAGCAGCACGCCCACCAGCCCGGCGACGAGCACGGTCGCCGAGGTCCAGCCGGCGATCGGACCCTGGATGAGCGAGAACACGATGCCGCCGAGCGCTGCAACTACGAGGAGCACGCCCGGGACGTCGAGGTGTCTGACGGAATCCTCGTCCCGGTACTCGGGCATGGCGCGACCGATCGCCAGCGTAACGAGCGCGAGCGCCGGGGTGACGAGGAATGCGAAGCGCCACGAGAGGTTGTCGATCACGAGGCCGCCGACGATCGGGCCCAGGATGGTGGTGATGCCCGACCACGCCGCCCACGTCCCGATCGCGCGACCGCGCTCCTCGGCGGGGAACACCGAGTTGATGAGCGCGAGCGTCGTGGGGACGAGCATGGCTCCCGCGACGCCCTGCAATCCGCGAATCGCGATGAGCGCCCCGGCCGAGGGCGACAGGCCGGCGGCAAGCGCGAGCGCTGCGTAGCCCGCAAGCCCGGTCATGAACATGCGCTTGCGGCCGAAGAGATCGGCGAGACGTCCTCCCAGAAGCAGAAGGACGGACAGCGTGAGCAGGTACGATGAGCCGATCCACTGCTGAACGGCGGTGGAGACGCCGAACTCGCGTTGTATCGCTGGCAGCGCCACGGTCGCGACGCTCGAGTCCATGAAGACGACGCCCGCGCAGAGGATGGTCGCGATCAGAACGCGACGCTTCGTGCGGCTGTCGGCGTGCCCCTTGCTGGTCATGGGAGGCTTCTACCCGCTTGTGCGCCTCTCCGGACACGCCCGGTGCCGCGCCGCCACGGTCGGGTATGGTTGAGGTAGCCCCCGACCACGAGAGGATGTGACGGCATCACGATGCTCGGCTTCGCCGCAACGGCGCTCGCGGGCTTCTTCGCGATCTCGAACCCGATAGCGAGCACGCCCATCTTCCTCAGTATGACCGAGGACGAACCCGATGACGTCCGCAAGGCGATCGCGCTGCGCTCGGTGCTGCTCGCGTTCGTCATCATCGCTGTGCTGTGCATCGCCGGGAAGGCCATCTTCGCGCTCTTCGGCATCACGCTCACCGCGCTCCGGCTCACCGGCGGGATCATCGCGTTCATCATCGGCTACCGCATGCTGCAGGGCGATCGCTCGTCCGTGCAGAGCCCCAAGGCGAGCGTCATCGAGCAGACCGACTTCTCCTCGACCCTCGACATGGCGGTGTCGCCGTTGGCGATCCCCATCCTCGTCGGACCCGGGACCATCGCCACGGCGATGACGTATGCGGGGTCGGGCGGGGCCGTGGAGGTGGCGCTTACCATCGGCGCGTTCGCCGTGCTCTGCGTCGTGACGTACGTGCTCTTCGTCTTCGGTCGGCCATTCGTGCGCTTCATCGGCCGAACGGGCATCCGCGCGCTCAACCGGCTGATGGGTCTCGTGCTTGCCGTGGTGGGAGCGCAGCTCCTCCTCGATGGAGCCGCTGGCGCCGTTCGCATGATGGGACTCGGAGGCTAGAGGGGCCGGTACGTGCCGAGGCTGACCGAGGCGGTCACGACCACCGGCGCGGCCATCGCGTCCACCCGCTCCTCGAGCGCGGCGTCTGTCACATGATGCGCGCTCGGCCCCATCCCGACGAGCGAGCGCAGGGCCCCGGCATCGAGCTCCATGCTCCACTCGACCGGGCACTCGTCGGTCTGACGGAAGTGCCCGGCGAGCTGCGCGGCGAGCCGGTCCGCCTTGTCGGGATCGATGTCGAGCATGCCGAGCGGGCCCGCCGCCTCGGCCAGATGCCGCTCAGTCGGCGTCACGACCACGAGCGTCCCCTCCGGCGCCAGGACCCGGGCGATCTCGGCGGCGTTGCGCGGCGCGAACACGTCCAGCACGACCGCCGCGGCGTCATCGGCCACCGGCAGGCGCTTCCAGGCGTCGCACACGACCGCCCCGATCCGCGGGTGAGCGGCGGCGGCGCGGCGCGCTGCGTGCTTGGAGATGTCGAGCGCGAGCCCGACCCGGCCGGGCATCGCATCGAGCACGCGGGCGAGGTAGTAACCGGTACCCGCGCCCACCTCAAGCACGCACCCCGCCACATCGGCGGCCGCGGGCACGCACGTCTCAGCGAGCGCGTCAGCAAGGGGCCGGTAATGGCCGGCGCCGAGGAACGCGTCGCGCGCGGCTACCATGGACGGCGTGTCCGCCGTGCCGGGCGCGGCGCCCCCGGCGAGCAGGTTCAGGTAGCCCTGCCGGGCGACATCGTAGGCGTGCCCGGCCGGACACCGCGCCGCGCCGTGAGCGATCGAGAGCCCGCTGTCGCAGACCGGGCACGCGAGCAGCCCGATGACGTCCGCGAGCATCCTCGGGTCGACCTAGGAGGGCTGCCAGTAGCAGCGCTTGGGCGAGACGATCTCGCCGGACTTCTTGAGCTCGGCCATCGCCTTGTCGACGTCCTTGCGGTCCAGCCCGGTCATCTCGACGAGCCTGCCCGCGTTCAGCGGCTCGCCGGCCGCCTTCATGGCTTCGAGCACCTGCTGCTTGACGTCCATGTGTGTTCCTCCCTCTCAGACCGCCGTCGTGGCGACGGCGCTCTACTGGACGATTATCACCGCTTCTTGAGCGTTCCCGCTGCACAGTATCGGATACGTGCCCGGATCGAGAGCCGGAAGCGTCACGACCGCCCCTGAGCTGATGTCGTACGTCGCCCCGGACGGTGGAAGCGTGACGGAGGTCCTGCACTCGGTGCCCGGCTCGAACTCGAGCTCGATCGGCACGTCGGCCTTCGCGAGTATGTACGGGGGATCGAACCCGTGGTCGTCGGCGATGCCGAGCCGCTGGACCGATCCATCCTCCGACAGCACCGCCGGCACGGCGTCTTCGACGCTCGGCGCCACGTAGCCGGCCGCTACCAGGGCGGAGCGCACCTCGGCCTCGGAGGTCTGAGCGGAGTCGAAGTGGACAGTGAGCTCCTCGGTGGCGATCTCAAGCGAGGCGCGCACGACCCCCGCCTCACCGGCGAGCGCCTCGAATACGTGCGAGGACTCGTGCTCGGGGTCGCCCTCGGTGAGCACGAGGGGGAAGGCCGCGACCCCGTCGCCCTCGCCCGCCTGCAGGACTCTCGTGACGACGCCGTCGTCTGTTGCCTGGCTTCCGGCCGGCTCGGAAGCGATCACGGCGAGCAGGATGACCGCGAAGATCGCGACCACGGCGAGTACCACGACGTGCTGCTTCTTGAGCGCCATACATCCCCTTCCCACAGGTGTCCGTTCACATATCGGCCGAGCAGAAGACGTGCCACACGGCTCACCCGCCAAGCAGCCCCGCGCCGATGGCGAGCACGCCGAAGAGGATGAAGAACACGCCCGACACGACCCGCAGCGTCTTCTCGGGCAGATTGCGCCCGAGCAGGCGGCCCACGCCGATGGCGAGCGCGTCCGCGAGCACCATGCCGAGCGTCGAGCCGAGCGTCACCCCCCAGAACCGGCCTGCCGCCGAGACGCCGGATGGGCCCATGCCGAGGCTCTCGATGAAGCCCTGCACGGCGGGGCCGACGCTCTTCAGGTACGTGACGAGCGCGGTGCCCGGGTCCGCGGCGATGGTCATCGTCATGATCTGCGTCTTGTCCCCGAGCTCTGCGAGGAAGAACGCGATGCCGGTGGCGACGATGGGTCCGAAGCGGTTGCGGCCGCGGTCTGCCTCGGCATCTTCCACTGAGTCGCCACGCAGCGTCCACACGCCGAAGCCGATGAAGAGAGCCCCGGTGATGTAGGGCAGCACGTCGGGCGGGATGACGCCGCCGACAGCCTGGCCGAAGAGCGTGGTGAAGAAGTGCACGACGAACGTGGCGATGAAGATGCCGATGAGCACCTGCCACGCCTTGTACCGGCACGCGAGCGACATCGCGAGCAGCTGGGACTTATCGGCCAGCTCTCCGATGAGGATGAGCACGAACGCCACCGCGAAGACGTACGTCACGCCTGCCTCCGTTTCCTTCGCGCCGGGAAAAGAAGAAGACCCCGGCGAACGCTCGCGCCACAGTTCATGGCGCGATCACATCCGCCGAAGGTCTCGCGTGGGGTCCGTATGGGTCCGGCTGCACCGGGGCGCGAAGCCCAGCATGTCGATGCAGCCTTCCCGCCAGGGCGGGAATCGCTACTCCCCTTCAGCTGCTGTCAGTCTAGCAGACGCTTGAGCGCGGCGACGAACCGCTCCCGGTCGTCGTCCTCGAAGGCGGCCGGTCCGCGCGTCCGTCCACCGCTGCGACGCACCTTCTGTTCGGCATGGCGCACCGCAAGCTCCATATCGATGGTCGCTGACGAGTAGACTCGCCCGCGCGGACTCATCGGCCGGGCGCCCCGGCCGAGCGCCATCGCCGCAAGCCCGAGGTCCTGGGTGACCACGATGTCGCCCTCGGAGAGCCGCTCAACGATCGCGAAGTCGGCCGCATCGCGCCCCGCGCTCACCTGGACCGCCTCGATGCCGTCCCGCGCGGCATACCGGGAGAGGTTCTGCGTGGCGTTGGCGACAATCACGACGGGCACGCGGCGCGTTCTCGCGAGACCGACAGCCTCACGTGTCACGGGGCAGGCGTCGGCGTCTATGAAGAGCGTGGTCATGGGACGAGTGTATCCGCTCGGCGGAGCGGATGCGTCACGCTACGTACAGGAATACGGTGTACGCGACGTACAACGCGACGAGCGTCGCGCCGTACGCGCGCCCCATGCGGACGCGCGCGAACAGCATCGGCAGCAACGTCGCGGCGGCGGCGATCATCACCCAGACATCCACCGCCGCGAAGCGCGCCTCGATCGGGATGGGCGTGATCACGGCGGTCACACCGAGGATGCCGAGGATGTTGAAGGTGTTGCTGCCGACGACGTTGCCCACAGCCACATCCGCGTGACCGCGGAACGCCGCGACCACCGACGTCGCGAGCTCGGGCAAGGACGTCCCGAGCGCGACGAGGGTGAGGCCGATGACGGCCTCGGAAACCCCGAGCGACGTCGCGATCACAGTGGCGTTGTCGATAAGCAGCTGCGAACCGACGATGAGGCTGGCGACGCCGGCGAGGAGGTAGCCGAGGCCGCGTCCGACGCCGGGGCTCGTGCCGATCTCGGCTGCCTCGTGCTCGTGCAGCACGCCGGGCGGCGACGGTCTGCGCCGTTCGGCGCGGTACGAGTACGCGACGAACGCCACGAGTGCGAGCGCCATGACTGCGCCGTGCCAGCGCATGATGGTGCCGGAGAGCGCGAGGACCGCGAGCACGACGTAGCTCGCCGCCATGACGCCCGTGTCGCGGTAGAGCTCGCGCGGTTCGATGATGATGGGTCGGACGAGCGCACCCACGCCGAGGATCAGCAGCACGTTGGCCACGTTGCTGCCCACCACGTTGCCGACGGCAAGCCCCGGCTGACCGCGCAAGTCGGCCTGAAGGCTCACGATGAGCTCGGGCGCCGAGGTGCAGAAACCGACGACCGTCATCCCGATGAGCAGCGGTGATATGCCGAGGCGCCGGGCGAGCGCGACGGCGCCTCGGACGAGGAGCTCGCCGCCTCCGAAGAGCAGCGCGAGGCCGAGCATGGCGAGTGCGTAGGTCACACGACCCCCGTAGCGTAGGAAACGGTCCGCCGATGGTATCGTACCCGGGCGGCGCGGCCTACCTCCCGAGCTGTCCCCACACGAGACTCGCGGCGATCCACCACATGATGGCCCCGATCGCGACGTCGAGGACGCGCCACGCGCGCGGCTTCGCGAACAGCGGCGCCAGCAACCGCGCACCGTAACCGAGGCCGACGAACCACGCCGCCGAGGCGCTCATCGCTCCCAGCGCGAACGCCAGACGCTCCGCGGCCGGGTGTTGGGCTGCGACGCTGCCGAGCAGAACGACCGTGTCGAGATAGACGTGCGGATTGAGCAGGCTGAGCGCGAGCGTCGCCGCGATCGCCGCCCCGGTCGAAGGGAGCGCGCGCGTGGGCTTCTCGGCCACATGGAGCGCCTCGGTGCGCGCGGCCGATCGGAACGAGAGCGCGCCGTAGACGAACAGGAACGCGGCCCCGCCCCACGCGGCGATGGCGGTCACCGCGGGGAACGCCCGGACAAGGGAGCCGAAGCCGGCGGCGCCGAGGGCGATGAGCGCCACATCGCAGAGCGTGCACGTCACGACGACGGCAAGCACGTGCTCGCGCCGCAGGCCTTGCCGCAGCACGAACGCGTTCTGCGCGCCGATAGCGATGATGAGGCTCGCGCCGAGCGCGAATCCCGCGGAGTAAGGCCCGATGACGCCCGCAGGCACTCTTCCTCCTCCCGTCACGATGCCCGATAGTGTCGCATAACCAGCCCCGACGGGTGGCGCATGGACGCGGGTCCGGCGGGGCACGATACAATCGAGCCACCCGGCGAGAGGATGTGCATGAAGCGCAGCGTACGGTCCGCCCAGAACGTCAGCCGCATGTGTTTCGTCTGCGGCACCGAGAACCAGAGCGGGTTGTCCGCGCGCTTCCTCGAGCTCGACGATGGCGAGCTTCTCGGCATCTTCGTCCCGCGCCCGGAGCATCAGGGGTATCCCGGGCGCCTGCATGGCGGTATCGCATCGACGATGCTGGACGAGACGATCGGCCGGGCCGTGAACCTGCGCGACCCCGACGCCTGGGGCGTCACCGTGGAGCTTTCCGTCCGATTCCGCAAGCCCGTGCCGGTCGATGGAGAGGTGACCGCGCTCGGCCGCATCACCAGGGACTCGGGCAGGATCTTCGAGGGGACCGGTGAGATCGTGCTCGACGACGGCACCGTGGCGGTGGAAGCGACGGGGCGCTACCTCAAGCTGCCGATCGACCGCATCGCCGGGGACGACCTCGACGAGCGCGAGTGGTACGCCGACCCGCGACCCGCACCCGACGACGTCGACCTCTGAGGGGAGACCCGCGATGACCACGCCCGCAACGCTTATGGAGATCGCGACCCGGATGCCCAAGGCCGAACTGCACCTGCACCTGGAGGGCACCCTCGAGCCCGAGCTCGCGTTCGAGCTCGCCGCCCGCAACGGCGTGGGGCTGCGCTTCTCCTCGGTGGAGGAGCTGCGGCGCGCCTACGACTTCGACGACCTCCAGAGCTTCCTGGACGTCTACTACGAGACCGCGGAGGTCCTGCGCACGCGGCAGGACTTCTACGAGCTCACCGCGGCATACCTGCGCCGCGCCTCGGCCGACGGCGTGACGCACGTCGAGCCCTTCTTCGACCCGCAGACGCACACCGCCCGCGGCGTGGAGTTCGGCGAGGTCGTCTCCGGGATCGTCTCGGCGTTGCGCGACGGAGCGGCGGAGCACGGCATCACGTGGCGGCTCATCATGTGCTTCCTGCGCGACCAGCCGGCCGCCGACGCGATGGCGACGCTGCAGGCGGCGCTCCCCTACCGCGACGTCATCGCGGGAGTGGGGCTCGACTCCGCCGAGGTCGGCAACCCACCGGAGGCGTTCGTGGAGGTCTACACGCGGGCACGCGAGGAAGGCTTCGCCGCCGTCGCGCACGCCGGCGAGGAGGGCACCGCCGACGACGTGCGGCGCACGCTCGACCTTCTCGGCGTGGCGCGCATCGAGCACGGCGTGCACGCGATGGACGACCCCGCGCTCGTCGAGCGCCTCGCGCGCGACCGGGTACCGCTCACCGTCTGCCCGCTCTCCAACGTGAAGTTGCGCGTCTATGAGACGCTTGCCGAGCACCCGCTCAGGCGGATGCTCGACGCGGGGATCATGGCGACCGTGAACTCCGACGACCCCGCGTACTTCGGCGGGTATGTGGCCGAGAACTACCGCGCCTGCATCCGGGAGCTGGGGCTTTCGCGCGACGACCTGCGGACGCTGGCGCGCAATTCGTTCGAGGCGTCGTTCCTGCCCGCCGCCGAGAAGGCCGCGCACCTCGCGCACGTCGAAGCGTTCTTCTCGGCCATGGAAGCATAGGACGCGAAGGCGCCCCGACGCGCTACTCGACGGGGTCGCGCGCGATGGGGCACGTCATGCAGTGGCAGCCGCCCCGGCCCTTGCCGAGCTCGGAGCCCTCGATCTCGATGACCTCGACGCCGGCCGCCCTGAGCGCGGCGTTGGTGTGCGTGTTCTTGGAGTAGCCGACGACGACGCCCGGCTCCACGGCGACCACGTTGTTGCCGTCGTCCCACTGCTCGCGCGCGGCGGTGAAGACGTCGCCGCCTGTGGGCACGACGCGCAGCCTGGGCACGTCGAGCGCGTCGGCGACGGCAGGCAGCAGCCCTCGCTCCTCGGCGATGTCGAAGGCGCCCTCGGCGTCGCCCGGACGGACGCTGTAGACCTTCATGGCCTCGATGACCGGCGGGTAGAGCGTCACGGCGTCGCGGTCCACGAAGCTGAACACCGTGTCGAGGTGCATGAACGCCCGGTCCTGCGGCATGCGGCACGCGATGATGCGCTCGACGGCGCCGGCGTCGAACAGCGAGCGCGCCATGTGCTCCACCATGCGCCCCGTGGAGCGCTCGCCCATCCCCACGAGCACCGTCTTGTTGCCGATCGGCATGATGTCGCCGCCCTCGAGCGAGACGCCCTGCCCGAGGTCCTCGACCGCGAAGCGTTCGGCGTCGCCCTGGGGCGGATACCAGAAGTCGAACTCCGCCTCGGCGAAGCGCGGGTGGTGCCGGTAGATAGCCGAGACGTTCACGACCTCAAGCCGGCGCGCGTGCCAGAAGAGCGGCGGCAGCACGACGCCGCCGTACAGCCACGCGCTCGAATCCCGCGTGAACAGGGTGTTCGGGAGTGGCGGCAGGACGAAGCTCGAAGGCTCCGCCAGGACCGCGCCGAGCGAGTGGCGGTTGAGCGCCTCGAGGTCCACGCCATCGAGCTCGGAGATGAGCAGTCCGCCGATAAGGACCTCGGCCAGCCGGCGCGGGGGAAGGTCCAGCAGGAACGCCCGGAGCTCGCGGACGAGCGAGGGCCCGACGGTGTACGCGGAGACCGCGCGTGCCACGGTGTCCTCGCGTGCATCCGCGGACGCCTCGAGCGTCTCGGCCAGCAGCTCAAGCACGCACAGCACCTCGACGCCGCGATCGCGCAGCACGTCGGTGAACGCGTCGTGCTCCGCACGGGCGCGCTCCACCCAGACCAGGTCATCGAAGAGGTACTCCTCGCGATTGCGCGGGGTGAGCCGCTCGAGCGCGAGCCCGGGGCGATGCACGAGCACCGTCCGCAGCCTGCCGACCTCCGAGTACGCACCCAGCGCCGTCATCACGACCTCCCTCACGTGCCTCGCGCCACCGTCGGCGCGCCCGTCGTCCCTATTATGGACGACCGCACGCGCTGGCGCCCGGATCATCGTGGTCGCCGCTCGTCGGACCCTCGTTGTGCCGCGATAGGGCGAACGGGTACCATCGCTTCCGAAGGGGAGTAGCTGCCCGGCCCCGGCCGGGAGACAGGCCGTCATCACGGACCCCGATGGTCCCGGTGCTGTCGTAGACACCGCTCGATTGCGAGACCTTCGCGCCCGACAAACCGTACCCGAGCGCAGAAAGGCGACCGCATGCCAGCGAACGCACCGGCCGACAACGGCCCCGAGAACGACAGCACCCCGTACGCCGTCGAACACCCGCACACCCTCACGACCTCCGAGGCGCTCGACGCCGCCGATGCGGACGAGCGCGGCCTCGAGCCCGGAGATGCGAAGGAGCGTCTTGAGCGGCTCGGCCCCAACGCGCTGCCCGAGGGGAAGAAGCGCAGCCTCTTCTCGATGATCCTCGGGCAGTTCACCGACTTCCTCATCCTGCTGCTCATCGGCGCAGCGATTATCTCGGCCGTGCTCGGCGAGTCCATCGACGCCATCGCCATCGTCGTCATCGTGGCGCTCAACGCCGTCATCGGCGTCGTGCAGGAGTACCGCGCCCAGAAGGCGATGGAAGCGCTCAAGGCGATGTCCGAGGTGACGGCGCAGGTGCGCCGCGGCGGACAGGTGGTGGAGGTCCCGGCCTCCGAGCTCACGCTCGGCGACGTCGTGCTGCTCGACGGCGGGCGGATCGTCCCCGCCGACCTGCGGCTCCTTGAAGCCGAGCGCCTGCGCATCGCCGAGGCTGCGCTCACCGGCGAGTCGCTGCCCATCGACAAGCACATCGATCCGCTGGAAGAAGTCGACGTCCCGCTCGGCGACCGCACGAACATGGCGTACCGCGGCACCGAGGTCGTCGGGGGCCGGGGGGTCGGCGTCGTCACCGCCATCGGCCTCGGCACCGAGCTCGGCAAGATCGCCGGGCTGCTCCACGGCACCGAGGAGACCAAGACACCGCTGCAGAAGCGGCTCGCGCAGTTCGGCCGACAGCTCGCCTACGCGGCACTCGCGCTCTGCGCGCTCGTGTTCGTCATCGGCATGCTGCGCGGCGGCGACGTCCTGACGATGTTCCTCACAGCCGTCTCGCTCGCCGTCGCGGCTGTGCCTGAGGCGCTGCCCGCCGTGGCGACGGTCACCCTCGCGCTCGGCGCGCGCAAGCTCGTGAAGACGAACTCGCTCGTCCGCAACCTGCCGGCCGTCGAGACGCTCGGCTCGGTCACCTTCATCTGCACCGACAAGACCGGCACGCTCACGCTCAACCGCATGACCACTGAACGCGTCATGATCGCCGGGGAGGGTCGGGACACCCTTCCCGCCTGCGACGAGCAGTGCCCCGCCGGATGGCGGACGCTCGCGCTCGGCATGGCGCTCTCCAACGACGTCGGCGGCGACGCGGAGCTTCTCGGCGACCCCACCGAGATCGCGCTCGTGAAGGGCGCGGCTGACGCCGGGTACGAACGGAACGCGCTCGCCGAGCGCCTGCCGCGCGCGGCCGAGCTGCCCTTCGACTCCGACCGCAAGCTGATGACCACGGTGCACCGCGACCCCGAGGGCGGTCTGGTCTCATTCACGAAGGGCGCAGCCGAGGCCGTGCTCCAGCGGTCACGGGCGGCGCTCGCCGTGGACGGCTCGGAGATCGACCTCGACGCGGAGGCGGTGCTCGCCACCGTAGACGAGTGGTCTGCGAAGGGTCTGCGCGTCCTCGCCTTCGGCACACGCCGGCTCGAGTCGTTGCCGGCGGAGGTCGACTACGACGACCTCGAGTCCGAGCTCGTCCTCGTCGGCCTGGTGGGTCTTGTCGATCCGCCACGGGACGAGGCCGCGGCCGCGGTGGCCACCTGCATCGAGGCGGGCATCGTCCCCGTCATGATCACCGGCGACCACCCCTCCACCGCGCTCGCGATCGCGCGACGCATCGGCATCGCGCACGACCCCGACGACATGATGACGGGCAGCGAGCTCGAAGCGATGGACCTGGAGCACTTCGAACGGCGCGTCGAAGACGTCCGCGTCTACGCCCGCGTGGCACCCGAGCAGAAGCTCAAGATCGTCGAGGCGTTGCAGGACAAGGGCGAGTTCGTGGGGATGACCGGCGACGGGGTGAACGACGCTCCGGCGCTCCAGCGCGCCGACATCGGCATCGCCATGGGCATCACGGGGACCGACGTCGCCAAGGAAGCGGCGGACATGATCCTGCTCGACGACAACTTCGCGTCGATCGTCTCCTCGGTCCGCGAAGGCCGCAAGATCTTCGACAACATACGGAAGTTCATCAAGTACACCATGACGAGCAACTCCGGCGAGATCTGGACGATCCTGCTCGCCCCGCTGCTGGGTCTGCCCATCCCGCTGCTCCCCATCCACATCCTGTGGATCAATCTCGTCACCGACGGGCTTCCGGGCCTCGCGTTCGCCTCAGAGCCTGCCGAGAAGGCGATCATGCAGCGCCCGCCCCGGGCGCCCAAAGAGAGCATCTTCGCCGACGGCCTCGGCGTGCATCTCATCTGGGTCGGTCTCCTCATGGGAGGCGCGTCCCTCATCACCCAGGCCGTGGCGATGGAGCTCGACCTGCACTGGCAGACGATGGTCTTCACCGTGCTCTGCTTCAGCCAGATGGGCCACGCGCTCGCCATCAGGAGCGACCGTCGATCGCTCTTCCAGCTCGGGCTCGGCTCGAACCGCCCGATGCTCGGCGCCGTCGCGCTCACGATCGGCGCCCAGCTCGCCACCATCTACGTCCCGTTCCTGCAGCCGGTCTTCAAGACCGAGGCGCTCTCGCTGCCTGAGCTCGGCGCCGCGCTCGCGATGTCCACGGTGGTCTTCTGGGCCGTCGAGCTTGAGAAGGTGAACAAGCGCCGCCTCGACCGGCAGCGCTCAGCGCGTCGCGCCGAGGCGCAGACCGCATAAGGCGTACCCGGTCAGAAGCGCCGGCCGCGTGGATACCGCGACCGGCGCTTCTCGGCGTCCTGATCGGCTATGAGCGCTAATCGTCGCCCGTCACCCGCGACGTGAGCGCGTCCCACGCGCCCTCGAATCGCTCGCGCGCGTCCTCGAACGCGTCTTCGCCCGCTTCGGCCATCTCATCGAACCGTGCGCGCGCACGCTCCCAGACGCTCTCCATCTCGTCGGCCTGCTCGCCGAGCCGGATCCTCGCATCAGCGCCCGCTTCCTTCGCCCGCGCCTTTGCGGCGTCGACCTCGGCCTTCATGCGATCGAGCTCGGCCTCCGCCTTCTGCCGATACGCCTCTCTGTCCACGTCCGACACGGGGTCGCACCTCCTTCCGAGCACAGAGACCCTTCGCGTAGAGGGTGCCCCGGCGGTGTCGAGCCCAATCGCACGCGGACGCGGGCGGGGTGGCGGCGCCACGAGCGAGCGCGAGCGCTCTCGGTCCCGTGCGGCGGCTCAGCCGAGCCGCGCACCCACGAGCCGCGCTACCTCGGCCTTGTCGCAGTTGCCGCCGCACTCGGCCACGACCCGCCCGATCGCGCGTCCCATGTCGCGCTTCTCTGTAAGCCCGCCCTCGGCGATCACCCGCTCGACGATCGCCGCGAGCTCGTCGCCGGTGACCTGCGCGGGCAGGTAGCCGCTCAGGATCTCCACCTGCTGCTTGAGGAGTGCTGTGCGCTCGGCGTTCGTGCCGGCCTTCTCGGAGGCCTCGAGCGTCTCGCCCGTCTGCTTGAGCACCTTCTTGAGCGCGGCGACCACGTCTTCGGGCGCGAGCTCGGAGCCGCTCTCCTTCTCCTTCGTGTCGATCTCGTTCTTCACGAGACGCAGGATCGAGAGCCGCGGCTTGTCGTGCGCCCGCATGGCCGATGCGATCTCCGCCGAGAGGAACTGCTTGTCCATGCTCACTCCTTGTCCGTCACGGCCGTTCGGCCGCCTGTGAAGACGTCCGCCACGAGCGGCGCGCCCGGGCGGTACGCAAGGTGCACGTATGACGGCGCATCGAGCGCCGCGAGGTCGGCACGCGCGCCCGGGCCGAGGCGACCGACATCGTCCCGGCGCAACGCCGCCGCGCCGCCTGCCGTCGCCGCCCACAGCGCCTCGCCGGGCGTCATCCGCATCTCCCTGACCGCCAGCGCGATCACAAGCGGCATCGAGGTCACGTACGACGACCCCGGGTTGCAGTCGGTCGCGAGCGCGACCGTGGCGCCCGCGTCGAGCAGGCGACGAGCGTCGGCGTACGGAGCCCGCGTCGAGAAGTCGGCGCCGGGCAGCAGCGTCGCCACCGTGGCCGAGGAGGCGAGGGCTTCGACATCATCCTCGGTGAGGTGGTTGCAGTGGTCGACGCTCGCCGCGCCGAGCTCGACCGCCAGCCGCACGCCCGGCCCGCGCGCGAGCTGGTTGCCGTGCAGCCGCGGTAGGAGACCGGCCGCGGCGCCAGCCGCGAGCACGGCGCGCGCCTCGTCCTCGCCGAACGCCCCGACATCGCAGAAGACGTCGATCCACCGCGCGTGCGGCGCGCACGCGTCGAGCATCGCCCCGCAGACGAGCGCGACGTACCCGGCGCGATCCGCCGCGGACTCGGCGGGCACCACGTGCGCCCCCAGGAAGGTCGTCTCGGCGGTCAGCTCGCGCGAGATCGAGAGCAGGCGCCGCTCATCATCGACGGTGAGCCCGTAGCCGCTCTTCGCCTCGATCGTCGTCGTGCCCGATGCCGTCATCTCGGCGTGCAGCCGGCGCGCGTTGGCGCGTAGCGTGGCATCGGACGCCGCGCGGGTCGCCGCCACCGTCGTCATGATGCCGCCGCCCGTGTACGGCTCGCCGGCCATGCGCGCGGCGAATTCGGCCGACCGCTCGCCGGCGAACACGAGGTGCGTATGGCTGTCCACGAAGCCCGGGACGACGGCTCGACCGCCGAGGTCCACCCGCTCGTCTGCGGCAGGCGCCTCGTCAGCGCTCCCCACCCAGACGACGCGACCGTCCTCGGCCACGAGCGCCGCGTCGCGCACGATGCCGAGCGCCGAACCGTCCCCGAGCGCGGGATCGTTGGTGACGAGCTCGCCGATGGCCGAGAAGAGCGTCGCGGTCACGATCGCTCCCCGCCCTCGCGCATCGGGACCCGCACCCCGGTCTTCTCGGCCACCTCGACCGCGCGCTCGTAGCCCGCGTCGACGTGCCGGACGACGCCCATGCCCGGGTCGTTTTGGAGCACGCGCTCGATCTTGGCGGCGGACAGCTCCGTGCCATCGGCCACGGTCACCTGCCCGGCATGCAGCGAGCGGCCGATGCCCACGCCGCCGCCGTGGTGGAACGAGACCCACGTGGCGCCCGACGCGACGTTCACGAGCGCGTTCAGCACCGGCCAGTCGGCGATGGCGTCGCTCCCGTCGAGCATGCCCTCGGTCTCCCGGTACGGGGATGCCACGCTGCCACAGTCGAGGTGGTCGCGCCCGATGACGATGGGCGCCGTCAGGCGACCGTCGGCGACCATCTCGTTGAAGCGCAGGCCCGCCCGGTCGCGCTCCCCGTAGCCGAGCCAGCAGATGCGCGACGGCAGCCCCTGGAACGCGACCTTCTCGGCAGCCTGCTCTATCCACCGGCGGAGCGCCTCGTTCTCCGGGAAGAGCTCGAGGATCGCCGCGTCGGTGGCGCGGATGTCCGCGGCGTCGCCGGAGAGCGCGGCCCAGCGGAACGGGCCTTTGCCCTCGCAGAAGAGCGGCCGGATGTAGGCGGGCACGAAGCCGGGGAACTCCCAGGCCCGGCCGTAGCCGCCGAGCTCGGCCTCCTTGCGGATGGAGTTCCCGTAGTCGAAGACCTCGGCGCCCGCATCCATGAAGCCCACCATCGCCTCGACGTGGCGCGCCATCGACGTTCGGGCGCGGTCGATGAACTCCTCGGGGGCGCGCGCGGCGTACTCGTCCCACTCGGCCACGCTCACGCCGACGGGCAGATAGCGCAGCGGGTCGTGCGCGGAGGTCTGGTCGGTCACGATGTCCACCGCCACGCCGCGACGCAGCAGTTCGGGCAGCACCTCGGCGCAGTTGCCTTCCAGCCCCACGCTGAGCGCGTGCCGCTCCGCCTTGGCCGAGAGGACCCGGGCGAGCGCATCGTCCAGGTCGATCGTCCACTCGTCCAGGTAGCGGTCGCGCACCCGGCGCTCGAGCCGCGCGGCATCCACCTCCACGACGAGCACGACGCCCTCGTTCATCGTGACGGCGAGGGGCTGCGCGCCGCCCATGCCGCCGCATCCGCCGGTCACCGTGAGCGTGCCCGCGAGCGTGTCGCCGAAGCGCTTGGCGGCCACCGCCGCGAACGTCTCATACGTGCCCTGCAGGATGCCCTGCGTGCCGATGTAGATCCAGCTCCCGGCCGTCATCTGGCCGTACATCAGCAGGCCCATCGCCTCGAGGCGACGGAACTCCTCCCAAGTCGCCCACTCGCCCACGAGGTTGCTGTTGGCGATGAGAACGCGCGGCGCCCACTCGTGCGTCCGCATCACGCCCACGGGTTTGCCCGATTGCACGAGCATCGTCTCGTCGGCCTTCAGCGTCCTGAGCGTGCGCACGAGCGCATCGAAGCTCTTCCAGTCGCGCGCGGCCTTGCCGGAGCCGCCGTAGACGATGAGGTCATCGGGTCGCTCGGCCACCTCGGGGTCGAGGTTGTTCATCAGCATGCGCATGGCGGCTTCCTGCGGCCATCCCTGCGCCGTAAGCTCCGTCCCGCGCGGCGCGCGGACCGGGCGTGCGCCCTCGCTCATCGCCTTCTCCTCCCCTTACTCCAGCTCGCCGATGACCGCCTGGACCGCCGAGAGGACCGCGCCGCTCGCCACGAGCTCGCGCGCCGCCTCGACCTCGGGAGCAAGCCAGCGGTCCGGTCCGGGCCCCGCGACGCGCGTCCGCAGCAGGTCGCGCACGGCCGCGGTCGCCGCCGCGGGCCCGAGCGGCGCGCGCAGGTCGAGCGCCCGCGCGGCCGTGAGGACCTCGACCGCGAGCACGCGAGAGAGCCCCTCGATCGCGCGGCGCAGCTTGCGCCCCGCCGACCACCCCATCGAGACGTGGTCTTCCTGCATGGCCGAGGACGGGATCGAGTCCACGCTCGCGGGCACGGCCAGGCGCTTGAGCTCGGCGACGATGCCTGCCTGCGTGTACTGCGCGATCATGTGCCCCGAGTCCACCCCGGGGTCGTCGGCAAGGAACGGCGGCAGCCCGTGACTGCGCGACACATCGAGCATCCGGTCGGTCCGGCGCTCGCTCATCGACGCGACGTCGGCCACGGGGATCGCGAGGAAGTCGAGCGCGTAGGCGACCGGTGCGCCGTGGAAGTTGCCGTTGGACTCCACCCGGCCGTCGGGCAGCACCACGGGGTTATCGATGGCCGAGGCGAGCTCGCGCTCCGCCACGCTCACCGCGTACACGAGCGTGTCGCGCAGCGCGCCTGTCACCTGCGGCGCGCACCGCAGCGAGTACGCGTCCTGCACCCGCGGGTCGTCGTCGCGGTGCGAGGCGATGATCCCCGAGCCCTCGAGCACCCGACGCATGGTGCGAGCGGCGGCGGCCTGCCCCGGGTGCGGCCTCAGCGCGATGAGGTCTTCCGCGAGCACGCGGTCGGTGCCGAGAAGCGCCTCGAGGCTCATCGAGGCGGCCACGTCGGCCGTGGTCGCGAGGAGGCGCAGGTCCGCGATCGCGAGCGCCAGCATGCCGAGCATCCCGTCGGTGCCGTTGATGAGCGCGAGGCCTTCCTTCTCGGCCAGCTCGAGCGGCTCGATGCCGGCGGCGCCGAGCGCTTCAGGCGCGGGCGCACGATGCCCGTCGGGGGCGAACGCCTCGCCCTCGCCCATGCAGACGAGCGCGCAGTGGGCGAGCGGGGCGAGATCGCCCGAGCAGCCGAGCGAGCCGTGCTCGGGCACGACGGGGGTGATGCCGGCGTTCAGGACCGCCGCGTACGTCTCGGCCACGAGCGGGCGCGCGCCCGTGCGGCCGGTGAGCAGCGTCGCGAGTCGCAGCAGCATGAGCGCGCGCACGACCTCGGCCTCGACCGGCTCGCCGCTGCCCGCCGCATGCGAGCGCACGAGCGACCGCTGCAGGCGCGTGCGCTTCTCGGGCTCGATGTAGGTGGTGGCGAGCGCGCCGAAGCCGGTGCTGACGCCGTACACGGGCTCCCCCGAACGAGCGAGCCGGTCGACGTGCGCCCGCGTCTCCGCCATGCGCTCGAGCGCTCCTGCCGAGATGCGCACCGGCGCGCGGTCCCGCGCGACGGCCACGACCTCGTCGATCGAGAGCGGGCGCTCCCCTGCGACGATCGCGTCATGCATCCTGATCGCTCGCCTCCCTCGTGAGCGGGACGACGGGTTCGACGCGCGGCACGCGGCGTGCCCTCCGCCCCACATAGACCGCGGCGCTCCGTGGTACATACTCGACGATAGCCCATATACTGGAAGCCTGCCGAGCAGAACGGACGTGCCGTGTCCTACTCTTCGTTCCCGAACGACCCGCTCTGGCCGCGCGCGAGCGCGTGGCTCGGCACGCGGGCTTCCGCGGAGGGCGCGGTCGACCTCGCGATCATCGGCGTCCCCGCTCACGAGACCTCGATCTCTCCGTCCGAAGCGCACACCACCCCAGCAGCCGTGCGCGAGGCCCTCGGCCGGTACTCGACGTTCGCGGCGAGCCGCGGCGTCGACATCGCCGCGCTCTCCGCCGTCGACCTCGGCGACGTGCCGGAGCCCGACGGACCCGACGGCGAGGCGCGCGTACGCGCCGCGCTCCGCGGCGCGCTCGGCCGCGCGCGCCTGCTCGTCGCCATCGGAGGCGACAACTCGATCACCTTCTCGGCCATGGACGCGCTTGCCGATGACGACCTCGGCGCCTGGGGGCTCATCACGCTCGACGCGCACCATGACCTGCGCGACGGCGTCTCCAACGGCTCGCCCGTGCGCCGCCTCATCGAGGCCGGCCTGCCCGGCGCGAACGTGGTGCAGGTGGGCATCGCCGATTTCTCCAACTCCCGGGCGTACGCCGAGCGGGCCCGTGAGCTCGGGATAACGGTGATCGGGCGCGAAGCGCTGCGGGAGAGCCCGGTGGCCGAGGTGGCCGCGCGCGCGCTGGCCGTCGCGGGCGCCGGCGGGCGGCCCGTCTATGTGGACCTCGACGTCGACGTCTGCGATCGCGCCGCCGTCCCGGGCTGCCATGCGGCCGCACCGGGAGGCATCAGCGCCGACGAGCTGCGCTCCTTCACGTTCCACTTCGCACGCGACCCGCGCGTGAAAGCCGTCGACGTCACCGAGGTGGATGCGGCGGCCGATGCGACCGATGGGCGCACGGTGCGTCTCGCCGCGCTGCTCGTGCTCGAGACGGCCGCGGGGCTGGCTGCGCGCGACGCCCCGGCGTGAAACCCGTTGTCCCACGGGTAGGAACCGGGCAGACACCCACGGCGCGGGATGGAGGAGGGTCGCATGGACGGGTTCGTCGATGTTCTCGGCAGCGACGCGCTCGCACCGGGAGGAATGACCGGCGTGGAGGCGCACGGCAAGACGGTGCTGCTCGCCCGTGTGGACGACGACTTCTACGCCACGCAGGCGCGCTGCCCGCACATGGGCGGAAACCTGCTCAAGGGCACGCTCGAGGGCTCCGTGGTCACTTGCCCGCTGCACGCGTCGCAGTTCGACGTCACCGACGGCAGCGTCGTTCGCTGGACCGATTGGACCGGGGTGCTCGAGGCGGTGGGCGACGCCCTGCGCCACCCGCGGCCGCTCACCACCTACGAGGTGCGCGTGGAGGCCGGACGCGTCATGATCGGCGCCGAGAAGCCCTCCGCCGACGCGGAGTGACCCGGGCCGTCAGCGGTTCTCGTCGCTCTCCTCGGCTGAAGCCGTCCGCTCCGGCAGCAGCAGCGTGAACGTCGAGCCCTCGCCGGGCGCGCTGCGCAGCGTGACCGCACCGCCGAGCAGCACGGCAAGCCCCCGCGAGATCGCAAGCCCCAGACCCGTCCCGCGCTCCTCGGGGTCGAGCCCGTGCTCGTGCTGGGTGAACTCGCCGAAGATGTCCTCGTGGCGTTCGACGGGGATGCCAGGGCCGGTGTCGGTCACGGCGAACGCGACCATGCCGGGCGCGGCGCGGCGGACCTCGAGCGTCACCGAGCCCTCCGACGTGAACTTGACGGCGTTGCCGAGCAGGTTGAGCAGGATCTGCCGCACGCGGCGCGAGTCCGTGCGGATCACCGCGTCGTCGAGCTCGTCGCCGACCGCGAGCGTCAACTCGACGCCCTTCTCGGCGGCGCTCGGGACGATGGCCGAGAACGCCTCCCGCGCCACTGCGCCCGGCGCCACATCATCCCACTCGAGCACGAGCCGGTCGGCTTCGATGCGCGAGAGGTCGAGGACGTCGTTGATGAGCGCGAGCAGATGCCGGCCCGAATGGTTGATCATCTCGAGCTGCCGGCGCTGCTCGTCCTCCACGGGACCGGCGAGCTCGCGCAGCAGCATGTCCGAGAAGCCGATGATCGAGTTGAGCGGCGTCCGCAGCTCGTGGCTCATCGAGCGCAGGAATCGCGACTTGACCTCGTTGGCCTCCACGAGCTGCGCATTGGCGTCCGTCAGCTCGGTGACGGCGCGTTCGAGCTCCTCGGTCCGCGCGCGGACCTGTTCCTCGAGCGAGGCGTTGACGTGCTGGAGCTCGACCTCGGCGGCCTTCCGGTCGCTGATGTCGATCGCGTACACCACCCGGCTTTCCGGACGGCCCTGCGCATCGGGCACGGTCGCCACCTCGAGGAGCACCGGGAAGCTCGTCCCGTCCTTGCGCCAATGCTCCGTCTCGAACCGCAGGTGGCCGCGCTTGTCGATCGTCCGCACGTGTTTCGCCGCCGACTCACGCCGTTCGGGCGGATAGAGCGCGAAGAGCGACTGGCCGACGAGCTCCCCGGGTGTGTAGCCGCGCTCCTCGGCGAACGCCCGGTTCACCTCGAGGAACGTGTCGTCTTCGGTCGAGACGCGCGCGAGGCCGAACTCGGCGGTGTCGAACACCCGCTCCCAGCGACGCGCACGCTCTTCCGCGGCCTTGCGCCGTGTCATGTCTCTGCACATGTTCATGACGCAGCGCTCACCCGCGATCTCGATGGGGGTCGCGCTCACTTCGACGTCGAGAAGCGTGCCGTCCGCGCGCCGCCACTGCGTCTCGAATATCGCGGCCTCGTGCGTCATCTCCGGCCAGAGGTCGAGCACCGCCTCGCGGGTGTCGAGGCGCGCGTCCCACTCCCACGGGTGCATGCCGATCACGTCGTCGAGCTCACGACCGAGCATCTCCGCGAAGCTGCGGTTCGCCTCGATCACGGAACGGTCCGGACCGATCAGGCAGATCCCGTCCCTGGCCTGCTCGACGAGCACCCTGCGCTTGATCGCCTCGGTTGCCAGCTCGCGCTGGACGTCCTCGCGCTCGGTCATGTCGAAGACGAAGGAGTACAGGAGCGAGCGTCCGTCGATCTCCACCGGGCCGCTGTAGACCTCGACGTTGCGGACGCGGCCGTCGGCGAGCCGGTGCGGGAAGTAGAACTGCTTGCGGCGCTCGGTGCGGGCGCGGTCCATCTCGGCTTGTACCTCAGCGGGTGAGAGCGCGTTGATCTCGGTGATGCGCATCGTGCGCAGCGTCTCGCGCGACCAGCCGTAGAAGCGCTCGGCCGCCGCGTTGGCGTCGACGATCTCGCCGGTCGCCGGGTCGATGATGAACATGACGACGTGACGGTTCTCGAATATCTCTCGATACACGCCGTCTCCTCCCCGAACCCGATCAGCGCGTCGAGCCCCTCGCGCCTATCATACCTTCCCGGGTGCCTCGCGGCAGTGGGTTCACGACTCCGGGAGCCTGGCCACGACGTTCGTCCCCGCGGCCCCGTCGACGATGGCGCCGATGTCCTCGAGCCGTCCGATGGCGGCGCGATTGCCCGTGGCCCGCACGAAGCGGGTCGCCGCCTCGACCTTGGGTCCCATCGAGCCCGCAGCGAACTCGTACGCGGCAAGGTCTTCGGGCGTCACCCAGCCGAGCAGACGTTGCTCCGGGGTGCGCCAATCGGCGTAGACGCCCTCGGCATCGGTGGCCATCACGAAGAGGTCGGCGCCGAGCGTCCGCGCGAGCAGCTCGCTCGCGAGGTCCTTGTCGATCACGGCCTCGACGCCCACGAGCGTGCGCTCGTCGCCCTGGCGGTACATCGTCGGGATGCCGCCGCCGCCCGTGCAGATGACGACCGCGCCCTTCTCGATAAGCCACCGTATCGCGTCGATCTCGAAGATCTGCTGTGGCTCGGGCGATGCGACCACGCGCCGCCACAGGTCGCCGTCGGGCTTGAAGACCCATCCCTTCTCGGCGGCCAGCCGCTCCGCCTCGGCCTGCGGGTAGACGGGCCCGACGAACTTCGTGGGATCCGCGAACGCCGGGTCGGCCGGGTCCACGCGCACCATCGTGAGGATGGTCGCGATCCGTTTCTCGTACGGCACCAGGTTGCCGAGCTCCTGCTCGAGCATGTACGCGATCATGCCCTGCGTCTGAGCGCCGAGGACGTCGAGCGGATAGGGCTCGACGTCGCGGAAGGCAGCGGCCTGCAGCGCGAGCAGTCCGACCTGCGGGCCGTTGCCGTGCGCGAGCACGAGCGCGTGCTCTTCGGCAAGCGGCGCGAGCGCCTGCGCCGCGACACGCACGTTGGCGCGCTGCGCTTCCACGGTCATCGGGTCGCTGCGCCGCAAAAGCGCGTTGCCTCCGAGCGCGACGACGATGGTCTTCCTCGGCATGCCGGTCTCCTTATGCAAGTCAGGGTGGGACGTATGCATACCCGCATGATAGCGTCATAGGTTGTACCCTGCTTGCCCGGGCCTGTGACCACGGAGGCGGTGACCGTGAACCCGACCCTCGAACTCATCGATGCGCGCACGTCCACCCGCGTGTACGCCGAGACGTCCCTCACGCCGGAGGAGCGCCATGCGGTGCTGCACGCCGCGATGCGTGCGCCGACCGCGGGCAACCTCATGCTGTACTCGATCATCGAGGTCGGCGATCAGCGGCTGAAAGACCGGCTCGCGGTGATCTGCGACGACCAGCCCTTCATCGCCAAAGCCCCATGGGTGCTCGTGTTCGTGGCCGACTACCAGAAGTGGATCGACCTCTTCGAGCACGGCGACGTCTGGTCGCTCGAGGGCGTCGAGCACCGCGACGCGCCCGGTCCGGGCGACCTCATGCTCGCCTGCTCCGACGCGCTGATCGCCGCCCAGACCGCGGTCATCGCCGCCGAGTCGCTCGGCATCGGCTCGTGCTACATCGGCGACATCATGGAGCGTGCGGAAGAGGTGAGCGATCTGCTCGAGCTGCCGCGGCATGCCTTCCCGGTCGCGATGCTCTGCCTCGGCAGACCGGCGCTCGACCGGCCGGTGCAGCCGCGCATGACACGGAACATGGTGATGCGGGACCGCTACCACCGCCTGTCCGCCGGGGAGCGCGACGCCACGCTGCGCGAGCTGGCCGAGACGTTCGCATCCGGCGGCCTGAAGGCGGGCGCACGCTCGTACGCGGACGTCGTCTATCGCCGCAAGTTCGCCGCGCCCTTCACGCACGAGCTGAACCGCTCGGTCGCGTGGTGGCTGGAGCGATGGCAGACGCCCGAACCACGCGATGGCTGAGGACGCGCTCTCCCCGTCTTGGACCGCACAGCAGGAGCAGTCGCCCCGGAGCGGGATCGATGCTGGGTAATGTGCGTCTGGTCTGACCTTTGCTTCTCTCAGCCTCCCAAGCATGAACCCGCACGGGGGGTACACGGCCGGGACGTCGCGCTGCTCCACATGCCATTCGACGCACGCTGCCGTCAGCACGACGGCCCTGTTGCCGGCGCAGACCATCAGTGAGCACAGCTGGGGCTACTACCCGATCCGGACGCCGGACACGTTCATACAGATCCCGTAGCCCCGTATCGGTTTCCACTCTCTTCCGCCAGCGGGCGTTCGTTCTCCTCTCTCGATGGGGACGAACTGCGATATGCGGTGGTGCTGAGAGGGGGCCCGCCATGGCCGGATCGTCACGTCTGCACCGGGCGGCATCGGTCGTCCTCGTCTGCTTCATGCTCGCGCTGTCCGTGCCGGCACCCACGGCGGCCGCACCGCCCGCCGTCATCACCGGGACGGTGGTCGCTCCCGACGGCTCGACACCGGTCCCCGGCGTGCGCGTGATGGCGTACACGGCGCCGTCGCTCGGGCCTATGTCCTACGTGGCAGAGGGGCTCAGCGATGTGAACGGCGACTACACGATCTCTCTGGGAGCGGGCGGCGCCTTCATACTGCGTGTCGATCCGCCGCTCGCCAGCCCGTACGCGCCCGAGTACTGGCCGGACAAAGCGTTCGACGACGAGGCGGCAGAGGTCTCGCTCGGCATCGCTGAGTCGGCGATCTGCGATGTCACGCTCGATGTCGCCATCCTGATCAGCGGCCATGTCTATGAGAACGCAGACGGTGCCAGCGGTGACACACCGGTACAGAACGCGGACGTCACGCTGCTCGGCTATCGGAATCCCGGCTGGTACGACACGTACTTCGACGTGTACACGGACGACACCGGCACGTTCTCGTTCAAGGCGATGCCGGGAGACTACCGAATCAGAGCGCGGTACCCGACCGACGCCTACCGTGACGTCTACGGCTGGAACAAGCCGTCGCTAACCCTCGCCGACGACATCACGGCAAGCGAGACCGGGAACCTGGTCTTCTCGCAAGGGACCATCTCGGGCATCGTCAGGAGCGAATCGGGAGACCCGATACAGAACGTCGAGGTCTCGCTGTACACGCCGGTCCCGCCGGGCGGTGAGGAAGGCGACATCATCGGCTGGGTCCTGACCGGCGCGGACGGTCGCTATGATCTGCCGGCCGCGACGTTCCCCGGCACATCGACGGGATACATCGTGGGGTTCATGGACGGGCTCGAGCGCTACGTGCCCGAGTTCTACGATGATGTCAGCACGCCTGCCGAAGCCACGACGCTGCTGCTGGACGCCGGCGAGACGCTCGCGAGCGTCGACGCCACGCTGACGCAACTCGCGCACCTCTCGGGCACCATCTTCGCCGCGGCTGGCCCGCTCGGCAGCGGGTTGGTGGAGGCGTTCCGCCTCGAGGGGTCGGAGTGGGTGCCTGACCGGACATGGAGCGCCGGTGCCGACGGCGTGTGGCGGCTCGGACTGCCTCCGGGTACCTACATCCTCCGCTTCTCCGACGAGAACGGGGTGCTCGGCGCTGAATGGTGGAACGACACGTACACGCGTGCCTCGGCCACCCCGCTGACCCTGTCCCCGGGCCAGGTCGTGGACGATCTTGACGCGACGCTCGCCCCGCGAGGAACGGTGTCCGGGACCGTCCGGGACGCGATCAGCGGCCTCCCCATCGAGGGCATCGAAGTCAGCGCGTACCTGCCCGGAGCGGTGGATGAGCCGGACCTCGTGGATCTCACGTTCACCGCCGCCGACGGCACCTACTCGCTCACCCTCGAGACCGGAGAGTACGTGATCGGCTACATGGGCGGTGACACCGGCTACGGGTTCTCGTTCTACGACGACGTCCGCTTCTACGACGACTCCACGACCGTGGCCGTCGCCCCCGCCACGGACACGGGAGGGATCGATGCCGCCATGCTCAAGGTCGGCAGCATGTCCGGCACGGTGACGAACGCGGACGGCGTACCGCTCGCCGACATCCAGGTGCAGCTATGGTTCGACGACGGAGGCACGTGGCGGCTCTCGAACGCGATGGCGACGCTCGCGGACGGCTCGTACCTGTTCGACTTCGTCGCATCAGCCGAGACGTACCGCATGAAGTTCACCGACCCGTCCGGCGTCTACATCTCCGAGTGGTACGACGACGTCCATACGAGCGTCGCGGACGCGCAGGACATCCCCGTTGCGCCTGACGCGACGATCACAGGCCTCGATGCAGCGCTCGCCAAGAAGACACCGCTGTTCATGCCCATCGCGGGATCCACCCGGATCTTGACGTCCATCGAGATCTCCAAGGCGGCGTTCCCGGCCACGGCACCCGCAGTGGTGATCGCTACGGCATACAACTGGCCCGACGCGCTCGGCGCCTCGGCGCTGGCTGGGGCGCTTGGCGGCCCCATCCTGCTGACGCCGCCCGACAGCCTGCCGGCAGAGGTGCTCACCGAGGTCGGCCGCCTGGGTGCACGCACCGCGTACGTAGTCGGCGGGAGCTCAGCGGTGAGCGACGCGGTCCTCTCGGCGCTCCGCGCGAAGCTCGGCACCGCGAACGTGCACCGTGTGGCGGGCGCTGACCGCTACGCGACCGCGCGCGAGATCGCGCGCAGGACACGCCAGATCTCGGGAGCGCCCCTCGCATCGGCGTTCTTCGCCACGGGCGAGAATTTTCCCGACGCGCTCACCGCGTCCCCGATCGCGGCACGCCACACCATGCCGGTGCTCCTCGTGAACCCGCGGAGCGGGCTGGACAGCGCACTGCGCGCGTGCATGACCGACGTCGGGGTGACGAGCGGCCACATCCTGGGCGGCAAGACGGTCGTGTCGGCGGCGTTCGAGACCGCCCTGCGTACACGGCTCGGGACAGCGGATGTGACGCGCCACGCGGGCGTCAACCGCTATGCGACCGCAGTAGCGATCGCCGAGTGGGCGACTGCAGCACGAGCGCTGGACGTCCACTGGAACGGGCTCGCGATCGCGAGCGGTGAGAACTTCCCCGATGCGTTGTCGGGCTCGGTGCTGCAGGGTCTGCAAGGCTCGGTGGTGCTCATCACCGATCCGCGCCGCCTGAGCGGCGACACCGAGCGGGCGCTCATCGCGCACCGCTGGCAGATCGACGACTACGCCTTCCTCGGAGGCACCACGGCCGTGAGCGCCGCAGTGCGCGCTCGCGTAGCGGATGTCCTACGGTGACCAGGGAGTGATCTGCCACGGCGACTCGTGCCGAGCGTTGTGCACGTGACAGTACGCGGCGCAGTCGCTCGACTGCCAGCCCGTCGGCGTGTGCGGCTCGGCAGAGAACTCGTCCAGGTCGCCGCTCCACACGTAGGAGGAGTTGTCCGGGTCGATGATGTGGCGCGTGCTCCGGATATACGGGCTCAGCTCGAGGACCGCGTCCTCGCGCAGCAGGCGGGGCAGCTGCCAACCGTGCGGGATGCTGACGTGGCACGATGCGCACGTGAAGTACCGGTGGTTGTTGTACTGGAGCGTCGCGGACAGGCGGTGAACGTTGTTCGAGCCCATGACATGACATCGGCCGCATAGGAACTCGTCGTTCCATTCCTCGAGCCGGGTCTCGTACCAGCGTTTGTACGTTCCCGAGAACGAATCGTAGACCCCGTCGGCGACGAGACCGAACGGGTACTGTGAGCCGTGCGGTCCGACTGCCCCGCCCGCTTCGGACGTGTGACAGTCCGTGCACGTCAGCCGACTGTCCTTGGTGAGACCCGTACCCGAGCGGAACGCCGCGGCGTCGGAAGGGAACGGCCACGAGTATGCCAGGCCGTCAGCGGCACCCTCCTTCGGCCAGTCCGACTGCGAGCCAACGATGTTGTGTCCGCTCTGGTTGGCCGGGTTGAACTCGCGAGCCAGGTCCGTCTCATAGTACGAGAACGTCGAGCTGCCTCCGAGCGTGGGGTCAGATGGGACGGTGAAGCGGATACCCATCGAGGTCTTGCCGTGGCACCGCATGCAGACGTACGCCTCCAGGCCGCCTTCTCCGATCACACGGGTGACCTCCCAGCTCACTGCAGTCGTCCAACGCGCGGAGCTCCAGGTCGGCGCAGCGCCGGTGGCGCCCTGCAACGCAGGACCCGCCTCGCTCGTGCCGAGCGTATGCGTCCCCGCGCGGGCCGCGTGCGGATCGTGGCAATCGGCACACTCGATGTGCCGATCGGTCGCGGATGGCATCGTCTCGCGGTCGTCGTGCCGGCCGATGTAGTCACCGACATTGTGCCCGCGTGCTAGCGATACGCTCGTCGCGATGTCGGGGGCGCCCGGCGCCGCCGTACCGAGGACCCCGTTCCCATGGCACTGGAAGCACAGGTTGGAGCCCGTGGCTGCAGATGAGCTGTTGTCACGCTCGCCCGCAGTGCCCGCGACGAAGCCCGCCGGGCGCGTCCACGCAAGGAGGCTCCGGTTGTCCGAGCCATGCGGGTCGTGGCATGTCTCGCACAGCGCTCGCACTCCCGAGGTGGTGGCATGCGCTGAGGACATGAAGTCCGCGCCGGCGACCGTCTTATCCCAGCCCTCGAAAGCCGGGTAGCCGGACATGTCGGAGAACGAGACGCTGTAGGGAACGAACGCGCCCATCGCGGCCGTTGCCTCAGGAGCGGTCCCGTCGTGGCAGGTCAGGCAGAACGCGGTCGTGGTCCCCGTGAAGCCGGAGCGCGTGTCATCGGGATCGGCCACGCGGGCCAGGTCCCAGACGCCGCTTCCCTTCTCGGCCAGATGCACGTTATGGCAGTTGACGCACGTCAGGGAGCCGCCCGGCGTGAACGACTCGTACTCGGACGTGACCGTGATCGAGTACACCAGGGGCGTTGAGTTGTGCATGGGCGAGTACAGCTGAGTCACGACACGGAAGGCGTCCCATCCCTCGATGTCGATGTCGCGGAGGTTCGCCGGACCCGCCATGTCGGTGTATCCCGCGATGTCGCTCCAGGTACCCGCCGAGAAGCCCTGCAGGTCGAATCGCACGCTCGTGTCCGCGGGACTGCTCCCGGTCCACGCGATCTCGCCGAGCCGGTAGACGCTCTCATCGGGCGCGAAGGACCCGGTGACGATGGAACCCTCGCCGACGTATCCGGAGCCGAGGAACGGTCCCGGATCCGTCCATGCGAACGCCAACGACGTGCCTACCGGATAGGAGTACCAGTCGTTGTAGTAACCCCACTCGTTCCACCACCGATAGGTCCCGACGTCGGCAACCGGATCCGAAGGAACCGCCCGCCACGAGAGGTCCGGGCGGCCACCGCCCTGGATCGCGTAGAGCGTGCCCTCCCCGTCCCACTCGAGAGCGCACCCATCATCGAGCTGGTAGTAGCCCCAGGTGAACGGGAATCCGGGTGCCTCCTGAAGCACAGGCGTGGTGGTGAGCGCGCTCACCAACTGCGTACGCCCCGCATTGGCGGCGCTCGTCCCGACGATGTAGAGGTAGTCATCCCCGCTCGCCTGCACGCGCGCCATGCGGTTGTGGCGCACTGCGCTCGCGCTCGATATCGTGACCTGCAACCCTGTCGATGCGAAGTCCGTAAGGCCCGAGGCAGTGGACGGGGCATCCAGGTAGTACAGGACACCGTCACCCGACGTGCCGTCGCGGTTCACCACGAAGAGCCGGTCGGCCTGCGGCGAGTAGGCTATCGTCGAGCCGATGCCCAGTCCGGTCTCCACTCCGCCGACCGCGAACCGGATGCTCCCCGCCCACGTGTCGACGCCGTACCGCCACTTCATGATCTCGGAGCTGCCTTCTCCCGCCGAGAAGAACGCCACGCCGTTCACGGTATCGACGTCGCTGTCGGCGCCCGTCCCCACGGGGCTCGGCGTGGGTGATGCGGTCGTCAGCTCCCCATCGCCGCTCCCCGCAGGCGGCACGTAGGCCCAACGATCGGTCGTCCCCGTGCCTCCCGACTCGCCGCGGGTCACGTAGATGGTTCCATCGATCTCAAGGCTCGTGGAGCCGGAGCCGGGAGCCGCCGGGGCGGGCGGGTTGAAGCCTTTCGCGTTGACGGCGCCCGTGTCGAACGTCTGGAACCCGGGCGCATCGTAGCCAACGATCATGCCGTTGATGTAGCCGAGATCGAGCGGCGCGTAGTCGCGCTCCACCGAGGAGCTGTAGCGCAACGCCGCGTAGTCCGGATAGCCTGCGTAGTCATCTCCCGGATACACCGAGACATCGATCCGCTCCAGCGCGTCGAACGCGGCCTTGGATGCCACCGTGAGCTCGGTGCGCGACTTCGCCGCATAGCCCCCGCCGCTCGACAGGTACGGATGACTGGATGTGCTGGTGAACTGGCTCCAGACATCGCGGCCGTTCCAGGTGTACGGCTTGCCGGGACCGCGATCTTCCTCCACGCCTTTGAACGCCTGTGCCGAGTGGCACTTGAAGCACAGGCCGCTCTCCGCGTTGTCGCTCTCGGCGATCCCGCTGCCACGGTAGTCGATAAGGCCGGCCACCGGCGACGCGTGCTCGTCGTGACAGACCTGGCACTGCGTGGCGGCGCCGATCGTGCCCGGCACGTTCGCCGCGCTGTGCGCTGAGCCTGCGTAGCCGGTCTCGTGATCGCCGCCTGCCGAGACGTGCGCCCCGGGTCCGCCCGTATCGGCCATGAGCGCGTCGTCGGCCCCGTGACAACCGAAGCAGAGCTCGTTGCCCAGAGGGACGGCGTCCGTACCGAACACCCAGTCCCCGCCGCCCGAATCGCGCGTCCGTAGCAGTCGGGGGAAGCCGGGCTCTGTGACACCCGCGTACGGTCGGCGGTGTGGCGTATGACACGCCGTACACTCACCGCCGTTCGCCACCATGAAGGCGGTCCGGTGCCGAGAACCTCCCTCAGGCAACGGGGTCGATGTCTCGTCGTAGAAGGCAGCCTGCACGTCGGCGGTCGCCCCAGCGCCGTGGGCGCGCGTCCCTTCCGTCGCTCCGTGGCAGCCGTAGCACGTCCCTGTACCCGCGGCCCCGAGAGCGCTCGCACCGCCGGGTGCCCCGTGCGCTCCGTGACACACCTCGCAGGAGCGCACGGTATCAGCGAGCGCCGCCCCGTGCGGGTTCGGGCTCATGCTGCGAGAGAGTCCTGAGTCTTCGCCAGTGACCCACCGTATCGTGTAGTACTCCTGGAAACCGCCGTCTACCTCGGCTGCGTCGGAAGCGACCGTCAGCGCTCTCGTACCGGCGGGGGCCACGGTCACGAGCGTCGAAGCGTCCACGTCCCCGGGATCCATGGGCCAAGCCGAGCGGTGCAGCTCGAACAGACCGGGCTCCGCACCCGCGAGCACCCACGTGACGCGCACCGCGGAGCCCTGCGAGACACGCGCGCTCAGCGAAGTGATGGCGGTCGCCTGAGGGCTGGCCGGTCCTGCCGCGAACAGTGTGGACGCGCCGGCGAAGAGGGTGGCGGCGACCGCAACGGCCAACGACACCCCAGGGACGCGCGTCCGTCGGGAGACCACGATTCGCAACCAGTCCCGCCCGTCCGAAAGGGATCATGGAGCCACGACCGGTGTGAGATCGGCTCCACTCAGTGTCCACACGGATGGTAGCAGTTCGTTACGCGGTGAACAAACTGCTCCGACGGACGTCGCCCCCGGATAACCTCGAAGGCAGGCCGTACGGCTATCCCGCGTCCTTCTCAGCCATGGCGGTGAACGTGAGCTCGCCCTTGGCGACGTCGATCGCCACCGGCGTGCCGCGGGCGATCTGCTGGCGTACGATCATGTCCGTCACGGGCTTGACCACGAGGTTCTGCACCGCGCGACGGAGCGGCCGGGCGCCGAGCGTGGGTTCGTAGCCGGCGTCGACGAGCAGTTCGATCGCCTCGGGTGTCGCGGTGACGCGCACGGGGAGCCGCGCGAGCATCTTCTCGGCTATCAGGCGGAGCACCTCGCGCGAGAGCGGATTGAAGAACACGATCGCATCGAAGCGGTTGAGGAACTCCGGCGCGAAGTAGCGGCCGAGCTCCCGCTGCACGGCCGTCCGCACGTCGCGCTGCGTGAGCTCTGCCGCCTCGCCCCGCGTCTTGAAGCCGAAGTCGCTCTCGGCGCCCTGGATCTGCGCCGACCCGACGTTGGACGTCATGATGATGACCGTGTTGCGGCAGTCGATCACGCGACCGAGGCCGTCGGTGAGCGTGCCCTCGTCCATGATCGTGAGGAGCAGTTCGTGCACTTTGGCGTCGGCCTTCTCGACCTCGTCGAGCAGCACGACGGTGTACGGGTTGCGGCGGATGCCTTCCGAGAGGACCCCGCCGCGCTCGGAGTCCACATAGCCGGGCGCCGAACCGATGAGGCGGGACACCGCCCACTCGCCGATGCAGCCGTTCATGTCGATGCGCACCATCTTGTGCTCGTCGTCGAAGAGGACCTCCGTGACCGTCTTGGCGAGCTCGGTCTTGCCGGTGCCGGTGGGGCCGAGGAACAGGAAGCAGCCGATGGGCGCGTCGGGGCGCCCGGTGCCCGCGCGGGAGACGCGGATCGCCTGCGCCACCTCGGCCACCGCCTCATCCTGACCGATGACGCGCTGCCGCATGCGGTCCTCGAGCTCGAGCAGGCGGTCCATCTCTCCGGCGCGCAGGCGGCCGACGGGGACGTTGGTCATCATCGAGACCGTGAGGCACACGTCCTCAGGGTCGATGATGAGCGTGTCGGGTGCGGCCGCCTGCTCTCGCTTGCCTTCGAACAGCGCACGCCGCTCCTCGCGCGACATCTCGCCGAGGTCCGTGTACCCGTAGAACGCGCGCAGCCGTTTCTGGGAGCACGCCTTGTCGAGCACCGTGATGGCCTTGTCCGGCAACCGCCGGTCCGTCATGTAGCGCACCGAGAGGTCGACCGCGCTCACGAGCGCATCATCCAGGATCTGCACGCCGTGGAACTGCTGATAGCGATCGCGCAGACCGTAGAGGATCTCGATGCTGTCGTCGCGTGACGGCTCTGGCAGGGTCACGATGCCGAAGCGGCGCCACAGCGCAGGGTCCTTCTGGAGGAAGCGGTTGTACTCGTCTTGCGTCGTGGCGCCGATCACCCGCATCCGGCCCTCCGCGAGCGGCTGCTTCAGTATGTTGGCGGCGTCGACGGCGTCGCCGCCGCCGGCCGCACCCGCACCTGCGAGCATGTGGATCTCGTCGATGAACAGGATGAGGTTCGGATCGGACTCGGCGGCGTCGATGAGCGACTTCAGCCGCTCCTCGAACTGCCCGCGGTACATCGTGCCCGCGACCAGAGCCCCGATCTCGATCGTCTTGATGGTCACGTCTCGCAGTTCGGGAGGCACGTCCCCCTCGGCGATCTCCACAGCAAGACCGTGCACGAGCGCGGTCTTGCCCACGCCGGCCTCGCCCAGGATCATCGCGTTGGGAGTCTTGCTGCCGGTGAGGTGGCCGATGAGCTCGAGCATCTCGCACTCGCGGCCGATGACGGGATGCAGCTCGCCCGAGCGCGCCATCGCCGTGAGGTCACGGCCGAGCGTGTCGACGGCCGCCCTGGGCGTGCCCGCCTGCTGCTGGACGTCTGTCTGCTCGGCAGCTTTCCGCTCGGCGTAGCGTGTGGCGTCCCATCCCGACCGGGCGAGCTCCTTGAGCGCGCCCGCCAACGCGTCGACGTCGATCTTCTGGTCGGCCAGCGTCTGCGCGGGTATGGCGTCCGCGTCGAGCAGGGCGGCGAGCAGCAGGTGCGGCGCCTCTACGCTCTGGCTGCCGAGCGATGAAGCCCAGCTCGATGCCTCGCCCAGCATGCTCTCCGCCTCGGGAGTGAAGAGCGCCTGGCCGGTGCGCGTGCCGCCTGCGGGCCGCGCCCGTGTGCGCACCTCGGACGCAAGCGCGCCCACGTCGACCCCGGCGCTGATGAAACACCGCTGGATGCCGAGGTCCTCGAGCTCGAGCACGCCGAGGAACACGTGCTCCACGCCGATGCGATCATGCCCCATGCCCGCGGATATCGAGTCCGCGTGGTGCACGACGAGCTGGCCGGAGTCGCCCAGGTTGTCGAGCATCGGCGCTCCCTCCCCTCCCGTGGCGGTCTAGATCCCGGGACCCGCCTTCTGCCCGCCGAAGCGCTGCATGATCTCGTCGTCGTACTTGTTGGCCATGGAGGCCGCGACGCCGATGGCGACCTCGAGTTCCGCGCGATTGAGGAAATCCCCCAGGAGCGACTCCTCGAACCCGACCGCGTGCTCGTTGGGATAGAGCGCGAGCCGGCCGAAGATGAACTTTGCGTTCTCCGTCGCGATGAACATCGCAAGCTCGCCCGTGACGTTCAGCCCGACGTTCGTCGGAGCGATGATCTGGATGACCGTCATATCGTCGCCCAGCTCCTTGGGTACCAGATGGAGCCGGACGCCCTCGCCGAAGGGTACCAGGAAGTTGTTGTTCTGATCCTTCAGGTACTGCAGCCCGATCTCGTCCAGGTACTTCGCCACGAGATTCCGCAGCACGTCCACGCGCTGGCTGTCAGCCACGCCCCTCACCTCCGCAGTCATGCCGCCGCCGTCGGCGGCCCCTCATCGGACCCCTCTTGCAGGTGGCCGTGTCGCGCGAGCAGCGCGTGGCGTGAGCACGGTGTTCGGACGAGCCTTACGGGGACTGGACGCTTCTGATGATACCCCTCATCGCCGCGCGCCGCGGAGCCAATGCGTCGAAGCGCTACAAGTCCGCCACCGACGACACCCGGGAGCCTGACAGACCCTTCACGAGACGGGCGAAGAAGAGCCCGCCCACAAGGTAGATCGGGTAGTACACCGTGGCGCGCCACGCAAGCGCCGCAGCGGCCGCGGCATCAGCGCCGGCGAGCCTGCCGAACACGCCGACGATGACGGCCTGGGCGACGCCCTCGCCGCTCGGGGCGGGCGTGATGGCCGCGCCCACCCATACGACGATCGCGCCGACGAGCGCCTCACCGAGATCGAGGGGGTGGCCCAGGGCGGCAAGGAGCAGCGGTATCGCGAGCAACTGGCAGAAGCGTGCGACGGTCAGCGCGCCGAACGCGCCGAGAAGCGCGAGCGGCCGCTTCCCGAGGCCCCGGAGCGCTCCGGCGAAGTGCTCGATCTCCTCGGCCGCGTCGTCCGCGGCGTGCGCAAGACGCTCGACATCCATCCTGCGTCCGAGCCACCGCAGCGCGCCGGCAACGCGCGCGCCTGCGGCTTCGGGCTTGCGGGCGATGACCACGAGCGCGATGAGGAGCCCGAGCGGGAAGAGCGCCGAGAGCGCGATCGCCCTGGGCGCACCGGCGATACCCGGAGCCGCGACGGTGGCGACAGCGGCCATGGCGGCCAGGAAGGCGGTCGTCACCATCGTCCGACCGGCAACGAGGCCCGCGGCTTCGCCTACGCGGATGCCTTCACGCGTGAGCGCCCACGTCCACGCAGGGGCACCCCCGGCCGCATAGGGCGTGACGGAACCCACGAAGCCGCCGGACAGGTACGCGCGCGCCATGCGCACGATCGAGCGCGGTGCGAGATCGCCATGCAACGCCGCAAGCACGCATCCCTCGGCCAGCATGCTGAGTCCCGCGAGCGCGAGCGCTCCGGCAACGCCCCACCAGTGCGCCGAGACGAGCGCCTCGCCGACGCCCTCGCCGCGCGACAGCAGCACGAGGGAGAGCGCCGCGAGCACGACGACGACCGCGAGGCCGATGCTCGCCGCTCTGCGCACGCGGCCGACCGCCGCAGACGCGTCAGCGCCCTGCTCGGCGGTCGGTGTGCGCCGACCTCCCCCGTTCGGCATGCTCAGCTCCTATGACGCCTCATCGTACGCCGCGACGAACTGGCTGTTGTACAGGTCATGGTAGAAACCGCGTCGTGCCATGAGCTCGGCGTGGTTCCCCTGTTCGATGATACGACCATGGTCCATGACGATGATCGTCTCGGCGTTACGGATGGTCGAGAGACGGTGGGCGATGACGAAGCTCGTGCGACCCTCCATCAGCTCGGCCATGGCCTCCTGGATCAGCACCTCCGTGCGCGTGTCCACCGAGGAGGTCGCCTCGTCGAGGATCAGGACCTCGGGGTCGGCCAGGAACGCGCGCGCGATGGTCAGGAGCTGGCGCTCGCCCTGCGACACGTTGAGCGCCTCGTCGCCAAGGACGGTGTCGTAGCCGTCGGGCAGCGTTCGCACGAAGTGGTCGACACGCGCGGCCCGGGCCGCCGAGACGATCTCCTCCTCGGTGGCGCCCTCGCGACCGTACGCGATGTTGTCGCGCATGGTGCCTTCGAACAGCCACGTGTCCTGGAGCACCATGCCGAACGTCCGGCGCAGGTCGGCGCGCGCGACGTCCCGGATGTCGGTGCCGTCGATGCTGATGCGGCCGCCGTCGATCTCGTAGAAGCGCATGAGCAGGTTCACGAGCGTGGTCTTGCCCGCCCCGGTCGGGCCGACGATCGCCACCGTGCTGCCGGGACGCGCATCGAGGCTGAGGTCCTCGATGAGCGGCGTCTCCGGCTCGTAGCGGAACGAGAGGTCCTCGATCCGGATGTGGCCGTTGACGTGCTCGAGCCGCGCGGGCTTCTCGGCCTCGGGCAGCTCCTCGTCCTCATCGAGCAGCTCGAAGACCCGCTCGGCAGACGCGATCGTTGACTGGAGCACGTTCGCGATGCTCGCCGTCTGCGCGATGGGCTGCGTGAACTGGCGCGAGTACTGGATGAACGCCTGGACGTCGCCAAGCGAGATCGTGCCGCGCGTGATGCCCACGCCGCCGATGATGGCGATCGCGACATAGTTGAGGTTGTTGATGAACATCATCGCCGGACGGATGAGGCCCGAGATGAACTGCGCCTTGAAGCTCGCCTCGTAGACCCGCTCGTTGTGCTCCTCGAACACGCGGATCGCCTCCTGCTGGCGGCCGAAGACCTTCACCACGTCGTGACCGGTGAACATCTCCTCCACGTGCCCGTTGAGCTCGCCGGTGTGCGCCCACTGCGCCGCGAACTGCTTCTGCGAGCGCTTGGCGATCATCACGGTCACGACCATCGAGACCGGTATCGTGACGACGGAGATGACCGCAAGCAGCGGGCTCAGCCAGAACATGATGCCGAGCGTGCCGATGATGGTCAGCAGGGCCGTCACGACCTGGATGAGGCTCTGCTGCAGCGTCTGCGAGATGTTGTCGATGTCGTTGGTCACGCGCGAGAGGATGTCGCCGCGTGGCTGGCTGTCGTAGTAGCTGAGCGGGAGCCGCGCAAGCTTCTCGTCCACCTGCCGCCGCAGCTGGTAGATGCTGCGCATGGCGACGCCGGCCATGAGCCACTGCTGCAGCCAGCCGAAGAGCGCGCTCAGCGCGTACACCGCCGCCACGAGCGCGAGGATGCTGCGCACCTCGGCGAAGTCGACGCCCTGGCCCGGCTCGACGTCCATGCTCGCCAGCATGTCCGCGATCTCGTCCTCACCCGCCGCGCGCAGGCCCTCCACCGCCTGTGCTTTGCTCACGCCCTCGGGAAACTGCTGACCGACCACGCCCTCGAAGACGCGCTGGGTCGCATTGCCGAGCAGCTTGGGGCCGACGACCGTGAACGCGACGCTCGCGATGCCGAGAAGCAGGATGACGATGAGCACCGGCACGTCGTCTCGGAAGTAGCTCGCCAGCCGCCTGAACGACGCCTTGAAGTCCTTCGGCTTCGCACCTGACCCGGCCATCATCGCATGTCCCGGGCCGAACCCGGGTCCGCCGCCCGGTCCGCGGCGGGGAGGCTCGCTCGTGGTCTTCCGGCTCATGCGACCTCCTCCTCGGACAGCTGCGAGTAGACGATCTCCTGATAGGTCCGGCACGTCTCCATCAGCTCGTGGTGCGTGCCGATGCCCACCACCTCGCCGCGGTCGAGCACGATGATGCGCGTCGCGTCCATGATGGTGCTCACGCGCTGGGCGACGATGATGACGGTCGCCTCGGCCGTCTCGCGCTTGAGCGCCGCGCGCAGACGCGCGTCCGTGGTGAAGTCGAGCGCCGAGAAGGAATCGTCGAAGACGTACACCTCGGGCCGGTTCACGAGCGCCCGCGCGATCGCGAGCCGCTGGCGCTGGCCGCCCGATACGTTGGTGCCGCCCTGGGTGATCGGGGCGTCAAGCCCCTCGGGCATCTCGGCCACGAAGTCGACGCCCTGGGCGACCTCGAGCGCGTGCCAGAGCTCCTCGTCGGTGGCGTCTTCCTTGGCGTAGCGCAGGTTCGACGCCACGGTCCCGCTGAAGAGGAAGGCGCGCTGGTGCACGAAGCCGATCCGGTCCCAGAGCGCCTGTCGGTCCATGTCGCGGATGTCCACGCCGCCAAGCAGGACGCGGCCGCCGGTCACGTCGTAGAAGCGCGGTATGAGGTTGATGAGCGTGGACTTGCCGCTCCCGGTGCTGCCGATGATCGCGGTCGTCTCACCGGGTCCCGCCGAGAAGGACACGTCATGCAGGACCGCGTCCTCGGCTCCCGGGTACCGGAACTCGACGTGCTCGAACGAGAGCACGCCGCGCCTGCCGTCGGGCACGACCGGGTGCTCGGGGTCGCGCACGGTCGGCTCGGTCTCCAGCACCTCTTGGATGCGCTCGGCGGAAGCCGCCGCGCGCGGCACCATGACGAACATGAGCACGGCCATGAGCACGGCCATGAGGATCTGCATGATGTAGGAGAGGAACGCCGTCAGGTTGCCGATGGGCATGGCCCCGCTGTCGACACGCGCCGCGCCGAACCAGATGATCGCCACGGTCGAGAAGTTGAAGATCGCCATCATGGCGGGCATCGTCACGGCGAAGAGCTGGGTGACCTTGAGCTGCACGTCGGTGAGGTCCCGGTTGGCCTCATCGAAGCGGCGCTGCTCGTAGTCGGTGCGGACGAACGCCCTGATGACGCGGACGCCGGACAGCTTCTCCCGCATGACCTGGTTCACGCGGTCCACCTTGACCTGCATGGACTGGAACAGCGGGAGCGCCCTGCGCATCACGACCCAGATCAGCGCCCCCATCAGCGGGACGATGACCGCGATCATCGAGGAGAGCACGACGTCCTGGCGGATCGCCATGATCACGCCGCCGATCGCCATCATCGGTGCGAGCACCATGACGCTCAGCGCCATGACGAGCACCATCTGCACTTGCTGGACGTCGTTGGTGTTGCGGGTGATGAGCGAGGGCGCGCCGAACGCGTTGAGCTCGCTGCGCGAGAACTCCTCCACGCGCGAGAAGATGGCGCGACGCATGTCGCGCCCCAGCCCCATCGAGACCTTGGAGCCCCAGTACGCGCCCGCGACCGAGGTGATCCCCATGAGCAGCGTGACGGCGATTATCCAGCCGCCCGTGCGCCAGATGTGCGGGATGTCTCCTTTGATGACGCCGTTGTTGATGATGTCGGCGTTCAACTCGGGCAGATAGAGGTTCGTTATGGCCTGCGCGAAGAGGAGCACAAGCACCAGCGCGAGCTGCGCCCGGTACGGTTTCGCGAAGCGCACGAGCAGTCGGGTCATCCGTCCTGCCTTTCGTCCGTCGACATCGTGAGGTTCTCCCCGATCCGTCTGAGCAGCCGCATGAGTTCGGTCAGTTCGGCCTCGGTGAGGCCGGCCATCGTCGACTCGACGACATCGGCGTGCACGGCGCCGAGCTCGGCCTGCAGCGCACGGCCCGCCTCGGTCAGCCAGATCCGCCGGTAGCGGCGATCGTCGGCGTCGAAGCGTCGCTCGACGAGCCCCGCCTGCTCCATCTTGTTCAGCATCACGGTCACCGTGGGTTGCGCGACCGAGAGCATCTGCGCGAGCTCGCCCTGCGTCAGCCCGTCGTGGTTGCTCAGCACCCAGAGCGTGATGGCCTGACCGGGATGCGTGTCCTTCTCGGCAAGCTTGCGCATGAGCAGCTGCTTGTGGACGCGCAGGACGGACCGCATCTCGTGATAGACGCGGTAGGTCAGCGGTGCGTTCTCGTCGACCGGGATGTCGGGCGGGTGCGGGTGCCCCGGCCCGTGTGTCGGCGTGCAGTGCTCATGCATGGCGTCGCTCCGTCGAGGTGGCTACACTTAGTCTGCAAACTATTAGCATGCTAAGTGCTTGCGCGCAACCCCGACGGAGCGTCCACCCGCATCTCCTCTCGGCCTACTCGCCGCCCTGACGCAGGTCGCGCCGCGGGAACAGCACGAACGCAGCGCCGATAAGGACGACGCTGATCGCGGCGAGCACGGCGGCGTGGCTCCAGTCCATGCCGTTGGCGAGCGGGTCGTTGCCGATGTAGAAGTGGAAGGGCGAGACCCACTCCCAGCCCGCGAGCGTGTCGCCGATCATCGAGACCGAGTTGTAGACGTGCAGCATGAGCGCCGCGCCGACCGCGCCCCAGATCGCGAGCTTGCGACGCCCGGTCCCCGCGCTCAACGCGAGCGCGAGCGAGCCGAAGACGAGCCCCACGAGCGTCTGCAGGACGCACGCGGCTGCGATGTTGCCGTAGCTCATGTCCAGGCCGCCGACGGCCGCTCCCGCGGCGACACCCGCGAACGTGACCGCGCCGATGATGGCCGAGTAGACGAGCATCGTGACGGTCTTCGCGGCGACCACCCGGGTGCGCGTGATCGGGTTCGCCAGAAGCAGACCCATCGTGCGCTTGGCCTCTTCGCCGGCGAGCGCTCCGGCGCCGATGGCGACGGCCACGATCATGATGGCGATGGGGGCGACCATGCCGAACGTCTCGATCTGGTAGTACGCCTCGGGACTGCCCATCCCACCTCCGCCGAACAGCGCGAGGAACGCCGGCGGCATCGCCGCGAACGCCGCGTCCGCCGCCGCGCGGGTCTCTTCAGGGATCGCCGCGTAGAGCGGTCCCATCATGAGCCCCTGGACCGTGAACATGTAGACCGCAGTGATGACCAGGTGGGTCTGGTACTCGGAGGCCGTCTTCACCCAGATGCTCGACACGCGCGCCGAGCCCGCGAGCCGGCCGATGACTTTCTCGGTCAGCGGATGCGAGCGCAGCCGATCCAACAGCGTGACACCGGTCGACTGACCCTTCAGGTCGCGTCGGTTGAGCCCGTAGAGCGCGAGGCCGAAGAAGAGCGCGCACGCCGCGAGCAGGACGCCGAGGTCCCCCCAGCTCACGCCGTTGAGCAGCGGGTCGCTTCCCACGAAGTAGTGCCACGGGACCGCCTTGACGTAGTCGGCACCGTTCTCCAGGAGCGGGAGGGCGCCCGCGGCGACGAATGAGACGACCAGCAGACCGACGGACGCGCCGAGCGCGGCGCCGCGATTGCCGGTCCACGAGCTCACGGCGAGCGCGAGCAGACCGTAGAAGAGCGTGTTGACGAGCATGTGGAGGCTGAGCGCCCCCACCTCCATACCTTCGATGGAGACGTCCAGCATCGCCGCCGAGACGACCGAGGCGCCCCAGAGCGCACCCGCCATGAGCACGGTGAAGAGCGCCATCACCGCCGTCGTGGATACGAGCACGTGGGTCCGGCTCTTCGGGTTGGCCAGCAGCAGCCCGATCGTGCCCGTGCGCTCTTCGCGCGCGACGAGCCCCGAGCCCATGGCAAGCGCGACCGAAGCGACCGTGATCGCCCCGTACGTGCCGATCAGGCTTCGGATGGACAGGCTTGCGACGTCCGCATCGGTCGGGAGTCCGAGCATCGAGCGGTAGACCTCGGGGAGGTTCGAGTACAGCGACAGGTCCACTTCCTTGTAGATGGCCATCACCATCAGCAAGAGCACGACGAGGCTCAGATAGGTGACGAGCCAGCCAACCCAGCGGTCCCTGATCGTCTTGAGGAACACGCTGCCGAGCATCAGGCCGACACCTCCTCGTCGTGGTAGTAGGTGAGGAAGATCTCCTCGAGGTCGGCCTCCTGCGTGCTGATGTCGAGGATCCCGTAGCGCTCCGATGCGGCCCGGATGAGCGCGCCCATGTCGCCTTCGAACGACATGCTCACATGGTGGTTGCCCACGGCGACGTCGCTCGCGCCCGGGACTGCTTCGAAGACCGCCGCCTCGGCGGTCGAATCGAGCTCGAGCTCCACGCGACGCATCGCCTTGGAGCGGAGCGCCGCCACCGACTCGACCGCCACCAGGTGGCCGTGCCGGATGATGCCCACGCGCGCCGCGACGCGCTGCACCTCAGAGAGCGTGTGGCTCGAGAGGAACACCGTGCACCCCTCGGCGGCCACCTCGCGCATCATCGTCTGGAACTCGCGCTGCACGAGCGGGTCGAGGCCGGAGCTCGGCTCGTCCATGATCAGCACCTCGGGGCGGTTCATGAACGCCTGGATCAGGCCCACCTTCTGGCGATTGCCCGAGGAGAGGTCGCCCACCTTCTTGGAGAGATCCGCATCCAAGCGCTCGGCGAGCGTGTCGACGTACGCCTGATCGACGCCGCCCCTGAGGTTGGCGAAGTACGTGAGCGTGTCACGCCCGGTGAGGTCGGGATACATCGCCAGGTCGCCCGGAACATAGCCGATGTGACGGCGTATCTCGACGGACCGCTCGTGCGTGTCCATGCCGAGGATGGAGGCTGAGCCGCGTGTCGGGCGGATCTCGTCGAGCATCGTGCGGATCGTGGTGGTCTTCCCCGCTCCGTTCGGCCCGAGGAACCCGAAGATCTCACCGCGGGGGATCTCCAGGTCGAGGTCCACGAGCGCCTCGACCTTCCCGTAGTGCTTGGTGAGCTTCTCGGTCCGGATCGCCGGCTGCTCGCTCATTCGCTCTCTCCTTCCGCCGCATCGGCGGGCGTCACGTCCGCCGCTTCATCCAACCGTCGCCACGCATCTTCGTACCGGGTATCCGCGAACACCCCGTGGCTGAGCACCTCGAGCGCGGCGCGCCCCACCCGTGCGGTCATCTCATCGCTGAACGGCTCCACGCCGAATCCTCGTGCCATATGTTCGGCGAGCGCGAGTGCGCCGAACTGCCACGCCACCAGCAGGACCGCCTGGTCGTGAGGATGCTCGCTCGGCCGCAGGATCCCCGCTTCGACGCCGAGCGCTGTCATCGCCTCGGACTCACGGACCACCTCGTCGAACAGCCGCGCCGCCGCGGGCGAGCCATCACGCAGCGCCCGCATGAGGTAGCGCAGGTGCGGCTCCTCCTCCCTTAGGGCAGCCAGCGTGGCGAAGGGGTCCGTGGTCCCCGTCTCGACCATCTCGGCACGGGACGCTCCGAAGGAGGCGACGACGTGCTCGTCGCAGGCCTCCCTCAGGCCGGCCTTGGAGCCGAAGTGGTGCAGCACGAGCCCTGGCGACACGTCCGCGTCGGCAGCGATCTCGCGAATGGTCGCGCGCTCGAAGCCGACCTCGCCGAAGCGGTGTATCGCCGCATCGCGTATGCGCGATTTCGTCGTCCGATCGTCCATGGCCACCGCCGTCTGACATTGAACGCATGTTCAATAGTTTAAACACGCGTTCACCGACGGCGCAAGCCGGGGCCTCCTCGCTTGCAGGGCGCTGCTACACTGAGGGACATGTCTTCTCGGCGGAACACCATATCCGTGATCGCCGTCGTACTCGCGGCGTGCATCGGCGCGTCAGGAAGCGTCCCCGCGCTCGCCGCCCCTTCGGCCGCGCAGACCGCCGAAGACCGCGCGGCGGTGGAGGCCGCCATGGAGCGCTACGACGCGGCCAGGGCGTCGCTCGCCGAGGTCGAGGCGCGCATGGCCGAGTCCAGCGCTGGGCTGGACGAGGCGATCGCGCGGGAGGAGCAGGCGCACGAGCGGTTGCGCCTGCGGGTGGTGGCGATGTACCGCGCCGACGAGTCAGGCTTCCTCTCGATGCTGCTCGGCTCGGACACCATCCAGGACTTCATGACCCGCTGGGACCTGCTCACCCGCATCGCCCGGCAGGACGCCGTGACGCTGGAGGAGCTCAAGGCGGCACGGTTCGAGGCCGAGACGACCGCCGGACAGCTGCTCGAGCTGCAGGCGCAGGCGGTTGCGACCCTTGATGCCGTGGCCGAGGAGGTCGCGCGCGCCAAGCAGGAGCTCGCCGCCAGCGAGGCGGCGCTGCGCGAGTACGAGTCTCGTGTGGCCGCCGCAGCCCGCGCTCCCGCAAGCGACAGCACGCAACAACTCACTGGGAGCGGCGCGTGGCAGACCGCGGTCGCCTCGCACTACGGGATCAACTTCACCGGCACCGGCGCGAGCGGCGAGGCGATCGGGCCGTACTCGATGATCGTCGCACACAAGACGCTGCCCTTCGGCACGCTCATCGAGTTCGAGTACGACGGCAAGCGAGCGGTCGCCAAGGTCGTCGATCGCGGACCGTACACCGAAGGGCGGACGTTCGACCTCGGACCCGGCGTCATCCGCGTGCTCGGCTTCCGCGGCGTGCACGAGGTGCGCTACCGGATCATCTCCCGCTGACGTCGCGCCGACCCCAAGCGCGCCGTCATCCGCGCATGACCTCCCGCATCGGCCGCTCGGTCTCGTAGACCACGCCCACGGCCGGCCCCACGTGGACGCCCACCACCGGCGGGATGGGCACGAGCGGGACGGTCGCGCCCACGATGGGCTCGACGACCTCCGCCGAGAAGCGCAGCGCCTCGGCCCGGTCGGCGAAGAACTGCACCGCCGCGCGTCGCAGGCCGAACCGCTCGACGTCGCCCCGCATGAGCGACGCGATCTTGCGCCAGGCCGCGCGTCCGCCGCGAGCGACCGCCGCGACCCCCGTCGCGCCCTTCTCGGCCGTCAGTACCGGTGCGATCTTGAGCATCACGCCGAGAAGACCCGCCGCGCCGGAGATCCGCCCACCGCGCCGGAGATGCTCAAGCGTCCGCGGGGTGAAGAGGAAGCGCGTGCGGCGCGTGGTCTCCTCGGCGGCCTCGACACACGCATCGAGGCCCGCTCCTGCCGCGGCCGCCTCGGCGGCTGCGAGCACCGCGAAGCCCTCCTCCATGCTGTTGGAGCGGCTGTCCACGATAGCGATGCGCGCACCCGGCGACTCCGAGCGGACGATGTCCGCGGCCATCTCGGCCGAGCGCATCGTGCCGCTCAGGCCTGCCGAGATGAGCACGGCCAGCACGTCATCGCCGCCGGCGAGGATCGACCTGAAGGTAGACGCGAACTCCCCGGGAGACGGCTGCGAGGTGCGCGGCAGGTCGGCGAGCGACGCCACCTGGGCGGGGGACCCCGGGTCCTGCAGGTGGTCCTCGGAGAGCACCCGCTCCCCCACGGTCACGACGAGCGGGACGGTAGCGATGCCAAGGCGCTCGAGGTCCGGACCGCCGACGCTGCTCGCCGAGTCGGTCACCACGCGGACGGCCATCAGCGACCTCCATTCGTGAGGGGCTCCAAGTGGTACATACAGGCAACGGCATGCGTCAATGGAAGATACCCGTGGGCGCGCGGCGAGAACCCGCCGGGGACGGAGGAGCGATGGACAGGGGACGGATGACAGCGGTGGTCGGGACGGTGGTCGCGGTCGCACTCGGCGCCGCGATTGCGTGGGCGGGCTCGCAGGGCGGCGCCACCCTCGGGGGCATCCCCGTCTTCGCGATCTGCGTGGCCATCGCCTTCGCGGTGCAGTGGCTCGTCTTCGTGCCGTCCTACCTCGCGCGCACGGAGCGCTTCTACGACATCACCGGGAGCGTCACATACATCTCGGTCATGACCTTCGCCGTGATCGCGAGCGACGCCGTGGACGCGCGCTCGCTCCTGCTGCTCGCCCTCGTCGTCGTGTGGGCGGGCAGACTCGGGACCTTCCTGTTCCGGCGCGTGCTCAAGGCCGGCAAGGACGACCGCTTCGACCGCATCAAGCGCTCGGCCCTCGACTTCCTGATGACGTGGACGCTCCAGGGGCTCTGGGTGAGCCTCACGCTCGCGGCGGCGCTCGCTGCTGTGACGGCGCCCGAGGCGCGCGACCTCGACGGGTTCGCGGCGATCGGCCTCGCCGTGTGGCTCGCGGGCTTCGCGATCGAGGCGGCCGCGGACTACCAGAAGAACCGCTTCAGGGCGGACCCGGAGAGCCGCGGCGGATTCATCAGCTCCGGCCTCTGGGCGTGGTCGCGCCATCCCAACTACTTCGGTGAGATCACGCTGTGGACGGGCGTGGCGATCATCGCCTTCCCCACGCTCGAAGGCTGGCGACTGGCGACGCTCATCTCCCCGCTCTTCGTCTACGTGCTCATCACACGCGTCAGCGGCGTGCCGCTTCTGGAGAAGAAGGCCGAGGAGAAATGGGGCGGTCAGCCGGCGTACGAGGAGTACAAGCGCACCACGCCCGTGCTGGTGCCCCGGTCGCCGCGGAGGCGGTGAAGGACGGACAGTCCGGGATCCGGGTGCGCTCCCGGTCGTGCGGAGGGACGGCTGCTACGCGCCGATGGTGCCCCGGCCCACCGAGAGCTTCGTCTGAAGCCGCCGCGCGACGGTGGAGATCAGGAAGTTCACGGCGAAGTAGATGAGCGAGATCACGATGTAGATGGTGATGATCTGCTCCGGCTTCCAGTACTTCGCCGCGAGGATCGTCCCCTTGAACATCAGCTCGTACGCGCCGATCGCCATCGCGAACGACGAGTCTTTGATGACCGTGACGAACTGGGAGACGATCGGCGGGATCATCTTGACGACCGAGGGCGGCAGCACGATGTGGCGCATCGACTGCAGGAACGAGAAGCCCTGCGACCGCGCGGCTTCCCACTGGCCGGTCGGCACTGAGTTCAGGCCGCCGCGGATGATCTCGGCGATGATGGCCGAGGTGTAGATCGTGAGGCCGATGGTCGCCGCCCACATCGCCGGCAACCCGAGCACGAAGTAGCTCGTGAGGATCAGCAGCAGCGTCGGCAGGTTGCGCACGACCTCGATATAGCCCGCCGCAACGTGCTTGATGACCGGGAGGCCCGAGTAGCGCATCGAGCCGAGGATCGTACCGAACGCGAAGCTCAGCACGATGGAGAGGCCTGCGATCTGCAGCGTCAGGAGCAGGCCGTACCCCAGACCGATGTAGAGCACCGGGTCGGAGAGCATCTCCATGACGGGGTTGTTCATGATCGCTTCCATCACGCGGCCCTCGTGCGCTCTTCAAGGCGGCGCGCCAGCATCGCGAGCGGGAAGCACATCAGGAAGTAGATGAGGCCGACCATGATGTAGGTCGGTCCGTAGTGGCCGAAGCGGCCGGCGAACGAATCACCCGCGTACATCAGGTCGCCGCCGGCGATGATCGCAAGCACCGAGGTGTTCTTGATGAGGTTGACCGCCTGGTTGGTGAGCGGCGGGAGCACCACGCGCATCGCCTGCGGGATGATGATGTAGCGCATCGCACCGACGTACGAGAAGCCCTGGGACACCGCCGCCTCGAGCTGTCCCCTGCCGATGGACTGGATGCCCGCGCGCACGACCTCGGCGATGTAGGCGCCGTGATACATCCCCACACCCATGATGCCGATCGCGATCACCGGGATGAACAGGCGGGGATAGATGATCGGAAGCGCGTTGTAGATCATGAACACCTGGATGAGCAGCGGCGTGTTCTGGAAGAACTCCACGTAGCCACGGGCGAACGCGCGCGGGACACGCCACTGCGACGTCGACATGACGCCGATGGCGGTCCCCAGGGCCAGCGCGAGGGCCAGCCCCAGGGACGCCACCAGCAACGTCACGAGCGCGCCGTCGACGAGCACGCCGAAGTTGGAGAACAGCGCCTCCCAGCGAGGTACCGAGAACGGTCCCTCTTGCAGGAAGCCTATGTTCGCCAGCAGCTCAGACATGCGCGCTCGGATCCCCGATCACGAGGATCAGAGACCCCACTTCTCCAGCAGGGCGTCCATCTCGCCGTTGGCCTGCATCTCCGCGAGCATCTCGTTGATGAAGGTCGTCAGGTCGTCGGTCCCCAGCTTGCTCGCGATGCCGTAGTCCTGCGGCGAGAAGCCGTCCGGGAGGATGACCGAGTCCTCGGTCACGTAGCCGGACAGGATCGACTTGTCCACCGAGAACGCGTCCACGCGACCGGACTCGAGCGCGGCGTTGATCTCCGGATAGGTCGCGAACTCGAGGAACTCGACCGTGATGCCGGCAGCGTCCGCCTCGGCCTGCACGGCGTCACGCGTGGTCGCGCCCTGCGCCACGCCGATGACCTTGCCGTCAAGATCGGCGAGGCCCTCGATGCCGGAGTCCTTCTTCACGAGCAGTCCGACCTCGTCCTGGTAGTACGTGTCCGAGAAGTTCCACTGCTCAAGACGCTCGGGCTTGATGGTAAACGTCGCGATGACCACGTCGAGCTGGCCGTTGTCGAGCAGCGGACCACGGGTCTTGGCCGTGACGGCCTCGAATTCCACATCGTCTGCCGAGAGACCCATGCGCTCCGCGAGCGCGTAGGCGAGGTCGATCTCCATACCCTCGAACTCACCGGTGGCCGCATCCTGCAGGCCGAAGTTCGGGACGTCCGCCTTGACGCCCACGCGCAGCTTGCCCGTGTCGGCGATCTCCTGGACGCCGGCGGGCAGCTCGGCGGCGGGCTCGGAGCCGCCGTCCGTCTCGGCGGGCTCGTCCGAGCCACAGCCGACCAGGGCGAACGCGCTGAAGACCAGCGCGAACACCAGAAGCAGTGCCGTCTTCTTCATCCTTCCTCCTTCTCCCCGGACAGTTCCGGGTTACACGGTGACCCACATCGTCCAGCAGTGCAGTGTGGTGCAGTAGAGACCGTGAGGTCTCGACGTGCCGCGATCGGGGGTGACCCCGCCTAGCGCAGGATCTTGCTCAGGAACAGCTTCGTACGGTCGTGCTGCGGATTCTCGAAGAAGTGCTCGGGGGTGCCGTCTTCGAGGATGAGGCCGTCATCGAGGAAGATCACGCGATCGGCGGCCTCTTTGGCGAAGCCCATCTCGTGCGTCACGACGACCATCGTGATGCCGCCGTGCGCGAGGTCGATGATGACCTCGAGGACTTCCTGGATCATCTCCGGGTCGAGCGCCGAGGTGGGCTCGTCGAACAGCATGATCTTGGGATGCATGTTGAGCGCTCGCGCGATCGCGACGCGCTGCTGCTGCCCGCCCGAAAGCTGTGCGGGGTACTTGTCGGCCTTCTCGCGCAAGCCGACCCGGTCCAGGTACTTGTACGCCGACTCGGTCGCCTCGTCGCGGGAGACCCCGCAGACCACGATGGGCGCAAGCGTGATGTTCTCGAGCACCGTCTTGTGCGGGTAGAGGTTGAACTGCTGGAAGACCATCGCGACCTGTTGGCGCACCTTGGCGACCGGTGCGCGAAGCGCCGTGAGGTCGACGCCGTCGACGATGACCTGACCGGAGCTCGGCTTCTCCAGCATGTTGATACAGCGGATGAGCGTGGACTTGCCGGAGCCCGACGGGCCGATGATGACGAGCTTCTGCCCCGTCGGCACCTCGAGATTCACGTGCTTGAGCGCCTCGTGGCTGCCGAAGTGCTTGCTCACGTCGACGAGTTTGATCATGCGTGCTCCTCGTGCTGGATGTGCCGAGACCGCCGAGTGGCCGAGGGGAACGGAGCGCCCGCCTGCGTGTCGCTGGGCATGGTTCCTTCGTGCACTCGCGCAGACTCGCGCTCTCGCGTGGCGAACAGTTTACAGTATGTTGACGGTCTTATGCACTGCGGTCAAAACACCGCGCGCAGCATGGCACGGACCGTGCTCGTCGACCGCCACCCCGAGGAGCGAGGAGCACGACCGCGTGACCCATCCGGACAGCAACCCCATCCGCCCGGGCGTGCGCCCGATCGAGCGCTTCAAGCGCGCAGTCTCGCCGATCGTCGGCGAGCGCGTCCAGCTGCTCGCGGCCGCGACCATGTGGCTCATCGGGGCAGGCATCCTGCTCGTCCGTGGCGCCGGCTATCTGCAGGGGCGTTCGTGGCACGCATGGGCCCTCGCCGCCGGACTGGCGCTCGGCGTCCTCAAGGCCCGCATGATCCTCGACCGCGCCGCGCGCGCTGCGGTCGCCCGCATCTACGAGCGCGGACGTGCCCATTTCTTCGGGTTCTTCTCGGCACGCTCATGGGCGCTCGTCGCTGTGATGATGGGTGCGGGCATGGTGCTCAGGCGGTTGGTCGTCCACCCGGACGCCGTCGGCGCAGGCATCATGGGTGCGCTCTATATCGGCGTGGGGACGGCGCTGCTGCTGGCCGACCGGGCGTTCTGGCACGCGTTCGCGGGGCGGTTACGGGTAGGAGAAGCATAGGGGCACGAGCCGTCCGGTACCATCGAGGTGTTCGTGGACAGGGAGGCGCTGCGTGCTCGGGCTGTTGTTCGACATCACCGTCATCTTCGCACTCGCGATCCTCGCTGTGATCGTCTGCCATCGGCTCAATCTGCCCTCGTCCATCGGGCTCCTTCTGACTGGTGTCGCGGCAAGCCCCGGGGTTCTCGGCCTCGTCCGGAACGCCCACCAGATAGAGGTCATCTCCGAGATCGGTGTGATCCTGCTCCTGTTCGTGATCGGACTCGAGTTCTCCCTTAAGGATCTCGCCCACATGCGGCGGCAATTCCTGGTCGGCGGATCCATTCAGTTCTTCGGGACGACCGCCGTCATCGCGCTCGCGACGTGGTGGATGGGGACTTCAGCGCCGCAGAGCCTCTACCTCGGGTTCGTTGTCGCCCTGTCGAGCACGGCCGTGGTGCTCAAGATGCTCCAGGATCGAGCCGAGCTGGACTCGCCACACGGCCGATCGATTCTTGCATCGCTCATCTACCAAGACATCGCGGTCGTCCCCGTCATGCTGATGGCTCCACTCCTGGCCGGCGGAACGGGCGAGTCCGTCGTCGTCTCCGTGGGGGCGCTTCTGGCGCGCGTCGTCGGGGTCGCTTTGTTCTCGTACGTCGCTTATCGGTGGCTCGTCCCTGTGGTGCTGCGACAGATCGCGGCGACGCGAAGCTCCGAGGCGTTCTTGCTCGGCGTGATCGTCATCTGCATCGGTATCGCGGTTCTCACGCATTCACTGGGCCTGTCTCTGGCGCTCGGCGCATTCCTCGCCGGCATCCTGATCTCGGAGTCCGAGTACTCGCATCAGGCAGTCAGCGTGATCCTGCCGTTCCGTGACGTGTTCATGAGTCTGTTCTTCGTCTCGGTCGGTCTGTTGCTGGATGTCGAGTTCCTCTTGAGCGACCCGATGCGGATACTGCTCCTCACGTTCGGAGTGCTGGTGATCAAGCCTGTAATCGCCACCATGGGTTCCATGGTCGTCGGACTCCCCGTTCGCAGCGCGGTGCTTGCCGGCCTCGCGCTCGGGCAAGTGGGCGAGTTCTCGCTCGTAGCGACGCAGGCTGCGGTCTCAGCGGGACTCGTTGACGGAACCGTGTTCCAGTCCGTGCTCGACACGGCCGTCTTGAGCATGTTGCTGACGCCTGTCCTCTTCGCGATCGGTCCGCGCTGCGCCGACCTGGCCTGCAGGACCCCCCTCGTCCGTCTTGAGGCAAGCGGCTTCGCACGTGAACGTGTCGAGCCGGCTCATGCCTACTTCGGTCACATCCTGATCGTGGGCTTCGGCGTCACGGGGGCCAACGTCGCTCACGCCGCGCGAGCGGCTGAGGTGCCGTACGCGATACTAGAGCTGAACGCCGCCACGGTGCGCAAGGCGGCCGCCGAGGGCGAGCCGATCCACTATGGCGACGCATCCCAGGAGACGATCCTTCGACATGTCGACGCCGACAAGGCCAGAGCGATCGTCATCGTGATCGACGACCCGGCGGGAACCCGGCGCATCGTCGAGCTGGCTCGGAGGGTCGCGCCGGACGCCTACGTGCTCGTGCGCACGCGCTACCTCCGCGAAGTGGAGGTGCTGCATACGCTCGGTGCGGACGAAGTGATCGCCGATGAGCTTGAGGTGTCCATCGAGATCTTCGCGCGTGTCCTGTCGCGCATGCTCGTGCCGCGCGAGGATATCAAACGTCTCATCGGTGAGGTCCGCGGCGATTGGCGCAGGATGGCACGCAGCTTCGCCCGGGAGGCGACCTCCGTGCCCGATCTCCGGGTGAACATCCCTGATCTTGCGACGCATACGCTGCGCATCAGCCCGTCATCGCCGCTTGCCGGGACGACGATCGCGCAGAGCCGCCTGAGGGCGGATCACGGTGTGACGGTGCTTGCCGTCACGCGAGAGGGAGAGAGTCTCGGGAATCCCCGGGGTGAGACCGTCTTGCGCGAGGGTGACGTGCTGTTCGTGATCGGTCCGCTTGCGTGGGATCCACAGAGCGTCTCCTAGGAGGCCGCTGACCAGACCCGCCGCCACGCGTTCTGTCGCTCGCTCATCTGCTCCGCAGATGCGACTCGAGCCTGCCCCGCTGCGAACGGCGTGTCCCGACATCTCCTTCGGGTTGTCGGGATCGCTTCTTCGCTCTCTCTGGCAGAGCGAGAGGGTTTCGAACTCTCGAACCGGCGGATACCCGACCAACGGTACTCGAGAGGGAAGCACGGCGGGCGCGCACACGGCCCTGCTGGGGCCCGGGTAAGAACCCCGGAGGAGGTGGCTCCCATGACAAGCCGAGAAGACTTCGATGTAGTGATCGTGGGGACGGGGACGGCCGGCGAGTTCGCCGCGCACCGACTGGCCGCACGGGGGAAGAGGGTCGCGGTAGTTGAGCGCGAGCGAATCGAGGGGGAGTGCGCGTATTGGGCCTGCAACCCGAGCAAGACGCTCCTTCGACCCGTCGCCCTGTGGGGAGAGAGCGTCAAGTGTTTCGGGACCGAGCCCGTCGCCCTGAACTGGCCAGAGATCTCGGACTATCGCGACGAGATGGTTCGCCACTACGACGATTCGGTGTTTGCGGGGCGGCTCGATGAAGCCGGCATCACTCTGGTCCGGGCCGACGGTCGCCTCGATGGACCCGGCCGTGTCGTCGCCGGAGACCGGATCCTCACGGCCCCGGATATCGTGATCGCCACAGGCTCTGAGGCTGTCATTCCACCGATAGATGGCCTGGAGCGGGCAGGCTACTGGACGAACAGGGAGGCAGTCTCTGTGACCGAGATTCCGCACAGCCTGGTGTTCATCGGTGGCGGTCCGGTGGCCGTAGAGCTCGGCCAGATGCTGCGCCGCTACGGTGCCACCGTGACGATCGTGGAACAGGCCGACACGTTGTTTCCGAGAGAAGAACCGGCGCTTGGGGAGCTGCTCCAGACCGCGCTTGAAGCCGACGGGATCGAGGTGCGCCTCGGCACCGTGGTGCAACGAGTGACACGCGAGGGTGACTCGCGAAAGGTGCTTCTGTCAGACGGGACCGAGATCACCGCCGAGCATGTCGTAGTGGCGACAGGACGGCGTCCGCGCAGCGCGGGAATCGGCCTGGAAACCGTCGGCATCGTCCCGGGTGACGATGGCGGGGTGGCCGTGGACGGATATGGTCGCGCCGGAGAGGGTCTGTGGGCGATCGGAGACGTCACAGGTCCGCCGTTCTTCACGCACCGCGCCATGTATCACGCACGCTGCATCGCGGCGAACATCGTCGAGCCCTCCCGCGAACTGGACGAACGCGCCACGCCACGCGTCGTCTTCACCGACCCCGAACTCTCGGCCGTGGGTATGACCGAGCGGCAAGCCCGGGAGAACGGGATCGACGTACTCTCGGCAAGCCTTCCCTTCGAGGAGCTGGACAGGCCATATACGTACCAGACCGACTGGTCCGGCATCGGGATACTGGTTGTGGAGCGGTCCACAGGCAAGGTGCTCGGTGCGGCTGCAGCCGGTCCGCTCACGAGCGAGTTCATCCACGTGGCCGCAGTCGCGATCAAGGCCCGGCTGCCCTACACGGAGCTGCGTGATCTCATGTTCCAGTTCCCGACGTTCTCCGAGATGTACTGGCATCTTGGCGAGGAGCTGGACAGGTTGCGCGCCTCAGCCTGAGCGGATGTCGTCGCACAGAGACGCCCGCCCCCCTTGTCGGGAACGGGCATCGTCACATTTCTCTGGCGGAGAGGGAGGGATTCGAACCCTCGAGCCGGGGGATACCCGACTAACGGTTTTCGAGACCGCCGCATTCAACCACTCTGCCACCTCTCCGTGGTGGCTGCCGGCGACCCGGAGGCCGCTGAGAGCGCACGTGCGAGTATAGCGAGGGCGCGGGGCCGGGGCAACGCACGCGCGGCGAGCCCGGTTCGGCCCACACTCGGCGGTGCGTACCGGTCCGCGCTTCCCTACTCGGCCTCTTCCTCCACGACACGCGTCGGGATCCTGAAGCCCACGTAGTATTGCACGCCCACCGCCGCGGCCATGACGACGAATGCGTAGGCCAGGGCGAAGGGATCGGCCTCGCGCGAGCTCACCATCATCACCGAAGACATCACGGTGGTGGTCCACATGAGCCCGAGGACGATGACCTTCACACGCAAGGGGATGCCGCGTCCGGTCCGGAAGTCCTGGATGTACGGACCGAGGTGCCGGTGCTCGATGAGCCAGCCGTAGAGCCGCTCGGAGCTGCGAACGTAGCAGGCGGCGGCAAGCAACAGGAACGGCGTGGTGGGCCACATCGGCACGAGCATGCCGATGATGCCCGCTGCAAGAGACAGCGAACCGACCACGACGAGCATCCAGCGGTAGAGCGAGCGCACGAGGATCCTCTCGGCGGGAAATGCGAGCAGTCGCCGGGCTGCCTGCAACCTCCGCGCCAGGCGGATGCAGGGCCGCGAGGAGTTGCAGGTCACGGGCTCCGCATGTCGAATCTACCCGATAGCAAGGTTCGCTCAGGACCGGGCGCCTTGCACACACGATCCACTCGGCCTGGGGAGGTGGCGCAATGAGCGCCCAGCCGAGCAACAAGAAGTGCCGCGTGCTCATCGTCGAGGACACTCGCACCCTGCGTCAGATGGTCAAGATGACGCTCGAGGAGCGGGGCTACGAGGTCTACGAAGCGGGTGACGGCTACACCGGGCTGCAGGTGCTCGCTGAGCGCGTGCCCGATGCGGTGGTGCTCGATATCAACCTGCCGGACATCGATGGCTTCGAGCTCTGCAAGCGGATGAAGGCGGAGCCCAAGAGCCGCAACATCCCGGTCCTCATGATGACCGGGATGGGGCAGTCCGGCTTCGAGATCATGGCGATCGAGTCCGGGGCCGACGACTTCATCGCCAAGCCGGTGGACCCGCTCGTGCTGGATGCGCGCATCGAGATGGTCGTCCGGCGCATGCGCCGCGAGCGCTTCGCCAACGCGCTCACCGGTCTGCCCTCCAACGCGCTCACCGAGGAGCGGCTCGCCTTCATGCTCGCCCGCGGACGCCCGTTCGGGGTCGCTTTCCTGGACATCGACGGCTTCCGCATGTTCAACAAGCGCTACGGGCATGGCCGAGGAGACCTCGTGTTGCGCCATCTCACCGAGCTCATCCTCGAGTCGCTCAAGTACGCCGAGTGTTCCGATCCGTTCGTAGGGCATCTCGGCGCGGACGACTTCCTGTTCATCTGCGAGCCGGAGAAGGCCGAGGAGGTCGCGCGATCGGTTTCCGACGCGTGGGACTCGAGCATCATGGACTTCTTCGAGGACGAGGACCGCGACCGCGGCTACTACGTGCTCAAAGACCGCCAGGGCGATGCCGAGGAGCACGGGCCGCTCACGCTCTCATCGGCGGTCATCAGGGTCGTGGATCGCTTCCCTGAGTCGGTGATCGCGCTCATGGACATCGGCACCGAGCTGCTCGAGTACGCGCGCGCGACGCCGGGGAGCACGGTGGCGGTGGAGCGCCGCGACCAGCAGCGCTAGCAGGGGTGTGAGCTGGCGGAGAGCCAGGGATTCGAACCCTGGGTACCGGTTCAAGCCGGCACACACGATTTCCAGTCGTGCCCCTTCAACCACTCGGGCAGCTCTCCGCGCGTCACACCATGACGCCGGGAGGCGTCAGACGCAACCGCGAGTATAGCGGGGATGACGGGGGCGGGCAACGCGCTACAGGCGCGCCTCGCGGTGGCGGACCGGCACCTTCAGGGTGAACGTCGACCCTCTGCCGAGCGCGCTCTCCACGAGCAGCGTGCCTCCACAGAGCTCGGCCAGTCGTTTGGAGATGGCGAGTCCCAGGCCGGCGCCGTCCTCGGCGGGCCGATCGAGCTTGGCGCGCGAGAACCGCTGGAAGACCGAGTCCATCTCGCTCGACGCGATGCCGCGACCCGTGTCGGTCACGCGGACCATCGCCCACAGGCCGTCGCGGCTGACCGTCGGCTCCACGTCGACCGCTCCGTCGTTGGTGAACTTGATGGCGTTCGAGACGAGGTTGATCAGCACCTGGGCGATCTTCTCCTCGTCGTTCCACATCGGCACGAGGGTCTCGCGGCCGATGACCGCCATCTGGAGGCCCTTGGCGTCGGCGAGCGGGCGCATGCTCTCGACGACCTCCTCGGCGACATGAACGAGGTCGAACTCGGTCACCGCCACGTCCACCCGCCCCGACTCTATGCGCGAGAGGTCAAGCAGGTCGTTCACCAGACCGAGCAGGCGTTGTCCCGCCGAGCGGATCATGCCGAGCTGCCGGCGCTGCTCGTCGTTGAGCGGCCCGGCGAGCTCATCGAGGAGGATGCCCGAGAAGCCGAGCACCGAGTTGAGCGGCGTGCGGAGCTCGTGGCTCATGCTCGCCATGAACGCGTCCTTCACGCGGTTGGCCTGCTCGAGCTCGGCGACGAGGCGCTCGAGCTGCTCGGCATGCTCGGCCACCTCGTCCTGCAGCTGTCGCGTCGCCTCCCGCACGCCCGTCACGTCGGTGAACACGACGCCGAAGCGCTCCGGCCCCGACCGGTACGCGCGGACGCTGTACGTGCGGCCGAGCGGTCCGAACTCGCGCTCGAACCACACGGCGGTGTCCTCGTCCACGACGCGCGCGAACGAGGCGATCCATTCCGCGTCCTCCTCGGCCATGGTCGGGAAGACCTCGGTCGCCGTGCGACCGACCACCTCGGAGGCCGCCATGCCCGTCAACTCCTCGAACGCGTCGTTCACGTCGAGGAAGCGGTAGTCCACGATGGCGCCCGTCGCGTCGCGGATCACCTCGTGGTGGGCGACGGCATCGAGCATGCTGGAGAAGATCGACCGGTAGCGGGCGCTCAGCCGGAGCGCGGTCTCCTCGGCCTGCTTGCGCTCGGTCACGTCGGAGAGCACGGCGATGGTGCCGTGGAACTTCCCGCTCACGTCCAGCATCCGCTTCAGTCGCACGATGAAGTGACGTGGCCCCGAGACGGTGTCGAGCGTGCGCTCCACCGTCTGCTCGCGGAGGCGCCCCTCGGTGAACGCCGCGACATCCGCGGCGAGCGGTTCGAAGATGTTGCCGGCCACCGAGCCCGAGTAGTACGCCGAGCCGCTGATCTCTTCGCCGAGGCTGAACAGGCGCGCAGCGGTCTCGTTGACGTTCTCCAGCAGGCAGTCGGGACCGAACAGCACGGCGGGCTCGCTCAGGGATTCGAAGATGGTGAGGTACTTGTTCTTCTCGTTGGTCATGTGGCGATTGCGCTCCTGCAGCTCGGCGACCGCGTCCGATTCGCCGAGACCGGCCCACTCGCTCACGAACGCGATCTCGACCCGGTCGAAGAAGCGCGCGATCGCGCCGCAGTACGACCACGCGGTCGCCCGATCGTCGACCCGCTCCCAGACGAGGTCCTCGTACGCGGTGCGGTAGTACTTGATGAGGCCGAGGAACATCCCAAGGCCCACGCCGCGCGCCCGGTGTGAGCGCGCCTCCGCGATGCCGAAGCGGCTCGCCGGATCGGCGCACACGTCCTCTTCGCACGCCATGCCGATCTCGATGCCGCGCTCGTCGATGAGCTGGACGAGCGACGCGGTCAGGCCGGCGATCGAGACGCGCCAGGGCTCCTCGAGCGTGGACGTGTAGCGCGCGTAGCCCTGTTCCTTGGCGTAGTGGAGCACGCGCCGCATCAGCCAGCGCTCGCTCTCCGCGAGCAGTCGTTCGAGCGGCTGCGGATCAGGCGTCCCTGATGCTTCGCTCACCGCTCCCCTCCCGTCACGCCAATTCCCGAACCTTGTCGGCCGCGGCCTCGGCCAGGTCGGGTCCGACCACGAGCTTCAGTTGCTGTGAGAGATTCTGCGCGATGTCGGGCAGGTCGAACCGTGTGATGGACTCCGGATCCTTGCCGATGCGCTTGCTCTCGAGGTCGACGGAGACAGACGCCAACACCGTCCCGACGATGGGACGGAGCACTTCTTCTATGCGCTGTGCGAGCAGGTTAGACACGCTCGTCCCCGCTGGTCGCAGGCAGGTCCTTGTCCGCGTCGAGCGCGGCCACGAGATCCTGCTGGGCTCCGGTCAGCACGCTCAGAAACCTGGCCATCGCTCTCCGGACCCGGTAGAAGTACACGCCGAAGAGGACGAGCGACGCGATCGTCAGAAGATCGGCGCCGAGACGGGCTTGCTCCGCCGAGAAGCCCGTCGGCAGCAGGTCGGCCACCCAGCCGACCAAGACGCCGGCGGCAAGACAGATGATCGCCAGCACGGCGTAGGTGATGTTGTCGGCGATGGCAGCGCCCTCGGCCAGCTTGCGCAGCGAGAGCATCTGCACGAGCAAGCCGGCGGCGAGCAGGAGCGCCACGATGCCCGCGCCGGTCGAGAGGGCCGTCGGGACATCGCCACCACCGTCGACCGCGTACGCCGACGCGGGCACCGCCAGCGTCAGAACGGCGGCGAGGGTCGCGGTTCGCAGGGTCGTCCTCATCGGTCACCCCTCGGTCATCGTCTGCGGACGCTTCATGGAGGCACTATCGGCATTCGGCAGAGAACCGTACAGTCCTTTCATGATACCGATTATGCCGGTCGTGACGGGTAGGAGCGGTCACAACGCCGCGACGTACGGCTATCCGGCGCCGCCGCCGCCACCGCCACCACCACCGCCGCCGCCTCCCGAGAAGCCGCCTCCGCCGCCCGAGGAGGACGAGCTGTGGCTGGACGCGACGCTCGCGACCGAGGCCATGCCCGAGGAGAGCGCGCTCGCCGGCGTCACGCCGTGGCTGTCAGCCGCGTACATCCACGCCATCGTGCCCAGGTGCGCATCGTTGGCGACCTCCGGCACCCGGGTCCGCATCGCGTCGATGACCTGCTCCGCGATGCCGAAGACCACGGCAAGCACGAGGAAGTGGCGCCACAGGATGACGGACTGCGGCGGCTTCTCGTGCAGTCGCCCGAAGTCACGCAGGTAGTTGCGAAGCGCCTCGTACTTGGCGGCCAGCTCAGCGCCTTCACGGCTGCGGCGGGCCATGCCCGCGCCGAGCACGGCCACGACGATGCCGATCGGCACCGTCAGGATCAGCAGCCAACCGAACTCGGCGATGACGAGCGGCAGGAAGCCCGAGCCTCCCACGAGCACGCCGAGCGCGACGAAGCCGCCCGAGCGGGCGTCGCCGCCCTTCTCGATGAGCCCCTGGCCCTTCACGCCGTCGTAGACCTGCTTCTTCCACGCCTGGATGCTCTTGAGGTAGTGGTCCGCGTCCGTGCGGCTCTTGAGCTGGTCCTTGAGCTCCTCGAACGTGAACTGGTCCGCCCCCATCGTCTCGGCGAACAGCAGGTCGATCAGCTCGCGCTCGTGCCGGCGGACGTTGTCGCCCAGGCGCTCCCGCCGGAGCGTCAGCCGGTACTGCTCTTCGGTCTTGGCACCGATGCCGAGAAACCCGTTCTTCTCGGTCAGGATGCGCTCGATGCCGAGGACACCGCGGTCGATGAGGTCCATGAGGGTCGCGCTCACCGCCTCGTTGGACGGCTGGCCCATCGACATGAGCGAGCTCACGTGCGCCGGCGAGAGCGTCTCGTCCGGCAGCTCCCGGAAGTAGTCGCCCGCGAACTGCGGCTTGTACTCCTTGCCATGCCGGAGGAAGTTGATGATGGTCGCCGCCAGCGCGCCGAGCGAGAGCAGCACGACGACGGCGATGCTCCCCCAGAGTTTGAGCCGCGCGGCCGTGCGCTCGGCGTTGGCCTCCTCGGCCCATTCGGCTTCCTCATCCAGCACCACCTGGACACGCTCCTGCGGGATGGTGGGCGCCTGAGGGAGCAGCGTCGCGGGGAAGAGCAGCCGCGCTTCCACGAACGTGTAGGAGGGCAGCCGGTCGAGCGTGAGGGTCACGGTGCCGTCGTCGTTGATGGTGACGAGCCCGGTGAGCGGACCGTGCGCCCACGCCCGGACGTCTTGTGCCGTCGCGCCGGGCACGGTGATATGGATGCGTACGTTCTCGGCCGGGATCTCCCACCGGTCGCCGATGAACTTCCAGTAGAGCTCGCCGGTGTCCTGCCAGCGCTTGGCGGCACCGAAGACGCGGTACTCGAGCGTGAACGTGGCTTCCGTGTCCGCTTCCCGGAAGAAGACGCGGGCATCCAGATAGGTGCCGAAGTCGGTGACCTGGTACGTGCCGGGCGGCCGCGTGTCCCAGGCGGCCGCGTCGTCGGTGAACGTGTGCGGCCCGTCCGGGCCGGACATGCCGAGCACCTCGATGCCCTGCGAGTCCGCGACGTCGAGCTCCCAGAAGGCGAACGTGTAGTCGCCGTCGAAGTCGAACGTCCGCCGCTCGGTCACCACGAGGGTCCCGTCCGGCTGGACCTCGGCCTCGATGTCCACCGCCGTGACCGAGTAGGACTTGGCGAGCGCGACGCCGGGAACGGCGATCACCCCCGCGACGAGCGTGAGGAAGACGGCTACGGCGAAGACCCGGTACCCACGCATGGCGCTCCTCCTGTCAGTGGTCCCCCGTCCGGCGGAGCCTGCCGAAGAAGTCGCGCAGCAGGGCCGCGCTCTCCTCGGCCAGGACGCCGGCCGTGTAGCTGAAGCGGTGGTTCAAGCGTTCATCGTTGCTGAGGTCGTAGAGCGTGCCGACCGCGCCCGCCTTGGGGTCGGTGGCGCCGTAGACGAGCCGCTCGATCCGCGCCTGGTGCATCGCGCCGGCGCACATCGGGCACGGCTCGAGCGTGACGTACACCGTGCAGTCCGAGAGACGCCATCTGCCGAGGCGTCGGGCGGCCTCGCGGATGGCGAGCAGCTCCGCGTGCGCGGTGGGGTCGAAGTCGGACTCGCGGCGGTTGTGCGCCCGCGCGACCACGGCGCCTTCGCAGACGACGACCGCGCCGATGGGCACCTCGCCCTCCCCGGCAGCGGCGCGCGCCTCTTCCAGCGCCAACGCCATGTACGTCGTGTCCGGCTCCATGGCCTCGATGCTACACTACAGGCTGCCTGAGCGGCATCGCCATCCGTGCGGAGGGGTGGCAGAGCGGTTGATTGCCCCGGTCTTGAAAACCGGTAGCCCGCAAGGGCTCGTGGGTTCGAATCCCACCCCCTCCGCCATCCGCGCTCCCCCCGCGCATCGTGGTTCACGCTCGGCATGCTCCCTGCTACAATGATGCGGCGTTTCGCCCCGGCGGACGCACGGCGCGGAGAGTTGGCCGAGTCGGTCGAAGGCGCTCGCCTGCTAAGCGAGTAAGGGGTTATAAAGCCCCTTCGAGGGTTCGAATCCCTCACTCTCCGCCATTTGACATTACGCCTGCCACCTGGCAGGATTACCAAGCCCATTTTGGGACGCGCCCTTAGCTCAGCCGGATAGAGCGTCTGACTACGAATCAGAAGGTCGGGAGTTCGAATCTCTCAGGGCGCGCCACACGATCACACCGAAGCCCCGCCGCGTGCGGGGTTTCGTGCGTCCCGGCCCTCGGCCATCGCTCCCCCGTGCGCTACCATCCATGTGGGGGTGGTCGACATGCGTACGATCATCGGCGTCATGGGTTCGGGCCGGATGCTCTCGGCCCAAGCCGAGCGCACCGCCGAACATCTCGGCAGGCTCATCGCCGAGAACGGCTGGGCGCTGCTCACCGGTGGGCGCGCCGCGGGCGTGATGGACGCCTGCTCGCGCGGCGCGGCGCACGCAGGCGGGCTCGTCGTCGGCGTGCTGCCCGACGAGGACCCCTCGTGCGCATCACGATGGGTGGACATCCCCATCTGCACCGGCATGGGTGACGCCCGCAACGCGGTGAACGCGCTCTCGAGCCGCGTGGTGGTGGCGCTGCCCGGCGGCGCCGGCACGCTCTCCGAGGTCGCGCTCGCGCTCAAGGCGGGACGCGCCGTCATCGCGCTTGGGTGGGACCCCGGCGACGCGATGCGTGCGGCGGGCGGCGCGCTGCTGCGGTCCGCCGAGACACCCGAAGAGGCCGTGGCGCTCATCGTCGAGGAGTTGGCCGAGTGAGCCGCTTCGTGGCATGGTACTGCCGAGGCAGGTGACCCGAAGACGATGTCCGAGTACCGCCCCCGACGAAGCGATCGCCACCACCGAGGCCGGAAGCGGCGTGGCGGCACGCCGCCGGTCATCCGCAGCGCCCCGCCCCGCGCCGGCGCCACGCCGCCACGAGGGCGCACGCCCACGCGCGCGGCGCGCAGGCGCGGAGAGGTCATCGGCTCCGGCCGGCCGGTGGGACGTCGACCGGTGCGACGCAACCTGCTCGCGCCGATCGCCGTGCTGCTGGTGCTCGCAGTCGTCGCCGGCGGCGTCGGCTTCTGGCTGCTGACGCGACCCGCGGCGGTGAGCATCACCGTGACCCCCGCCGACGCGGTGATCGCCTTCAACGGCACGACTGCGGCCGGCACCCTTGAAGCTTCGGATCTCGAGCCCGGCACGTATCCCATCAGGGTCGAGCGCAAGGGCTTCGAGCCGGTCGAGACGTCCGTCGAGCTCGAACGCGGCAAGCATCCGCGCCTCGCCTACGACCTCGAGCCGCTGCCGTTCGAGGTCACGCTCGCAAGCCACCCCGAGGGCGCGACGTGCACGGTCACGTGCGCCGACGGCCAGACGTTCGAGGGGGCGGCGCCGTTCTCGGCGGAAGTGCCCGCCGGACCGGTGACGGTGAGCCTCTCCCGCGACGGCTACAACACCTTCACGCGCGAGCTCTTCTTGGACGAGCCGTTCGCGCTCGACCTGTGGCTCGACCCCGACGGGCAGATCGTGCACGCGCTCGGCATGTTCTCCACGAGCGGGGCTCCCAAGGCCGTCGCCATCACCCCCGACAAGTCGGAGGCGTGGGCGACCATCCTGAACGGTCCGCCGTCGATCGAGATATTCGACCCGCTCACCGGCAAGAAGGTCGGCGAGATGGACCTCGGCGAGCACGGGGCGGTGGAGGTGATCTTCTCGGCGGATGGCACCAAGGCGTACGCGAGCCAGATGGAGACCGCGAAGGTCTTTGAGATCGACGTGGCGACGCGCACGGTGCTGCGGGAGTTCGACACCGAGAGCGCGTGGACCAAGGTGGTCGCGCTCTCGCCCGACGGAGGCACGCTCTACGCCGCCAACTGGTCGGGCAACGACGTCTCGGAGATCGACCTCGCGACCGGCGAGCTCAGGAGGCGCATCCCCGTCTCCAAGACGCCGCGCGGGCTCTGGCCCACGGCCGACGGCCTCACGCTCTACGTCGCCGGCTTCGACAGCGGCTGGCTCGACAAAGTGGACCTTGCCAGCGGCGAGGTGACCGCCGTCTTCAAGGATGGCGGGGCGCTTCGCCACATCGTGGCCGACGAGAGCGCGGGTCGCCTGTACATCTCGGACATGGCCGATGACTGCATATACGTGCACGACATGAAGACCGGCACGACCACGAAGCTCGCCGATGTGGACGAGAAGCCCAACACGATCGACCTCTCGCCCGACGGCACGATGCTCTTCGTCAGTTGCCGCGGCGAGAACAACCCCACGACCTACTACATCCCAGGTCCCGAGTGGGGGACGATCGTCGTGCTCGACGCGAAGAGCGGCGCACCGCTCGACGCCGTCGTGTGCGGCAACCAGCCGACCGCGCTCGACCTCTCGGACGATGGCACCATGCTCGTGATGAGCGACTTCCTCGATGACCGGCTGCGGGTCTACGAGATCCCACCCTATGACGTCTTCGCGGCGGGTGGCGGCGGCCGCTGGGACGAGCACTTCGACGACATCAGGAAGTAGCTTCACGGGCGTTGATAGGTTGCATCAACTGCCCGTCCGCGCGCATACTATGATTCGTTAACGTGTTCACGGACTCTGTGGAGAACTCTGATGGCCGTCCACGCCTGCGACCATATCGGGTACTGTCCGCTCACCGCGGACGCCACCGGCTACTCGCCGGAGTTCGCCCGCAACCTGCGCACCGTGTGGTGCCGCGGCGAGTTCACGGCGTGCGCGCGCTACCACGCCGCCCGCCTGCTGGGCAGCGAGAACGTGCCGATCGACCTCTTCCCCGTCGACCGCGAGCGCGTCTCTCGGCTTCTCGCGAACTGATCGCCTCCGGGCGATCCTCGACCCACCCGTATCCTCTCGCGCGCTCCCGACGTTCTTCTCCCCGTACGAGGGGTCGTGTTCAGGCACGTCCAAGACCGTCGGATCACGCTGGGGGAACTGATGGCCGAGTGCAGCATCTCGCCCGTGTGCCCGTTCTTCAACCACGAGGTCAGCTACTCGCCCGAGCTCGTGACGCTCGCCAAGGCGCGTTTCTGCTGGGCGGACGCGGCAGCATGCGCGCGACTGCGCGCGGCGCGGCTCATCGGCCCCGACCGCGTTCCGCGCCACCTGCTCCCGTTCGATGCTGACGCGTACCATGCGCTCGCGGCGCGCACGGGGACGGCCACGTTCCTGCGCTAGACGGCGTGGCCGCCGAAACGGTTGCGCAGCGCCGAGAGGACCCGTCCCGCGTAGCTGGGATCGCGCTCGGACTCTGTTCGGAACCGCAGCGCGCCCTCGATGATCCTCGCGGAGACGCCGAGCTTCTCGGCGGTCTGAACGGTCCACTCGCCCTCGCCCGTGTGCGCCACGGTCGGCGATACCGGCTCGAGGTCCTCGCCAAAGACCTCGAACGCCTCGGCCAGCCAGCCGACGAGGCGCGATTCGATCACGCTCCCCCGGTTGTAGACCTCCGCGGCTGCCGTGAGATCGAGCTCGTAGTCGGACGCCTTCATGACCGAGAAGCCCTCGGCGAGCGCCTGCATCATGCCGTACTCGATGCCGTTGTGCACCATCTTCACGAAGTGGCCCGCACCGTGGCCCTCGAAGAACCGGAAGCCGTCGCGCACACTGATGTCGCTCCACAGCCTGCCGAGGGCGTCGAAGTCCTCGCGACGGCCGCCCACCATCAGGCAGGCGCCGTGGCGGGCGCCGCCCGGACCGCCGGACGTGCCCGCGTCCATGAAGCGGATGCCCCGCTCGGCCAGACGTGTCGCACGCTCCCGCGAGTCCTCGTAGAAGGAGTTCCCGCCGTCGATCACGATGTCCCCGGGCTCCAGCACCTCGGCCAGGCCGCCCTCGCCGAAGAGCATGGCCTCGGTGGCGGCGCCGGCGGGCACCATCACCCAGACGCAGCGGGGCGGCGCGAGCTTCTCGGCCAGCTCCGCAAGGCTCGCGGTCGGCTCCAGGCCCTCGGACGCCATCCCCTCAGCGACTGAATGCGTGCGGTTGTAGCCGACCACGCGCCAGCCGTGCTCGAGCAGGTTGCGCGCGAGCGCGGCGCCCATCTTGCCAAGACCGGCGACGCCGATCTCCGGAGGCATCCGCATGCCGAGGTCGACGCGGTCCCGTGCCCGGTCGAGCACGTCGGCGGTGTCCGGCGCATACGTGTCGAGCGGGACGGCGCCGGCGTCCCACACTTCGAGGAACGGGTCGATGAACGCCCACATCGCCTGCACCTCGTCGGTGCTGACGAACAGCGTCTGGTCCCCCTCGATGGCATCGAGCAGGAGCGTCGCGTACTCCTCGACGTACTGGACCTTCTCGTCGGTCTCGTACAGGAAGAACGTGAACTCGCGCGGCTCCAAGACGTCGTCGAAGCCGGGCTTCTTCGCCCAGAACTGCAGCCGGATCGACTCCTCGGGCTCCATCCTGAAGGTGACCACGTTCTCGTAGCGCCCCGGTCCGGCTCCGTCGCACAGACACGGGTCCGGGTGGCGGAACGTGACCGCGATCTCCTTGCGCGGCTCGGCGAACCGCTTGCCCGACTCCATGGTGACCGGGACGCCCGCCCACCGGCCTCCGGCTAGCGTGAACCGCAGGCGGAAGTACGTCTCGGTCCCGGAGTCCGGCGCGACGCCGCGGATGTCGCGATAGCCCTCGTACTGCGCACGGAAGCTGCCCGCCGCGATGTCGTCCGGCGACGGCGGCACGAGCGTGCCGAGAAACCGCGCACGCTCGGCCCTGATCGCGTCGGCGGTCATCTCGGCAGGGCGGTCCATGGCGACGAGGGCGAGCATCTGCAGGAGGTGGTTCTGACCCACGTCGCGCAGCGCGCCCACGCCGTCGTAGAACGCCCCGCGCTTCTCCACGCCGATGGTCTCCAGCAGCGAGATGTCGATCCGCTCGACCTGTCGCGCGTCCCACGACGGCTCGAAGAGCTGGTTGACGAAGCGGAATGCGAGGACCTGCTGCAGCATCTCCTTGGCGAGGTAGTGGTCGATGCGGTACACCTGCTCCTCGGCGAACAGGCTGCCGAGAAGATCGTCGAGCTCCCGCGCGCTCTCAAGGTCGCTGCCGAAGGGCTTCTCCACGAGCACGCGCGTGTAGCCCTCGCTCTCGCTGCAGGGCGTGGTCAGCCCCGAGTCGGCGAGCCGCTCGAAGATCGCCCGGTAGTTCTCGGGCGGCACCGCCAGGTAGAACAGCGTGTTCGCGCACTGTCCCCACTCGTCCGCGAAGCCGCGGATCCGCTCGCGCAGCGCGACGTACGCGCCGTCGTCGGTGAACGTGCCGTCATGGTACGTGAACAGGTCCAGGAAGCGCTCGAGCTCCTCCCCCTCCGGCTTGACGCCGTCGTAGGGCTCGAGGATCCCCCGCACGTGGTCGCGGAGCTGCGCGTCGTCCCAGCCGCGGCGGCCCCATCCCACGACGCGAAGGCGGTCGGGCAGGCGCTCGTTGACGTAGAGGTACGCGAGCGACGGCACGATCTTGCGTGCCATGAGGTCGCCGGTGGTGCCGAACACGACGAGCGTGGTGGGCGTGGTCGGGATCATCTCGGTCCTTTCAGCGCGAGCGTCACACGGAGTGTGTTCCCGAACGCCGCGGGCGTGTCAGAGCGTACGCCGCATACGCTACGCCGCGACGAGCACGAGCACGACCGCCACGACCACGAAGACGCCAGCCGCGACCGCCCAGACCGTCCAGAAGCCCTCTGCTTCGAGCAGCATGCGAGGCAGCCCGGTGGCCCGCGTACGACCGCCGGCGATCACCGGCGCCGGTACCGGCGCGAGCCATGCCGAGACGACCCGGGTCGCACCCGCAACGAGGTCTCCCGGCGGCACGATGCCCTCTCGCAGACGTACAGCGCCGCGGGCGAGCCGCCGCGCGAGCAGCGCCGCAGCCAGCGCCACGAGCCCCGGCCAGGTGGCCGCGAACAGCGAGGTCGGATCGAACGCGGAGTGCGCCGCGTCAGCCGCCCACCCGGCCGGCCAGAGCCACGCCGCGCCGGCGACGAGCGCGAGCATGGACGCCCAGAGCACCGCGGCAGCACGCCGCGGCGCGGCCGCTCCTCCCACGGTGCCCGCCCCCTGATCGACCGGCTCCTGCATCAGCAGCACGAAGAAGCGAAGCATCAGCAGCGCGGTGCCCACCGCCGCCCACGACAGCAGCGTCCCGGCGAGGTGCGGCAGCGCACCGGCGGCATCGTGCACGGCGTGCTTGAGCGCGTACTTGGCGACGAAACCGCTCGTGAGCGGAGCGCCCACGAGCGCCAGCGCCGGCAGCACGAGTGCCGCGAGGGCGAGTCGCCGGAAGTGGCCGGTGGCATGCCGTACGACATCCTCGCCGAGGAAGAGCGTCGCCTTCGCGAGCCCGTGGTGCACGGAGTACGCGACGGCCGCGGCGATCGCCCACGACCCCGCCGCAGGGTCGGCGAGCCCCGCCCCGATGCCGATCAGCACGAGCCCCATCTGGCTCGCGCTCGAGTAGCCGAGCACCGCCTTCGGAGTCGTGGTGAGCACGCCGAGGGCCGCCGCCCCGAACGCCGTCAGCAGGCCGAGCACGATGACCGCCGCTCCCCAGCCATCGGGCACGACCTCGCCGAGGGGCAGCAGGCGCAACAGGCCGAGCACGCCCACCTTCACCGTCGCGCCCGCGAGCGCGGACGCAGCCCCGGCGGGCGCGGTCCCGTACGTCAGCGGGAGGGCGCCGCTCGCGCCGATCGCGCCCAGCTTGAGCCCGAACGCCGCAACGACGAGCGCGAACGCGACACCGGCATGCTCGGCAGCGGCGAGCGCGCCACGCAGCTCGGCGAGGTGGATGCTCTTCGCCTCGGCAGCCAGCAGCATGAGCGCCGCCAGCAGCAGCGCCTCGCCGAGGACCGTGACGCCCAGGTACGCCGTCCCCGCCCGATGCGCCTCGGCCGTACGCGGGTGCGTGACAAGCCCCCACGACGGCAGCGCCATGAGCGCGAAGCAGAGGTAGAACGAGACCGCGTCGGCGGCGAACGCCACGCCGATGCCCCCCACAGCGGCCGGCACGAAGTACGCGAACAGCCGCCCCCGCTCGTCGCTGGGCACCGTGACCAGGGCGTAGAGCGCGGAGATACCCCAGATGGCCGAGAAGAGCACACCGAAGGTCACCGCGAGGTCGTCGGCGAGAAACGCCCCCGAGCCGATGGCGCGCACGAGCCCGTCTACCACGGCGACCACCCCGCATACGAGGGCGCGACGGCGCGCGCGGCCCAGTCGAGCGGGCTGCCGGGAACGCCGGCGAGCAGGCCGAGGACGAGCGACAGCGCGCCGACGATCACGATGGGCCACAGCATGCGCGGATCGCTCTCGGCGCCCGGCTCACGCGCTGCGGCGGCGGGCCGAACGGCGCGCACCAGGAACGGCGCGAGGTACCCGACCGCGAGCGCCCCGCTCGTCACGAACAGCAGCGTCGCCCACACCTGGCCCGACTCGGCGGCGCCCGCGCCGAGCGGCCACTTGCTGAAGAAGCCCGCGAACGGCGGGATACCCGCAAGGCCGAAGGAAGCCGCCGCGAACGAGGCCATCGTCGCCGGCATCAGGTGGCCGACGCCATCCAGAGCGCTCAGCCGCTTGATGTGGTGCGTCTCGGCAAGACTGCCCGCCGAGAAGAACATCGTGATCTTCATGACGGCGTGGTGAGCGAGATGCGCGACCGCGCCGACGGCGGCGAGCGGAGAGCAGAGCGCCACGCCGAGCGTGATGTAGGAGAGCTGCGCGATGGTCGAGTACGCCAGTCGCCGCTTGATGTCGTCCTGGCGCAGCGCCACGATCGAGCCGAAGAGGATGGTGATCGCCGCGATCGCGGCGAGCGGCTGCGCCACCCCGAGCGAGGTCGCGAGCTCGGGGCCGTAGACCTCGTTCACGAGGCGCACCATGCCGAACGCGCCCGCCTTGACCACGGCCACCGCATGCAGCAGCGCGCTCACCGGCGCGGGCGCCACCATCGCCCCCGGCAGCCAGCGGTGCAGACCCACCAGCGCGGCCTTCACGCCGAATCCCCCTGCGAGCAGCGCAAAGATCGCACGCAGCTCGCCGGTTCGGCCGGCCACCGCCCCGAGCGCGCCGCCGGGCGTGAACGGCACCGTTCCCGCGATCGCGTAGAGCCACACCACGCCCAGCAGCAGCGCGGCACCGCCGCTGAGCGCGTAGTAGAGGTAGCGTCGCCCGGCGACCAGCGCCTCGTCGGTGCCGGAGTGCACGACGAGCGGGTACGTCGCCAACGTCAGCAGCTCGTAGAAGACGAACAGGCCGAGCAGATCCGCCGAGAGCGCCACACCGTTGGCCGAAGCGATGCACAGCGCGAAGAAGCCGAAGAAACGCGCGCGGTTCTCGGCATGCGCCATGTAGCCGAACGCGTAGACGAGCGTCACCGCCCAGAGCACGGTCGCGACCGCCGAGAAGAGCAGCCCGAGCAGGTCAGCCTCGAGCGAGAGCGCGAGCCCCGGCAGCATCTCCACCGAGCTTCCGGCCACCGCCCCGTCGTACGCTCGCACGACGAGCGCGATCACGACGCCCGAGGACAGAACGGCCCCGGCGAGGTTGACGAGCACGCGGAGCCGCTCGCGCGTCTCGCCGAGCAGGAAGGTCGTCACGCCCACGAGCACGGGCAGAAGCACGGGCAGCCACACCGTCACGGCACGACACCCCCCGCCTGCGCCACGACCGCGCTCGCCTCGGCCAGGCGCGTCACGAGCGGGACCGCCAGAACGAGCAGGAACGAGGCGGCCGCCAGCGCGAGCGGTACCCACTCGGTACGAAGCGTCCGCACGCCGCCCACCGGCAGCGGTCGCCCGCCGGGAGCAGCCATGAAGACCGCGAGGAGCCGGAACATGTATGCCGAGGCGAGCAGGCCGCCCACGAGGACGACCGCGGCCCACCACCACTCGCCCGACGCGAGCGCTGCGCTCGCGATGAGCCACTTGGCGCCGAACCCGCCGCTGGGCGGCAGACCCATCATCGTGACGCCGGCGAGCGCGAACGTGGCGGCGATGACCGGCGCGCGGCGTGCCGTGCCCGGGAGGTCGGCGATGCGGTCGTGCCCGAAGCGCTTGAGCGTCACGCCCGCCGCGAGGAACATCGACGACTTCGCGAACGCGTGAGCAAGCGCGTGCACGAGGACGCCGAGAAGCGCCGCCGAGAGCACCTCACCGCCGTGGCGGGCCAGCGGGAAAAGGAGGAAGAGGTAGCCTACCTGCGCGACCGTGGAGTACGCCACGAGCAGCTTGATCCGCTCCTGCAGCAGCGCCTGGATGGAGCCCCAGACGATGGCCACGGCACCGAGCACGCCGATCAGCACGTCCGCGCCGCCGAGATAGCCCGCCGGCATGACATCGAGGAACAGGCGCAGCGTCACGAAGAACGAGCCCTTCACCACGAGCGCGGAGAGCGCGGCGCTCACCGGCGAGGGGGCAGCGGCGTGCGCCGTCGGCAGCCAGAAGTGCATCGGGACGAGCGCGGTCTTGAGCAGCAGCGCCGCCACCATGAGCGCGAGGCCCGTCTCGGCGGCCACCGATGGCCCGAGCGAGTCGGCGAGCATCCGCATGTCGAGCACGCCGGTGGCCGCGTAGAGGAGCGCAACGCCCAGCAGGTACGTCATCGCGCCGAGGATGCTCGCGAAGAGGTACCGCATCGCGGCGCGCAGCGGTTCGGCGCCCTCGGCAAGCGTGACGAGCGCGACAGCCGAGAGGCCCACGAGCTCGAGGCAGACGTACACGTTGAAGACGTCGCCGGTGAGAAGCAGCGCGTTGAGCGAGGACCACATGAAGAGCCAGAGCGTCCAGTACAGCCCGTGCCCGGGTCCCGGCCGAGACCCGGTCGCCACCCGGTAGTAGCCGGTCGCATAGAGCGTGACGCCAAGACCGACGATCGCGACAAGTCCGAGGAAGGCCGCCGAGAGGCCGTCGGCCACGAGCACGATGCCGAGCGGCCCGCCCCACCCGCCGATCTCGTAGCGTGTCGGACCCTCGGCCAACACCCGCGCGCCGAGCCAGGCGACCGGCGCGATCGTGAGCACCGCGGTGGCGACCGTCACGAGCGGCGCGCGACGGGGGCCGGCCACGAAGGCGATGCTCGCGCCGATGAGCGGCATCATGATCACGATCACGGGAAGGTGGGCTACGAGGTTCACTGCTCGGCCTCCTCGGCAGGCTCGAGCGTGTCCAGGCCCGTCGCCGAGTAGTACCGCTTGATGAGCGCGAGGGCGAGCGCGGTGAGCGCCACCGTCACCACGATGCCCGTGAGGACCATCGCCAGCGGCACCGGGTCCGGGTCGGCCCCCGCGGTCCGACCGGCGAGGCCGATGAGGACGAGGAAGACCCCGGAGCCGAGGAAGTTCGCGGCGATGACCTTGTGGATGAGGTGCTTGCGCGCGAGCAGTCCCCAGACACCCAGGGCGAAGAGCGCGGCGCCGAGCAGCGGGTAGAGGACCGTCGTGCTCATCGGCCGTCACGCTCCGAATCACCGGACGCCGAGGACAGGAAGAGGCTCGCGAGGCTCGCACCGATCGACAACGTGAGCAGCGACTCGATGACGAGCATGAGCGTCTTGCGGGTGCCCTCCGGATACTCCAGCAACGCCCCGCCCGCGACCATGGCGAGCACGGCGATGCCGATGAACGTCAGCAACCCGACGGCGAGGATGGAGCGCATGGCGGTCCTGCCCACCCACTGCGGACGCGCATAGCCGGAGAGCGAGAGCAGGATACCGGTGGCGCCGAGCACGGCGGCCGCCTGGAAGGCGCCGCCCGGCTGCGATGAGCCGATCCATACGAGGTGGACGGAGACCACGAACGCGAGCGGCACGAGGATGCGCGTCAGCGCCGCCAGCACCGGAGTCGCACGCTCCGAGAGGCGCCGGTAGAGTTGCCGGGGGTCCTCTCGGAGCGACAGCACGGCGACCGTGGCGAGCATCAGCACCGCGATCTCCAGGAGGGTGTCATAGCCGCGGAAGTCCAGGAGAACGGCGGTCACCCGGTTGGAGATGCCCGCGCGGGCGGCTGCCTCGGCCACCGGACCGTACAGCCCCTCGGCCGATCGCGGCAGCGAGAGCACGGCGCGCGTCACGACCGCGAGCGTCGCAAGCGCGACGAGCACGGGCACCGGGGCGAGCAGGCGCTCGCGATCACGCATCGGCCTCCTCCTCCCGCTGGTCGGTCGGGTACGGCGTGGGCCGCTTCCGCAGGTGCCCCACCGCGTCCAGCATCAGCGCCCCGGTCACGCCAGCCCCGATGGCAGCCTCGGCCAATGCCACGTCGGGTGCGCCGAGGCGGACCCACGCGATCGCGAGGAACAGCCCGAACACGATGAACATGACCACGGACTTGAAGAGCTTCGTCTCGCTGAGCGCCCCCACGGCGATCCAGAGCAGCGTCACGATGAGCAGGATGTCGAAGAGCAGGCTCACCGCCGCTCCCCCCGCGTCCACGGCGCGACCTCGGCCGCGCGAGCAGCCTCGGCGACCAGGTAGCACGCCGTGGCACCCGCGCCCAGCACGAGCAGCCATATGAGCAGCAGCTTCAGCGCCACCACCGGCGATCCGGCGCGGACCGCAAGGCCGAGGCAGACGAGGCCAAGGCCGAGATTGTCGGCCTTGGTGAGCGCGTGGAGCCGCGTGTAGACGTCGGGGAAGCGCACGAGGCCCACGGAGCCGGCGAGGAAGAAGAAGGCGCCCGCGGCGTACAGGGCGTACTCGATGCCGGCGGTCAGCGTGTCGAGCGTCGACATCACTCGCCCGCCCTCCACGCGCGCTTCACGAAGGCGACCGCCGTCACGGCGCCAAGCAGCGCGAACACGAGACCGGCATCGCGCGCTCCGGCACTGCCGATCGCCTCGGCCAAGACGAGCGCGAGCGCCACGCCCGTGGTACCGAAGAGCATCGCGGAGAGCATGCGATCGGCGCCCGAGGGACCGCGTTCGATGCGCAGGATGCCGAGAAAGGCCGTCACCATGATGAATGCGGCGAGCGCGCCGAGCACCGGATCCATCAGCAGGCACCTCCCGCGTGCGGGGCGAGACGCACGCCGAAGAGGTCCGCGACGCGGTCTTCCACGCGCGCGATCTCGGCGGTCACCTCGCCCGCGCAGTCAAGGACGTGCACCTCCAGGGTGTCCCGGCCGAGCTTCGCGCTCAGCGTGCCGGGGAGCAGGCTCAGCGTGTTCGTGAACACCACGCGCGCCGTGTTGCCCGGAAGCCGCAGGTCATACGTGATGATGCGCGGATCGATCGGCATGCTCGGCTTGAGGGCGCGGAGTGCGACGTCGATGCCGCCGCGGACCGAATGCACGAGGAAGAAGCCCGCGAATCGCAGAAGGCCCAGCGGACGAACGACCGGCAGGGGATCCGGATGCAGCGCCAGCGATATCAGTGCCGCGGCAAGAGCCGCAGGCGCGCCCACCGCGAGCGCGGCGGTATCGCCTTCCGATATCGCCCACCAGATCGCGGTCAAGACCGCCCAGCGGATCAGAGCTCGGCGTGCGGTGCCCAGGGCGGGCTCCTTTCTGGCTCGTCGAACGCATCGCGCCCGGTGCAGACGAAGCGAGCGCTCATCACGGCAGCTTCGGACGAACAGGCTACCATGAGCGGCGTGGGTGCACGTCATGTTCGTTCCCATTCGCCTGCCGTCACGGAAGGGCCGCGCGGTAGCCACCGCGCCGCAGGCGTGTCAGAGCCCTCGGCTACAATGGCCCCAACCGGCGAGAAGGAGAAGGCATGGGGTCGCTGAAGGGTATGGCCATCGAGGGGCTGTGTCACCTGCTCATCGAGGAGTTGCCCGCACCACTCCTCGTGCATGACGAGCGGGACTTCGTCTACGCGAACCAGGCGGCCCGCGTGCTGCTGCGAGCGCGCTCAGCCGAGGAGATCGTCGGCAAGCCGGTGCTCGACTTCATCGACCCGGGCACTCACGACGCCGCGCGCGAGCGGATGCGCCTCGCCCACAGAAACGGCGTCCACTTCCCGCAGGTGGACAACCGCGTCATCGCGTGCGACGGCACGGCGCTGCACGCGACGATGCGCGGCTACCCGCTGGACTTCGGCACGACGCGGCTTGTGGGCGTGCTCGTCACCGATTGGTTCGAGATCTGACGCGGATCAGCCGCGCGGCTCGATGACCTCCTGGCCGCCCATGTACGGCCGGAGCGCCTCCGGGATGAGGACGCTGCCGTCGGCGCGTTGGTAGTTCTCGAGCACCGCCACGAGCGTCCGCCCGACTGCCAGGCCGCTGCCGTTCAGGGTGTGCGCCAGTCGGCTCCCCTTGAAGCCGCCGCCGCGGTACTTGATCGCGGCGCGGCGCGCCTGGAAGTCCGTGCAGTCGCTGCACGACGAGATCTCCTTGTAGTCGCCGTAGCTCGGCAGCCACACCTCGATGTCGTACGTCTTGGCCGCCGAGAAGCCCATGTCGCCGGTGCAGAGCACGACGGTGCGGTACGCCAGCCCGAGGGCGTCCAGGATGTGCTCGGCATCGCCCACCATGCCCTCGAGCTCGTCGAAGCTCGTCTCAGGCGTGGTGATCTTCACGAGCTCGACCTTGTCGAACTGGTGGACGCGGATCATGCCGCGCGTGTCGCGCCCGGCGCTGCCCGCCTCCTCCCGGAAGCAGGGCGTGTAGGCGCAGTACCTGAGCGGGAGCGCGTCGGCTTCCAGCACCTCGCCGCGGTGCAGGTTGGTGAGCTGCACCTCCGCCGTGGGGATGAGGTAGAGCCCCTCGCTGGTCTTGAAGAGGTCGTCCTCGAACTTGGGCAGCTGGCCCGTGCCCGTAAGCGTCTCCTCGTTGGCAAGCGCCGGAAGCGCCCACTCCGTGTAGCCGCGCTTGGCATGCTCGTCGAGCATGAAGTTCACCAGGGCGCGGTTGAGGCGCGCCCCGTCGTTGCCGAGCACCACGAAGCGGCTCTTGGCGAGCTTCACGCCACGCTCGAAGTCGATGACGCCGAGCGCGGGGCCCAGGTCCCAGTGCGCGATCGGCTCGAAGTCGAACGCGGGCGGCGTCCCCCGCCGGCGCACCTCGACGTTGTCGGTCTCATCGGCTCCTACCGGCACGCTCTCGTGCGGCATGTTGGGGATGGTGAGCAGCAGGTGCTCGAGCTCCGCCTCAACCTGCGCGAGGTGGGCGTCCTCGGCGGCGATCTGCTCGTTGATGAGCCGCACTTCCTCCTTGAGCGCCTCGGCCTCGTCGCGCTTGCCGTCTTTCATGAGCGCGCCGATCTGCTTCGACGCCTCATTGCGGCGCGCCTGCCGGGACTCGACCTCGCCGATGAGGTCCCGACGCTCTCCGTCGAGGTGTACGAACGTCGCGAAGTCCCACTCCTCGCCGCGGTCCGCCATCGCAGCGCGCACGGCGTCGAGGTTCTCGCGGACGTACTTGGCGTCGAGCATCAGGAAGCCTCCGGTCAGGGTGTGGTCGGCGGTCGTTCGGGACCTGCTGGGAGTATAGCGCAGGGCGTGGTGGGGCCAGCCGCGTCGCGTCACACCCGCTCGGCGCTGCCGCGCTCGATACCCTGAGCGATCATCGCGCGGACCGGCTCCCAGTTCTCCGGTGTGCAGTGCACCCGCACGACCGTGCGCCACGAGTTGCGCACCGACAGGACGCGGCGGGCGGGGAACTCGCGGACAGAGTGGATATCGCGCCAGCGCAACAGTCCGCGCTCGTTCGCCCGCGCCAGCAGCCCCGCCCCGGCGGTCCCCGGACTCCTCGCCAGCGCGCCGGCCGCCACGGTCACGCGGTTGAGCACGTGCTCGCGCCTCCCCATCTCCCAACCGACGCCGTCGGCCCCCACCGTGAACGTCATCTCGTAGCGGTTCCCCATGAGCAGCATGGCGATGAGGAAGAGCCCTGCGAGCGCGCCGAGCGCCACGACGCCGACGATCGGCGGCAGCACGACCAGCTCTCCCTCGGCGACCAGGCCCATGAGCGCGACGAGCACGTACATGGCGGCGACCGAGATGAGCGCCACGCGCAGCAGGTCGAGCAGGAGGAGCGGGTCGCCGAGCAGGCTCAGGCGCATCCGCCAGACGATCGGCTCTGATGGGCTGCTGTCACTGGTATCGATCATCTGGTCGACCCCCACGCCGACGCCCCTCTCCTGGTCGTCCGCTTCGCCCTACTCATGGTACTACCGGCGTCAGACACGCGCGCGCTGCCCGCGCGTGCGGACCGACGCGCTACAATCGCCGCATGCCCGCCACGCTCGCATACACGCCCGACTCCCCCGAGGTGCGTCACCTCTCGGCAGCGGACCCCACGCTCGGCTCCTTCATCGAGCGCATCGGTCCGCTCACCCAGCCGTTGGAGACCGACTACTTCGGCTCGCTTGCCGGCGCGATCGTCGCGCAGCAGCTCTCCGATGCGGCGGCTCGCACCATCTGGAAGCGCGTCGAAGATCGACTCGGCGGCGTCACGCCCGAGCGCGTGCTGTCCGCCGAGGACGACACGCTGCGGGCGATGGGCCTCTCGGCCAGTAAGACGCGCTACCTGCGCGACCTGGCGACACGCGTGGCGACCGGCAGCCTGGACCTGGCGCACGTCGCCACGCTGCCCGACGAGGACGTGATCGCCGAGCTCACGGCCGTCAGCGGGATCGGTCGGTGGACCGCCGAGATGTTCCTGATCTTCGCGCTCGGCCGGCCCGACGTGCTCGCCGTCGACGACGGCGCGCTGCGCGCGACCGTCGGCTGGCTCTACGGGCTCGACGGCGGCGCCGACCGCGATGCCGTGGCGCGCATCGGCAAGGCGTGGCGCCCGTACCGCACGGCCGCGTCGCTCTATCTGTGGCGCGGCCTTGCGCTCAGGCGTGCCGAGGAGCGGGCGGCGCGTGCGTGATGCCCGAGCGGCCGATGGACATGGCGATGGCAGCGGCGCTTCTCGGCATGGAGCAGGGCGATACCCTCGCCGGCGCGTTCGCCCTCGCGCTCGTGTCGCACACCCTGCAGCCGTGGCGCCCGCCGCAGGGCCGAGAGCTGGAGCGCGCACGCCGCACGGCCGAGCGCTACAAGCTCTCCGAAGACCTCGCGATCTTCCTGCCGAGAGAACCGGGGCGGTTCGCCTCGCGCAAGCGCAAGGACGCGTACCGGACGCTCGTCGTCGCGCTCAAGCGGCTCGACGCGCTGGAGGGCGCGGAGCGGGAGCGCACGTTCGCCGAGGTGCTGCTGCTGTTGGGCGCGGGGTGAGGGGGTCAGCCGGCAGCGGTTGATCCTGTCACTGTGAACCCCTACAATGTGAACATCTGTTCGACTCGTCCGAAGGACCCGCATGGCATCCAAGCCACAATTCCGAGTCGTCGAGCTGTTCGCCGGTGTGGGCGGCTTCCATCTGGGGCTCGCAAGATCCGGGTGGGAGATCGTGTGGAGCAACCAGTGGGAGCCGTCGACGAAGGCGCAACATGCCTCGGAGTGCTACACCCAGCGCTTCCCCGAGGTCCAGCACGTGTGCGAGGACATCGCGAAGGTGCTCGCCGATGCTACGGCGGACGACATCCCGAACCACGAGTTGCTCGTCGGTGGGTTTCCCTGCCAGGATTACTCGGTCGCCAAGCCGCTCTCGCAGGCGGCCGGCATCCAGGGCAAGAAGGGCGTCCTCTGGTGGTCGATATACGACATGCTCGAGCTCAAGCGACCGCCGTTCGTGCTGCTCGAGAACGTCGACCGTCTCCTCAAGTCGCCGGCTGACCAACGCGGCCGAGACTTCGCGATCATCCTTTCCTGCCTGGCGCAATTGGGATACGTGGCCGAGTGGCGTGTGGTCAATGCTGCCGATTACGGCTTCCCACAGCGGCGGCGCAGGGTGTTCCTGTACGCCCACCGACTGGACCACTGCGGCTTCCAGTGGAGACCGCTGCGTCGACTGTACGTCGACGGCGTGATGGCGCGGGCCCTGCCGGTATCGCGCGCGGGCACGAGAGCGGCGATCGATGCCGAATGCGAGGAGCTCTCGGCACCCGATTTCGAGCTCGACCCCAACCCGTATGAGGTCAGCGAGACCTTCGGGCTGGATCGCAAGACCACGCCGTTCATGAACGCCGGCGTGATGCTGGAGGGTCGCGTGTGGACCCGGACCGTCACGCCGAACAGTCGGCGCAAGAAGGTCACGCTCGGCGACATAGTCAAACGCACCGAGACTGTGCCGACACACTTCTACATCGCGGAAGACAAGATCGAGCGCTGGACGTACCTCAAGGGCGCCAAGGCTGAGCCCCGCGTCGACAAGAAGACCGGTCACGAGTACCGGTACTCGGAGGGTGGCATGGCGTTCCCGGACCCGCTCGACAAGCCCGCGCGCACCATTCTGACCGGTGAAGGCGGCTCGTCGGCGTCCCGCTTCAAGCATGTGATCCGCGATCCACGCAACGGCCGGCTACGCCGCCTCACGCCTGAGGAACTCGAGGATCTCAACGGGTTCCCCCGCGGCTGGACGGCCAACGGGATGAGCGACGGTCGGCGTGCCTTCATGATGGGGAACGCTCTCGTCGTAGGAGTGGTCGAGTTGATCGGACGCGCGATCAGGCAGGAAGCGAGAGCATGCTTGGCCGAGGACAGGGAGCGCGATGCCCGGCAAGCTGGGACCGATACCTGAGGCGACTTCGGAGGCGGTCACGCGCTCGATGAAGGGCAATCGGGGGCGTGACACCAAACCGGAGATAGAGCTACGGCGCCTGCTCAGGGCGGCAGGCTATCCGGGCTATCGGCTGCACTGGAAGCGCGCTCCTGGAAGGCCTGACATCGCCTATCCAGGGCGGCGGGTGGCGATCTTCGTCAACGGGTGCTTCTGGCATCGCTGCCCGCATTGCCGACCCGCTGAGCCCAAGTCGCACGCCGACTACTGGGGCAAGAAGTTCGAGCTCAATAAGGAGCGCGACGCGCGAAAGACACGCGAGCTCGAGACGGCAGGTTGGACGGTCTTGACAGTTTGGGAGTGCCGGTTGCGGGAAGCGCCTGAAGCCGTCGTCCGGACCATCATCGAGGCGCTAGAGTCGGCCTAGCTGTCCTCCGACGCTCCCAGTTGGTCAGCAAGGTACTTCTGATTCAACCAGAAGGACTTCCTTACCACCATCCGTCCCGAAGGCGTCGGAAGCGTGTCGGCCTTGTTCCTCCCGTGCGGACGGACATGACACACCGGATTGTCGGTACTCTGTGGCAGGTAGTCGGCCCTGTCCTCCATGATCAGCTCGACGGTCTTCTCGAAACACTCCCGCGCATGCTGTTCGATATCCTCTACCGGCATCGTCCAGAACTGCGTGCGGGCAAGACGCGTCCTGCCGCTCGCATCGAGCTGGTAGATGACGAAGAAGAAGCGACGCGAAAGGGCCTCTCTCAGGTCAGAATCGTCCCAGTCCTGTTCGACCAGGTCGAGGTACTTGAAGGCGGGGAATGAGACGGCCTCCTTGGGCATGCCGCTGGGGCGCAGTCGGATGGTCCTGACGGTGATATCGGCTTTCTCGAACTCGGCGATTCGGTTCGCTTCGGCAACGCCGAGGATCCGCTTGGTCAGGTTGGCATAGAATGCCTTCGACTTCTTCGTCCCCGGCTTCTGTTCGACCCCGAGCATCTGAGCGATCTCGTCTGCCGTCATGCCGATGTATGGACGGAAGCGTTCGTGCACGACTTGCTCGAACGTCCTTCCGGTCCTCAGCTCGTCGGCACTGACCGCCTGCTGCTGTCTCAGGCTCGCAGCAATCACCGAGTTCATGTAGCTCGCCTTGAGAGAAAAGGCGCGAGGCTTCGCCGGTTCGTCGGAGAAGGGCTGCTCTCGTCGATCGGTCCCTTTGGCCCCTTTCGTGCAGGCGGCCAGGTACATGGTGTCGCCCTCCGAGATCTCGTGCGCCTTACCCGCGCGGATCTTGCCGACGATGGTCTCCCAGTCGTCGCGTATGATCTCCAGATCCGCTTCGGGGATCTCCCACAGACGAGCGATCTTGAAGACGTAGTCGAGAATCTCCTTATCCGGCTCGAACAAGTAGAACAAGAGGAGGATGAGGGCGTTCTTGCGGAGGAAGGAGCTGGTCTCCCACTCCTCCCGGTGAATGCTCATGTAGTCAATCATCTGGAGAGAGAGCCGCTCCTTGGCCTTTAGCTTCTTGCCGACGCGCTTGAGCGGCGTGGTCTTGAGTTCCACCCCCGCTTGCTCGAAGTCAGGTCCCGATACGTTGCCTGGGTTGATTCCGAAATAGCTCCGCTCGACGACGTCCCCCAGCCTGCCCTTGCCTGTCTGGTAGACGGTCCTGGCATCCTCGGCAAGCATCTCTCGAAGGCTGTGTCCAACGAGACGGCGAGCATAGGTCTCGATCGAGTGCGGGTCGGTGGGGTCATAGGAGATACGTTCTTCCATATCGCTCCTCTCGGCGTCAATTCCAGTATGCCTGAGCGATGCAAGCGGGTGATGAGCCCTGGTCTTCCACTCAGACGTGGTACTACAATCGGTAGTACCAGCACTACTACCACCATCGTTCTCGGAGGCACCGCATGGCGAAGACGAACATCTCGATGCCTGACGGCATGCTTGAGGACGTTGATCGTCGCGCCGCAGAAGCGGGAGTGACGCGCTCAGCGTTCATCCAGGAAGCTATCGCCCACTACGGGTCTGCGCTTGACAGCAAGCGGCAGCACGCCGCCCGAGCTGCGCGGATCGATGACGCTCTCGAAGAGATGCGCTCTCTATCCCTCCGCGTCGGGGCGCCGGACGCAGAGCACGTGATCCGGTCCGTCCGCGACCGTGGTCCACGATGGGAGCGCGCGTGAGCAGCTCCAGAGGGCGTGCGGTCCAGCGAGTGTGCGTCGACTCGTCGGTGGCGTTCAAGTGGTTCTGTGCAGATGAAGAATCTGCGGTCGATGAGGCCCTCCGGCTCCTCCGTCGACATCGTGACGGAGAGGTCGAGTTGGTCGCCCCCGCCCATATGCCGGCAGAAGTGCTCAACGGCCTTCACAGCCGCAAGCTGACGACGGCTGAGATGGCAGTGGCGGCCCGCGCCCTCGGGGAGGTCGGCATCACGTACGCCGACTGGACCACGAACCTTCTAGCGGAGTCCGCGTCGCTGGCCGCGCGCCATGGGCTGACGGTCAACGACGCCCTCTTCCCGGCGCTCGCATGTCTCCTGGACTGCGAACTGGTGACTGCCGATCGCGCACATGCTCGCGCGACCGAGTGCTCGGTGCGCCTGATTCGCTAGACACGTCTGTCATCGCCGGGAACAGGTGCTCGCTCAGCTGCCGAGCCACCCCTCCAGCCGGAACCCACGCCCGAACGGGTCCACGAACCGCACGCCTTCGATCTCGCGGCCGTCCTGGAAGTCTTCGGAGAGGATGACATCGAAGCCGGCCAGCCGCGCCGTGGCCCACAGTTGCGCATCCCAGAACGAGAGCTGATGCTGGACTACGCCCCGCGCTGCATCCTCTACCACGTCTGCGGTCACATCCAGCACTGAGAAGGCGCGGCGGAACTCGGCGACTTGAAGCGCGGCCGTCACCGGATCGAGCGGGGGCGCCAGCTTGGAGGTGGCCACGCTGAAGTACTCCGCGAGCACCTGCGCGGTGAGGACGCCTCGTCCAGCCTCGGCCAACTTCGCGAGCAGTGCACGCGCCGCGCTCCGCTTCACAGGGTCGCGGGCATCGAGCGCGTACACGAGGACGTTTGTGTCAACGACGACGCCGACGCTCATGGATCTCCTCACGCGTCCACCCGTCATCGGCAGAGCCGCTCGTCCCGCGCCGGTCATCGGAGTCGGTCCACATCTCCCTGAGCCGTTGCACGTGCGCGCGACGCCGCTCCTCGTCACTCTCGGTCAGGAAGCGCTCGAGCGCCTGCCGGACGAGCTCTGACTGCGATATGCCGAGCTTCTCGGCCTGCTCGGCGAGCGCACGGTCGAGCTCGTATTCGATGTTGAGCTGCTTGCGCACCATGCGCGCCATCGTAGCCTCACCGCCTTGCCGGACAATGACCGGTATCTGCCATACAGATGTATTTAGTATACATCTTCCCTCACCCTGCTACACTTCCCCCATGAACTCCACGCTCGCCATCGCCGAGATCGCCGGCCGCGACAGCGTCGCCGCCGCGGTCGCGGCCGTGCGCGAGCACGGCTTCGACACGCTGCTCCCCACCATCGCCCTCACCGGCACCGAGATCGGCGACTTCGACGCGCCGTACCGCGCGGTGGAGCGGCTGACCGAGCTTCTCGGCGGCACGGTCGACGTCCTCGAGCCGGTGCAGCTCTCGGAGCCGGCGCTCTGGGCGGCGATGAACGGCCGCCACGCCGCCGAGCTGGGCGACCGCTACGGCCTCTGCTCGCCGTGCCTCGCATGCCACCTCTACCTGCACCTGCTGCGCGTACCGCTCGCGTGGGAGCTGGGCCACGCGCCCGTCATCGCGGGCGAGCGCGACACGCATGACGGCGTCGTCAAGCTCTCGCAGACCACCGCCGGCATCGACGCCTCGGTCCGCGTGCTCGGCTTCGCCGGCATCGAGCTCCTGCAGCCGATCCGCCACCTGAGCGGGCCGGAGGTCGCCGAGCTGGTGGGTGGCGGCTGGCAGCAGGGTGCGGGGCAGCTCGGATGCCTGCTCTCGGGCAACTACCGAGCACTCGACGGCAGCGTGCGTTACGACGAGCTGGCTCACGCCCGCTACCTGGCCGAGTTCCTTGAGCCGGTCGGACAGGCGGTCGTCCGCGCGTGGCGCACCGAGGCCGAGAAGGGCCACACGCCGGACTGGGACGCCATCGTCCGAGACGTGCTCGAAGGCTGAGGGGGCGCGGCGTTTCTCGGCGACGCTCTACGCTCGCGCCAGCACGACGAGGTGCCGGTTCCTGAAGGCGACGAGCGCGCCCTGGGCGTCGCACTCCGGCGCCAGCCACTCGGCCATCCCGGGCGGCGCCTCGGCCATGAGGCGACGCAGCTCGGCCACCGTCGCCGGCGCACAGTCCTGACGCCCCGTCCACTCGGCGAACGCGTGCGCCTTGTCCACCAGCTCGGCGCGCTCGACCGACAGCCCCGCGCGCTCGATCAGTGTCAGCCACCCCGCCTCGCTGTACGCCTGGTTGTGGCTGGGATCGCGCAACCGCTCGAACGCGTCGACGAGCACCGCCGAGGTCCCCTGCGGCGGCAACGTCTGGTCCTGGAAGCCGAGACGACCCCCCGGCGCCAGGACGCGCGCGACCTCGGCGAAGAAGCGCGCCGCATCGGGGAAGTGGTGCGCCGCGATGCGGCACGTCACGATGTCGAAGCTGCCGTCGGCGAAGGGCAGCTCACCGGCCTCGGCCTCCACCGTCGCGATCGGGACGCCCTCGGCCTCGGCCAACGCGGCCACCTCGGCGAGCATCTCGGGCGTCACATCCACCGCGGTCACGCCGGCGCCCGCCCGGGCGAGCGCCACGGCCACGTGCCCGCCGCCGGTCGCGACGTCGAGCGCGCGCTCCCCCAGCTGCGGCGCGACCCACGCGAGCAGCAGGTCGAGATCGGCGCCCGCGGCGTGCAGCGGGCTCTCGCGGTACCCCGCCGCGCGCGGCCCGAACCGCTCTCGCGACGCGGCGATGTGATCCGATCGGCGCTTCTCGGCCACGCTCGTCCCCTCCCTGGTTCGGCGCATGTGCCCCTCATGGTATCGTCGGCTCGACGGAGGGAGAAGCATGCGCGTCCTGCTCGTCATCCTCGATGGCCTCGGCGACCGTCCGTGGCCGGCGCTCGACGACCGCACTCCGCTCGAAGCGGCCGCCACCCCCACGCTCGATGCGCTCGCCGCGCGCGGCGCCACCGGCGTCCTGCACTCGCTCGGTCGGGGGCGCGCGCCCGGCAGCGAGCTCGCGCACTTCGTGCTCTTCGGCTACCCCGAGGCGTGGTACCCGGGCCGCGCGGTCTTCGAAGCGGCCGGCTGCGGCGTCACGCTCTCCCACGACGAGGTCGTCTTCCGGGTGCTCTTCTCGGCCGTACGCGAACAACCCGACGGCACGCTCGTGCTCGAGAAGCATTTCGCCGAGACGGACGACGACACCTGCAGAGCGCTCGCTGCGCTTATCGCCGAGTTCGAGCACGGCGGCTTCGAGATGCGCCTCACCTTCACCGGCGACCGCCAGGGGATCCTCCACGTGCGAGGGCCCGGCGTCTCGGAGGAGGTCACCGACTGCGACCCCTTCTTCCCTGAGCGCCCCATCGCGGCGGTGCGCCCGCTTGCCCGCGCCGGCGACCCGCGCTCGGCCGCGCTCACGGCCGATGCGGTCACGGCGTACCTGCGTCACGCGTACGCGACGCTCTCAACGCACCCGCTCAACGCCGACACCGATCGCCGCGCCGACTTCCCGCTCCTCAAGTGGACGGGCCGCGCGCGCGAGCTGCCGTCCTTCTCGGCGCGCACCGGCATGCGCGGCGCCATCGTCGCCAGCAGCACGCTCTTCGAGGGGATCGCCGCCACGCTCGGCATGTCGTACCGGCACCTGCCGTACGCGAGCGACTGGACCGACGACATGCGTGCGCGCATCGCGGCGGCGGCGGGCGCGTTCGCCGAGGGCGCCGACTTCGTGCACGTGCACACCAAGGCGCCGGATGAAGCGGGACACCGCAAGGACCCCGCGCTGAAGCGCGACGTCATCGCGGCGCTCGACGCCGGGCTCGGCGAGCTCGGCGAGCTTGCCGACGAGGGAACGCTCGTGGTCGTCACCGGCGACCACGGGACGCCGTCGGGCACGGGCCTGATCCACTCGGGCGACGCGCCACCGATCCTGATCGCGGGGCCGGGCGTGCTCACCGACGACGTCGCGGCCTTCAGCGAGCGGGCGTGCGCGCGTGGCGTGCTCGGCCATCTGGACGGCGCCGACCTCATGCCGACGCTGCTGAACCTGCGCGGGACGGTCCGCTACCTGGGCGCGAAGCTCTCCGCCGAGGTGGGCCTGCACTGGCCCGAGGAGTACGAGCGCTTCACCGTATGACGGCCGCGGCGTCCCCCGCGGTACGCGCCTGCACGCGCGGACGCCGGGCGCGCTTGAGCGCGTCGCGCAGCCCTTCGAGCGTCGGCTCGCTCATCGAGAGCCGCGTCGTGCGGCGGCCCATCTCCCCGGGCGCGTGCGCGTCGGAGGACTGCACGCACGCGACGTCGCTGCCGCCCGGCAGCGTGCCGAGGCACGCGTGGTCGATCATCTCGATGGCCGAGACGTGCGGCGATGCCATCAGCTCGCCTACGAGCGGCGACTCGCTCAGGCGGTACTCGCCGAAGGTGCGGTCGGCATGCCCGACGATGCACAGCCCGCCGAGGGTGTCGATGGCGCGCGCCGCGACAAGCGGGTCGTAGCTGACGCTAAGCGCCGGCAGCCCCTCAAGGGGTGCGGCCGGATCCGGCAATCCCAGGACCGCGAGCAGCGCGCTGAGACGGCGCTCCGCACTCCCGGCCGCGAAGAGCGCGATCAGGTGCGCCTCGTCGCCGTCACGCCGGATCTTGATCTCGGCTCCGGGGATGATGTGGAGCCGCCGACCCTCCTCGCGCCAGACATCATCGGCCGCCTGCACGATGCGCGGTGCGTAGGCCGCCGAGAAGTGATCGGTCACGCCGAGCACGTCGATCCCGGCGTCGAGCGCCGCGCGCACGATCTCGGCTGGCGTCGTGTCGAGACGCCCGCGATAGTCGCCCGGGATGAGCGGCGTGTGATTGTGCAGGTCCAGCGTGTACTCGGCCATGGTCACCGCCTCGCGGCCAACTCTAGCAGCGCCGCGCGACGATAATCAAGTCTGCTGATGCGTGTTATCAGTCCTCCACGCTCAGAGCGGCGCCGTACGCCCCCACGATCTGCGCCTCAGCCGGAACGAGCACGTCGCCTTCGAAACCACCAGTGACGAGCGCGACCATCGCCGGGTTGCGCGCCACGCCGCCCGCGAAGACGAGCGGCCCCCCAGCGGCGATGCGCTTGAGCGAGCCGAGCGTCCGGGTGGCGATCGCGTCGTGCAGCCCACGCGCGATCCTCGCCCGGTCCTCGCCGCGATGCACGAGGCCGGTCACCTCGCTTTCCGCGAAGACGGTGCACATGCTGGAGATCGCGACCCCCCTGTCCGCGGCGAGCGCCGCCTCGGCCATCTCGGAGAGCCCGTAGCCGAGCGCGCGCGCCATCACTTCGAGGAACTTGCCGGTGCCGGCGGCGCACTTGTCGTTCATCTCGAAGTCCGCCACGCGACCCTGCTCGCCGAGGGCGATCACCTTGGTGTCCTGCCCGCCGATATCGAGCACGGCGCGCGCGTCGGGGAAGAGCGCCGAGGCGCCCCTCCCGTACGCGGTGATCTCCGTGACGACCGACCCGCCGAAGCGTTCGCGCGCCGCGTGACGCCCGTATCCGGTGGACACGAGGAGGTCATGGGCGCCGCGATCGACGAGCACCGCCGCCGCCGACCCGGGGTCGAAGCCCGAGTCGGCGACCGCCCAGTCCACGACGCGGCCGTCCTCGAGCCAGACAGCGTCGACGGTCCGGGAGCCGATATCGAGGCCGAGGACCCGCATCGGCTAGAGCATCTCCAGGAACGCCTCGACGCGAGTGGACAGCTGGCCGGCGTCTTCCATGGAGTAGTCGGTCTCGATCTTCAGCACGGGGATGCCCGCCTCGCGCAGCGCCTTCTCCACCGTGAACCCCTCGAACTGGTAGGGACCGCAGAACTGCAGCGCGTAGTGGATGACGCCGTCGGCCCCGTACTCCTCGGCCATGCGCACGATGTCGTCCACGCGCGCCTCGTTGGGGGTGAAGCAGGCGCAGTTCACGCCGAGGTACTTGTCGGTGATCGCGTCGAGCATCTCCTCGATGGTCCCGCCGTCCTCGGGCACGAGCGTGTCGTAGTAGCGCGAGCCGGTGCACAGCTCCTCCGCGACGACCACGCCGCCGGCGCTCTCCACGATGTGGTGCACCTTCCAGTTGGGGATCGCCATGGGCGAGCCGGTGATGAGGATGCGCTTGGCGTCGGCCGGCGCCACGGACACGCCCGCCTCGATGCGCGCCTCGAGCTCATCGGCGATCGCGTTCACCATCTGGGTGAGGCGCGGGACGTCGTCGTAGAACGCGACCTGCACCGCAAGGAGCGCGTCCTTGCCTGAGATCGGCGCTGCCGCGGCGGCGCGAGCGGCGTTCAGGCGCTGCAGCGCGCGCCGCTTGTCGTTGACCTCCGTGATGGCGGCCGTGAGCGCATCGGCCTGCAGCGTACGGCCGGACAGTCGCTCAAGCTCCGCCACGAGCCGGTCGATCTCGGCCCGCCACAGCGCCCGGTCCTCCGGCCGCTTCATCTGCGGGAGTTCCATGACGTGCGTGTTGTGCAGCTCGCCGAGCACCTCGTACGCCTTCTTCTTGCCGTCGCAGGTGGTCTCGCCCACCACCAGGTCCGCGCTCTCGATGTACGGGCACACCTTCCCGAGTTTGAATCCCATGAAGCTCTTGATGAGCGCACAGGTGTTCCTCGGCAGCACCTGCTCCACTTCCGGGAACGCCCACTCGGCGCCGGCGCAGAGCCCGATGGACTGCCCGCCGAGCGCGCGGATGATCTCCTCGGGCACGTAGACGCAGAACGTCCCGATCACCGTGCCGCCGTCGGCCTTGTGGTCCTGCAACTCCTGGATACGCAGGCCGTGGATCTCGCTCATGACGAAGTCGAAGTAGCCCATGCCCTCGGGGCGGTTCTCCTGCGAGAGGTAGACGGATTCGTACGCGGGTCCGATGGCCTTGAGCAACGCGCAGTGGGCCGGCACGTTCAGACCGAGCCCCTCCCACATCTCGGTGTAGTCCACGGTCTCGACGGTGTCCGACACGACGGCCTCCCTGTATTCGGCATCTCTAATGCGACCTATGCCGATTAGTTATAACTGAACGCACACGGCACGTCCAGCCCCTGCGCCGGGAGCGTCGGAAGTCGAAGGTGGCGCCCGCGCGAGCGGTCGCGGGTGCGGTGCGGGTGCGGTGCCCTACCGCGCGTTGGGGTAGCTGCCGAGCACCTTGACCCTGCGCAGCTTGAGGCGCAGGCACTCGAGGGCGAGCGCCACGGCCTCGTCCTCGAGGTGGCCCTCGAGGTCCACGTAGAACATGTACTCGCCGAGCGCGCGCTTGGTGGGTCGTGACTGGATCTTGGTGAGGTTGATCTGCCCGTACGCGAACTCCGAGAGGATCATGAGCAGCGCGCCGGGCTTGTCCTCGTACAAGAAGAGCGCGAGCGACGTCTTGTCATGCCCCGTCCGCGGCTGGCTTTCCCTGCCGAGAAGCACGAAGCGCGTCTGGTTGCGCTCGGAGTCCTCGATCGACGCGCGCAGGATGTGCCCGCCGTGCAGCTCGGCCGCGAGCGCGGTCCCCACCGCCGCGACGCCCGGCTCGGCCACGGCGCGCTGCGCCGCCTCGGCGGTCGAGTTCGCCGCAAGCACCGGGCGCCCGGGCAGGTTCTCGGCGAGCCACCGCCGGCACTGCGCGGTCGCCTGCGGATGGCTGGCCACGGCGGTGACATCCTCGATCGTGACGCCCGGCGCCACGATGAGCACGTGGTGGATGTCGCGCACGACCTCGCGCTGGATGAGCAGCTCGGAGTCGAACGCGAGCGCGTCGAGCGTCGCATTGACGCTCCCCTCAACGCTGTTCTCGATGGGGACGAGACCGTGGTCTGCACGCCCGTCGGCTGCAGCGGCGAACACGTCCTCGATCGACGCGCACGCAAGCGGCTCGCACCCCTCGATGTCGAGGGAGAGCAGCGCTTCCTCGGTGAACGTGCCGGCCGGTCCCAGGAACGCGCATCGGGTCATGACCCGGCCTCCTCGCCGTCGGTGGATGTCGAGTCGAGCGTGCCGAGGTTCACGCGCGGCGCCCGTACCCGGTCCTTGCCGGTGTTCTTCGCCTGATAGAGCGCATCGTCCGCGGCCCGCAGCAACGACTCCTTGTCCTCGGCATGCACCGGCATGTTCGCCAGCCCGATGCTCACCGTGACGTGCACGCGGCGATCGCCGTCCTCGTCGGGGAAGCGATGGATGGAGACCGCCTCGCGGATCTTCTCGGCCACGATGAACGCGCCCGACGCGTCGGTCTCGGGCAGCATGACCGAGAACTCCTCGCCGCCGTAGCGCGCGACGACGTCGACCTCACGGACGACCGACTTCATGACGGTGCCGAGCTCGGCGAGCACGGCGTCGCCCGCAAGGTGACCGTGGGTGTCGTTGACGACCTTGAAGTCGTCCACGTCGAGCATGAGCAGCGATAGCTGCTTGCCGTAGCGTTTTGCGCGGCCGACCTCGTCGTCGAGCCGCTGCTGGAGATAGCGGTAGTTGTAGAGGTCGGTGAGCTCATCGGTGATGGCGAGGCGCCGCGTGAGCTTGTACAGGCGGGAGTTCTCCACCGCCACCACGAGCTCCGAGGCGACCGTCTGCAGGACCATGCGGTCCTCGTTGTCGAGCGCATCGATCTGCTGCGCCTCGGCACAGAAGACGACGAGCATCTGGTTGTGGTCGAGCAGCTCGAGGCACGCGAAGTGCTCCTCGCCCACGGAGAGGTCGCCCGTCTCATGGTCGATGTCGCCGTAGCGCGCCTGCGAACCGCTCTCGAGCCCCTTGCTCGCGCTGAAGAGCGTCTGCGCCTTGACCTTGTCGATCACGAAGATGCAGGCAGCGGGGACGTCGATGACCTTCTGCAGCGTCTCGAGCACGAGCGGCCCGACGGTATCGAGGTCGAGCGTGGAGTGGATGAGCTCGGTTATCTCGGCCATGGCCCGGAGCTCAGCGATGCTGCGCGCGAGTTGCATGTTGAGCCCGGCGACCTCCTCGCCGTGCTCCATGAGCTCGGTCTGCACCTCGACCTGCTCCTCCATGAGCCAGCCCACCGCCCAGCCCACCGCGATCAGACCGAGCGACTTGCCCATGACGAAGACGAGCACGGCGGGCTCGGGCACCGTCGCGAAGCCGAGCAGGTGGCCGATGACGTACGCCACGAGCAGGACCGCCGAGTACATCCACGCGCGCGCCTGCCTGAACACCGCCGAGTAGAGCACGGCCTCGAGCACGAACCACGCGTAGAACGGATCCTCCGAACCGCCGAGCGCGGCGGCGAGCAAGCCGAGCGAGATCGCGTCGAACAGCAGCGCGCCCTGCAGCACCCGACGCAGGTCCCACTCGAAGCTTGTGAGTCGCAGCGCCGCGATGACGACCGTGGTGAGGATCCAGACGAGCGCGCCGATGAGGTACAGCGTCCGGGCGGGACCTTCCTCGAAGCTCGCGCCGAGGACGACATAGACGGCGAAGAGCGTCACCGCGCCGCCGATCCGGGCGATGACGTACGTCGCGTTGTCGATGCCTAGGCGCTTCTCGGTCACGCGGCGCTCCTTGATGCGGGTATCCTGCTCATGAGTATAGCTTTCGATATCGTGTTCACGTTCGTTTCTGCCCCCGACGGAGGACATCTTCATGACATCGGACGAACTGCGGTCGCTCCTTGAGGCGCTTTCGCGTGGCGAGACGACGGTGGCCGAGGCCGCCGAGCGCCTCTCGACACTGCCCTTCACCGACATCGGCGACGCCAAGCTCGACCACCATCGCGCGGTGCGCTGCGGCTTCGCCGAGGTCGTGTTCTGCGAGGGCAAGAAGCCCTCGCAGGTGCGCGGCATCGTGCGCGAGCTGATCGAGCACGGCGATGTGGTGCTTGGGACGCGCGCGTCCGCGGCGCACTACCAGGCCGCCGCGCAGGTGGCGAACGACGCTCGGTACTTCGAGGATGCACGCCTGCTCGTGGTCGATCGTCGCACCGATCCGCCGGCCGTGGGGCATATCGTGGTCGCCTCGGCGGGTACCGCCGACACGCCGGTGGCCGAGGAGGCCGCCATCTCGGCCGAGGTGATGGGCAACCGCGTCACGCGCCTGTTCGACGTGGGCATCGCGGGCCTCCACCGCCTGCTCGCGCACCAGGACGTGTTGCGCGACGCCCGTGTCATCGTGGCGGTCGCCGGCATGGAGGGCGCGCTGCCCTCCCTCGTCGCGGGCCTCGTGAGCTGCCCAGTGGTCGCCGTGCCGACCTCGGTGGGCTACGGCGCCTCGTTCGGGGGCGTCTCGGCGCTGCTCACCATGCTGAACTCGTGTGCCTCGGGCATCGGCGTGGTGAACATCGACAACGGCTTCGGCGCGGCTGCGCTCGCAAGCCGCATCAACCAGGCGGCCGAACCGCGATGATCGCGTACGTCGACTGCTCTTCGGGCGTCTCGGGCGACAAGCTCCTCGCCGCGCTCATCGACGCGGGGGCGGACGCCTCGGCGCTCGAGGCGGCGCTCGGCGCGCTCGGCTTCGGCCCCATCGGTATCGTGACGGAGCGCGTGACGCGTTCCGGTATCACCGGGGCACACGTGACCGTCTCGGCGATCGACGACCAGCCACACCGCGCCTGGGCCGAGATACGCACTGCGATCGAAGCCGCTCCGCTCACCGAGGCCGTCCGTTCGAGCGCGCTCGCCGTGTTCACGGCGCTGGCCGAGGCGGAGGCCACCGTGCATGGCACCGCCGTCGACGACGTGCACTTCCACGAGGTCGGCGCGATCGACAGCATCGCGGACGTCGTCGGCGTCTGCTGGGCGCTGCACGCGCTCGGCGTCACCCGGCTCGTCGCGTCGCCGATCGCGACCGGCTCGGGCACCGTCCGAACCGCCCACGGCGTCCTGCCGGTCCCCGCACCCGCCACGGCGCTGCTGCTGCGCGGGACGCCCGTCGAGGCTGGCCCCGCCGAAGGCGAGCTCACCACGCCCACCGGCGCCGCGCTCGTCGCCACGCTCGCCGACGCGTTCGGCGACCTGCCGGAGATGACGGTGACGGCCGTGGGGCACGGTGCCGGCACGCGCCAGCTCTCCGTCCCCAACATCGCACGCGTCTTCCTCGGCACGGAGCCGGAGCCGTCACGCTCCGGGCTCGAGCGGGTGACCCTCCTGGAGACCACGATCGACCACCTGAGCGGCGAACAGCTCGCCAACGCCGCCGACCGCCTGCGTGCGGCGGGCGCGCTCGACGTGTGGTTCGCGCCCGTCACCATGAAGAAGGGCCGCCCGGGCGTGGTGCTCTCGGCGCTTACGCGTTCGACCGACGCCGCTGCGCTCGCGACACGAGTGATCGCCGAGACGGGCAGCCTCGGCGTGCGCGTCCTGCCCGCCGAGCGCGTGGTGGCCGAGCGCGAGGTCATCGAGCTGGCCACGTCGCTCGGCACCGTGCGCTTCAAAGTCGCCGAGATCGACGGGCCCGGCCCCGCCGTACGTCCCGAGTCCGACGACGTTGCGCGCATCGCGCGCGAACTCGGCCATGCCGAGAGCGACGTGCGTCGCGCGCTCGAGATCGAGGCGGCCGCGCTGCTCGGAAACGAGAACCCGCCCCGGTGAACCAGGGCGGGCTCGTCCCGCAGCCGACAGATTCTTTCCAGCGCCCGCGGCCGGCGGTCCTCGACGCTGGCGCCCGCTGAGGAGCGCCTCAAGGGTCTCATCAAGTGCATCGGCGGGACCGCCGCTCGGACTTGACACCGACGCGACGAGCGGCAGTTTCTGCCAATCCGTCACACGATGCGGAGGCGACCGCCGTCCGCCGCGAGGAACCCCTCGGCCATGAGCGCCGCCACCGCCCGCGCGATGCGCTCCTCGTCGACGCCCGTCTCGGCGGCGATACCGGCGACGTCCAGACCGGGGACGGCGATGAGCGCCCGCAGCACCGCGCCGCGCGCCTGGCGAGGCGAGCCCTCGAACCGCGACTGCGACGCATGGTGCCGGCTCGCGCGGGACGGGTTGGGCACCGTCTTCTTCAACCACGTCCCGTAGTCCATGAGCGCGTAGTACCACTCGCGCGGATCGTCGGCGTCGAGCGTCGCGGCCACGAGCGGCAGGACCTCGGCATCGGGGACGTCGCTCTCGCCGGGGAAGAAGTGGTGCAGGTAGACCGCGCGGATGTTCGTCTCGATGAACGGCACGCCCGTCCCGAACGCGAACGCCAGTACCTGCGCGGCGGTGGCGTGGCCGACCCCGGGCAGCGCCACGAGCGTCTCGAGCGTGTCGGGCACCCGTCCGCCGTGCTCCGCGACGATCGTCTCGGCGGCGGCCTTGAGCGACCGCGCCCGGCGGTTGTAGCCGAGCCCGCTCCACACGCGCAGCACCTCGGCCAGCGGCGCGGCGGCGAGCGCCTGGACCGTGGGGAACGCCGAGACGAACTCGGCGTACTTGTCGATGACGCGCGTCACCTGCGTCTGCTGGAGCATGACCTCCGAGACGAGCACCCGGTACGGATCGCGCGTTCGACGCCACGGCAGGTCGCGACGGTGCCCGGCATACCAGCCGAGAACGGTGTGCCGGAACGCTTCGAGCTCGGATCGCGGGACGGTGCGGCTCATGCGGACCCTCGTCGTGGGGACGGATTGCGACGATACTAGCATCAGGGAGGGGTTCGATGGCCCGAGGAGCGCGTGCATTCGCCCTGGTGCTGGCCCTGCTGCTCACGGCGCAGGGCGGGGTCGCGCACGCCGGCACGCTGACGTGCTTCGCGCGCGAGGCCGGCCAGGAGACGGTGCTGTCCGAGATGGCGATCCACCCCGCCGCGATCCGCGTCGGAGACGTCACGTACATCGCCTACCAGGGCGTCGGCTTCGACCCGATGCTCGTCACGTACGCCGAGACGACCGGCGCGTGGAGCGGCCCGTACCGGATGGGCACGAACGCGCTGCGCCTGGACGCGCACGGCGCCCCCGCGCTCTACCGCGATCCTTCGGGACGCTTGCACGCCTTCTACGGGTGCCACGCGACGGCCCTGCGGCACGTCCGCTCCGCGCCCGACGACCCCTCGCGCTGGCAGCGCCTTGCGGATCTCTCCTCGGCCACCTATCCCCAGGCCGTCGACCACGGCGGCGGCCGCATGTCGCTGTTCTACCGGAGCGGCGCTCACCACTGGGTGCTGCGGTCCTCGGAAGACGGCGCCGACACGTTCGGCCCCGAGGTCCGCGTGTTGCAGGCGGACGCCGATCGGGCGTACTGGTACGCCGACCTTCGCCGGGCGCCCGACGGCCAGCTCGATCTCGCGTTCACCTGGCATGACCGGCAGCTCTTCATGACGGGGCTGTGGTTCGTCCGCCGCAACGCGTACTACGCGTACCGCGACCTCGCCGGTGCGTGGCGCGGAGCCGATGGTGTCGCGCTCTCGCTGCCGATCGACCTGGCCGAGGCGAACGCGCACTGCATGGTCTTCGACAGCGGGGCCGAGCTGGTGAACGAGATCACCGTGAAGCGGGACGACACGGGCGCCCCCTGCGTGCTGTTCCTGACCGGCACCGGCGCCGGCCCGTGGACGTACGACTGGCGCTTCATGCGTAAGAGCGGCTCGAGCTGGAGCTCCCACACGATCGTGACCACCGATCACTTCTTCGATGCCGCCGCGTTCGAGTGTCTTCCGGGCGGCGGAGTGGAGGCGTTCCTCGTCACGGGAGACAGCGACGCCCGCGGGAGCGTTGACAACGACTACCGGGGCCGGGGCGGCCGGATCGAGCTCTGGACCTCGGCAGACCGGGGCCTGACCTGGCACAAGGACCGCGTCGTCTCCCCCGCCGAGCCGGGCGTGCTGTACTCAGACCCCGTGTTCGTGCGCGACGGGACGCGCGACGCGCGCCTGGTGTTCACCGACTGGACGAATGACGAGAGCAACTTCTTCCACCGCCTCTTCCTCTGGGGCGACGCCGGCCTTGTGACCCGCGAGACACCTCCGAACGTCGAGCGCCTCGCCGGTCGGAACCGCGGGCTCACGTCCGTCGAGATCTCCCGGGAGGCGTTCCCGGAGGGTGCGCGGTGGGTGGTGCTCGCCACCGAGCGCGACTTCCCCGACGCGCTCGCGGGCGCACCGCTGGCGGGTGCTTTGCGGGCGCCTGTCCTCCTCACGAACCCGGGGTACCTCCCTGATGAGATCGCCGCTGAGATCCGGCGGCTGGGCGCGCGCAACGCCGTCGTGCTCGGCGGCACCGACGTCGTCTCGGGGCGCGTCCAACGCGAGCTCTCCTCGATCGCCGGATGCACGCATGTGGAGCGCGTGGCCGGCGTCAACCGCTTCGAGACCGCGCTCGCCATCGCCCGCCGCATGCGTGACCCGAGCCGGTCGATCACCACCGTGGTCGTGGTCAACGGGCGCAACTGGCCCGACGCCGTCGCCGCCGGGCCGCTCGCCGTCGCGAACGACTGGCCGATCGTCCTCACCGAGTCGTACGGTCTTCCCTCGGCCTCCAAGACGATCCTGCGCGAGTACGGTATCTCCTCGACCGTGCTCGTCGGCGGCGTCGACGTGGTGGGGACCCGGGTCCAGAGCGCGTGTCCGCGCCCGACCCGCGTGGGCGGGGCGGACCGCTTCGAGACCGCGGCGCTGCTCGCCGAGCACGGCCTCGCGCGCGGGCTGCTCCCCGGGCGGATGGTGCTGGCCACCGGCCGCAACTTCCCTGACGCGCTCGCCGGCTCATCGGTGGGCGGGCGGAGCAGATCGCCGATCCTTCTCGTGAACGGCGCCGACCTCACGGCGTCCACGCGCGCCTACCTGCGACGCCACGCCGATGGCATGGCAGACGTCTGGCTCCTGGGAGAGCCCGACGTCGTCGGCGATGCGGTAGAGCGGGAAGTCTTGGCTGTGCTGACCGCCGAGTGAGCCGGTGGCCCCGCGCCGCCACTTCGGGTAGATTCCAGAACGTCAGTCGCACTGAGAATCGAGGTACGGATGCCAGCTCTCCAAGAGCCGCAGCCACTGCTCGCGGTCGAGGACCTGCACGTGACCGTCGGCGACCACGAGGTCCTTCGCGGGATCGACCTCGTCATCGCCGAGGGCGAGACGCACGTCCTTCTCGGCCCCAACGGCGGCGGCAAGACCACGCTGCTCAACACCATCGTCGGACTGCCCGGGTACCGCGTCACCCAGGGCAGCATCACATTCAAGGGTGTCGACCTGGATGGCCTGGAGATCGACGAACGGGCCCGTCTCGGCATCGGTGTCGCGTTCCAGCGACCGCCCGCTGTGCGGGGCATCAAGCTCCGGCAGCTCATCGAGGTGGCGGCCGGGGACGGCGAGCACGAGGAGCTGCTCGCGGACCTGATCGGCGAGCTCTCGCTGCGCAAGATGATCGATCGCGACGTGAACATGGGCTTCTCGGGCGGCGAGATGAAGCGCTCCGAGATGGCGCAGCTCATCGCGCAGTCTCCCGAGCTCACGCTCTTCGACGAGCCGGAATCCGGCGTCGACCTCGACAACATAGCTGTGGTCGGCAGGGCGATGAACCGCCTGCTCAAGTCCGAGCGTGTCGGCAAGGGCACGCGCGCCGGGCTCATCGTGACGCACACGGGCCACATCCTCGAGTACGTGAACGCCGACATCGGCCACGTGCTCTACGACGGCAAGCTGGCGTGCAAGGGCAACCCGCGCGACCTTATCGGCGAGATCGGCAAACACGGCTACGACAAGTGTGTGGAGTGTGCGATATGTCAGCGATAGAGCAGCGCAAGGCCGAGATCCGCCGCCTTGCCGAGACAGCGGTGGACAAGCCCGCCACGTTCGGCCCCGACCTGGACCTGGCGGCGTTCAACGCGGCGGCCGACCAGCAGTCGGTGGAGTCGCTCGCATCGCTCAACAAGCAGATCAAGGAGACCGCGCTCGAGATCGGCTTCGACGCCTCCGAGGCGGGCCGCTCCGGCAGCTACTTCCAGATGGACCGCTCCCCCATCTACCGCAAGGTGGAGGAGATGTTCGACAACAAGCTCGAGATCATGAGCACCGAAGAGGCGCTCGTCCTCTATCCCGAGCTCATGTACGAGAAGTACTACTGGCGCAACGTCGCGCCCGACAAGGACAAGTACACCGCGCAGGTCGCCCTCAACCACACCGAGGGCTACTTCATCCGCGTGAAGGCCGGCCAGAAGATCGACAAGCCCATCCAGGCGTGCCTGTTCGTCTCGGAGAACAACATCTCCCAGAACGTGCATAGCGTGATCATCCTCGAGGAGGGCGCCGAGGCCAACGTGCTCACCGGCTGCACCATCCATCCGCAGGTGCGCGAGGGGCTGCACGCGGGTATCTCCGAGTTCTACGTGGGCAAGGGCGCCAAGCTCACGTTCACGATGATCCACAACTGGTCCGAGGACTTCCACGTCCGTCCGCGCACCGGCGTGACCGTGGAGGAGGACGGCGTCTACGTGAACAACTACATCATGTTGAAGCCGGTGCGATCGCTCCAGACCTTCCCGGTCGCGCGCCTCGTGGGCGACCGCTCGCGTGCGGTCTTCAACTCCATCGTCTACGGCCTTGACGACAGCTACGTGGACATCGGCTCGGAGACCTCGCTCGAGGGCGCAGGCACGCGCTCGGAGGCCATCGCCCGCACGGTCTCGCGCGACAAGGCCGTCGTCTACAGCCGTGGACGCCTCATCGGCCGCAACAACGACTGCAAGGCGCATCTCGACTGCCGCGGCATCGTCTTTTCCGAGGAGTCGACGCAGTGGGCGATCCCCGACCTCGCGAGCGAGGGCGCTCCGGGAGCGGAGCTCAGCCACGAAGCGGCGATCTCGCCAATCGCCGCCGAGGAGATCTACTACCTCATGTCGCGCGGGGTCCCCAAGGATGACGCGATCTCGATGATCACGCGCGGCTTCCTCGATCTTGATATCCCCGGCCTGCCGCCGGCGCTCAGGCGCCAGGTGGACAAGGCGCTCGAGGAGACGGCGAAGGAGTCTCTGTAGCACGCAGCCCGACCTGACCGACCGACGAAAGGCAGCGCGTGGACCAGGTCGTCTGGACAGACCTCATCATCGTGGGGACGCTCATCTGGCTCGGCTACATGGGCGCCCGGCTCATCGGGCGCTTCAACCTGCCCGCGGTCACCGGCTTCCTGCTCGTCGGCATCGCCGTCGGCCCACACGGGCTGGGGCTGCTGTCGCAGGACCTGCTGCACAAGATCGCGTTCGCCGAGCCGATCGCGCTCGGCCTCATCGTCTTCCTGATCGGCGAGTCGCTCACGCGCAAGATGCTCGCGCGCCACCACTGGTCGTTCTGGCTCACGTCGGCGCTCAACCTCGCACTGCCCGCGATCTTCGTCGCGATCGCGGTCAGCCTCGTCGCGCCGGGCTCGACGATCGTCATCTGGCTCCTCGCCGTGATCGGCATCTCCGGGGCTCCTGCGACCGTCATGGCCGTGATCTCGGAGGTGCAGGGCCGCGGCCGCGGCTGCGACTCGCTGCTCGGGAACGCCGCGCTCGACAATATCGCGGCCGTCGTGCTGTACGCGGCGGTAACGCCGTTCCTGCTCCTCTCGGTACGCATCCACCAGAGCATGGGCGACGCGCTGATGCAGACGGGCAAGCAGATCGGCGGAGCCCTCGTGCTCGGTATCGTCGCAGGCTTCTTGCTGGCCAAGCTGCTTGAGCGCGTCTTCAAGGAGGGCGAGATGCTCGCCCTCGGCCTCACCAACGTGCTCCTCGTGGTCGCCGCCGGAGAGGCGCTCGGCGTCTCGAGCCTGCTTGCGGCACTCGTTGCCGGCATCACCGTCGCCACGCTCGAGGAGAGCCGGAACACGCGCGAACGCATCTTCCTGTCGCTGAGGACGATCGAGTACCCGGTCTACATCATCTTCTTCACATTGGCGGGCGCGCACCTTGAGATCGGGGCGGTCACAGCGGCAGGCCTGGTCGCCGTCGCCTACATCGTCGCCCGCAGCCTCGGCAAGTTCCTCGCCGGATTCGTCGGCTCGCTCGCCGCTCGCTATCCGCTCAGGCAGTCGGCGTGGTTCGGCCTCGGCATGCTGCCGCAGGCGGGAGTGGCTGTCGGCCTCGCGCTCGACGCCGCCAACGTCTTCCCGGACGCGGGGCCCACGGTCAACGCCGTCGTGCTCGCCTCGATGGTGCTGTTCGAGGTGGTGGGCCCCGTGCTGACCAAGCGCGCCGTTGCGTGCCTCATGGAGCACGAGGAGACCGAGCAGGCCGAGGAGGGCGCGCTCGTCTGTCCGGAACGGCTCATCCTGGTGCCGGTCAGCCGCGCGCTGACGCCGGACCGGCTCGCGCAGACGCTGGACGTCGCCGTCCCCGAGGTGGGCGATTGCCCGCCGACGATCGTCCTCTCGCACGTCATCACGCCGGGACGCGCGTATACGGTGGCCGCGGAACTGGCCAACGCCGAGCGGCTGCTGGAACGGCTCGCGGACTCCGTGACGAAGCGCGGCCTGACGGTAGACACGCGGCTCGTGCGTGCACGCTCTCTGGAGCGCGGCATCGCCCGATTGGTGGAGGAGGTGGGCGCTCACATGGTCGTGCTGGGCGCTCCGCTCGCCAAGACGGCGCTCGGCGGCGTCTCGCCGCTGCGCACCAAGCAGCACCGGGTGCTCGACGCGCTGGATGTCCCCGTGCTTATCGTGCCCCACGAGGATTCGGGGGCCGTCGCCGTGCCAACGCCGCAACCCACACGCTCGGCCGAGCGACCTGACGGAGCCGGGCTAGCGGACGAAGAATAGCCCGACAGCCATCGCGCCGTTGAGCGCCACCCAGAGGCTGTTCACCATCCATACGGCGCGCTGCCGATGGAGAAACCCGTACGAGACCCACAGGATCGCCACGATCACGCCGACGAGATATGTGAACTCGTTGAATCCCGCCGTCCTATGCAAGAACCAGACGTTGTAGACCTGCGGTAGAGCGGCCAGGGGGTACAGCACCCCGAGGCCCATGACCGCCCGGTCGACGTGCGGAGTGATCACCTGCGTGGTCATTGTCGCGTGCCATCCGATCGACGAGTGCTGCCTGCCACAGCCAGGTATCGTACGAGCGCGTCCTCACTACAACCCCCCGCTATCCAGGCGACTCACTCGCGTTACCATCCCGACACGCATGCCCGGGAACGGGCGCTCAAGTCTCGCCGTTGGGTGAACGATATACTACGTTGGAATGAAGCTTGCTTAACCATCTCCGCAGCAGCACGACAGGAGGCAGTCGATGGTTAAGAAGGAGACCTGCCCGGTCTGCAAGGGCAACAAGGTCGTCAGCGTCGGTCGATCCGACGGTCGGTCGACCTACCGATCGTGCCCCGGCTGCAACGGCAACGGCTACAAGGTCGGCATCTACAAGCCGGGCCGCTGACAGACACGTGGACCCGCCGGTCACCCGCACGAAACACTCACGCGGACCGGCTTCCAGCGACGGCCTCCGGGGCGACCCGGGGGCCGTCGTCTCATTCTCACGACTCGCGCGCTCAGGCGGTCCTGACGTAGTAGCGGCACTTGTAGCGCTTGGGGCAGTCCGGAGGGATGGTGCCGACGGTCACGAGCCAGACGTCACCCTCGATGAAGCAGGTGCAGGTGACACGCCGGTCAAGCGGCTTCACGGATGTGTCCCAGCGGTCGTCCTCGTTCGGCTGCTCTCGCCAGAACGTGCACTTGCCTTTGACCGGCGCATACGGATCCATGGTCGCGCTCCCGGAGTGGCGGACACGGCCAGCGTAGCACTCGCCGAAGACCGAGACCACGACGGTCGTCACAGATGGCTCAGCTGGCGACCAGGCACTCCTCGACATGCTCCCGACAGACGTCCGGGTTGTCGAACAAGAGCATCCGCTCCTCGAGCGGCAACGCTGCACGCGCCTGGTCGCGAAGGTCGTTGGACGCCGCCAACGTCTCGCGCATCATCACGAGGAGCAGGTACCGGCCCGTGTCGTTGAGCGTGATCTCCCGCTCGTCGTGGGTGGCGATGCCGCCGGCGGCGTGCATGAACAGCAGCTCCGCCCAGAGTCCTCGCTCGACCGGTACGCCGAAGTCCCTGCGGAAGCGCTCCTTGTCGAGCCGGAGCGCGAACAGGTCGGTCACGAACCGGTAGCGCATCCGCGCCTTGCGCCGGTACGGGCGACCCTGCTTGGCCACCGACATCACGCCGGCATCGATCCTGCGCTCGTACTCCCCGAGCGAGAAGTCGTTGCCGTAGATCCGGTCGCCGAGGAACGACAGGGCCCCGGAGCCGACGCCGACGTACTCCTCGTAGTCGCAGATGTACTCGTCGATCATCTGTCCCGCGTCCCGCGAGAAGGTCCAGGCCGAAGCCGGCTCGAACTCCGGTGAAAGGCTTTCGTAGATCGTGCGGTAGTAGCGCGCCTCGCGCTCGAAGTCCACCGCGCCGATGTCGTTCTTGATCTGGCGGCGGTTGAGCGGTGAGACCATGAGCGGATAGAAGGTCGTCTGGTTCGCACCGGTCTTCTTGACCGTCTCGATGTCGGCGAGGAGCATATCCTCGGTCTGGCTCGGGAAGTTGAAGATCATGTCCACGTTCAGCGAGTGGAACTTCCCCGCGGCGCGCTCGACGGCGGCGAACACCTCTTCGCCGGCGCCATACTTGTCGTAGCGCGCCATCTGCCGGAGCAGCAGGTCGTCGAAGCTCTGGACGCCCACCGAGAAGCGCTGCACGCGATCCTTCAGCGCGTCGATCGTCTCGTCGTCGATGTGGTTGGGGCTGGTCTCGGCGGACACCTCGCGCACCCCGGGGAAGAGCTCGCGCACGAGGTCGATCGTGTCGCAGAGCTCGTCGAGCAAGATGGTCGGGGTGCCGCCGCCGATGTAGAGGGAGGCGAAGTCATAGCCCAGGTCGGCCACCATGTGCAGCTCGGTGCGCAGACGCTTGAAGTACTCGCGCGCACGCTGCTCGGAGTAGAGGAACCGGTTGAACGAGCAGTACGGGCAGAGCCGCTCGCAGAACGGCACATGGCAGTAGAGCGTGTAGCCGTGCCCCTCCTGGGGCCCCGGCAAGCTGTCCATCTTCACGGGTTCCTGGGCAAGGTAGTCCCGATTCAGCACGCGGAGCGCGCCGGTGATGATCCGCTCGGAGAGCATCGAGTCTCACACATCCTCGTCATACGGCCCGAAGGCCGGAGGTCACCCTTTCGTGATTACGCCGCCGGCATGCGAAACCCTGCCAAGCACTGGCAGGGTTCGTCGCGGCGCTCGAAGATGGTAGCACGCCGGGGCGGGCGGTCGGAGCCGTCACGCCACCCAGCGCGCGACGAGATAACCGACGGCGGATACGGCCCCGGTCAGCGTGCCACCCCACACGAGATCGACAGCGGTCACGACGACCGGCCAGTCGCGCACCGTCGCGAGGTTGGTGATGTCGTACGTGCCGTACGCGACCACGCCGAGAAGCGCGCCGAAGCCGACGGCCTGCAGGAGCGATCCTTTCTCGGCGGCGGGAAGCACCACGAGCAGGAGGACACCGGCGACGTAGAGCAGGTAGAACGCGAGCGCTACGCCCAGATCGGGATCGTCCCGCATGAGATCGCCGAGCTGCTTGCGGTAGAAGCGGTCGGACATCGTGGTGAGCCAGACGGCGTCGATGCCGAGAAACGCGATGAGGCTCGCGCCGTAGACGATGAGCGCCTTGCCGAGTGTCATCAGACCTCCCCTGTCGACGGTGTCGCAGGGTAGGTACCCGTGCTTCGGCCACGCGTAGCGCCGTCCTGAAGGACGGCGCACGGTGGAGTGGCGCGGCTGCGCGTGGAGGCTACGCGGCGAACTGGAGGACGCCCACGAGGGTGGCGCCGTTGAGTCCCGCCCAGACGCCGTTCACCATCCAGATGGGCGCCTGGCGGTTGAGCAGACCGTACGTCGTCCAGAGCAGCGACATGAAGAGCGCCGAGCCGACGGTGACGCTTGAGAGCCCGCCCACCTGGTGCTGCGCCCAGATCTGGTACAGCTGAGGTGCGGCGGTCATGGGGCTGACCAGGCCGAACAGCGTGACGGCCCGCTCAAGGTTCTTCTTTGCGATCTCCCGCGTCATCCTGTGCTCGTTCTCTCTTCTCGGCGGTGTCTGATGACACCGATTTCGATGTGCGAGCGCGAATCGTAACGAGCGCAGCGGACGCATGGGAAGAGCGCGTCATCGAAGCGTCACATTTGACCGGTGATGTACAGTGGTAGGACGTGTCCGGAAGCGATCCCAGTGGGAGGCATTCCCTATGAAACCCAAGAACGGCGATACCGTCCGCGTGCACTACAAGGGCACGCTCAACGATGGCAGCGAGTTCGACAGCAGCGCCGGCCGCGACCCGCTCGAGTTCGTGCTCGGCGAGGGCCAGGTCATCCCGGGCTTCGAGAGCGCTGTGAGCGACCTCGAGGCCGGCGAGAAGGCGACGTTCACGGTCGCCTGCGCCGATGCCTACGGCGAGCGGGTCGACGCGCGCGTCCAGCAGGTCCCGATGTCCGCCTTCGCGGCGGAGCCGACCGTCGGCATCATGGTCGAGGTCCCCACGCCCGACGGCCACCGCATACCGGCGGTCGTCTCGGCGATCGAGGACGAGATGGTGACGCTCGACTTCAACCACCCGCTCGCGGGCGAGGACCTCACGTTCGAGGTCGAGCTCGTGGAGGTCGTGGAGGCGTAGCGCCGCCCGCCGCTCCCGGCAGTACGCGAAAGGGCTCCCCGAGGGGAGCCCTTTGTGCGTCTGTGGTGCGGGTGAAAGGAGTTGAACCTTCACGGGGTTGCCCCCACATGGACCTGAACCATGCGCGTCTGCCATTCCGCCACACCCGCGTGTGCGAGAGTGAATAGTAGCACCGCAGGTGGGAAGCGTAAAGGCGCGCGGGTCGCGTACAATCGCGGTGAGACCCGCTGCCGAGGAGCGCCGTGGAAGAGCCGCTTATCCTGGACCGATACCGCCCGCTGGCCGAGCTCGGCGCCGGCGGTCACGGCACCGTCGTCCTCGGCTTCGACACGCGCATGGCGCGCCGCGTCGCCATCAAGCGACTGCCCCTCGGCACGAAGGCGAAGCCTGCCGGCCTGGCCGAAGCGCGCACCGCGGCGATGCTCAACCACCCCGAGATCGTCACCGTGCACGAGTGGGATTCCGACGAGCACGCCGCGTACCTCGTCATGGAGCACATCGACGGCCTCTCGCTCGCGGAGCTGCTCGACGCTATCGACACGCCGCTCGACGCGGACGAAGCGGCGGCCGTCGTGGGGGCGCTCGCGCGCGCCATCGGGTTCGCGCACGAGAACGGCGTGCTGCACCTCGACATCAAGCCGCAGAACGTCCTCATCACCCGGGACGGACGGGTGAAGGTGGCCGACTTCGGCGTGGCTGCGCTCACCGACGTCACCGGCCGTGCCCGCAGCTTCGCGGGCACCATCGGCTACATGCCCCCCGAGCAGATCCGCAGCGAGCCCGTCGACGAGCGGACCGACGAGTGGGCGTTCGCGGCGCTCGCGTATGAGGCGTTGACGCTCGCGCTGCCGTTCGACTCCGAGAGCGCCGAGGGGTCGCTCTTCCGCATCGAGCACGCGGACATGCCCGCCCCGTCCGAGTTCGAGCCCTCCCTCGGGCCCGGGATCGACACGGTGCTGCTCGCCGCGCTCGCCCCCGAGCCCGAGGAGCGCTACCAGTCCGCGACGGAGTTCGCGGCGGCGCTGCTCGATCACCTCGGCGATGCCGAGGCGGGGCGCGAATCGCTCGCCGAGCTCGTCTCATCGCTCGCTGCCGAGGAGGACGGCGGCTTCGAGCCCGGCGCGTCCGGGCTCGGCCTGTGGGACCGGCTCGCCCGATGGGCGCCCGTCGCCCGCCGCGCGTGGGCGGCTGCGCTGTGCGGGTGGCTGGCGTGGGCGGGCCTGGGCGCGTTCTCCCTTGAGCAGGCGGCCCTGCTCGGCGCCACGGCGCTCGTGGCCCTCGCCGCGGCGATCGTGCCCGCGCTCGGCCTTGCGCTCGGGCTTGGTGCGTTCGCCGCCGGGCTGTTCGCGACGGACCTGGCCGGGGGGATCGTCTTCCTCGTGATGGCCGGCGCCGTCTGGGCATGGGCCGGGCGGCGCGGCGAGGGCGACTCCCTCCTGCCGGCCACCGCGCCCGCTCTCGGCGTCGCCCGCCTCGGGCTCGCCGCACCGCTTCTGGCCGGCTACGTGTTCGGGCCGGCGCGCGCGGCGGTGTCCGGCGCCGCGTCGGCGGTCGCGCTCATGGCGGCGTCCGCGGCCACCGGCGGCAGGGCCCCGTACCTGGCGGTCGATCCCGCGTTCTTCTCGGCGCCCTGGGACGGCGCCATCATGGCCGCCAACCTGCGGGGACTGTTTGCGGTCGGGCCGTTGGTCGCGGCGCTCGCCTGGGCGGGCGCGGGCGCGATCGCGTCGCTGCTGTGCGCACGCGGCACGCGGGGCGGGGCGGTCGCCGGCATCGTCCTCGGCGCGGCGGCGCTCGGCCTCGGCTACCTCGGCTGGCAGACGCTCGCGGGCGGAGGGGCGTTCGATGTCGACGAGGCGCTCGTGTCGGCGGGAGCGAGCGCGATGCTCCTCGCGGCGGTGATCGCGGCGGGTCCGCCGACGCGCGGCGAGTGACGTGCGGCCACGGACCGGTTACGCGGACGGGTAGCCGGGCTCGAGTGTTGGTATCATCGGAGCACTGGACGAGCACGCGACTCCCGGGACGGACATGGGCATTCTCTCGGACTTCGAAGATCGGGTCGGCGCGGCGATCGAGGGCCTGTTCGCGGGCGCGTTCCGCTCGCCCGTGCAGCCCGCCGAACTCGCCAAGGCGCTCTCCCGCGCGATGGATGACGGACGCATGGTCGGCGTCGACCGCGTCTACGTGCCGGTGCGCTACCGCGTCGTGCTCTCCCGCGACGACGCGACGCAGTTCGGCCGGTTCGCCGACACCCTCGCCGGCGAGCTCGCCACCTACCTCGTCGACCATGCGCGCGAGCGGGGCTATCACCTGACCGAGAAGCCCCGCGTGGAGTTCTCGGCAGACCCCGGCCTGCGCCTCGGCCGCTTCCGGGTGGCCGCCACCGACACGCCCGAGATCGATGACGACCTGGGCCTGGACGACGCGTTCACCGCGCGCGCCGAGCGCACGGTGACGGCGGCGACCGACCTCGCCACAGTGACCGTCGGCGATGTGGCCCACGACGTCGCGCTCCGCGGTGACCAGGTCGTCGTCGGGCGACTGGCCGAGTGCCAGATCTGCCTGCAGGACGCCAACACGTCGCGACGGCATGCCGCGTTCATCCGCCTGGAGGACGGCTGGGCCATCGAGGACCTTGATTCGACGAACGGGACACGGCTCAACGGCAAGCCGGTCACACGGGCGCGGCTGCGCGATGGCGACGTGGTCGAGATCGGCGTGACGCGCCTCGTCTTCCACGAACCGAGGGGCTGAGCCATGGCCGAGGTGATCCTGCTCTTCGGGCGCATCCTCCTCCTCGGGCTCCTCTACCTGTTCCTGCTCGCGGCGATCCGGGCGGGCATCGGCGTGGTCAAGCGCGGCGGCGCCGCGAAGGCGCCGTCCGGACTGGGTGTCGCGGTCGTCCGGGGGCCCCGCGAGATCAAGGGCGTCACGCTCCCGCTCGCCGGTCCGCTCGTGGTGGGCCGGTCTCCCGACGCGGACTTCGTGATCGCCGATGACTTCGTCTCCTCGCTGCACTGCCGCATCAGCCCGTCCGGGGACGGCGCCATCGTCGAGGACCTCGGCTCCACGAACGGGACGCTCGTGAACGGCCAAGCTGCGCAGCGCCCGATGCCGGCACGCGTGGGCGACGTGATCGAGCTCGGCGCCAACCAGCTGAAAGTGGTCCGGCTGTGACGGCCCGGCGACACGCCGACCCGTACGCCGGCGGGACCGACGTCGGCCGCTCCCGCTCGGGCAACGAGGACGCGTACCTGCTCGCCCCGCCGCTGCTGGCGGTAGCCGACGGGCTCGGCGGGCACCAGGCCGGCGAGATCGCGAGCGGCATCGCCGTCGACGTGCTCGCCGATCAGGCGCCGCGCGCCGCCGACCCCAAGGCGCTCGCGCGCGCGGTCCGGGCTGCGAACGCCGCCGTCATCCAGGCCGCCGAGAGCGGCCGCGGGCGCAGCGGGATGGGCACCACCCTGACCGCCGCGATGATCGACGGGACGCGCATCGTGATCGCCCACGTCGGAGACTCGCGCGCCTATCTGCTGCACCTCGGCAGCCTGCAGCGCCTGACCGAGGACCACTCGATGATGGCGGACATGATCCGTCAGGGCACCATCACCGAGGAGGACGCGCGGCACCATCCCAACCGCAGCGTGATCACGCGCGCGCTGGGGAGCGACCCCAACATGCTGCCCGACACCTACGAGGTCCAGGCCAGCCCCGGCGACCGCCTGCTGCTGTGCACGGACGGCCTGACGAGCATGGTGCGCGACCCCGACATCGAGCGGATCCTCGGCGAGTCGGAGACCGCGGACCAGGCGGTGGACCGGCTCATCTCGGTGGCGAACGCGGCGGGCGGTCAGGACAACATCACCGTCGTGGTGGCCGAGATCGCCCCCGACCCGGCGGGGTCGGAGCCCGGTCGCGGTGAGCCGGGCGCCGGTCGCGGCTGGGCTGCGCGCGCGCTGTGGGTCCTCGCCGCGCTCGCGCTCATCGGCGGAGCGGCATGGGGCGCTTACGCCTACGCCCGCGCCCAGGCATACGTCATCGATGAGAGCGGCTACCTCGCCGTCTACGAGGGCGTCCCCGGCGAGCTCGCCGGCGTCAGCCTGCACTGGCGGTCCACGCTCACGAGCATCCCGACCGACGTGCTCGACCCCATCACCGCCGCGCGACTGCGCGTCGGTGTGCGCGCCGACAGCCTGACCGATGCCTACGAGCTCGTCGACGAGTACCGGCGTCAGGCCGAGGCCGCCTCGGAGACGACGCCAGGCGCCGACCAGTAGAGGAGCCCGGGTGCGTTCACGTCGCGATACAGAGCTCGCGCTCCTGCTGGCGGCCGCCCCCGCGGTACTGCTGCTGTTCGCGCTCGTCCACGCGACCGGCGACTCCACGCTCAGCGCGGCCGACCTCATCGTCGGCGGGGGGCTCCTGCTCTCCTTCGTGGCCGCGCATGTCGCTTCCCGCTTCCTCGCGCCCGGCGCCGACCCCGTGCTCCTCCCCCTCACGTTCCTGCTGTGCGGCGTCGGCCTCGCCTTCATGACGCGGCTCGACGCCGAACTCGCCGCCGGGCAGACACGCTGGGTCTTCTTCGGCGTCATCGTGATGGTCGCGGTCCTCGCCGCGGTGCCCTCGCTCGAGCGCGTCGCGCGCTACAAGTACACCGTCGCGCTTCTCGGCATCGTGCTCCTCGTGCTGCCCGCGCTCATCGGCGTCGAGGTCAACGGCGCCAAGCTCTGGCTCCGCTTCGCGGGTATGTCCTTCCAGCCCGCCGAGGTCGCCAAGGTGCTCATCGTCCTCTTCCTCGCCGCGTACCTGGCCGAGAACCGCGAGGTGCTCTCCGTCTCCACGCACCGAGTGCTCGGGCTCTGGGTGCCGCCCGCGCGACGCCTCGGGCCGCTCGTCTTCATGTGGCTGCTCTCGCTCGTCGTGCTGGTGGCCGAGAAAGACCTCGGCTCCAGCCTGCTGTTCTTCGGCATGTTCCTCGTGATGGCGTACGTCGCCACGGGGCGGCCCGGCTACGTGGTGGTGGGCGGCGGGCTCTTCGCCGTCGGGGCGACCGCCGCGTACCTGCTCTTCGGGCACGTGCAGGACCGCATCGCGATCTGGCTCGACCCGTTCGCGGACGCCGCGGGGCGCGGCTATCAGCTCGTGCAGTCGCTGTTCGCCCTCGGCGCCGGACGGATGATCGGCGTCGGCGTCGGCAACGGCCTCCCGGGTCGCATCCCCTTCGTCGAGACCGACTTCGTCTTCGCGGTGATCGGCGAGGAGCTCGGTCTTCTCGGCGGGGCAGCGCTCATCATCGCCTACCTGACGTTCAGCCTCCGGGGCCTCGCCACGGCGGCGCGGGCACGCTCGGACATGGCGGCCTTCACCGCCACGGGGCTGACCGCCGTGTTCGCGCTCCAGACGTTCGTCATCATCGGCGGTGTCACGCGGCTGATACCGCTCACCGGCATCACGCTCCCGTTCGTGAGCTACGGCGGTTCGTCGATCGTCGCGAACTTCATGCTGCTCGCGCTCCTGATGCGCGCGGGCGACGCGGCCACGGGTCGCGGCGAGGCGCTCGAGACGAGCGCGGGTGGCGGGATCCTCGGGAGGTTCGCGCTCTCCCGTCGTCTGACCGGCGTCGGGTGGATGGCCGCCGTGCTTACGGTGGCGCTCGTCGCCAACCTCACATACCTGCAGGTGTTCGCCGCCGACGCGCTCGCCGCTGACCCCGCGAACACGCGGGCGCTCGCCGCGGAGCTCCGGCAGGAGCGCGGCGCGATCATCGCGGCTGACGGCACGGTGCTCGCGGAGTCGGTGCCAGACGGCGACGTCTTCACCCGGACGTATCCCGCGGACAGCCTCGCCGCGCACGTCGTCGGCTACTACAGTCCACGGTACGGACGGGCGGGCATCGAGGCCGCGATGAACGAGGCGCTCGCCGGGAAGCGGGCGTTCGCCACCGTGCGCGACATGATCGAGTCCGCCGCCGGGCTGCCGGTCGCGGGCAACGATGTGCGGCTGACCATCGACAGCGAGGTGCAGCGAGCCGCCGAGCAGGCGCTGGGCGCCCGGCGCGGGGCGTGCGTCGCCATCGACCCGCGCACGGGAGCGGTGCTCGCCATGGCATCGAGCCCGACCTACGACCCCTCGACCGTCGACGACCAGTGGGACACGCTGTCAGGCGCGGACGGGCCGGCTCCGCTCGTGAACCGCGCCATCCAGAGCCTCTACCCCCCGGGCAGCACCTGGAAGGTGGTGACGCTCACCGGAGCGCTCGGAGCGGGCGTCGCCACCCCCGAGACGACCTACCCCGGCCCGGCCTCACTCGTCATCGGCGGCGCGCCCGTCACCAACTACGGCGGCTCCTCCTACGGCACGGTGGACCTGCGCAAAGCGACCGCCAGCTCGATCAACACGGTCTTCGCCCAGCTGGCCGTCGACCTCGGCGCGAACGACCTCGTGGCACAGGCCGAGCGTTTCGGCGTCGACGACGAGCCGCCACTTGAGCTGCCGGCGGTGGCGTCGCTCATGCCCGACCCCGACGAGATGACGACGTGGGAGACCGCGTGGGCCGGGGTCGGCCAGCCCGTCGGCGAGCACGAGAGCCCGCCGGGACCCCAGGTCACCGCGCTGCAGATGGCGCTTGTCTCGGCAGGTATCGCCAATGACGGCATCGTCATGCGACCCTATGTGGTGGACACCATCACCGATCGCACGGGACGCGTAGTGAGCGAGACGGCGCCGCGGGCCTGGACGACAGCCACCGATGAGGCTACCGCCGAAACGGTGACCGAGATGATGGTGCGGGTCGTGCAGGCGGGCTCCGGGACGCGCGCGCAGATCCCGGGCGTCGCTGTGGCAGGCAAGACGGGCACCGCCGAGGCCGGCAAGAGCGTCGAGACCCATGCGTGGTTCATCGCGTTCGCGCCGGCCGAGAACCCCACCGTCGCGGTGGCGATCGTGCTCGAGAACGCGGGCGTGGGTGGGCGCGAAGCAGCACCCGCTGCACGAACGGTGCTCGAAGCGGCCCTCGGGAGGCGATGATGCGGCGATACGTTCGAGGGATGCTCATCTGGGCGGGCGCGCTGAGCGCCGGGGTCGCCTGGGGTGTCGTGACAGCCGGCTGGTTCGCGCCCGTCGCCGGTTTCGCCGAGCCCCCGTTCGGCCTCATCGCCGCTTCCGCGCCCGCGATCGTCGCGTCGATCTCGGCGGTGGTGTTCGGCTTCAAGCTGCCGACCGCGTCGCGCGTCGTCGCCGGCACGATCGGTCTCCTGCTCGGGACCGCCGTCGTGATCCTCCTCTCAGGCGCCGATTCGGCCATGGGCGTATTCGCCGTGCTGTTCATGGCGCCACTGCCGCTCGCTCTGGCCGGCGTCGTGGCCTCCGTGCTCTTCGCGCGCGAGTGGCATCGCAACGCCGCACGCTGGGTCTTCCTCATCTATCTCACCGCCGCCCTCGGCGGCGTGCTGGCCCTGGCGGCGTCAGGAGAGTTCACCGCGGGCAGCATGGCGGACATGGAGGCCCTCTACCTGATGCTCGCGCTCTACCTCGTCAGTGCCTGTGCCTTCGCCTCGGCCACCGCCGCGGCGGCGCTCGCGGCGGTGCGCGCGGTTCGTGAGCACGAGCCGTTTGGGGTAGAATGACGAGGATTCCGAGCAGGTCGTAACGGCTGCGAGTCGAGCAGGAGCTTACCGTGGAGGACATGGTCTTCGGACGCAGATACAAGGTGACCGAGAAGATCGGCTCCGGCGGGATGGCCGACGTCTACAAGGCCGTGGACGAGGTGCTGGGCCGCACCGTCGCCGTCAAGGTGCTGCACGCCCACTACGCCGCCGAGCCGAACTTCGTCGCGCGCTTCCGCCAGGAAGCGCAGGCGGCGGCGAACCTCTCGCATCCCAACATCGTCAACATCTACGACTGGGGACGCGAGGACGACACCTACTACCTCGTGATGGAGTACGTCAAAGGCACCGATCTCAAGGAGCTGATCGAGCAGCGCGGTCCCGTCGACCCCATCCAGGCCGCGAAGATCGCCGGCCAGGTCTGCTCGGCGCTCGCCGAAGCGCACGGCTACGACGTCATCCACCGAGACATCAAGCCGCACAACATCGTCATCACCGCCGATAGCACCGTGAAGGTCATGGACTTCGGCATCGCCCGCGCGGGCAACACGACCATGACGCAGACCGGGTCGGTGCTCGGCACGGCGCAGTACATCTCACCCGAGCAGGCACAGGGCAAGACGCTCGGCCCCGCGTCCGATCTCTACTCGCTCGGCGTGACGCTGTACGAGCTCGTGACCGGCCGCCTCCCGTTCGACGCCGACACGCCGGTCGCGGTCGCGCTCAAGCAGGTCAACGAAGAGCCTGTGCCTCCTCGCGAGATCCGACCTTCCATCCCGGCGTCGCTCGAGACCGTGATCCTCAAGGCGATGCGGAAGAACCCGTCGGACCGCTACGCGTCCGCCAAGGAGATGCGTGAAGACCTCAAGCGCGTCATCAGCGGCGAAGCCGTGGGCGCGGCTCCGGCGTACGGAGCGGCGATCGACGAGACGACCGTGATGCCCGCCGTGGAGCGATCCGAACGCGTGCGCACCGCCTCGGCCGTTCACCCGGTGCCCGAGCGTCGCGTCAGCCCCTGGGTGTGGGTCGCCGTCGTAGCGGCCATCGCGTTGCTGGGCGTGGGCCTCGCTTTCGCGCTCGGCGCGTTCTCGGGCGGAGACGTCGTGGTCCCGAGCGTGGTGGGGATGACCGAGTCAGAGGCGTCATCGACCCTCTCGGCGGCCAACCTCGTTCTCGGCGAGGTCTCGACCGCCTACAGCGAGAGCGTCGAGCTCGGGAAGATCATCCGCCAGGATCCGGGCGCAGGCAGCAGAGTCGAGGAGCTGACGCCGGTCGACATCGTCGTGAGCGCCGGGATCGAGACGACCACCGTGCCTGACGTGGTCGGCATGCAGGAGGCCGACGCCATCACCGCAATCCGCGAGGCGGGCCTGACCTACGACCATACCGAGGACGAGTTCAACACCGAGGTCCCCGAGGGTCAGGTCATCCGCAGCGATCCCGAGCCGGGCGCCCAGGTAGCCATCGACAGCCCGGTCGTTCTCTACGTCTCCAAGGGTACCGAGAAGGTCCAGGTCCCGGATGTGACCGGCAAGACCCAGGCCGACGCGACCGCCGACCTCGAGGCGGAGGGCTTCAAGGTCAAGACGGTCGAGAAGTTCAGCGAGACCGTCCCCAAGGGTCAGGTGATCAGCCAGAGCCCCGATCCCAACGTCTTCGTCCCGGCCGGTTCACAGGTCACCATCACGGTGTCCAAGGGGCCGGAGATCGTCATCGTCCCGGACGTCACGACGATGCTGGAGGAAGATGCCCGGGCGACGCTCACAAGCCTTGGTCTGAGAGTGGAAGTCGTGTACGTGGACGACCCCGACGACGGTGTGGTCCTCGAGCAGGACCCGATTCCCAATGCATCAGCGAACAAGGGCGACACGGTCACGCTCACCGTCGGCAAGACCGGAGGACCGTAGCCCTCTCGGCATGGTACCGATTCGCCAACCGGCCCGCCGATCGGCGGGCCGGTCCGCGTTCACTCGCCTTCCGTCTCGCGCGACCACGCCTCGGCCAGCAGCTCCATGACCTCGGCATCGGTCGTCTGGCCGAAGTCGTGATAGAACTGGCCGACCGCGTAGAAGTCCCAGGGTTCTCGCAGCGCTATGACCTCGACGCCATCGGCCCGCAGACGCGTCGCGGTGTCGGGCGGCGTGACAGGCACGGCGACGACGGGATGCCCTCCCCGAGCCCGCACGCTGGCGATCGCAGCCCGCATCGTGGAGCCCGTCGCGAGGCCGTCATCGACCACGAGCACGGTGCGGCCCGCGAGGTCCGGCGCGGGACGATCGCCCCGATACGCCGTGATCCGCCGACGCACTTCGGCCGCCTTGCGCCCGGCCTCCTCGTCGACGTAGGACTCCGGCACGCTCACGCTCGGGTTCAGCATGACCGTCCCCTCGGCATCCACCGCGCCCACCGCGAACTCGGGATTGCCCGGTGCGCCGAGCTTGCTCGTCACGATGATGTCGAGCGGGAGGCGGAGCCCGCGGGCGACCTCGGCCGCCACGACGACCCCGCCCCTCGGCAGGCCGAGCACGACAGCGCCGCTGTCGGCGAAGCGCTCACGCAGCGCCTCGGCAAGCTCCTGGCCCGCTTGTGCTCTGTCCCGGTACACGGCTCACGTCTCCTGTATGGAGAAGATACCCACCCGCAGAGAGCGTCGGGGCCGCCGCGCTTCCTTCGGCTGCGTCGCGCAGGTACAATGGCGGGCGCGCCCTCGTAGCTCAGGGGATAGAGCACCGGTTTCCTAAACCGGGTGTCGCAGGTTCGATTCCTGCCGGGGGCACCATACGCACTCCAGCGGCCGCGGGCATCGTCCCGCGGCCTTCGCATCTCGCCAGCCCGTTGGCAGGGAATCCCTCATGCGGGGCCGAATACAGCCCTTGGACAGGTGCGCCCAAAAGGAGGCTGGCCGCATGACCGAGGCTCGCGAGGACCGTCGCTCCTTCACCCACGTGCGCGCGCTCATGGCCCACACCGTCGAGGGCCTCATCGCCATCCGGTGCGACGGGACGATCCGCCTCATGAACGAGGCCGCGCAGGAGATGCTCGGCCTCAGCCGGTCCGATGTCGTCGGCAACCCCGTCGCGGCGCTCCGCAGCCCCGCGCTCGTCCAGGCGCTTGATGAGATCCTGTCCTCCGGCTCCTGTCCCGAGGGATGCTCTGTGGCGCTGGGGGTGGACGGCCGCGACCTGCGCTGCTCGATCGCCACCTACGAGGATGAGGAGGGATGCGGTCTGGTCGTTGCCGTGCATGATGAGACGGAGCTCACCCGCGTCCGGAAGCGGTCGGAGGCGATCCTCGCCAGCACCGGTGACGGGCTCATCGTGTACTCGGCAGACGGGCGCATCACGTTCGTGAACCCCGCGGCGGGGCTGCTGCTCGCCCGCGATCCGAAGGAGCTCGTGGACACCGCTCCGGACCTCTGGAGCCTCTTCGGCCTTGAGCCCGAGGACCGCTTCGACCCCGGCAGCCAGGGATCACAGGTCCGCGAGGTGACGGTCGAGGAGCCGACGCACCGGATCATCGACGTGCGGACGGACCCGGTCATCGACGATCATGGGCACTACCTCGGCTTCGTCGCGACCCTGCACGACGTGACCGCCGAACGCGAGATCGGCCAGATGAAGAACGAGTTCGTCTCCACGGTATCGCACGAGCTGCGGACGCCGCTCACGTCGATCAAGGGCTACGTGGACCTCATCCTCGACGGTGAGGCCGGCGAGGTGAACGAGATACAGACCGAGTTCCTCGGCATCGTGAAGGAGAACTCCGACCGCCTCGTCGATCTCATCAACGACCTTCTCGACATCTCCCGGATCGAGTCGGGGCGTATCCACCTCAAGGTGCAGCCGCTCGACGTCGCCGAGCGCATCAGGGGCGCGGTCGACACGTTCCGGGCCGTGCTCGAGCAGCAGGACCGCGCCATCACCGTCGAGGTGCCCGACGGCCTTCCCCGCGTGGCGGGCGACCCGGACCGCGTCGGCCAGGTGCTCATCAACTTCATCAGCAACGCCATCAAGTACTCGCCCGAGGGTGGCAGCATCTGGGTGCGCGCCGCCGAGGAGGACGGGTTCGTCCGCATGAGCGTGACGGATGAGGGGATCGGCATCGCCGAGGAGGACATGGCGCGCCTGTTCACCAAGTTCTACCGCGTGGACAGCAAGCTCACCCGTGAGATCGGCGGCACCGGTCTGGGCCTCTCGATCGTGAAGTCGATCATCGAGCTTCTCGGCGGGGAGGTCGGCGTCACGAGCGAGGCCGGCGCGGGCAGCACGTTCTGGTTCACGCTCCCCCAGGCCTCCCCCGACCTCGTGCGCACGCCCACGGTCGACGGCCCCTCGCAGGTCGGCGGGACGGTGCTCGTGGTGGACACCAACACCGAGGCGTGCGACCTCATCCAGACCTACCTCGCAAAGCAGGGCTATGACGTCTTGGTCGCGCACGATTCGCAGACCGCCTTCGAGCTCGCGGTGGCCGAGAAGCCCTCGGCCATCACGCTCGATGTGCTCATGGACTCCGGTGACGGCTTCGACCTGCTCCGCAAGCTCAAAGACACGCCGATGACCGCGAAGATACCGGTAGTCGTGCTCTCTATCATCTGCGACGAGGGCAAGAGCCAGCGTATGGGGGCCACCGGCTACCTCGAGAAGCCGATCGACCGCGACCGTCTGGTCGAGATCATCGAGGACATCGTTGGCGAGGTGGCCTCGCCCCTCGTGATGGTCGTCGATGACGACCGCCGCATCAACGACCTCATCTGCAACACCCTGAAGTCCAAGGGCTTCGCCGTCGTCGCCGCCTACGACGGCCGGGAAGCGATGGTCGCGGTCCGTCATCGCTCGCCCGACCTCGTGCTCCTCGACCTACGGATGCCCGTGATGGACGGCTACGAGGTCCTCGCGGAGCTCAAGTCCGACGAGGCCACGCATGACATCCCTGTGGTCATCATGACCGCGTATCGCCTGGACCAGACGAAGGCCGACATCCTGAGGCTGGCGGCCGACCAGATCGCCAAGCCCATCGACGAGGGAGAGCTCGTGCAGCGGATCGCCGAGGCGGTCGCGCACGCGCCGGAACGACAGGTATGACGGGCCCGTTCGCCCGATGAAGTGAAAGGGAGGGACACATGAAGCGCACGATCCTGGTCGTCGACGACGAGCCGAACATCCAGCGCCTGCTGACCGTGGCGCTCGGGAACAGAGGCTTCAACGTCGTCACCGCCGACAACGGCATGGAAGCGCTCGGCCTGGCCGAGACGGAGAAACCCGAGCTCATCGTACTCGACGTGATGATGCCCAAGATGGACGGGCACGAGGTGCGCAAGCGCCTGCGCGAGCGCGAGGCCACCCGGAAGACGCCGATCCTGTTCCTCTCGGCAGCGGGCACGTTCGAGGAGCAGGTCGAGCAGATGGCCGATGAGAACGTCGACTACATCCCCAAGCCGTTCAAGCCGTCGGAGGTGGCCGAGCATATCGAGGCCATGCTCGACCCCTCCCGCCGCGACGAGGTGGAGCGGGAACGGCAGCGGCGCGAAGCCAAGCTGCACACGATCGTCAACATCATGCACCGCGACAAAGAGTAGCCACCACCACGGAAAGGGGCCCCGTGATGGCGAAGAGGATCCTGGTCGCCGATGACAACATGCAGATCCGGATGCTCGTGAACGCCGCGCTGCGCTCGCTCGGTCACGATATCGTCCAGGCAGTCGACGGCGAAGAAGCCGTGGAGATGGCCATCGAGGCGCCTCCGGACCTCGTCCTGCTCGACGTCGAGATGCCCAAGCTCGACGGGTTCGAGGTGCTCGAGTTCCTGCGCAAGCGGGCGGAGACCAAGGACGTGAAGGTCGTCATGCTCACCACGGCCGCGCAGGTCGCCGACAAGCTCCGGGGGGCCGAGCTCGGCGCCTCGGAGTACATCACCAAGCCGTTCGACCCCAAGGGCCTCAGGAGCGTCGTCGAGGCGGTGCTCGGCGAGTCCTGAGCGCCGGCCACGCGCCGCCGCGGACCACGGGCCCTACCGGCCCGCGCGCGTCCACGCGCACACGCGCGCCTCGGCCATCTCGAGCAGCTCGTAGAGCACGACGCCGAGCAGCGCCATGGTGATGATCCCGGCGAACATCTCGCTGTACGCGATCCGACTCCAGGCATCGATGATGTAGTAGCCGACGCCGCTCGTGCCGGCGATCGATTCCGAGAAGAACAGCACGGCGATGGCCGTCCCCGTGCTGATCCTGAGCGCCGTGAAGATGTCGGGCAGCGCCGCCGGGACGACGACATGGCGGAACACCTGGGATCGCGTCGCTCCGAGCGAGCGCACCGACAGCACCGACGCCGCGGGGATCTGGCGGGCGGCGTCGCGCGCGGTGACGAGTATCTGGAAGAAGACGATGAGCGCGATGAGCGCGATCTTGGGCGCCCCGCCGATGCCCAGCAGCACGAGCAGCACCGGCAGGAAGACGATCTTGGGCACGGGGTAGGTCAGGAAGATCATCGGGGCCACGACCGCGTCGAGCCGGGGGCTGCGCCCGACGAGCAGGCCGAGCGGGGCGGCCAGCGCGACGCTGATCGCCATCGACGCCACGACGCGCCACGCGCTCACGCCGAGCTCGGGGAGCAGGTCCGAGAAGAACAGCGTCGCGAAGTCGCCAAGCGCCAGGCCGGGTCCCGGCAGCGCCGGCGAGTCGACGATGAGCGCAAGGAGCCACCATCCCGCGACGAGCGCAGCGGCGGCGCCCAGATATCCGATCGCCCTCCGCAGCCAGCCCATCACGCCTCACCGCCCGCGGCGGCGCCGTGGAGCGCGCCCTCAGCGGCGAGCAGCGCTCTGAGCTCGGCGCACCGCTCGTAGAAGGCGGACGTCTCCCGGTAGCCCTCGGCACCCATCTCCGGGTTGTCGACCACGGCCGCGACGCGACCCGGCCGCGGCGAGAGGACGACGACGCGCCTGCCGAGGAAGACCGCCTCCTCTATCGAGTGCGTGACGAGCATCGCTGTATGGCGCCGCTGTCGCCAGATGTCGAGCAGCAAGCCCTGGAGATCCTCGCGCGTCAGCGCATCGAGCGCGGAGAGCGGCTCGTCCATCAGCAGCGTGTCGGCGTCGAGCGCCAGCGCGCGGGCGAGCGCGAGACGCTGGCGCATGCCGCCGGAGAGCTCGGCGGGATAGGCCGAGGCGAACTCGGCCAGCCCGAGACGCTCGAGCGCCTCCGCCACGAGCCGCGCACGTTCGGCTCCGGCGACACCGCGGATCTCAAGTCCGAGCGCGGCGTTGTGGAAGACGGTCTTCCACGGTAGCAGGCCGAAATCCTGGAGGATGAGCGCGGTCTTCAGCCGGGGAGCGTCGACTGCCCGGCCGCCCACGAGCACTTCGCCGGCCGAGGGACGCACGAGGCCCGCCGCGGCGAGCAGGAGCGTCGACTTCCCGCAGCCCGACGGGCCGATGATCGCGATGGGCTCGCCGTCGGCGACATCGAGCGCGCACGAGTCGAGGGCGCGGACGCTTCGGTCCGCACCCTCGTAGACGACGCTGATGTCACGAACCTCTACGCGGGCCATGTATGCCTCAGGGCAGCTCCTGCACGAGGTCGTCGTAGGTGACGTCGGCCTGGAGCAGCTCCTTCGACGCCATCCACTGCAGCACCGGGTCGACCATCGCCCGGCTCGGCGGCGCCGCCACCGGATAGCTGTTCACCGCGTAGCTCTCCTTGAGCGGTTCGGGGAGCTTGGCCTTCTCGACGAGCAGACCGCGGTAGGCCGAGGGGTCCCCGTTCACGATCGCGACCGCCTCGTCCCACGCGTCGAGCACCGCCGAGACGGCGACCATCCCGCCCGGCTGCGCGAGGTACTTGTCCGAGACGCCGAGAACGGTCTGCGTGAGGTTGCCGCCGCCCGTATCGTCAGCGAGCACGCGCGCGCCCTGCACCTCGGCGAGCGAGAGCAACGGCTCGGGCAGCGCGGCGGCTTCGATCTGGCCGCTCATGAGGAGCTCGAAGCGTACCGGGACCTTGGGCACGATCTCCTTGGCGACCGCGTCAGCGGGCACGCCCGCCTCGGCCATGAGACCGTCGACCACGTATTCCTGGATGGACGCCGCCGAGGTGCCGATCGGCACGCCGGCAAGGTCGGCGAGGCTCTCATGGTCGGTGCCGGGCGCGGCGACGATGCCGAAGCGACCCTCGGCAGGCGTCTGTCCGAGCATGACCGTCGCGAGCGTGACGAGCGACCCCGCGGCTTCCAGGTTGGCGGCGGCGATGATGTCGCCCATGAACGCGTCGATGGCGCCCGATGCGAACGCCGTGTCGCGCTCCTGCGCCGCCTGGAACGTGATGATCTCGACCTCGAGGCCGGCCTTCTCGAAGATGCCCTCCTGCTCGGCCACCCACAGCGGCAGCGCGTCTTCGGTGGGCAGCGTGCCGATGACGATCGGGCTCGGCTCTGCCGAGATGGACTCGCCGTCTTCGCCGGAAGGCTCGGACGAGCACCCGGCGAGCGCGGTGAGCGCGAGCGCGGCGCTCAGGACGGCAGCGGTCAAGCGGTGCGAACGGGACATGCATGCTCCTTTGCTGGGGAAAGGCCTCACGGGCAGACGGGGCGGTGCAGGCGGATCTCGTCCCGGACCGGGATGCCGGCGAAACCGGGCACGCGTCCGCCGAGGTTGTCGGCGAGCAGGCCGACGGCGATGTCGTGGATGACGAACCCGTGCCGCAGGTAGAAGAAGAGCGACGGGATATCGTCGTTGCTGACGGCGACCTTGAGCGACGGAAGGCCCTTCTCGGCAGCGCGCGTCGCCGCGGCCTCGATGAGCGCGCCACCCACGCCATGACCCTGGTACTCGGGATAGACGGAGAGCAGCACCACGGCGAGATCGCCGCCGTCCACGGCAAGCGAGACGAGCCCCGCGAACGCGTCATCCGCGGTGGCGACGAGGTTCTCGGCGGCCAGCACGTCGAACGTCCTGCCGAACGCGTCCACGTCGGTCTCGCCCCACGAGCGGTCGCAGATCTCCTCGATGTCGTGGCGGTCGTCCTGCACCGCTTCGCGCACCGCGTACGTGACATCGGCGCGTCCGGGCCGGTGCTCCTCGCATGTCACCGTGAGGCGCGCCTCGGTCAATGGCAGTTCCTTGCCGCAGGCCGCACAGCGGTACTGCGGGTACGGCATCTCCAGTTCGTCGCGCTCAGGACTCACGATGGCCTCCCGACCGGGGGACGTTGGGTCACATTATAGTCGTCCGCCCTGCCGATGACAGGGGCGGCCCGGCGCGCCGCCCAGGGTAGAATGTACGTGTCCGATCGAGCGGAGGGGCCCGATGAACCCACACGACCTACCGGCGCTGAGCGGCGCCGCTCCCGCCTACGAAGCGCTGGCGCGTGCGTCCGTCCTCTATACCGATCTGGACGGGACGCTCGTGGCCCCGGGCGGAAGCGTGCTGGCAGACGCCACCGGCGCTCCCTCGGCCATCGTCGCCTCCGCCATCGTCGCCGTGAACGCCGCCGGGCTCGAGGTCGTCCCGGTATCCGGACGCAACCGCATGCAGCTGATGGAGCTCGCGCGCCTGCTCGGCTGGGGCGGCTTCATCGCGGAAGCCGGCGCGATCATCCAGCGCGGCACCGGGGCCGACGCGGCGATCACCTACGACCGTGGCGTCTGGACCGCCGAGCAGGCCGGCGGCCGCCCTCCGTTCGCCACGATACGTTCGTCGGGCGCCTACGAGGCGCTCGCGGAGGCGTTCCCGGGACGGGTGGAGCACTACGCTTCGTGGCAGATGGACCGGGAGGCGACGCTGCTGCTGCGCGGGTGCCTCGATCTCGCCGCCGCACAGGCGGTCCTCGACAGCATCGACCCCCCGCTCGATATCGTGGACAACGGCATGCTGCGCAACCCCGGGACGCTGGCCTGCGGCGACCTGCCGCCCCACGCGTATCACGTCGTCCCGCGGGGCGTCTGCAAGGCACGGGCGATCGCGCTCGACCTGAAGGCGCGCGGTCTCGGACCGGCGGATGCGATCGCCATCGGGGACTCGGCGACCGACATCCAGATGGCCGAGGCGACGGGCGCGCTCTTCCTGGTCGACAACGCGTTCGCGAGCCGGGGCGTCATCGACGAGCTCGCCCGCGGCGGACGCCCCAACATCGTCCGGCTCTCCGGAGCGCGCGGCGAAGGATGGGCCGAGCTTGCCTCGGCATGGGTGCAGGCAGTGCACGCCTGAGCGAGCACCCCGACCCTCCCCCGCCGTTGCATTCGCGCTGCTCGGGGCATACAATGCACGTGCCCGCCTCGGCGGGCTTGACAACACGACCGGCTCCGTCCGTTAAGGTGCGGCTCCTGTTCGAACACAGGCCACTGCCCGGAAATGTCGAGAGACGCCAATGGGTAGAACAGCCCTCGCCGGCTTAAGGCGAAGGCTAAGGTGGCTGGGTCTTCGGGCCCTACGTCGGACAGTGCTCAAACCTCAGACGAGGGAAGGGGCCGGCACGCCGCGGTTCGCCGCGGGCGTGCCGTATGCGGGTGCCTTCGCCCGTGCCGCCGACCCCTCGTCCGACCCGGACGCGGGGTCGTTTCGTGTCGTCGGTCATGTAGTCGGATGAAGAGGGACCTCGTGACTCCATCAAGTCCGTAGGTCCCGGCGCCCCCAGGCTCGGGGGTCCGGGACCCACCGAGCGACCTGCCGGAACGACGATCCGGGAGGAGGGAGCGCATATGTTCTACCTGACCCAGATGCTGGGCACGCCCGTGGTCGACGCCGCGGGCGAGACCATCGGCGAGATCAGCGACATCGCTATCGCGACGGGAGAGGTCTTCCCTCGCGTGACGTCGCTCGCGTTTCTCGGCCCCGACAAGAAGCCGTTCATGCTGTCGTGGCGCAAGTTCGTCGAGGAGATCGACGAGGACCGCGTCCGCCTGAACGTGCCCGCGACGGACATCCGCTTCAGCTACCTGCAGCCCGACGAGGTCCTGCTCCATCGCGACCTGCTCAACAAGCAGATCGTCGACACGCAGGGCATGAAGGTCGTGCGCGTCAACGACCTGAAGCTGTCCGAGAGCCGCAACCAGCTCCGCCTGCTCGGCGCGGAGGTCGGCCTGCGCGGGATCCTGCGCGGCCTGCACCCCGTGCTCGAGCGTGCCGTCGCGCGCCTGACAAGGCTCGTCGGTCGTGAGCTTGCCGAGAACCTCATCGCGTGGAACTACATGGACCTGCTCGACCGCGACCTCTCGCACGTCCAGCTCTCGGTCACGCACAAGCGTCTCCACGAGCTGCACCCCGCCGACATGGCCGACGTCCTCGAGCAGCTCTCCCCCTCCCAGCGGGCACGCGTCTTCGAGCACCTGGACAACCCGGCCGCCGCGCTCGCGGTCGCCGCGCTCGAAGACGAGTTCCAGGCCGACGTGATCGACGACCTCGGCAGCCAGCGCGCCTCCGACATCCTCGAGATGATGGATCCCGACGACGCGGCTGACATCATCGGCGACCTCCCCTACGACAAGGCCGAGAAGCTCCTGCGCCTCATGGGCGTCAACGAGGCCGCGGCGGTGCGCGCGCTGCTCGGCTACCGCGAGAAGACGGCAGGCGGCATCATGACGCCCGAAGTCACGACCGTCACCGAGGAGATGACGGTCCAGGAGGTCATCGAGCACCTGCGTGAAGAGGCCGCCGAGAACGAGAGCATCTACTACATCTTCGTCGTGGACGACCAGGCGCGCCTCACCGGCGTCATCTCGCTGCGCGACCTCGTGATCTCGGAGCCGCGTACGCCGGTGGCCGATATCGTGAGCCGCGACGTGATCACGGTGAACCCCGACGACGACCAGGAGTATGTGGCCGAGACGATGAGCAAGTACGACCTGCTCGCCCTGCCGGTCGTAGACGAGACCAGCACGCTTCTCGGCATCGTGACCGTCGACGACGCGCTCGAGGTCATGGAGGAGGAATCGGCCGAGGACCTCGCGCTCGCCACCGGCTCCGACCGCCGCTTCGAGGCGCAGGACGCGTGGTCGTGGCTCGGCCGGAAGTCCGGCTGGCTCACCGTCTGGCTCGTCCTCGGCGTGGGCGCCGTGTGGCTGCTCTCGGCGTTCGAGGAGACGTTCGTCTCGCTCATCGCCGCCGCGTTCTTCATGCCGCTCATCATCCGACTTGCCGAGGAGATCTCGTCCCACTCGCTCGCGGTGATGATCGATCAGGGCTCCCTCGAGGACCGGCCCTCCCTCGGCCGCCGGCTCGTGGTGGACACGCTCGTCGGCATCGGCCTGGGCGCAGTGAGCGGCCTCATCGCATTCGGCATGCTGGAGCTCCTCGGAGAGCCGCTGCGGGCCGCCGTCACCATCGCGCTCGCCGTCGGTGGCGCCGTGCTCGTCACGGCGATGGCCGGCGCGCTCGTCCCCTACGTGGCCCTGCGCGAGGACGGCAGCGGCTGGCGGGCGCCCTCGGCGCTCTTCTCGGCAGGCCTCGCGGTGGTGGGACTCGCCGTCTACCTGGGACTGACCGCCCTGCTCGACGCCGCACTGCCGGCATAGCGAGGCCCGGCCGTGACGACGAAGCGGACTCGCAGGATCGGGCTCTTCGCCGTCCTGAGCGTCGTGGGACCGGGCGTGATCGCCGCCTCGGCCGGGAACGACTCGGGTGGCATCTCGACGTACTCGGTCGCGGGCGCCCGCTACGGCTACCAGATGCTGTGGATGATGCTCGTGATGACGCCCGCGTTCGTCATCATCCAGGAGATGGCCGGCCGCATGGGAGCCGTGACCGGCAAGGGCTTCTCGGCACTGATCCGGGAGCGCTTCGGCCTGCGACCGACGTTCGTCGCGATGCTTCTCCTGCTGGCGAGCGCCGCCGCGACGACGGTGGCCGAGTTCGCCGGCGTCGCCGCCGCCATGGAGATGTTCGGCGTGTCGCGCTACCTCTCGGTGCCGATCGCGGCTGCGGTCGTCTGGCTGCTCGTCGTGCGTGGCTCGTACCGCAATGTCGAGAAGGTGCTGCTGGCGCTTTCGTCGGTGTTCGTCGCCTACATCGTCTCGGCGTTCCTCGCCAAGCCGGACTGGCTCGAGGTCGGTCGCGCGCTCGTGGTACCGTCCATCACCCCGACGGCCGGCTTCGTGGCGCTCGCGATCGGGCTCACGGGCACCACGATCGCACCGTGGATGCAGTTCCTCGTCCAGAGCAACATCGTGGACAAGGGCACGTCGGCTTCCGAGTGGAAGCTCGCGCGCTGGGATGTGATCGCGGGTGCGCTCGCCGCCAACCTCGTGGCCATGTTCATCATCATCACGACGGCCACCGTGCTGCACCCTGCCGGTGTGCAGATCACCGACGCCGCGCAGGCGGCCTCGGCGCTCGCACCGCTCGCCGGCGAGTACGCGACCGTGCTCTTCGCGATCGGCCTGCTCGCCGCGTCGGTCCTCTCGGCCGCTGTGCTTCCCCTGACCTCGGCGTATGCGACCTGTGAGGCGTTCGGCTGGGAGGCGGGCATCGACCGCGACTGGTCCGAGGCGCCCGTCTTCAACGGCCTGTACACGGCGGTCATCGTGCTCGCGGCGGCGGTCATCATGCTGCCGGGGCTCGACCTCATCGCCATCATGCTGCTCTCGCAGGTCGTCAACGGCATGATGCTTCCGTTCCTGCTCATCTTCATGATGAGGATCATCAACGACCGCCGGATCATGGGCAGCCACGTCAACGGTGCGCTCCACAACATCTTCGCCTGGGGGACCATCGTGGTCGCGATCGCGCTCACGACGGTGCTGATGGGGATGACCGCGCTCGGTCTCGCCTGACGGGTGAGCCGGCGTTCACGTCCGGGTCCGACACGAGTCAGGGTGTTGCGCTACACTGCCGTGTATCGTTCGGTTGCACGCGCATCGCAAGGGGGAGAGATGCAGACCGAAGGAATCTTCCACCGCAAGTCGGAGATCCGTCTCAAAGCGCGGGCGGCGCGGCGTGCTCTCATGCCCGAAGAGCGCGCGGTGGCCGCAGCCGCCGTCTGTCTGACCGTCATGGCACTGCCTGAGATGCGCGACGCGTCCTCGGTGCTGCTCTACGGCGCCATGCCCGAGGAGGTCGACGTGACCTGCGTCGCACGCGAGATGCGGGAGCGGGGGGCGCGTGTTGCGATGCCGCGCGTCGCCGGACCGCACGACCTCACGTTGCACTGGGTCGATGACGAGTCGGAGCTCGTGACGGGCTCGTTCGGCCTGCGCGAGCCGCACGCCGCCGCGCCGCGCGCGAGCCTCGAGGAGATGGAGGCGATCATCGTCCCCGCCGTCGCGTTCGACGTCGAGGGGTGGCGTGTCGGCCTCGGTCGCGGCTACTACGACCGGTTGCTCGCCCGTGTCGCCGACGACGTGCCCACCATCGGCGTCGCCTACGATGAGCAGGTCTTCTCGGCGGTGCCGCGGGCCGAGCACGACCGGCCCGTGCGGATCCTCGTCACGCCCACGCGGACGTTCCGTGCGGACCCGGACTGATCAGCGCCACCCGCTCTTGGGCGCGCGTATCCCGTCGATGGTCACGAACACGTAGCCCTTCGCCTTGAGGTCCCGGATGATGCGCGGCAGCGCCTCGATCGTCGCCGACTGGTCTCCTCCGCCGTCGTGCAGGAGCACGATGGCGCCCGGATGGACGGCACCGGTGACCGACGCGGCGATCTCCTCGGCGGACGCGCTCTCGCGCCAGTCCTGCGGGTCCACGGTCCACAGCACAGCGCGAAGCCCCTGCGCCCTGAGCTCGCGATACGCCTCGGAGTCCACCTTGCCGCCCGGCGGTCGGAACCAGCGGACCTCGGCCCCCGTCGTGCGCTCGACGCTGCCCTTGCCGGCTCCCACTTCGGCGTGCAGCCGCCAGCCGTCAAGCGTCGTCAGCGGGACGTGGTTCTCGGTGTGCGTCCCCACGGCGTGGCCTGCGGCGGCGACGCGAGCCGCCACCTGCGGCCAGCGGCGCGCATAGGAGCCGAGCATGAAGAACGTGGCGGGGACCCGCTCGGCTTCGAGTATCTGAAGGATGCGGTCGGTCTGCTCGGGCCACGGGCCGTCATCGAACGTCAGTGCGACGACCTTCCCGCCCGTTGCGGCCGCACGTTCCGGCGTCGGCACGCTCCGGCGATGCAGCCTGAGCGGGCGCGGCTCACGGACGGTCTCGCTCGTCACGAGCGAGCGGGATACCTGCCCCACGACCCGTTTCTGGATGCCGTTCTCCCCCGGATCCTCGACCGCGATGATCGGCCCGTCTCCTGTCACGACCGCCGGCGCCGGTAGCGTGACCGTCGTCTCCACGACCGGCTCGGTGACGTCGTCCCCGCGACGCGTACGGATGTCGTCGCCCGCGACGACCCGCGCCGAGGGCTCGGCCGCCGTGCCGTTCACCCAGACCTCGCCCGGCTTGCCGCCGCCATGGGCGAGGACGCGCCCGTCCGTCGCCGAGACGAGATCACCCTCGAGCGGCGCGCGTCTGGCCTTCTCGGCCACGGACTCGACCGTGTCGCCCGGACCGGCCTCGAAGCGCATGCCGTCGACGGTCACCGGGACGCGCGTGTACGCCCGGTGCAGGCTGATGCCGCCGGCGAGGGCGAGGAGCGCAACGGCCAGCACGACGGCTGAGCGCACGGGATGTGACGGGGTGTACGAACGCATCGCGTACGTACTATCGCGCGATACGCTCCAGTCGTCCACCCGTCAGCTCGATGAGTTGCCCGAATGTCAGGCGCACCGTGGATGAAGGGGTGCCGGCGGCGGGATGGACCTCGCTGAACCGGGTGAGCGAGTCATCGATCAGCACCACGAGGTCGTCCGGCAGATCGAACGGCGAGACCCCGCCGATCGCGTAACCGGTCGCGGCGCGGACCGTGTCGGCGTCCGCGAAGCGGGCTGACGAGCCGCCGAGCAGCGCAGCGATCGCATCGGCGTCTCCCCGCCGGTCACCGGCTACCAACGCGAGCACGGGCTGCCCGTCGACCACGAAGACGAGCGACTTCACGATCTGTCCAAGCTCGCACCCGATGGCGTCGGCGGCCATCTGCGCCGTCTTGGTGGACTGCTCGAAGTGCACGATGCCGTCTTCGAGGCCGTGGGCGGCAAGCCACGCCCGCACCCGCTCCGCAGAACCCGCCCGCTTCCCGGGCGTGACTCCTCCGGTCATCGCGCTCCCTCCGTGTCGACGTCGACGAGATACGTCACCGGCGCGCGTGGGGCGACACCGATGGGGATGCGAAGCGACTCGAGGACAGCCTCGAGGTTCTCGGTCCAGGCCGCGAGCGAGCGCAGGTCCAGCCGCATGAGCGGCAGCTCCGGGTGAGGCCTGGCCACCGTGAAGCCCATGCGCAGCAGGAATTCGACGCCGACGACGGGCGAGGCCGAGAAATCGCCCGGGCGGGTCGTCGCGTACGCCTGCACCGCGCGCTCCCCCCGCTGATGAAGGTCGCGGAGCGCGGCCTGCATCAGGACCTTGCCGAGACCACGCCGGCGCGCGTCGGGTGCGATGTGCATGCACGCGATGAGCGGTGTCGTGGGCTCGGGAGGCCCCGCCGGCATGTTCCCTGCCTGCGGGAAGCGTTCGGGTGGCGCGTACTTGATGAAGCCGAGGACCTGTCCGTCCTCCACGGCCATGCGGCCCGGCTCGCCCCAGGCCGATGACACCTCCCTGACCCACGCGGCGGCGCGACCGGCATCGCACACCGAGCCGCACCGGAACTCGACGAGGCGGTCGCCCGACTCCCACAGCACGCAGCCCGCGCACACGCTCGGCAGATCGCCGACCCGGTCGGCCGAAAGCGGTCTGAAGCGTCTGGCCATGGCCGCAGCGTCACTCCTCGTCGGAGTCGTCGGTAAGCTCGCGGAGCTTGTCCAGCATACGCCGACCGGTGCCGTGTTTGAACGACCGACCGACCTTGATGGCGGCTTTCATGCCGGCGTCGTACGCCTGCTTGGCCACCTGTTGCCCGCGCACCGACGCGGCCGCGACGCCGCCCGCGGTGCTCCTGGCGAGTCCGCCGCTCTTCTCGGCATCTCGATACCCGACCGTCAGCACGACCGACTCGCCGTCGAAGCCGACGATCTGCTCGCGTTGGATGGTCAGCGTGCCGAGAGCCAGGTCGCCGACCGCGCCGGTGGAGACCTCGAGCGTGCGCACGCTGCCGTCGGCGATGCGCACCCGCGCGTCCTTGACCGCACCGACCGCGTCACCGTCCGCCGAGCGGACCGGCATGCCGCGCCAGATCACGGTCGTCTCCCAGTCGTGCCCGATCGCCTTGGTGCCGTTCTCGAACGACGGGAGCCGGCTGCCGGAGTACACGAAGCCGGTCCCGTCCTCGTCGAGGGTGACCTCGGTGAGCGGGATGAAGCGCTGGGCGCGTTCGATCACATACAACGTGGCCGGCGGCTGGACCGCCAGGCCGATGACCTCGGGCTCGCTCGGATGGAAGAGCACGTCGGCCACCGTGCCGAGCACGGAGCCCCGCTTGTTGGCGACCGTGCGGCCGCGTATCTGTGAGATGAGTGGCATCGGCGTCCTTCGCAAGAAAGCCGGCCGCGCAGGCGGCCGGCTTCCGGTCGTGGTGCGGTAACGCTAGCTCGCGGGCTCGGCCGGGGTCTCCTTGGGCGCTGCGGCCTTCTCGGCCACCTTGTCCAGCGCGCCCTCGGCCGCCTTGGCGCCGGCCTCCACGCTCTTCTTCGCGCCCTCGGCGGCCTTGGCCACCGACTCCTTGGCGCTCACTGACGCGGTGTCGACCTGCTCGCGGAGACGATCACGTGCGGCGTCGATCTTCGTCTTGAGCTCTTCGGCCTTCTCGGTGGCGGTGGAACGGCCCGACTCGTAGATCTCGGACAGCTTCTCCCGGCCCTGCTCGTAGTACTCGACGCCCTCGCCCCAGTACTCCTGGGCCTTGGACGCGATGTACTCGCGGTTCTCCTTGCCCGAGCGCGGCGAGAAGAGCAGACCGAGCACGGCGCCGACGATGCCGCCGAGCAGGAACGCGCCGAGGATGCTCTCGCCCCTACGATAGTCGTACATACAGATCACTCCTCCGGAATCGAGGTACCGCAGCTCACGGCGTTCACAGTGGATAGCACTTGATATGTACCCCTTTCACTCTAGCCCATCCAGCGCCGCGCGGGCCAGGCGTTCGACCAAGTCCTGGAAACCCACGCCGACCGCGTCGGCCGCCATCGGCAGCAGCGAGGTCTCGGTCATGCCCGGTGACGTGTTGCATTCCAGCACGTTGGGGACGCCATCCGCGCCCACCACCATGTCCACCCGGCTCACGTGACGGCAGCCGAGCAGCGTATGGACCGCCCCGGCCAGACGGCGCACCTCCGCGGCGACGTCGTCGGTCAGGCGGGCCGGCACGTAGTAGTCGGTCTCGCCCGGCGTGTACATGGCCGAGAAGTCGAACAGTCCGGACTTCGGCACCATCTCGACCGGCGGCAGCACCTCGAGACCGCCGGGACCGTCGAGCACTGAGACCGCGAGTTCGGCGCCCTCGATCCAGCGCTCCGCTATGGCCACGCTGCCGTACGAGAGCGCCGAGAGGAACGCGTCGGGAAGCGCGCCCGCATCCTCGACGCGGGTGAGGCCGAGCGCAGAGCCCTGCTCGGCCGGCTTCACCACGAGCGGGAAACCGCCGAGCGCGTCGGGCACGAGGTCGAGCGCGCGTGCGGCGCCCATCTCCTTGAAGGCGTCCGCCGAGAAGGTCACCCAGTCCGGCGTGGGGATGCCGTTGGCGCGGAAGAGCCGCTTGGAGACCGCCTTGTCCCACGCAAGGGCCGAAGCGACGACGCCCGGCCCGGTGTACGGGACGCCGAGGAACTCGAGCAGCTCCTGGATCGTCCCGTCCTCGCCGTACTTGCCGTGCAGCGCGATGTAGACCGCATCGGGTCGCTCGCTGCGAAGCGTCTCGGTGAGCTCGGGCGTCACGTCGAGCGCCAGCACCTTGTAGCCGCGCTCGTCGAGCGCCGCGCTGATGCGCTCCCCGCTCCTGAGCGACACGTCGCGCTCGAGCGAGCGCCCGCCCATGAGGACCGCGATCTTCTCCATCCTGCATCAACCCCTCTCCGAGCCGACGGCAGTCGGACCGCCGGGCACGACTCCCGCATCGACAAACGCCCGGTAGAGCTCGAGGCGGTCTTCCAGCACCTCGGCCAGGCGTGCGATCCCCTCACGGATCCGATCGGGCTCCGCGTAGCAGAACGCCAGCCGCATGCAGTTCCGTCCGGTGCCGTCAGGGAAGAACGCATCGCCCGGGACGTACGTCACGCCGTGCTCGACCGCCTCGGCCAGAAGCGACTTCAGGTCGAGGAACGCGGGCATCTCGGCCCACACGAAGAAGCCGCCCTCGGGCCGCGTCCAGCGCGCCTCGCCGGGGAAGTGCTCTCCGAGCGCATCGAGCATGGCGTCGCGACGCCCGGCGTACACGCCCGTCAGGTCCTGGACCACGCGGCGCCATCGCGTGCCGGTGAAGTAGCGCTCCGCCGCGATCTGCGCGAACGCGCTGCCGCACAGGTCGGCGGCCTGCTTGGCGAGCAACAGCTTGCCGAGGATCGGCCGGGGTGCCGCCACCCAGCCGAGCCGGAGGCCGGGCGCGAACACCTTGCTGAACGTCCCCAGGTAGATGACGTCCTCGTCAAGCGCCCTGAGCGGCTTGGCGTGCCCGCCCTCGAACCGCAGCCGCCCGTACGGGTCGTCCTCGATGACCGGCACGTCGTACTCGCGCGCCAGTTCGATGAGGCGCCGCCGCCGTTCCGGCGACAGCGTCACCCCGGCCGGGTTCTGGAAGTTGGGGATCGTGTAGATGAACTTCGCACCGCGCGGGCCGAGACGTACAAGCTCGGCCTCGAGCGCATCGATGCGCATCCCCTCGTCGTCCATGGGTATCGTCACCACGCGCGGCTGATACGCCGAGAACGCCTGCAGCGCCCCCAGGTACGTCGGCCCCTCGGTGATGATCGTGTCCCCGGGGTCGATGAGGATCTTGCCGAGAAGGTCGAGCGCCTGCTGCGCGCCCTGGGTGATGACGAGGTCGTCGACGCGGACGCGGACGCCTATCTCGGCCATCATCTCGACGACGATCCCGCGAAGCTCGACGCGTCCCTCGGACGATCCGTACTGCAGCGCCGTCGTCCCGAAGTCGCGGGCGGTCTGCGCCATCGCCTCCATCACGGCCTCGGTGGGGACGCGGCTCACATCCGGCATCCCGCCGGAGAACGAGACGACATCGGCCCGGGATGCCGCACCGAAGAGATCGCGTACGGCCGAGGAGCGCACGTCGCGCATGCGCTCTGCGTATCGCCCGTCCCACCGGTCGAAGACCACTCTCGCGGTACCCATTCGGCCCACCACCCGACGTGCTGCCCGAAGACGACAAGACGACCCACTCGACAGGGCGAGGGGTCGTCCGCGGTACCACCTGTCTTCACCCGGCGCTCGCGCGCCCGCCGGGCCTCGGAATCCAGGGCTAACGGTCCTGGCGCCGCCCGCTTCCCGCGCCTCCCGGGAGGAGCGCTGGCAGGGGACTCATGGAGGGGTGGCCGGGCTGATGACGCCCTCTTCCCTCACATCCGCATCCGATCTGTCCGGCCGAGCCGGGTTGGGCGCAACCTTAACACCGCGCCGGAGCACGGGTCAACTTGACGGGGCCTTCGACGCTCGCTGCGCGCGGGCGCTCTACGACGCGACGGGGTGCGCCCGGAGCTCGCGGAGCCGCTGCGTCTCGGCCACCACGTCGGGCGCGTCGCCGCCGTCGAGCAGGTAGGCCATCACGCGATCGGCCGCCTTGATCGCACCGAGGCAGACGAGGTCGTCGTCGTACTCCACCGAGACACGGAAGACGCCGCGCCCGTCTCGGCGGAAGTCCCACTGCGTCTCACCGTGCAGGCCGCGCGGGGAACCCGCTCCCGTCATCAGCTCGATCACGACGTGTTCGAACAGGTGCGGGACCTCGGTGTCCTGCATCTCTTTGGCGAACGCCGCGCCCGTGCCGTTGTCGCAGACATGCCGCTCGAGTCCGGGAAGCAGCGCCAGGGCGCGCTCGACGAGCAGCTCGTCATCGGCTGTGCGCATGCGTTCCTCGGCGTCGACCTGCACGACCACATCCACACGGTCCGGACAGACCGTAACGCTGTGAACGCGCATCGCTCCCCCTCTATGCTGACGGCGCCCGTCCGCGCCGTGTCCCCACGTAGTAGGCCAGCGAGATCGCCGCAAGCAGTGCGACGGCTCCGATCGCCACGACCTGCGCCGCGCGCTGCTCGGTGACCTGCCTTATCTCCGCATCCGCCATGTCGCGGATCCTGAGCGCTTTCTCCCGCAGTTCGTCGACCGTGATCCGGCTCTCTTCCGGCGTCATTTCTGCATCATCCTCACCTTGATGACGATGAACACGAGCGATACGAGCACATACACGCCGCCGATGGCCGCCAGCGCGCCGGGATAGGTAAGCCACTCGGCAAGCCACAGGAAGAGCGCGACCGCGATGAAGATGAGGCCGACCACGAGCAGGCAGCCCGCGGCGGCGGCCGAGGCGAGTGTCAGGCCAAGACGCTGGATCGGCAGGACGATCTTCTCCCGGACGATGGTCTCGGCCTCCTGGCGCACCCAGTCCGCCGCGGTCTGCAACAGATCAGCGATGCTGTCGATGATGGCCGAGATGCCGTCCGTCTCGCGCTCGGTGCCGGCAGGCTCGTCAGGCATAAGGAAAGTCCCCTTCGGCTCGACACTGCAGGATGGATGCCGCTTCTAAGATACCCATTCGGACGGCCACCGACCATGCGGCGCGAACGCGACAGGCGCCGGCACAGCGTGCCGGCGCCTGTCTGGATCACGCGATGCGCGGGCTATCCGAGGATCTTGTACTTGACCGTTCCCACGCCCGAGAAGCCGAGCGCCTTGGCCGTACCGGGACCCAGGTCGAAGACACGACCGCCCACGTAGGGGCCGCGGTCCCGCACCACCGCGGTGCAGGAACGTCCCTTGTACTGGAACTGGATCTTGGTCCCAAAGGGAAGACTCCGGTGGGCGACGACCATGCTCGAAGGCGTGAGCTTGCCTCCACCGGCCATGGTGTTCCCGTAGAAACCGGGGCCGTACCAGGAGACGCGGGCCGTGCGCCAGCCGCCGGGAAGCGCCTGTGACGACGCGGTCGACGTCCGGCGCTTGACCGTCTTGGTGGCCGGCTCGGGAAGGGGGGTCGGGGTCTTGGTGACCGGGGGCTTGACCGCCAATGCGGCAAGCGTGGCGGCCTGGGAGCGCAGCTCCTCGCCCTTCTGGGCGGCATCCGGTGCAGGCTCCGTCGCCTCGGCGGCAGCGCGCTGCCAGCCGGCGGCGTTCGACGCGGAGGCGGGTGCGAACCCGGAACCGACCGCGACAGGGAGCGCGAGCGCTCCGGTGACGACAAGGGCGATGGCGATCGCCATCGGCCTCATCCGACTCATGACGTGACTCACTCAAACCTCCGTGTCCGGTTACAGGACAGGCGGCGACCCGGGCACAAGGGTAGACAGGGAGAGTGACAGCGGAGATCGCGAGATAGCTGTCTCGTACCCGGCCGCGCGGATCGACGCATCGCCGCCTTCGGCCATAACAAGCACAACTATGCTGTTCGGCTCGGACCGTGATCCTGGCGTCCGCGGCGCGTGGTACGAAACGCCGCTGCGCCTCTCGAGGGCTTGGGCTGCCACCGGTGTCGGTCCAGCGAGTCCGGCCGGGTCACGACCGATCGCACACCGTGCAGCGCCCCTTTGCAGGCCAACAGCGCGCTACGATAGCACACACCGTGCCGGAATGCACACCCCGGGGGGCATCAGGGAGCCGTCGTGGGCTCCACGGAGGGCGTGCCGGCAAGACGACCCAGCACCACGCCGAGCTGCTCGATGAGCTCGCCGTAGGCCGCCCAGTCGCCCGCGCGTTGCGCATCGAGCGCCTGGTCGTAGAGCTGTTGCGCAAGCGCCGCATCACCCTCGGTCGGCTCCCCGGAGGGCCGCCCTCCGGAGTCCGGCGTCCCCTCGCCGAAGACCGCGGTGAGCGCCGAGGTGAGGTCCGTCTCCATCGCGACCGAGTCCGCGTAGGCGACGATCACGCGCGTGAGCTGCGGCATCGCGGTCCTCTCGGCCTGCAGGTAGAGCGGCTGTATGTAGACGACGGACTCTTCGATAGGGATGACGAGCAGGTTGCCGAAGAGGACCCCGCTCCCCCGCTGGCTCCAGAGCGTGAGCTGCTGCGAGATCACCGGGTCCTGATTGACCCGCGCGCTGACCTGTTCGGGGCCGAGCACGAGCTTCTGCTTGGGGAAGGTGTAGACGACGCGTCGCCCGTAGTCGTCGGGATCGCTCTTGGCGGCCATCCACCCGATCATGTTGTCTTTGTTGCGGGGCGTGAAGGGGACCATGAGCATGAAGCTCTCGTCTGCCTCGTCCGGCAGCCGCATGAGGACGTAGAACGGGTCCATGATGTCGCCGCCCTCGCCCGTCTCGCCGGGCAACGCCCATTGGTCTTCCTTGTTGTAGAAGACCTGCGGATCCTGCATGTGATAGGTCTTGTACACCTCGGCCTGGATGCGGAAGAGGTCCTCGGGGTAGCGCAGGTGCGCCCGGATCTCCTCGGGCATCTGGTCGAAGTCGGTCAGCAGCCCCGGGAAGACGTCCGCCCACGTCTGCAGGAGCGGGTCATCGGGCTGGAACGCATAGAACGTCGTCGTGCCGTCGTACGCGTCGACGGTCACCTTCACGCTGTTGCGGATGTAGTTGAGTCCTCCCGCGATCCGCTCAGAATAGGGGTACCGGTCGGACGCGGTGTACGCGTCCACGACCCACACGATGCGCCCGTCGACGACGATCGGATAGGGGTCGCCATCCAGATGGAGCCACGGGGCGACCGTCGCGATCCGCTCTGTGATCTGACGCCTGAACAGCACCTTGCTGTCCGGCTGGATGTACTCGCTGAACAGGATCTGCGGCGCCGAGAAGCGCAGCGCGAACGCCGCGCGCCGCAGGCCGCCGCCCACTCCGATGCCGGCTTCCCCGTCGTACGTCGTCGTCGCGTTCTGGTCGCCGACCGGGTAGTCGAACTCGGGCAGCCCGGTGTTCACGAGCACGTAGTTCGAACTCTGCTCGCCGAAGTAGACGCCGGGACGCTCGATCTCGATGTCCGAGGCGGACTGCGGCGGGATGTCTTGGACGATGAAGCTGGGCAGTCCCTGGCCGGTGAACTCGTTGACGGGGCTCACCACGGCGCCGTAGCCGTGGGTGTACACGAGGTGCTGGTTGACCCATGTCTGGGCCTGGCTCGCGAGCTGGCCGACGTTCATCTCGCGCACCGAGACGAGCACCTGACGCTCGACGCCGTCAAGCTCATAGCGATCGATGTCCACATCGGTGAACTCGTAGTACGGCCGGATGCCCTGAAGCTGCTGGTAGGTCTGGGCGACGATCGCCGGGTCCCACAGGCGGACGTTGGAGATGGTCTGTGCGTTCGCGGCAAGATCGGTGGCGCCGAGGCTCTCGGCGGCCGCGAACGGACGCACCTCGACGTCCTCCAGTCCGAACGCCCGTCGTGTCATCTCGATGTTGCGCTCGAGGTAGGGGGCCTCGGCGGCGACCTCGTTGGGAGCGACGCGGAACTGCTGCACAAGGCCCGGGTACACGGAGCCGACAAGGATGAGCGCGCCGAGCCAGACGCCAAGGGCGATGGCGGGAAGGCGCCACCCGCGGAAGCGGATGTTCACGAGCAGCGCGATGCCGGAGAGGACCGCTACGACGATGAGTATCTGCAGCGCCGGAAGTTGGGCGTGGACGTCGGTGTACGACGCGCCGACCACCTGGCCACGCGGCGAGAAGTTCAGCTCGTAGATGTCGATCCAGTACACGAACGCGCGCACCCAGATGATGAGCCCGGCGAGGACCGAGAGGTGCGCCTTGACGTGCGGATCGAAGCCGCGCAGCTTGGCCCAGGGCCGGATCGCGCCCGTGAGCAGGTGGATCACGGCCGTGATGGCGAGGGTCGTGGCGAGCACGCCCGTCAGGTAGTCGGCAATGGTGCGCAGCGCCGGGAGCGTGAAGAAGTAGAAGCCGACGTCCTGACCGAACTGCGGATCGGCCACGCCGAACGAGACCCCGTTCGCCCACAGGGCGAACGCCTCCCAGCCACCCGCGGCCGATACCCCCGCCGCGAGCGCGACGACGGCGCTGGCGGCGAGCAGCACCCACCCGAAGGCCCGCTCGAGGACCTCCCGCACCTGCTGCACGGTCATCTCAAGCTGGAATCCGCGCTCGTCGGTGCTGCGAAGCACAGCCGTGGGCGCCATGGACCGCGCGAGCCGCAGGTTCACGTAGACGATCACGAAGGCGAGCAATCCGGCGGCGAGCCCCACGCCCCACATCCATCCGAGCGAGGTCCAGAACACCCCCGCCTGCCCGAGCTCCTCGAACCACAGGGCGTCGGTGTAGAACGTGGCGATCGCGCCGGACATCACGAGCAGCGCCACGAGGGCGAGGGCGAGCCAGATCCTCCAACGCGCGGGCATCCGCGTTTCAGCCATGGTGCATACCTTCCGGTCGGGTGCGCTCTGTCTATGGTACCCGCTCGCGGCCGATGCGACCGGCGCGAAGGACGCGCGGCCTAGAGGAAGTCGGCGACGTCGATGTTGACGCCCGCCGGGTCGAGACATCGCTCGACGGCGCGGCCCCCTGCTTCTTCGGCGGAGAGGTCGACGTCGATAGGCTCTGCGAGGTCGCCCGTGGCACCTGCGATGATGCGGACCACCGGCCTCAGGGGGTCGCCCGCGCTCGGGCTCACGACCACGGCGATCTCGCCGGTGCCCAGCCTCACGAGCGAACGGGGCGGGTAGACGCCCATGAGATCGATGAAGAGCCGTACGAGCCGCGGGTCGAGCGCCGTGCCGGCGTTGCGCGCGAGCACCGTCATCGCCTCGTCCTGCAGGCGTGCCGCGCTGTACGCGCGCCGAGACGTCATCGCGTCGTATGCGTCGGCGACCGCTACCAGCCGGCTCACGAGATGCTGCGAGCGTGGCGGGGCAGTCTGGGGGTAGCCGGTGAGATCGTAGCGCACGTGATGCTCGAGGATGATCACCACGGCCGCTTTGTCCAGGCCGGGCGTGAGCGCGGCGTGCTCGGCTCCGTGGACCGGATGCTGCCGGATGAGCGCCCACTCCTCGGAGGTGAGCGGGCCGGGCTTGTTGAGGACTTCGAGCGGCACCGTCATCTTGCCGATGTCGTGCAGCAGGGCGCCCGTGCCGAGCGTGGACAGGAACCGGTAGTCGCGCGAGAGCATCGACCCGAGCGCGATGGAGAGGATCGCTACGTTGACCGAGTGGTAGAACGTGTACTCGTCGAATCCCTTGAGCCCCGAGAGCTCGAGCATCGCGTAGCGGTTGCCGAGCACGTTGTCGATGAGGCTGCGCACGGTCGACTTGACGCGCGGCACGCTCACCGCCTGATTCGACCGCACGAGACGATCGAGCTCGCGCATCAGGTCGAGGGCGTCGGCGTAGGAGGTCTTCGACGCGTTCTTGGCCTCTTCGGCCGAAGGCTGCTCGCGCACGACCGTGACGGCGCTGACCGAGATGTGCGGCGCTCCCACCGCCTCGACGACGGCCTCGGTCCCGCCACCGGCGACGAGCTCGTCGGGGTCGGCCGCGATCACCGGGACGAAGCGCCTGAGGTCCTCGGCCGTGAGCCCCTTGTGGAACGTCAGCGTACCGATGCCCAGCGCGGTCATGTCGCGGATGAGCTGGTCGAAGAGCACGCTGTCCTCGGCCAGCAGCTGTTCGCCGAGCAGCAGCTCGTCCTCGAAGAACGTGACCGGGACGTCCACGCCTTCAGCGTGGTACTGCGCCACCACGCCCACGAGCTCGTCCACGGCCTGATCGAGCGCGGGGTGGCCGCTCGGGTAGAAGCGAGCCGCGCGCCTGAGCGCATACAGGCGGGCCAGCAGGTCGCGTGCGCGCTTGACCTGCTTGGCCGAGAAGGTCCTCGCCCGCGCGCTGCCTCCGGCGCCCGCTGCGATGACATCGCTCCCACCGGCGGACGGCGTCGCACCCGCGGCTTCCCGGATGACGTCGGCACGATCCGTGTCGTCGCGCGGCGTCTCGCTCACCGTCCTCCCTCCTCCATCGAACGCAGCGCCGCCTCGGCCGCCGCGCGGATCTCCCTGGCGCGCGCCCCGCGGATGATGGAGCGCTGCCTGCCGAGCTCGTCGAGCACACGTCGCGCGTCATCCCCGCCGATGCGCCCAAGCGCCTCGATGGCCTCGACGCGTGGACCAGGTTCGCGGTTGCCGCGCCCGTCGCCGCGCGCGACCTGACCGAGCGCGCCCACCGCTCCGCGCACGCCCGCCACGCCGAGGTAGCGGGCTGCGAGCCGGACGTTCTGCTCGTCGTCGTCGCTGAGCGCGGCCACGAGCATCTCCTCGGCCAACCGGTCATGTATCCCCGCGAGCGCCCGGATGGTCTCACGCCGGACGCGAGCGTCGCCGTGACGCAGGGTGCGTCCGAGCGCCGGTAGCGCCGCCGAGGAACGCGTCTTGCCGAGGATGCTCACGACGTTGCGCACGACGTACCAACGGGGGTCGGCGACGTGGGAACCGAGCGTCGTGATGTGCTGGGGCGCGAGCGAGGAGAGCAGGTCCACGAGCGCCTTGCGAGCGCCCATGTCGGGCTCGTCGGCAAGCACCTCGAGCATCGGCTCGATGGTGTTCTCGCCGAGGATCTTCAGCAGCCGCACGCACGCCCGATGCTCAGGGGAGTCGTCGGCATGCACGCGCATGGCCGCGTTGACGCGGCGCATCGATTCGGTGCTCGCCAGCGCCGTGAGCGCCGCGCGGACCCGGGCACGCTGCCCGTCGTCGATCTCGTCCGTCTCGGCAAGCGCCATGAGCGCCGAAGCGACGTCGCCGGCGATCTCGTACTCGCCCCACTCGACGAGCAGTCCCGCGCTGTCCTCGACGAGCGCCATGATCGACCCGAAGACATCGGGCCTCCGGTCGAGCGAGAGCAGCGACACGAGCGAGGCGACGACGTCGCCGTCGCTCACGCCACGTCGCGCTTCGGCGCGAAGCTCGGTGAGCTCACCGCCGTCCTCTTCGTGCATGGTGCGCGCCCCGCTCGGGGCGAGGTCGACGAGACGCAGGACGCTGTCGAGGCGCTCGGCGCCGCTCGGCGTCGCCGAGGCGGCGACTTCGATGCGTGTGGGCGCTACGCGCCCGACGACATCCTGCACGATGTCTGCCGCCACCCCGGCGTCGCGCATCGCGTCGGCGGCGCTCGTGAGCACGCTGTCGCGGCTCTCGACGCTGATCGCGGCGAGGTTGCGCAGCGCGCGGGCCAGCCCCTCCTTGCCGAGCTCGTCCTCGGCGGCGCCTTCGACGAGCGCCCGGCAGACGTCGCTGAGGTCCAACTGCCGCAGCACGCCGGCCACCGCCTCGTCCACACGCGCCTCGGCAAGGAGCTTCTCGGCCAGCAGGCGACGGCGCGTGTCGGGGTCGAGCCCCATGATGCTCTCGGCGATCGAACGCATGAGCGCGGGCTGGTCCTCGGCCAGCTCACCGGCGGCCGTCCGCGCCATCTCCGTCACCACGGAGGCGAGCCTGCCGAGCGAGACCTCGGCGCCGCGGCCGTGCGCGGTCTCCTGGAGGTAGTTGGAGAGCAGCCGGGGGCTCTGCATGAAGCGCACGAGCAGCCGCTGGTCACGCGGGCGCGCGCCGAATGCGCCTTCCAGGATCTCGTCGATGCGCGCGGGCGACGGGGGCCACGGCTCGCCCGCCACGGTCTGCTCTTCGGCCTCGGTCGCGCCCACGTCCACGATCTTCGTGCTCGCCTCGCGCACGGTGACGGTGTCCACCTGGCGTTCCCAGAGCCGTGCTTCGAATCCGCCCCCCGCGGTGATGTCGCCCACCGGCTCTGCGAGCGTCGCAAGGAACTGCACGAGGTCGTTAGCCGAGACACCCGTGTGGAAGCGGACCTCGGCCAGCCCGCGCGCGTAGAACTCGCGCGCGAACTCCTCGTACGCCGCATGCCCGGGAAGCGCCGGCAGGAACTCGTAGACCAGGGCGGACTTGGTCACGGAGAGCCGCAGGTCGGACCGATCGCGCATGACCCGCTTCAGCGCCGTGACGGCGTCGTTGGCAGTCTCGCGCGGGATGTGGCTCGAAGGCGGGTAGAGCTTCACCGCCTTGTACGTCACCAGCAGGCGCTTGACGAAGAGCTCGACGGGTTCGGGCGCCCGCCCGGCTGTGTTGTCCTTGATGGGTGCCACTCGGTCCTCCGGCCGCGACAGCAGCGGCATCCGCTGCCTCCCCGATTATGCCGCTCGCGCCGTCCGGATGCTATCATGCGCGCCATGACCGACCGCATCCCGCCGCTCCTGCTCGCCTCGGCTTCTCCGCGCCGCCGCCGACTCATCGGCTGGCTCGGCGTCCCCGTCGACGTGACCTCGGTCGACACCGCGGAGGACCTGACCGCGCCGCACGATCCCCTGGCGCTCGCCGTCGCCATCGCCGCCGAGAAGGCCCTGGCCGCGCACCACCTCGGCCCCGATCGCCTCATCGTAGCGTGCGACACGATCGTCGTGCTTGATGATGCCGTTCTCGGCAAGCCGATCGACCTCGATGACGCACGCCGGATGCTGCGCGCCCTGTCCGGACGCACGCATGCTGTGATCACGGGCGTCGCGCTGCTCGAGCCCGGCGCCGCGACGCCGCGGACGTTCGCGGTCACGACACCGGTTCGCATGCGCGCGCTCTCGGAGGACGACATCGAGCGATGGGTGGACGAAGGTGAGCTGCTCGGCTGCGCGGGCGCCTACAACATCGAGCGTCATCTGGCCGAGGTGGACGACGCCGAGTGCTTCCAGAACGTCGCGGGCCTGCCGCTGTGCCATCTGTACCGGGAGCTTGCCGAAGGCGACATGCACGGCGTGCCCACGGGACTGCGCTCGCCGGTCGCCCCCTGTGACGCCGCACGAGGCATCAGGTGCGCGCTCGGCCCGACGCTCGCCGGGTAGCGGCGGCGGCTCAGCGACGCGTCGCGACCACGATGAGCGATTCGTCGTCCCCCACATCCAGCGCGTGCCCGTCGTGCCCGCCGTACAGCGTCACGTCGCCGAAGCCCGCGCGCGCGAGCTCGGGCTCGATGCGGTCGGCCGGTATCGCGAAGTGCAGCGATCGCCGGCAGCGCAGGCTCCAGCCCCCCGTGGGGTCCTCGTCCAGCGTCGCGGGCCAGGACTCGATGGTGTGCCCCGCTTCGCGCACCGCCGCATCGCGCACGAGCGTCACGAAGTCGAAGAGGATGCCCTCCTCGGCATAGTCGAGCAGACGCAGGAAGAACTTGTCACCCGACGGCGTCTCCCTGAAGACGGGGTCCATGGTGCGCACCCGCCTACCGATGAGCCGCGCGTGGTTGAGGTAGTGCAGCACGAGCACCCCACCGGGACGAAGCGATGCGGCGAAGTCGTCGAGCGCGGCGCGCAGCCCCTCGAGCGAGCGCACGTGCGGCAGGGCGTTGCCGGTGCACGTCAGCGCGTCGACCGTCGTGCCGAGAAGGTCGCGCACCTCGCCGAAGCCGCCCTTGAGGATACGCACGTCGCTGCCTGCCTCGGCTGCGTTCTCGCGAGCCATCTCCAGCATGTCGTCGCTCGGGTCGATCGCCGTGACGTGAAGCCCCCAGGACCGGTACATGATGGCGTGCCGCGCGCTCCCCGTGCCGACATCGGCTACCGAGGCGACGTCATGCTCGGCGAACACCCGCCTGAAGAACGGCGCTTCGCGCGCAAGGCGGGCGTCCCAGTTGACGAGCTCGTCGTACTCGCGCTCCTCGTTGTGCTTGCCGAAGCTCACGTCGCGCTCCCCTCGTCGAGCCGGAAGATCCGGACCGCGTTGCCGCGTGCGACCAGGTCGATGTCGGTGGCGGACAGCCCCAACTCCTCGAGCGTCCGCAGCTGCTGGTAGCGTATCCACCGCCGGTACGGAGCCGTGGTCCCCGAATCGGTCCCGAACATCACCCGCTCGGGGCCGAGCGCTGTGAGCGCCCGCTCGAACACCTCGGCAAGCGTGAAGCCGTGCGGATCGTAGTCCATCCAGTTGTTCGTGCCCGACGAGTCGAGGCACACGTTCTTGCACTGGTAGCCGAGCCTGAGCGCCTCACGCAGGTAGCCCGCGCCGAAGTGCGCGATGATGAAGGTCACCTCGGGGAAGTCGCGCGCGACCGGCGAGAGGTCGGTCGGGTCGGCATAGCGCATGTCCCCGCTCGGGTCGACCGTCACGCCGTAGTGCACCGTGACCGCGGCACCGAGCTCCGCGGCCGTCTCGAAGAACGGGCGGCACGCCTCGTCGGAGAGCCGGTAGCAGCGGTTCACCGGGAGCAGCTTGACGCCCTTGAAGCCCGCCGCCATCTCGCGGCGCAGCAACTCAGGCGCGCGCGGCGACCGGGGGTCGAGGTTGCAGAGCGCGGCAACGTGGCCGTTGGCCGCGGCGATGAAGTCGCGGGTGTACTGCGAGTCCTCGATGACCGAGACCACCACGGCCTTGGCGATGCCGGCCTCATTGATGCGGCGGACGTACCACTCGGCCATCGCCGCGGCGTCCAGGTCGGGCAGCGGCTCGCCGCGACGCCCGAACCGGCGCTCTTCGAGCGCGCGGCGGAACCGGGGATGCGCGTCGGGGTGCTTGGCCAGGTACTCCTCGAACAGACCGACTGAGAACAGGTGGCAATGCGCGTCTACGACGTCCCCCCGGGCCGTCGGCGGAGCTGGCCGAAGCGGGCCGGCATCGCTCACTGACCGGGCTCCACCGTCTGCTCGGGCTCTTCCGGCACCACGATCCACATGACGATGTAGGCGACGACGAGCGGGCCCCAGTCCAGCAGGAAGCCGAGCGCGATGAACGCGAGTCGCAGCACGGTCGAATCCAGGTCGAAGTAGCTCGCCAGGCCGCCGAGGACGCCACCGAACCACTCGTCCCGCCGGGAACGATACAGCTTGGTGCCCTTGGGCGGCAGATTGGGCCGGTCGGGGTCGCGGGCCCACATGATGATGGCGGCACCACCGATGATCAGCGCGAGCGCCCAGCCCGACTCACGCACGAGGTTGTAGACGGTGCGCAGCGGCACGGGGATGAAGCCGAAGTTCGATGCGAGCAGCCAGGCGCCGATCGCGACGAGCGCGACGCCGATGATGATCACGCCCCGGTTGTCCTTGTGCGGCCGCTGCCCCTCTTGGTCGTGCTGTGGTGCTTGCTCGGTCACGCGTCGCTCCTTCCTAATAGGTCTGGACGTCGACGGCGCCGACGCCGGAGCTGATCACGACGTCATAGTGCGGGTCGTCCTCATCGAATCCTTCGCTGAGCCACACGCGGCCATCACCCCGGTCGCCTGCGCGCGTGAAGCCCCGGCCGACGTCCACGGCGTTCAGTCCGCCCTCCACCCGAACGCGCGCGTTGACGCCGTCCGGCAGCCGAAGCTTGAAGGTCGAGACGCCGGCCTCCACGCGAACGGGCACCGGATCGGGCGCCTGGCGCGAGATCTCGCCGAGCGTCACGGTGGTGTCCGACACGCCGACGTCGACCGAGAGCGCCGAGAGCTGCAGGCCCTCGAGGTCCGCCTCGGTAAGCGACACTCCCGAGTCGATCGACAGGTCCCACAGCACGCGCTCATCGAGCGCTACCTCCAGGAACGCGCGCGCCGACGGTCCGGGCCAGACGACCGTCCCCTCACCCAGCCCGACCTCGAGATCGACCTCGTCGCCGCGCTTCGTGACGTCATACACGGGGTCCCCGAACGGCGTCTCGCCTTCGACCCGCACCAGATCGCGACCGGCAAAGATCGTGAGCTCCCCCACGCCGCCCCTGATGACAGCGACGCCGGTGTCGACATCGCCGTCGTGCGGCTCGCGCTCCGAGATGGCCACCTCGTCACCGAGGTCCACCACCGCCCACGGCGACCAGCGCCCTCCCGACGACGACATGATGAACGCGCCGTAGAGGAGGCCTCCGATGACCACGAGGCTCGACAGGACCCGGAGCCCGGAGCTGTCCATGGCGTGCGCGATGATCCCCAGTCCCGCCGCGACGATGAGCAACGGCCACAGCGAGAGGATGTTCCACCACACGCTCCAGGATAGGTAGCCGAGCGTGTTCGCCAGGAGGATCCCGCCGATGGTGATCGTGGTGAGGCCGCCCATGACGCGCGAGGCGAGCGGGCGACCAGGCTTGAACATGTCCACGATCCCGGGGACCACGATGAGCAGCGGCCAGAAACGCCACAGCTGGACACCCGGCACGAACTGGTTCAGGAGCAGCAGCCCGCCGATCACGACGAGCACGATACCCCAGCCCAGACCGGCGTTGCGCCGGCCGGTCCGCTCAGGCGCGACAGGTGCGGAGGGTGGCTGCCACGGCGCTTCGGATGCCGGCTGCGCGGGAGGCGGGGGCGCCTGTGCGGGCTCCGACCCGCGTCCCCCTGCGCCGTTGTTCTCGTCAGTCATGCTCGCTCCTTCCACCGCGGGCGCGGCCCGGACGCACGGTCACACCGCCGCCGCGGACGCCCGTATCACGACTGATGCATACCCGTCTCACCATCCGGCGAGTCTTCCCCGGCCGGCCGCCGTGTCACCCGCAGCCGGGCGATACGCCGACGGCGCACCGCGTCCACCCGGACGAGCAGGTCGTCATGAGCGACCGTCTCCCCGGGGACGGGGATGTGACCGAGCTCCATGAGCACCCAGCCGGCGATGGTCTCGTACTCCCCGGCTTCAGGAAGGGCGAGGCCGAGAAGCTCCTGCGCCTCCTCGATCGACAGTCGACCATCTATCGACCACGCGTCGGGGCCGAGTGGCGTGATATAGCGACGCTCGCGGTCGAACTCGTCCGCGACCTCGCCGATAATCTCCTCCACGATGTCTTCGATGGTCACGAGGCCTTCCGTCCCCCCGTGCTCGTCCACGACGATGGCGATGTGGTTCCGCGCCTCCTGCATGTCGGACAGCATCGTGAGGATCGGCTTGGTCTCGGGCACGAAGACCGCCGGACGCGTGTAGCGCGTGACCAGCTCATCGAGCGCACCTTCGGCCGCCGGGCCCACGAGGTCTTTGAGGAGCGCGACCCCCACGATAGAGTCCGCGTCCTCGTGGTAGACCGGCAGACGCGAGAACCCCGAGCGGCGGAACGTCGCGATGGCCTCACGGATGGTGATCGTGTCCTCCACGGCGACCATATCCACGCGCGGCACCATGATCTCCTTGGCCACGGTGTCGCCCAGCTCGAAGATCTCGTGGATCATGCGCTTCTCGGCTTCCAGAAGCGTTCCCTGCTCCGTCACGAGCAGCTTGATCTCCTCCTCGGTCACACCGGGGCGGACCGAATCCGGATGGATGCCGAACAACCGGCCGACAAGGTCGGTCGAGCGCGAGAGCACCCAGATGACGGGCGCGGTGACGGTGGCGACGATCGAGATGGGCGTCGCCACGGCCATGGAGACGCGCTCGGCCGCGTGCAGGCCGATGCGCTTGGGCGTGAGCTCGCCGAAGACGAGCGTCAAGTAGGCGATGACCAGCGTGACGAGGAAGACCGAGACGCCGCTCGCCATATCGGCGAGCCAGGCGACACCCAGACCGCGCAGCCACTCGGCGACCGGCCGGGCGAGCGTGACCGCCGCCGTCGCCGAGGCGCCGAAGCCGACGAGGGTGATGCCCACCTGGATCGCGGCCATGAAGCGCGACGGGTCCTCCGAGAGCCGCAGAGCGGAGCGAGCCGCGGCCGAACCTTCCTCGGCACGCGTCTTGAGCGCCGCACGGCGCGCGCTGACGAGCGCGATCTCCGCACCGGCGAAGTATCCGTTCACCAGCACGAGCGCGATGATGAGAAGGGCCTCTCCGAGATAACCGTCCATGCCGATAAGGTTACCAGTGACCCGCCGCTCTGACACCGTGCCGGACGGACTGATGGGCTGTGGGATGGACGGGCGGCCGCCATTGTTTGACAATCGGTGACGGCCCGGTCGACTTGTCGCACCCAGTGGGGGGTGAGGATCGCGTGGCGCCTGATGCCGCCACCATGCGCACCATCGAGACCGTCGTGCGGGCGCTGACGACCGCGGGCAAGACGCTGCGCCTCTATCCCCCGTCGAGCCCGATCCCCCGGCAGAGCGTCGAGGCGGCCGAGTCCGCGCTGGCCGAGTACCTCTCGGGTGAGCCCGTGCTCCCCCTGACCGTCGCGCGCGACGGCTTCACCTTCGCCGGCGAGCCGATCGCCGCGGCGGGCGGCTCCGAGTTCGCCGGCATGTTGCAGGCGCACGGCGTCGCCGAGGTGGACTTCCTGCCCGGGTGCGGCGCCGATGACCTCGTCGGCTTCCTGACGCTCGTCCTCGAAGAACCGGCGACCGTCCGCGAGCGCGGCGGCCTGGGGACCGCGCTCGAGAGCGCCGGCATCGAGACGTTGCGTGTCTCCGACGTCTCGCTCACGGTCGTGGACGTCGATGCGCTCGGACCCGAGGACGGCGACATCGATGAGTTCCTCCGCGAGCTTGCGAGCGATCCCGACAAGCTCGCGGTGTGGCTGCAGTCGGTCACGAAGGGAGATCCGGCCAGCGTCGCCGAGGGCCTGAGCGAGCTCGTCGCGGCGGCGGGCGGCGACCCCGGGGCGTTGGCCGAGGCGCTGAGCTCGGCGTTCCTGGAGCAAGAGACCGAGGGGCGGGACGTCTTGCTCGGCCTGGCCGCCAAGGAGAGCGACCTCAGCGGGCTGTTCGGTCAGGTCTTCGGCGCGATGGGGACCACCGACGTGGCAACCTCGCTCGTCTCCGGCTCGTGGGGCAAGAACATGCTCTCCATGTCCACGATGCTGACGAAGCTGCCCATCGGGCAGCGCCTCGACGCCATCATGGCCGAGGTCAAGCCGCTCCTCGCGCAAGCCGGACACACCGCTCGCGAGATGGAGTTCCTGCAGCACATGATGGAGGTCCGCGCTTCCGAGGAGCCCGAGGCGCCGCTGGCCGAGGCAAGGCCCGACTACCAGAAGGTCGCCGCCATCGCGGATGTCGGCACCGAAGAGCTGACCGCGGCGCGGACCGAGGCGTTGCGCTCGATCTCGGGCGTCAACGCGCGCAGCGTCGCTACGATGCTCTCCCTCCTCGACCAGCAGGAGGACTTCGACCTGTACTGCAAGACGCTTGACGGCCTCGTGAGCGTCGTGCCCTCGCTGCTCGAACAACGCGAGCTCGATCTGGCGCTGCGTGTCCTCTCGGAGCTCGTCTCGCGCGAGTCCCGCACCGACCTGCCGTGGCCTGAACTAGCCGACAAGCTGCGCGACGCGATCGCCCGCGCGACGGACCGCCGGGGGATGGCAGCGCTGCTCCACGCGGTGGCCGAGGAGCCCAAACACGCAGCGAAGGCGGTCGACCTCCTCAAGCGTGCCGGCGGCGAGGCCCAGGCCGCGCTGGTCGAAGAGGCGCTCGAGATGCGCGACACCGACGGGCTCGCGCTGGCCGAGAGCCTGCTCGGCCGCCGGATAATCGACATCCTCGTCGCCCTCGCCCCCCGTGTGCAGTGGTTCCAGGTGGCGCCCGTGGTGAAGCGACTGGCCACCGAGAGCGACCCGCGTTCCACGCAGGCCCTTGAGGCGGTCCTGAAGCGTCCCGATGACCAGTCGCGCCGCGAGGCCGCCCGCGGGCTCGAGTCCGTGGCCTCGCCAGCCGCCGCGCGTCACCTTGCCACGCTCATGCGCGACGCGAGCCCCGAGGTCGCGGTCGCAGCGGTCCGCGCCGCGGGTCGTTCGGCATCGCCCGGGATGGTTGCCGCGCTCGACGCCCTTCTCGGCGAGCTTGACATCGACACCAAGGACTTCCAGCTCGCACGTGAGGCGATCGGCGCGCTGTCTCGCTCGCCGGACAGCGCGGCCGATGCCGTGCTCGGACGGCTCGCATCCCGCAAAGCGCTCATCAAGCGGGGGCACTTCAGCGAGGTGCAGGCGCTCACGCAACAGGCGATCGCGGCACGAGGAGGCGCCTGACCATGGACGAACGCATGGCCGTTCGCTTGATCACCGCGCTCTCCGCATGCCGCAAGGCGACGCACCTCTACCCGGCCGCGCACCCGCGCTACCGCGAGGCGCTCGATGAGCTGGCCGACGCGGCTCGCGCGTGTCTCGCCGACGGGCCGTTCACACTCAACGTCCATCTCGGCAGGCTCTACCAGGGAAGCCTCGTGCTTCCCGGCGATGCGCCCGGCATGCGCTCGTTCGCCGAGACGCTGGAGGCCCACCGCGTCGAGAGCCTCACCGTGCACCCCGAGATCGTGGAAGACGAGTTCGTCTCGCTCATCGAGGTCCTCGGCATGCGCGCGACGCCCACTCTCGATGTGGCCGAGGAGCTCAACCGGCGCGGCGTCTCGGCGGTGACCATCTCGGCCATCGTCGACGAGGAGGCCGAGGAGGCCGCCGAGCGCGATCGCCAGCGCGAGCAGGATCGCGCGCTCTACAACCGCCTGCTCGGGGTGCTGCGCTCGCTCACGCAGCGCATCAACCAGACGGGCGTCCCGGAGGTCGGCGACGCCGGCATCATCGTCGAGGGCATCCTCGCGCGGCTCATGGAGGACAGCGCCGCCGTGCTCGGCCTGGCGACGATGAACGGGCAGTCCGAATCCAACCTCTTCCACTCGATCAACGTGATGATCTACTCGCTCACCATCGGCGTGGCCCTCGGCATACCCGAGGAAGGGCTCACGGCGCTCGGCGTGGCGGCGCTGCTGCACGACATCGGCAAGGTGGCGTTCGACGCCTCGGACGCGCAGCAGGCAGAAGCGGCGACCTATCTTCATCCGAAGATCGGCGCCGAGGTGCTGTCGCGACTGCCCGAGCAGGACCGGACGCCGATGCTCGTCGCGTACGAGCACCACATGGCGCACGATGGCTCCGGCTACCCGGAGCGCGAGGAAGGATACGTCACGCATCCCTATAGCCGCATCGTCGCGATCGCCGATCGCTACGACCGCCTCACCTCTCCCGAGCCCGATGGTCGCGGCCTGACCCCTGACCTGGCGGTCATGCAGTTGTTGCGCGACACGCTCACGCGGCTGGACCAGACGCTCACGCGGCTGTTCGTGAAGCAGTTGGGCGTCTTCCCGGTCGGCTGCATCGTGCGCCTGTCCGACCAGACGGTCGGTGTCGTCTCGGCGGGACGGGACGATTCGCTGCGGCCGCGCGTGCGCGTGGTCTACGATGCCGACGGGCTCGCGCTCGAGACGCCGCGCGACGTCGAGCTGGCCGAGCAGGGCCTTGAGATCGTGGAGACGGTGGACCCGACAAGCCTCGCGATGCGGGTATCAGACCACCTGTGACGTCTGCTAGGCGCCGTGCGGGTTGATCTTGTGGAGCACGAGCGCGATGAGCGCGAGACGTCGACCGCGCTCCTGACAGCTCTCGACGAAGTCCGCGACGGTCTCGCGCATCTCCGGAGTCGGCTTGTAGCGGATGAGGCCGCCCGCGCGGGAGAGGATGCGCCCCTCGCACAGCGCGTCGATCTCAGGCTCGAGCTCATCGACCCGACGCCCGAGTCGCGAGGCGAGTCCCTCGATGTCGAGCACCGCCTCGGGGTTCCGGTGGTAGAACACGAGTATGTCCCACGTCAGCAATGAGCGGACATGGTGTTCCACGAAGTCCATCACCGACGGGCCGAGTACGCCCTCGAGATCGTACACGCGCCTGCCCTTCCCCACCATCGACACCGGGTCGCTTCAGGCCCCCTCAGGGCCGGGGCGCGACCTGACCGACCATCCAAAGTGTACCGTATGCCCACCAACCAGCCCATCGGCGGAGGGTCAACGGCAGCTTCCGCGTTCTGAACGGTATCGCACCACGACCATCGGCTCGATGAACGGCAAAGCCCGTGCTCGGCCCCGGTCGAGGTGGACGGTCACTCTTCGAGCTGACAGATGCGTTGCATCCGCGCCGCCGCGAGGAAGAGCAGCGCCGCGATGACCATCGGGGCGATAAGAACGGCGATCATCAGCCACCAGATCCCGGCGTCTCCCCATCCGGCGACGAGACCCCACACGACGGCGCCTCCCGCCCCGACGAGCAGCAGGAGCCCCGCAAGCGTCTCATAGAACCATCCGACCGCGAGCGCGGCGATGGCGATCACGAGCGGGATGACGGCGGATGAGATGCCTTCCATCGCGCTCTCGTCGAGGTAGGCGACATCGCCCGCGAACACGGCGACGGCCCAGAACAGCCCTCCCGCCGCGACGAACAGCCGAGCGAACAGCCGCTCGAAGTTCATGCGCTCCGTCTTGCACACCCTGGCCATGAGCTCCATGGATGCTCTCCCTCCCAAGAGGCCCTGCGGCCCAACGGTCTTTGGGCTGTGTATACCCCTCACCCCGCGGAGCGAGCGTCGCACCCGCAGCCGAGGCGACCGACCCCCGTGGCATCAGCGCAGAAGGGGCGTCCAGTCGGGGGGCCGGGCGAGGAGCTGGGCGAAGTCGTGCGCGGGCACCGGACGGCTGAACAGGTAGCCCTGCGCCATGTCGCAACGCAGCAGCCGCAGATAGGAGAGCTGGTCGACGGTCTCCACGCCCTCGCCGACGGCGCGCGCGCGGAAGCTGTGGCTGAGCCCGATGACCGCGGCGACGAGCGATGCGCTCTGCGCGTCCTCGTCGACGTCCTGGATGAACGACCGGTCGATCTTGAGAGAGCCGAAGCGGAATCGCTTGAGGTAGCCCAGTGAGGAGTACCCCGTGCCGAAGTCGTCCATCGCGAGACTGACCCCGAGGTCCTCGAGATCGGCCATCACCGCCATCGCCTCTTCCGGGTCCGACATGACGACGCTCTCGGTGAGCTCCACCGTGAGCGCGTCGCCGGGCAGCGCCGCATCGTCGAGCGCCGAGCGGACGAGCGGTTTGAGCGTCGCCGAGCGGAACTGGTGCGCCGAGAGGTTCACCGAGATCGAGATCGCGGGCAGCCCTTCCGCTCGCCAGGCCGCGTTCTGGCGGCACGCCTCGCGCATGACCCACTCGCCGAGCGGAGCGACGAGCCCGCTCTCCTCGGCCACCGGGATGAACGCTCCGGGGAAGAGCAAGCCCTGCTCCGGATGACGCCATCGGACGAGCGCCTCCGCACCGCGGATCACGCCGTCGTCCATGGACACGATGGGCTGGTAGTGGAGCTCCAGCTCGCCGTCGTCGATCGCCCGCCGGAGCTCACGCTCGGTGCGCGCGTGCGTGATCGCCTCCTGGTGCATCCATGCGTCGAAGACCTCGTAGCGGTTGCCGCCGGCGGCCTTGGCGCGATGCATCGCGATGTCCGCGTTGCGCAGGATCTCCTCGCCGACGCACGACTCGCCGGTGCTGACGGCGATGCCGATGCTGCCGGTGACCGAGAGCGGCTCGCCATCGGTGGTCTCGATCGGGTCGCGGAGCGCCTCCAGGATCTCCTCGGCGGCGTGCGACGCCTCCGTGAAGTCCTCGAGCCCGTCCATGAGCACGCCGAACTCGTCGGCGCCCAACCGCGCGACCGTGTCGGTGGTGCGCCCCGCCTCCGCGAGGCGCCGCGCTGTCTCCACGAGCACCTCGTCGCCGACGCCCTGGCCGCGCGTCTCGTTGATGAGCTTGAAGCGGTCGACATCGATGACGAGCGCCGCGAACGTGTACGCCGCCGATCGGCGCGCTCGCGCGCTCAGAAAGCCGACGCGGTCGAGGAAGAGCGAGCGGTTGGCGAGCGTCGTGAGGTGGTCATAGAGCGCGTCATGCACGAGGCGGTCCTCGGCCTGCTTGCGCTCGGTCACGTCGGTCTGCGAGCCCGCGATGCGCACCGCGACCCCGTCCGTCCTGAACGCGACGCCCCGCGTGAGCACCCATCGCCAACTGCCGTCCTTGTGTCGCATGCGGTACTCGTACTCGAGGTGCGGCGTGACACCCTGCACGTGGAGGTCGATCTCGAAGCGCAAGCCTTCGATGTCTTCGGGGTGGACGCGCCCGAACCACTCATCGGGACCGGTGCCGATCTCATCGTCCTCGTATCCGAGGATGCGCTTCCATCTGGCCGAGAAGAACACGGCGTCATCGGTGAGGTCCCAGTCCCAGATGCCGTCCTTGGCGCCTTCGACCGCGGTGCGGTACCGCTCCTCGCTCGCCGCAAGCTGCGCGTCACGCGCAAGGCGCTCGGTGATGTCCTCGACCCCCATCACGAGCAGCCGCGCGCCGGCCGGTCCGATGAGCCGCGAGACGACCGCGCCCGAGAATTCCCGGCCCGCGGGTCCGAATCGCCACGGCCCGCTCGGCGCCGACCGCTCGGTGGCGCTCTCGCAGACCGCCGAGAAGCGCTCGCGCTCCTCGGCTATCACGAGGTCCCGCACAAGCATGCCGGCGAGGTCGTCGCGCGAGGCCGAGAACAGCGTCTGCGCCGCCTCGTTCGCCTCGCGGATGGCGCCCGTCTCCTGGTCGCACACGAGCAACGCGTACGGGCTCGCTGCGAACAGCTGCCGGTACTCCTCGGCTGAACCGGATCGATCGTCCATCCGTCGCGGTCCTTCCCTATGCGATACGACCCGAGCGTCTGCTTCGTTTCTTCCCCAGGTCGAGCTTCATCGTGAGGATGCGATCGGACGAGAAGATCCTCGCGGCGATGACGACGAACACGAGGAACCACACGGTCTCATACGCGATGCCGAACCAGACCATCGCGTAGTTGTCGAGGAACAGATTGGGACCCGCCATGAACGGATGGCTGAACGGGATGGCGTAGATCAGGTAGCGCAGCAGCGGCGACACCGTGCTCACATCGAGGAAGAGCACGAGGAAGTACGGGATCATCAGCAGGAGCATGAGCGGGGCGAGCAACGACTGCGCCGCACGCACGTTGTCCGCGAAACCGCCGAGCACGATGGCGACGGCGAGCGCCACGAGGATGGCGACGAAGACCGTCAGGCCGAGCAGGACCCAGTCACCCACGCCGAGGCTCAATCCAAGCTGCTCGAGCGCGGCGCTGCCGGTCGCCGTCGGCCCGGTGCCCGCGCCGAAGCTCTCCTGGATGTTGCGCATGTAATAGAGCATCCCCGCCATGTACGCGCCCGCCGAGAGCAGCGCGATCGTCGCCGCCGCGAGCATCTTGGCGGTCACGAGCGCGCCACGACCAACCGGCATGGCCAGCAGTGTCTCGAGCGTCTTGTTCTCCTTCTCGGAGGCGATGGCACCCGCGATCATCTGCGCGGCGAAGACGATCACGAGGAACAGGATGATCGGGATGAACGTCGTCTGCTGGCTGATGAACGCGACCACCTCGGCCGGGGATCCCTCGGCCGACTTGCCGCCGACGATGACGTGGTCGGTCACTACGATCGGGCGCTCGATCACAGCGGGGTCCAGGCCGGGCGCCTCGCGCTCGAGCAACGCGTGGCCCACCGAGGTGCCGGCGCTCCCGATCGCGCCCTCGAGCAACGCGGCGTCCTGCGCGCCGGTGAACGAGAAGTTGCGGATGGCCGAGTACGCGTCCAGGGCGGGCCGCTCTCCCGCGAGCAGCGTCTCGCCGAAGCCCGCAGGGATCACGACGAGGAAGGACGTCTCGGCATCCTCGGCCTTGAGCGCTTCGATCGCGACCTCGGGCGAAGCGTCGGACGGTCTCACGTCGAAGCCCGCCTGCTCGATGGCCTGGACGACGAGGGTCGATCCCTGACTGGCGTCCAGGTCGACGACCGTCACCGGTGTCGGCGCCGACGCGTCTCCGGTCTCGCCGCCGATCACGTTGCCGATGAAGACGAAGACGAGGACGGTGATCGCGAACGGCACGAGCATCTGGAACGTGAGCAGCTCCTTGATCTCCTTGCGGAGCAGCACCATGAAGGCTCTCATCGGGCCACCTCCGCGAAGACGTCTTCCAGGTTGGCGGCGCCGTACCGCTCCTTCAGCTCGGCCGGCGTGCCCACTTCGTGCAGCACGCCCTCGTGGATGATGCCGACACGGTCCGAGAGGAACTCGATCTCAAGCATGTTGTGGCTCGAGAGCAAGACGCCCATCTGGCCGTCGCGGGCGTACTGCTTGATCGTCCTGCGTACCTCGAGGCCGTTCAGCACGTCGAGGCCCGAGGTCGGCTCGTCGAGGATCGCCAGGCGCGGCCGGGTCATGATCGTGCGCGCCAGCAGCAGCTTGCGCGTCATGCCCTTGCTGTACGAGCCGAGCTTGTCGCCGAGACGATCACCGAGCCCGGCAAGCGTCGACGCGGTCTCGATCGCCTCGCGCTGGCGGTCCTTCTCGGCGAAGTAGATCTCCGCCGCGAAACGCAGGTAGTCGCGCCCCGTGAGGTTCTTGTACGCTCCCGCCTCTTCGGGCAGGTACGCGATGCGCTCGCGCACTTTGACGGCGTCGCGCTCCACGTCCAGGCCGTCGACGATGACGGAACCCGCGCTCGGTTGCAGGATCGTCGCCACGATGCGCAGCGTGGTCGTCTTGCCGGCGCCGTTCGGGCCGATGAGCGCGAAGATCTCGTTCTCGGCTACCGAGAAGTCGATGCCCTTGACCGCCTCGTGCTTGCCGTACGACTTCCGCAGACCACGGACCTCGAGCACATCCCCCACGCCGAACCCCTCCCGTCGGAGCGTACCTGGGCACTCTTGGGAAGATACCACTGGACAGCACGGCGACGACAGGCGACGACATGCGGACCGCTCGAGTGATAGCGCTGGTGCTTGCGGTGCTCCTGCTGTCGTCAGGCTGCTCCACGGCCTCCGACGAGCCGGAGCCCGCCCCTGATCTCGTGGAGGTGCCGGCGCGTCTTGGCGACGTCGTCGTCACCGAGTACGAAGGCGAGCAGCTCAGCGCGCTTGCCGACTTTCGCGAGAACTCCATCGCCGGACCGCAGGATGTGGACGTCGAGACGTACCGGTTGCGCGTCACGGGTCTGGTCGAGGAGGAGCGCACGTATGCGTATGAGGACGTGGCCGGGACGTTCCCCTCGTACGAGAAGCTCGTGCGGCTCGACTGCGTCGAGGGGTGGAGCGTCACGATCCTCTGGCAGGGCGTGCTGCTCGCCGACATCGTGGACGCCTCCGGGGCCGAGGACGATGCCCAGACGGTGATCCTGCGTGCCGCTGACGGCTACTACACGTGGGTCCCGCTGGACTACATCCGCGAGAACGACATCCTGCTCGCCTACGGCATGAACGGCGTGCCGCTCCCGAAAGAGCGCGGCTTCCCGTTCCAGCTGGTCGCCGAGCAGAAGTGGGGCTACAAGTGGGTCAAGTGGGTAGAGGAGATCGAGCTGAGCGACGATCCCGACCCCGGAGGCTACTGGGAGGACCGCGGTTACAGCAACTCCGGTGACCGCGACCGGCCCTTCTACGGCAACTGAACTGCGGCGTGGGTCGTGCGCACGCGGGCGCGCAGCGTCCCTCCGGGAACAGGACGTTGACCCGGCGGGCGTGTCGCGTATACTCTCCGCCACGACATGACGGCATTCGGCGCCGCGGGGGGCGCATGTTCTCTACCGCCATCATCTGCACGGATCTCTCTCCGTCATCGGACAGCGTCGTCGCGTGCGCGGGGCAGCTCGGACTGCTCGGCGTCCGTGAGGCGTTCCTCGTGCATGTCATCGACGTCCAGGATGCGACCGGGGTCGACACGGGCTCCTCGGCGGGCCTGACGTTCGAACGGCAGGCCGAAGCCCTTGAGGCGCAGGGCATCACCGTGCACGTGGACATGCAGCTCGGCTACCCGCCGTATGCGATCGAGGAGATCGCCCGTCAGCACGACGCGGGGATGATCCTCGTCGGCTCGCGTGGGCAGGGACTGTTCACGACGTCGTTCTCGGGAAGCGTCTCCTCCGATCTCGTCCGCATCGCCACACGCCCTGTGCTGCTCGCCTCGCTGCCCGCGCTCGGCGACGCCTCGCAGAGCGATCAGGTCTGCGGCCGGATGCTCGCCCACATCCTGTTCCCGACCGACTTCTCGCCGAGTTCTCGCATCGCCGAGCGGCTCCTCGGCGGTCTCGCCGCACGCGGCGTCCGACGGATGACGCTGCTGCACGTCGTCGACACCGCCCTCGGTAACGCGCATGAGTTGCGGTGTGATGAGGCGGCCGAGCGGTTCGCGGTGCTCGAGGCGCGCCTGCGCGAGAAGGGCGTGGAGTCGGTGGAGACAGAGATCCGCATCGGTTCGCCCGACGAGCTCGTGGCCGAGGCCGCGGGCAGCGGCGCGTATTCGCTCGTGGTCATGGCGCCCGACGGCGATGACGCCTCGGAGCCGCCCCTCGGCAGCGTGACCCACCTCGTCGTCCAGCAGACGCGTTGCCCCGTGCTGCTCGTGCCGCCCGGATGTCGCCTCTGATGCTCAGCCTGTCGGCATGACCGCGAGCACCACGGCCAGGAAGTGGCAGGTGCTGCCCGCAAGCACGAACAGATGCCAGACCATGTGCGAGTAGGGCACCTTCTTCAGCACGTAGAAGACCGCGCCGACGGTGTAGGCCAGCCCTCCGGAGATGAGCAACCAGAGCCCGGTGTCGGAGATGGCGGCGAGCAGCGGCTTGATCGCGACGATGACGAGCCAGCCCATGAGCAGGTAGACGAGGGCCGAGAGCCACTTGGGCCGATACACCCAGAACGCCTCGAGCGAGACACCCGCCACGGCCAGGCTCCAGACGATGGCGAAGAGCCACCAGCCCCCCGCGTCCCGCAGCGTCACGAGCGTGAACGGGGTGTAGGTCCCCGCGATGAGCAGGTAGATGCCCGCGTGGTCCAGAACCTTGAAGACGTGCCGCGCGCGCTCGCCCGGTATCGCGTGGTAGAGCGTGGACGCCGCGTAGAGCAGGATGAGCGTGACGCCGAATACGATCCCCCCGGCGAGCCGATACGCGTCGTGCGAAAGCGCGCCGAACGTCGTCAGCAGCACGAGCGCCGCGACGCTGAGACCGATGCCGGTCCCATGGGTGATCGCGTTCGCGATCTCCTCGCCCTTGCTGTAGCCGGCACGACGACCGGAGGCGTGTGGCGCTGCAAGCGTGTCGTTCATCTCAGGTCCGTTCACTCGTCGACATCGATCGTGTCGGCGCCGTCAGATACGAAGTGGCACGCGATGCATGGCTCACCGAAGTGCCCTGCCGGCGGCGCCTGCCCCGGAGCGATCGGGCGGATGAACACATGAGCGAGCGCGAGCAGCACCAGCACCGCGCCCAGGACCGCCGCCAGAGCGATGAACGCCTGGCCGAGCGGCGAACGGCGTGTCGTGTCGACACGCTGTGCGTCGTCCATGTCCCGCCCCTCTCGTCACCCCGGCGCGATCACGTCTGCCAACTCTACCACGCGCCAGACCCCGCGCGTGCGCCGGGACCTGCCCCGACTTCAGGTTGTCTCAGGCTTCCTCCAAACTGGTGATTCTTGTCACAACCTGTGGAGTTAACGTCCCCGGTAGTGGTGTACGAAGGCCCGGCCGCCTGACATGAGGCGGCC
>JASEEU010000023.1 GCA_030019445.1 Anaerosomatales bacterium | reverse complement strand
CTACCAGTACTGCGGCGGGGACCCGGTGGGGAAGCTCGATCCGAGCGGGGAGTGGGCGGTCACGTTCTACAAGACGTTCACCTGGCGCATTTGGCGGACATACCGTGCGTTCGAGAGTGCTGCTGATTGGATTGTTGGCGCCGCTGTGAGTGTCGCCATCGGGCGGCTGTTCCCGGTGCGCACTGTTATGGTGGAGCTGGCCAGAGTCATGGGGTGGGCCTGCACGAGAGTTGCAGCGAGTCTGTCCTGGATTCGGCGTGAACTTGGCATTCACGGTGTGTCAAATCTGGGGAGATGGTCGACAGGAGACGCGAGGTATCGATTCACAGTCTCCGGCGGGGCGAGCAGCGGCCGAGAGATGTTCAGCTACACCGCCAAGGTTACGTTCCTTGCGAATCCTAATGTGCTCACTGGCTTCAGGCGAGGGATGTGTTCGACGGTATTCTTCAGGGTTAACGTCCCCGGTAGTGGTGTACGAAGGCCCGGCCGCCTGACATGAGGCGGC
>JASEEU010000022.1 GCA_030019445.1 Anaerosomatales bacterium | reverse complement strand
GAAGCCAGAGAGGACCGTGAGCGATCGCGGGTTGACCGGCAATCTCATATCAACGCATTTGCGCATCAGCCGCGGCCGTGCGCCTCACTTCACAAGATTACCTCACGCCGCCGGCTGGATGCGCTTGTTAGAAACCCCGTCTCATCCAAAGAAGCAGCAGTAGGTGTCCCGATCCACATGCGAGACGAGCCGTGAGAGACTTCGCGAAGGGGCCGCCGGTTCGTACGCATGCCACTTCATGTCCGCACGCATCCAGTAGAGCTGCCATTCATCGCGCGAGCGGTAGTAGCGGAATCTCGCGACCTCGCTGCGCATCCATTCGCCAGAGCCGCGCCAATCCGGACGCTCCTCGAACAGCGTGACGGCGTGACCGTCGACCGAGTAGGTCATGCGCAGTTCGTCCCGGTACTCCTCCGGCGAGTGGGCTGCGCAGAACGGACCCAGGAGTGCCTGGATCTGCTCGAGCTGCCGCTCATCGAAGGCCATCGGAACTCCATCCAGGGTGTTTCTAACGCATTTGCGCATCAGCCGCGGCCGTGCGCCTCACTTCACAAGATTACCTCAC
>JASEEU010000021.1 GCA_030019445.1 Anaerosomatales bacterium | reverse complement strand
CCAAGACCGTCTGCGAGAACTGCCACAACCAGTTCTTCTGCGACAACTGCCACCACACTGGTGCGAGCCAGAGCGAGGCCTGGCGTACGTTCCACCCGGACATCGTCAAGAAGGACGGCGCGGAACCGTGCTTCGAGTGCCACGAGCCGACCTACTGCTCGTACTGTCACGTGAGGCTCATCCGCTAGTCCGTCACGCTTGAGGGTTCGAGAGGGGCCCGGCCGGTTTCACACCGGTCGGGCCCTTTGCCTTCCACACACCGGTTCGACGGGGATGTTTGCAGGTGCCACGCACCCGGCGGCGAACCTCACTCCTGGAGACGCTGTGGAGCCGCGGCCGATGATCCGTATCATGCGTCGTTGCCGCGCCTGGGGGATGGGGGAGGTTCGCACGCATGGCGAGGATCTCGTTGGCCGGTTTCAAGGACCCGGTTCGGCGGCCGCGTTACCTGGTCTGGACCGGGGTCGCGCTTCTGGCGCTGGCGGTCGTCGTTATCGTCGGTGTCGGGGCGACGTCGACGTACGGGTTCTGCGCGAACCTGTGCCACTCGGTGCAAGACGACGCGATCGCGGGCTATGACGCATCGGCGCACAACACCGTGTCCTGCATCTCCTGCCACGAGCCGGTCGCGGCGGATCCGGTCACGTTCCTGTACTACAAGGCGAAGGCCGGCATCATCGGGGCGTACCAGCTCTACACGAAGACGTACGAGGTACCGCTCAACCCCGAGAGCGCCCTCGCCATGAACACGCATCACATGGGGTCCGAGCAGTGCACGCAGTGCCACTCGCTCGAGACCCGCGTCGTG
>JASEEU010000020.1 GCA_030019445.1 Anaerosomatales bacterium | reverse complement strand
TCACATGGGGTCCGAGCAGTGCACGCAGTGCCACTCGCTCGAGACCCGCGTCGTGACCCCCAGCAAGGGCATCATCATCGACCACGCCGTGCACGAGGAGAACGAGGTCCACTGCACCGCGTGTCACAACCGTGTCGCGCATCCTGAAGACGGATTCGATCAGATGGCTATGGTCGATCCTGAGACGGGCGAGCCAGCCCCGAAGCACGCCGACTGGATGTCGATGACCGCGTGCTTCCGCTGCCACACGCTCACGGGCGAGGCGCCCGAGGGCGGTATCGAAGCACCCGGTAAGTGCTCGGCATGCCACCCCGCCGACTTCGACCTCAAGCCCGCCAACCACAAGGAGGGCGGTTTCTACCCCGAGGGTCACGCCAAGCTGGCCGTGGCTCCGCTCGACCGCTACACCGGCAGACCGGTCCCCGGCGAAGAGGCGGAGGCCTCCGAGGAGACCACTGAAGGTGAGCACGAGAGCGAAGAGGGTGAAGAGGGCGAGGAAGGCGAGTCGCACGTCCTCGAACTCGTGAAGGTCACCGAGGTGAACTACTGCAACACCTGCCACCTCGACACGTTCTGCATGGACTGCCACGGCATGGAGATGCCGCACCCCGAGGAGTTCAAGACCAAGACGCACCCGTCTGTGGCCGCGAGCAAGCCCGAGAAGTGCGATCTCTGCCACCAGACCTCGCAAAACGACTTCCTGTTCTGCAACTCCTGCCACCACGGCACGAAGGTCGACTGGACCTACGATCCTGAGACCCCGTGGCAGACGCAGCACGCGAAGACCGTCGTGGAGAAGGGCGTGCAGCCGTGCCTCGGTGCATGTCATGAGAAGCAGTTCTGCGTGGACTGCCACACCAAGCTCCAGCCGCTGCCCGCATCGCACAAGGCGAACGACTGGCTGCACAACGAGCTGACCGTCACG
>JASEEU010000001.1 GCA_030019445.1 Anaerosomatales bacterium | reverse complement strand
GCCGCCTCATGTCAGGCGGCCGGGCCTTCGTACACCACTACCGGGGACGTTAACCTGTTGGTGACAGTGCTGTTTGGCTACTTCTGGGTACTGAGGTTTGGGCCAACCGACTCCGTTCAGCGCCTCGCAGCTGCGTCGCTCACGGTGACTGTTGGACTACTCGTTGCCGGGGTGCTCTTTCCATCATCCGTCTGGATTGGCGGCAGGCTTCTTGGTGGCGTCTTCGGTGGATCGGCCAGCCCCGCAGTCCTCTGCATTGTACTCGGCCTTTCCGGCACAGGTTTTCGGCGTTCATCCGTCCGCCGTCTAGCCATCCTCGCTGGCGGATTCCTGCTCGCGCTATCTCAAGTACGCGCAGGGTACGTGGCGGTCGCGGCCTATCTGGTGATTGCTGCAGTCATCGGGTCTCGGCACCTTGCCAGTCGGCGGGTGCTTCTCGCTCTTATTGCGGCCACTCCGTTCGTAGTGGTCACTGAGGCCTGGAGAGGCCTTGCCGCATACCTGATTCGTGACACTGCGAGCCTAGCGACGCTCAGCGACCGTATTCCGTTGTGGGCAGCGGTTGTAGGTGTGATGATGCGCGAATCTCCGTGGCTCGGGCTCGGCTTCTACGCAATCCGACCGTGGACGCTTGCATACAACGAAGGGATCGGCAGTGGCCATAGTTCCTATGTAGAGGTACTGGCTGGTGGGGGCATCCTGAGCGTCGTCGCTTTCGTGATCGTTCTCGCTCTGATCGCCGGAGGGCTACGCCGTGCGGCTCGCCCAGGAGCGGCAGCAGATTCTCAATCTTACGCCCAAGCCGCACTTGGCATTCTGATCGCGTGCATGGTGCTCGCTGTGACTTCAGATGAGGCCGTCACTGGAGGTGCTGCTTCGTTTGGCCTGTTCATGCTGCCTGGCCTCACGTCTGCCCTGTTAGCCAATCCTGGGGGTAGACCGAATGTCGGCTCGTGAACTGGTCATGGACAACGGGGACTCGACAGATGTGGAGGCGCTCTCAAGGGTACTCATCGTGCACAACTTCTATCGAGTGCGCGGCGGTGAAGACGAGCAAGTTGACCGTGAGGTTGCCGTTCTACGGGAGGCCGGCGTAGAGGTGCGGCTCCTCTCGGCACACTCAAGTGAGATGAGTCCAGTCGACCTCGCACGTCTGTGGCTCTCACTCGGATTCTGTGGTGGGAAGCGATCAAGAGAGATCGGAAAGACTGTGCGCGAATGGAATCCCGATTTGGTTCATGTCCACAACACGTTTCCGATGCTGACTCCAGATGCGATTCGCGCCTCCGTCCGCAGTGGCGCCTCCACACTGGTGACACTGCACAACTACCGTGTCTTCTGCGCCAATGGGGTTTGCCTGCGCGCAGGACGAGAGTGCACGAAGTGTGCAACATCACCCAGGTTCTTCGGGGTTCCGTATCGGTGCTATCGACGCTCCGCCATCTTGAGCGCATGGGTTCATGCACTGGGAGTCTGGTTGCGCCGCGTTCTTCGATTGTACCAGCCGATGGTTGTAGCTCCATCGGAATACGCAGCCGCGATGGTTGCGCAGTGTATTGGGGGGCGGTCGTCCGTCGGCGTCTTGCCCAATATCGTGCTACCGTCGCCAGAAGTTGAGCTGGGTCATCGCATGGGTGCGGCATATATCGGCCGCCTCTCTAGCGAGAAGGGCCTGGACGACTTGATCGAGGCGTGGAAGCGGTGTGCGTCCTCGAGCCACGCGGTCCTGACGATCGCGGGCGATGGACCGCTGCGTTCGTCATTGGACGCAGTCGCATGTGTGGAGGCGAGTGTGCGGGTCGTCGGGCCCCTTCAAGCTGCCGAGCGTGACGAGTTGCTGCGCTCGTCTGCGGTGTGCGTGGTCCCATCGCGTGTTCCCGAGACGTTCGGATTGGTGGCGGCCGAGGCGGCGCTGGCGGGCTGCCCGCTCATCGTAACGGAATGTGGTGCTCTTCCCGCGACCATGGGTGGCTCCGACTGCGGACTGTTGGTGGCCCCAGGAGATGCGGGTGCACTTGCGCAGGCCATCGACCGGGTTCTCGACCATCCCCAGGAGGCTCGTGTGCGGGCTGAGAGGGCGAGGGCTCATGTGACGCGTAGCTTCCTTCCAGGAGCATTCCTAACAGCGCTAGTTCGTTGCACCACAGAGTCGGCTCGAACCATTGAGGGCGGATCGCCAAGATGAGAGTGCTCGTACTTGCGTACGCATGCGAGCCTGACCGTGGTTCCGAAGCGGAGGTCGGTTGGCGCTGGGTACGGGCAATGGGTAGTGCGGGGCATCAGGTTACTGTCGTCACCCGCACCAACAACAGAGACAAGATCCAGGCTGCGCTGCGGGATACGCCCTGCGCATCTACTCGCTTCGTGTATCACGAGGCGCCGCGTGTCTTCCTTCTCGCGAAGCGGTGGTTCACGCTTCCCAGGCTCTACTACGTTGCCTGGCAGGTCTCCCTGATTCCGCGACTGATCAAGTGGGTCAGTCAGAAGTCCTATGATCGTTACCACCAGCTGACGTATGTATCTGCTCGCTTTCCCTCAGTACTTGCGCTTGCAGGCTCGCGCTTCGTCTGGGGACCGATTGGGGGACTCGGCGTAGTGCCCCGGGCACTGAGATCGACGCTGCCGTTGAAGGCAAGAGTGAGCGAGTTCATGCGAGACGCGGCGGCTCGGCTGGACCGGATCAATCCCCTATGGTGGTGGTCAGTGCTCGCGTGTAGACGCATGCTGATCGCGGATACCGACACCTACGAAAGGATGCCGAAGCTGGTTCATTCGAAGTCCCGAGTCGCCTCGGCTATCGGCATCGACTTCATTCCGGAACCGCGACGCGCCTTGAACCCCACCATTTCTGAGGTTCTCATCATCGGACAGCTCGTGCCACAGAAAGGGCATTCACTGGCTCTGTGTGCGTTGGCGGAGATCGTTGATGTCTCCTGGCGGTGTGAGGTCATTGGCGAAGGACCGGATCGGACGCGCCTCGAACGACTCAGTAGAGATCTTGAGCTCAGCGACCGTGTCTGCTTCCGCGGTGCGTTACCTCGAACCGAGTTGCTGCAGAGACTGGCGGAGCGCCCGATTGTTGTTGCTTTGAGTTACCGGGAGTCCGGTGGAATGGCAATCCTTGAGGCTGCGAGCAACGGCTGTCCGTTGGTATACCTGAAACTCGGGGGTCCTGCGTTGATCTTGGGCGACGTGGTCAGTGGTGCGGTGCCCGTTGACTCACCACAAGGAGTTGTGGCGGAGTCCTCGCGATGGCTGCGAACCTACATCTGTGACCAGAGCGTAGCCGATAGGGCTGGCAGAGAGGCGTGGATAGCTGCGATGCACCACACGTGGGACACGAAGAGCGATGCTGTTGGTTGGCTGTATGGGCTTCCCAGCACGGATGAGCGCGAATCGTCAAGCTGAGCGACGCCATCATCGACGCATCTGGAGAGGCAAGCAGTGGAAGAGACCGACGGCCCCGTGACCGCGCCGAGGGCGCAACGTACAACCTTGCGGCCTGCTGGTATCGGGGTCTCCACTACTCCACTTGAAGCAGCCGCAGCGCAAGTGCGCGGGAGTGGAGGCCCACGTGGCGAGGCACCATAGGTCCTCGTTAACGCCCACTCCGCCAAGCTCCGGCGGGAGTCTCCCGACTACGTGCGGCTGCTGGCAGACACTGACCGCTGCGTGAACCTTCCCGCCGGTGCCTCGGTCGTGTACGCCGCGAGTGGTCCGGCCCCATTCTCAGTACCGCTCGCTGAGTTAGGGCCTCCGGTTTCCCTTCCAGTCTATGCCACGCCCCAGCTCTTCGCGAACTGAGCCGGTGTCTGGTATCCGAGCGAGCTGTGCGGGTGCTCGGTGTTGAACTCGATCCGCCACGCTTCGAGCACCACCCGTGCATGTTCGATGCTCCAGAACTCCGTCATGTTCAAGCATTCGTCGCGCACCCGGTTGTTGAACGACTCGGCGAAGCTGTTCTGCCAGGGCTTGCCAGGCTCGATGTGGTGCGTGGCGGCACCTTGAGCTTCGAGCCACTCAGTCAACTCGAACGCAATGAACTCGGGACCGTTGTCGCTTCTGATCCGCTCAGGCTTGCCGCGTTCGGAGAACAGTCCTGCTAAGACGCCCTTGACTGCGGATGCCGTGAGCGATCGTGCCGGCACCACAGCAAGGGCCTCCCGTGTGAACTCGTCGATCACCGTGAGTACCTTCATGCGCCGTCCTTGGTGCGTCGCATCGAACATGAAGTCGTAGGTCCAGACGTGGTCGGGGCGTGTCGCCGTCACCGGCACGGTCTGCCCCGTGCGTACCTTCTTGCGCTTGCGCCTGGCAGCCAGCGTGAAGCCGTGCTCGCGCCAGATACGTTCGATCCTCTTGTGGTTCACGAAGAACCCTTCGCTCCGAAGCTTCGCGTGTACGCGCTTGTAGCCCCAGCGTGGCTTCTTCTCGCGGATCTCTTTGATGCGCTCGACCAGTTCGACGTCTTCGGCGCGACGCGACTCGTAGTTGTAGGAGGAGCGGGAGATGTCGACGGCTCGGCACGCACGGGTCACGGAAAGCCCGCTGTCGACCAAGGCGCGCACGACCTGCCGTCGTGCCGGCGCGCCGGTCATCTTCCCCGAAGGACGTCCCTGATCGCATCGATCTCGAGATCGCGCTCGGCGAGCAGGCGCTTGAGGCGTGCGTTCTCGCTTTCGAGCTCGCGCAGCCGCTTGACCTCTGAGGTGCCCATGTCCCCATACTTGCGCTTCCAGCGGTAGAACGTCTGCTCGCTGATGCCGTGGAGATTGCGGACATCTCTGGCCGTCATGTCGCCTCGGGCGGCTTGGGCGAGGATGTCGACGATCTGCTTCTCAGTGAACCTTGCTTGCTTCAAAGCGGTCTCCTTCTTCTCGAGGAGACCCTAACACTTCAGACGGTACTCATTTCGGGGGCCGGACCACCTGGCTGCTCGACCAGGGCGACATCGAGTGCTGCCCGGGTCTCGACCTCATGGAGGCGATGTGTGCGAGGGCAGCTGTTGATGAGGTCTCCATCTTCCTGCTCGGCGGGGCCGACGGTGCCGCCGGTGCGCTGGCGGATGCCCTGCGACCGCGTCACAAGAGCCTCGCCACCGCCGGCACTGTCACGCCACCCTTCGGCGAGTGGTCCACAATGAAGAATCGCCGCCTTATCGAGGGCGTGCGTGCGTCCGGTGCGCGCATCCTCTTCATGGGTGTCTCCGCGCCCAAGCAGGAGATCTGGGCGTACGAGCATCTCGAGGAGCGACGGATGCCGATCGTATGCGTGGGGGCGGCGTTCGACTTCGGGTACGAGCGCCAAATCGAGGGCGCCGGAGTGGACGCGTAATGTCATCAGATGTGGGCGTCGCCCGGCACCGCACCTGATACCATGATCAACAGACCGGACAGAACTCACAAGGAGACTCTGATGAAGCGCGCACTGATAACCGGCATCACCGGCCAGGACGGGTCATACCTGGCCGAGCTGCTGCTGTCCAAGGGCTACGAGGTCCATGGCATCATCCGACGTGCGTCGACGTTCAATACGGACCGCATCGATCACCTTTACCAGGACCCTCACGAGGAAGGCGTCAAGCTCTTCTTGCACTACGGAGACCTGACGGACGGGACGAGCCTTCGTCGCATCCTGGAGCACGTGCAGCCTGACGAGATCTACAACCTGGGCGCACAGTCCCACGTGGCCGTCTCGTTCGAGCAGCCGAGCTACACCGCTGACGTCGATGCCATGGGCACGCTTCGCCTCTTTGAGGCGGTGCGTGATTCGTGTGAGAACTCGGGCCGCGCGGTGCGCATCTACCAGGCGTGCTCCTCGGAGATGTTCGGCAGCACCCCGCCGCCCCAGAATGAGGACACGCCGTTCCATCCCCGCAGCCCGTATGGCGTCTCCAAGGTCGCGGGCTACTGGTACGGCGTGAACTACCGCGAGGCGTACGGCATGTTCATCGCCAACGGGATCCTCTTCAACCACGAGTCTGAGCGTCGCGGTGAGACGTTTGTGACGCGCAAGATCACGCGTGCGGTCGGTCGGATCAAGCACGGGCTGCAGGACAGGCTCTACCTCGGCAACATGGACGCCAAGCGCGACTGGGGCTATGCGCCGGACTATGTGGAGGCAATGTGGCTCATGCTCCAGGCGGACGAGCCGGATGACTTCGTGATCGCCACGGGCGAGTCGCACCCGGTGCGTGAGTTCGTTCAGGCTGCCTTTGCGGAAGTGGACCTGGACTGGGAGGAGCACGTGGAGATCGATCCGCGCTACTTCCGGCCAGCGGAGGTCGACTACCTGCTGGGCGATGCGTCCAAGGCGCGCGAGAAGCTCGGCTGGGAGCCAAAGGTGAGCTTCGACGAGCTTGTGAAGCGCATGGTGGCCTACGACATGGAGCTGGCCGCCCAGGAGAAGACGCTCACCGATGCGGGGCACCGGATCAACCTGCGGAGCGTCACGCATGGATAAGACGAGTGCGATCTACGTCGCCGGGCATCGGGGCCTCGTCGGCGGGGCGATCGTGCGCGCGCTGGAGGCTGAAGGCTACGAGAACCTCATCACCCGCACGCACGCCGAGCTGGATCTCACCGATCAGGCCGCGGTTCGCGCGTTCTTCGAGGCGGAGCGGCCGGAGTACGTCTTCCTTGCTGCCGCTAAGGTCGGCGGAATCCTTGCCAACAGCACGTATCCCGCTGACTTCATCCGCGAGAACCTGCTCATCCAGACCAACGTCATCGATGCCGCGTACCGCAACGGCGCTAAGAAGCTGCTCTTCCTCGGCAGCAGTTGCATCTATCCCAAGCACGCCCCGCAACCGATGAGAGAAGAGCACCTGCTGACCGGTCCGCTGGAGCCCACGAACGAGGCATATGCGGTGGCGAAGATCGCCGGGATCGTGATGGCGCAGAGCTACCGCAAGCAGTACGGGTTCGACGCGATCTGCGCGCAACCCACCAACCTCTATGGTCCGGGCGACAACTTCGACCTTGAGACGTCGCACGTCCTTCCGGCCCTCATCCGCAAGTTCCACGAGGCGAAGTTGGCGGGGGAGCCAGAGGTGGTTGTGTGGGGGACGGGCACGCCGCGCCGGGAGTTCCTGCACGTGGACGACCTGGCGAGCGCGTGCGTGTTCTTGATGCGCAACTACAGCGACGAGGAGATCGTCAACGTGGGCGTGGGCGAGGATGTCAGCATCGGTGAGCTGGCGGAGATGATTTCGGACATCGTCGGCTACGGTGGTACCATCGTGTACGATGCAAGCAAGCCTGACGGCACCCCTCGCAAGTTGCTCGATGTCTCCAAGCTGTCATCGCTCGGCTGGCGAGCATCGATCGGACTCCGCGAGGGGATCGAGGGGACGTACCAGTGGTACGCGAACCGCTCGCACGCATAGGCGCGCGCACGCGACGTCCGTGGATCCACGGGTGGACAGCATGACACCCCGACACGTCCATGTCGCGGGGCTGCCTATCGTCCCCGCCACCGTCCAGGCCGCCACTGAGATGGCGCTCGCGGACGCTGATGCCGGACGTACGCGCATGTATGTCTTCGTGAACGCGCACTCCGCCAAGCTTCGGCGCGAGCATCCCGCATACGACTGCGTGCTTGCGGACACGCAACGAGCGGTCGCCCTGGCGGACGGGCGATCCATCAGCTGGGCCGCGCGGATGCTGGGTCATGGGGATATCGGCACGGTGCCTGGCCCCGATCTCCTGGAGGAACTGAGCGCGCGCACGGCGTCCGGAGGTATCCCGGTCTTCTTCCTGGGAGGTCAGGAAGGTGTGGCGCAGGAGTTGGCGGCCGCGCTCTGCAGGCGGTATCCGGGGATCCTGGTCGCCGGTACGGCCACGCCGCCATTCGGGGACTGGTCGGACGAGACGAGCCGGGAACTGGTTCGCCAGGTGAAGGAGTCCGGTGCACGTCTTCTGTGGTTGGGCGTCTCGGCACCCAAGCAGGAGATCTGGGCACACCGCTGGCTGGACGAGCTCGGTATGCCGGTGCTCTGCGTGGGAGCAGCCTTCGACTTCAGCGCCGGCCGCGTGCGTCGTGCTCCGGTGTGGATGCGGCGGGCGGGCTTCGAGTGGGTGCATCGCCTGGCGACCGAACCGCGGCGCATGTGGCGGCGGTATCTACTCGGCAACCCGGTGTTCGTTGCGGATGTCATACGCTGGTGGCGACGGCCGGCGACCGATCTCTGCGGCGAGTAGCGCACCTCGCCTGAACCTCCCTTGCCCTCGCTCCGGCACTTCCCTAGGATGCATGAATGGGCCTTTGGCCTGGTTGCGCGTGCATCAAGGGGTCTCGCGACAGGGGGGAGTGCGGCCGGTGACGGCTGAGTACATCGGGGGAGACGGCACCGTAGAACGCGCGCGACGCCGGCGGCTGCTCATCACCGTGCTGGTCGTCGTGGACTTCATCATGCTGATGCTCGCCACGCAGCTGGCGAGCTGGATCCGGTTCGACGCGCCCAATGCGCCGGTGGGTTTCGCCAACATCAGCGACCAGTTCGACTACTACCAGGTCTCGTGGGCGATCGTCGGCATCTGGCTGGTCTCCATCGCGTTCGAGCGGCTGTACGACCTCGAGCGCCTGAGCTGGGGCAAGGGCGAGTTCTCGCGCGTGGTGCGCGCGCTTGCGCTCGGCGTGGTGGCGTTCATCCTCTTCACCTATGCGATCAAGGCCAACGGGCTCTCGCGAGCGTGGACGCTGCTCGCGTTCGTGCTGGGAGTGGGAGCGGTCTCGCTCGGCAGGCTGCTGGTGCGTGGCGGGCTGCGGTGGCGCCGCAAGCGCGGGCGCCTGCAGCGCCGGACGCTCATCGTGGGCTCCAACGAGGAGGCGCGGACCATCATCAGCACGCTGGAGAAGCGGCCGGACACCGGGCTGCTGCCGGTTGGGTGTCTCGGCACGTCGCACTCGGCGCAGCTCAACCTGGACTACTGCTCAGACCTCGTGCCCTCGCTCGGCGCGGCGCGCGACCTGGTCGACATCGTGGTTGAGCGGGGGATCGACACCGTCATCATCGCGACGTCGGCGTTCGACGCGGACGTGGTGGCGCGGATGATCGCCGAGCTCCGGGGCGTGGACGTGTCCATCCACCTCTCGTCGGGTCTCTTTGACGTGCTCACCTCCCGCGTGCTCGTGCGGGAGGTGGCGGGCATCCCGCTCATCACCGTGCGCGGCGTATCGCTTTCGCGCGGCAACCTGCTCGTCAAGCGGCTGTTCGACGTGGTGGTCGCCTCGGCCATCATCCTGCTCGGCCTGCCGGTCTGGCTGCTCATCGCGCTCGCCATCAAGCTGGAGTCGCGCGGGCCGGTCTTCTACAGACAGCCGCGCGTGGGGCAGGGCGGGGAGCGCTTCGGCATGTACAAGTTCCGTTCCATGTGCGCGGACGCCGATGCGCGCTTGGAGCAGCTCAAGGCGGAGAACGAGGCCACCGGGCCGCTCTTCAAGATGAAGCGCGATCCGCGCGTCACGCGCGTGGGCCGGTTTCTGCGGAAGTTCTCGATCGACGAGTTCCCCCAGCTATTGAACGTGCTCGCCGGCGAGATGTCGCTCGTGGGGCCGCGTCCGCCGCTGCCCAACGAGACCGAGGCGTACGGCGATCACGAGTGGCGGCGCATGGAGGTCCCGCCCGGGATGACCGGGCTCTGGCAGGTCTCGGGACGCTCGTCGCTCACCTTCGACGAGATGGTGCACCTGGACCTGTTCTACATCGAGAACTGGTCGGTGGCCTTCGACGTCGCGCTGCTCTTCCGCACCATTCCGGCGGTGCTCTTCGCCAAGGGCGCGTACTGAGGGACGGACGGGGTGGGAGCGGGTCATCTCGGCGGGGTGCAGCGGAACGGTGGCAGTAAGTTACCATAAGTGGTAAGTTACTGCTATGAGACGCGAAGAACTCATTGAGATCGTCGGACGCGAACCGCTGTTCACGACCGGCGTGCTCCTTGGCCCGGAGAGCGATGTCGCTGACGTGCGCAAACAGCTGTCGCGATGGAAAGCGGACGGCACCGTCGTGCAGCTCCGGCGCGGTCTGTATGCGCTCGGTGACCGGCTGCGCGTGGCAGACCCGCACCCGTTCGAGGTGTCGAACGCGCTCGTGCCGGGTTCATACGTGAGCCTGCAGTCGGCACTCGCCTACCATGCGCTCATCCCGGAAGCGGTCTTCGTCTGCACGGCAGTGACCACAGGACGGACAGGTTTGCGACAGACGCCGTTCGGCGCCTTCATGTATCGACATATCAAAGACGAGTTCTTCTGGGGTTACGAGAGCAGAGAGCTTCCCGGGGGGAGGAGCGCGTTCGTTGCTCGGCCGGAGAAGGCCCTGCTGGACCTGGCGTACCTCACGCCGGCGGCCGCGGATCCGGGGTACGTGCGCGAGCTGCGGCTGCAGCGGTCGGAAACGCTCGATCGTGAGCGTCTCGCGGACTACGCGCGTCGCTTCGAGAGCCCCAAGGTGGTGCGGTTCGCAGGTGCGGTGGACGCGGTGATCGGCGAGGATGCGGAGGGGTGGGAGACGCTGTGAAGGAACACCTGGCCCAGGTGGTGTCATCGGCGCCGTACTCGGCTGCCAACGCGATGCGCGAGTATCTGCAGGCGCGGATCCTTCAGCTCATGCAGGACCGTGGCGCGTGGCGACATCTCGCGTTCATGGGCGGCACGGCGTTGCGCTTCCTGTATCTGACGCCGCGCTTCTCCGAGGACTTGGACTTCACGCTGGAGCGCGACGCCGGAAGCTTTGATCTCGCGTCGCTGCTCGGTGATGTGAAGGCGGGGTTCAGACGCGAAGCGTACGCGGTGGAGGTGAAGGCGTCTACGGCAGCGGTCGTCCAGAAGGCGTTCGTGCAATTCCCTGGCCTGCAGTACGAGCTCGGTCTGAGCCCGCATCAAGACCAGGTCTTCTCGGTCAAGATCGAGGTGGACACGCGTCCGCCCACGGGCGCCGTGCTCGCCACGACGACCGTCCGCCGGTTCGTGACGCTGCGGCTCGTCCATCATGATCAGGCGACGCTGCTTGGGGGCAAGGTCGCCGCCCTGCTGCTGAGGGAGTGGGTGAAGGGTCGCGACGTATACGACCTCGTGTGGTACCTGTCGGATCCTACCTGGCCCGAGCCCAATGAGACGCTGCTGGAAAGCGCGTTTGCCCAAGCCGGACGAGACGACCTGATCGGGGCGTGGAAGCCGGCGCTGGTGGAGCGGGTCCGGACTGCCGGTTGGGAGCATGTGGAGTCCGATGTGCTGCCGTTCCTGGAGCGCGCGGAGGACCGCTGGCTCGTCGAGCGGAGCTCTGCTCTCGGCGTGCTTGAGAAGCGCGGCTGGCGCTGAGGGCGGACCCCGCGGGGCTGGGTACAGCGGAGGAGCGGGCGACCCACGCGGGGACGCCGCAGGGGCGAACTATCCCGTTGGGCGACTATCCGGTATCCTTTCGGGAACACTCCTGTAACATCGAGGGTGTTTGCTGCAGGAGTACGTCGGATGTTGGCGACGGTCGTTCGCTCAGGCGTGTGGTCTCGCCGCAGGCAAAGGGAGGATTGATGCAATGAGGCGATCAGCAGCACTTCTGTTGGTGATTGCACTGCTCGCGGCGTTCGCGCTGCCGGGTTGTGCGTCCTCGGAAGACGGCGGTGAGGGTGCCGCGTCAGAGGACACGATCATCATCGGATCGGCGCTCTGCCAGACCGGCATCCAGGCGCCGCTCGACGAGCCTGCGCTGCGTGGTGCGCAGCTCGCCGTCGACGTTCTCAACGAGAACGGCGGTATTCTCGGCAAGACGGTCGAGCTCGTAGCGCTCGACGGCAAGAGCGACCCCGTGACTGTCGGCAATGCCGCCAAGCAGCTCGTCGAGCAGGGTGCTGCGGCCATCATCGCGCCGAGCGACTTCGACTTCGGCGGCCCGGCCTCCCGTGAGGCGCAGAACGCGGGCATCGTCGGCGTCTCGCCCTGCGCGTCGTCGCCGCTCTACAGCTCGGCCGCGCTTGGCGACAAGCAGTTCACCCTGTCCATGTGGAACACCACGATGGGCGCCGTGACCGCTGAGTACGCGTACAACGAGATGGGCTGGCGGAGCGTGTACGTCATCACCGACGACTTCATCGACTACACCAAGAGCCTCTCTCGCTACTTCATCGTACGCTTCGAGGAGCTGGGCGGCGAGGTCATGTTCGAGGACACCTACACGCAGGGCCAGGCCGACGCTTCGGCGCAGCTCGCCCGCATCAAGGCGCTCGAGGAGCAGCCCGACTTCATCTACATCTCGTCGTACATGCCCGACCTCGCGCTCATCATCCGCACGCTCCGCGAGAGCGGCGTGACGCAGCCGGTCGTCGGTGGCGACTCCTATGACGATCCGTCGCTCTTCGAGTCGCTCGGTGCCGAGTACGGCTCCGACATCTACTACGACACGCACGGCTTCCTCTCCGACGAGGCCAACCCCGACTACAGCGAGTGGGAAGCGGCCTACGAGGCGAAGTTCGGCTCCGCGCCTGAGGCGGTCTGGGTCATGCCCGGCTACGACGCCGTGATGGCCATTGCCGAGGCGATGGAGATCGCCGGCACCACCGACGGCGCCGCCGTGGCCAAGGCCATGGAGGAGAACACCTTCGAGCTGCTGACGGGCACGTTGGACTGGTCCGACGCCGCGTCCGGCCACGAGCCCAACAAGGCCGCTGCGCTGGTCCAGCTCGTCGACGCCAAGCCGGAGTTCATCGGCTGGGTCATCCCGGAGAAGATCCCCGCACCGTAGGGATCGGGTTCAACGGTATCGCGCCAGAGGGGGAGCTCGTCTCGGCGGGTTCCCCCGTGCGCGATAGCGGTCAGATGCGCTCGCACACGTTCGGGAGTCGTGTATGCAACAAGCAGAACCCGCACCGGCACACGTCCTGGAGGTCGAGAACGTCCGCAAGTGGTTCGCGGGCCTCAAGGCCGTCGATGATGTGAGCTTCACGGTGCGCACCGGGGAGATTCTGGGGCTCATCGGCCCCAACGGATCGGGCAAGACCACGCTCATCAACGTGGTCACCGGTCTTCTGCCCGCCACGGGCGGCACCGTCAAGGTGGATGGGTCGGTTGTCAGCGGGAAGCGGGCGCACCGGGTCGCCAAGGCCGGGATCGCGCGCACGTTCCAGACCATCCGGCTGTTCCACAACCTGACGGTCCTGGAGAACGTAGAGGTCGGCGCGGTGAGCATGGGCCTGCCGCGTCGCAAGGCGGTCAGAGTCGCCGAGCGGTTGCTCGAGGAGCTTGACCTCTCGGCGCATGCCGATACCCTCGGCGACGCCATCCCCTTCGGCCATCAGCGCCGTCTCGAGATCGCGCGTGCGCTCGCGGGCGGTCCCAAGTTCGTGTTCCTGGACGAGCCGGCCGCCGGTCTCAACGAAGAGGAGTCCGACGCGTTGCTCGCCCTGCTGCGTGAGATCCCACAGCGCTACGGCGTGGGTCTTGTGGTGGTGGAGCACGACATGCGGCTCATGATGAGCCTCTGTCCGCGCCTGCACGTGCTCAACTACGGCAAGACCATAGCCGAGGGCACGCCTTCCGAGGTCCGGGCCGATCACGACGTCGTCACCGCCTACCTGGGGAGCAGCGCGTGATGGAAACCATGCTGAGGGTCACCGACATCCACGCCGCCTACGGGGCGGTACGCGCGCTGCACGGCGTATCGCTCGAGGTGGCCGAGGGCGAGGTCGTCGCCCTTCTCGGCGTCAACGGCGCCGGCAAGTCGACCACGCTGCGCGCTATCACCGGGCTCATGAAGCCCACGCAGGGCAGCATCACGTTCAGGGGCGAGGACATCACCGGACGCAAGCCGGAATCCATCGTCAAGCGCGGCCTGTCGCTCGTGCCCGAGGGGCGCGAGATCTTCAGCACGCTCACGGTGGAGGAGAACCTGCGGCTGGGGGCCTACGTCTCGTACTCACGCGAGACCTACCGGGAAGACCTCGAGGAGATGTTCGAGCTCTTCCCGATCCTCAAGGAGCGCTTCACGCAGGCCGGAGGGCTGCTCTCGGGCGGTGAGCAGCAGATGCTCGCCATCGCCCGGGCGCTCATGGCCCGACCCAAACTGCTCATGCTCGACGAGCCGTCGCTCGGCCTGTCGCCGGCGATCACCGACCACGTCTTCGAGCTCATCGCGCAGCTGCGCGAGCGGGGGCTGACGATCCTGCTGGTCGAGCAGAACGCCGAACGCGCGCTCGAGGTCGTCGACAAGGCGTACCTGCTGAGCAACGGCGTCGTTGAGGCGTCCGGCACTGCCGCCGAGGTGAAGGCGCAGGTCGATCTGGCGTCGATCTACCTCGGTGGCGAGGACTCCGATGGCACAGGGGTGGGAATGTGATCGATCTTGAGTTCGTCATCAACACGCTGAGCCTCGGCAGCCTCTACGCGCTGCTCGCGCTCGGCCTGGTGCTGGTCTACGGCATCCTGAAGCTCGTCAACTTCGCATACGGCGAGTACCTGACCATCGCCGGCTATGCGATCTTCCTGTCCGCCACGGCGCTCAGCTTCCCGTGGTGGGCCACCATGCTCGTCGCGGTCATCGCGGCCATGAGTGTGAGCTTTCTGACCGAGTTCGCGGCGTTCCGCCCGGTCCGGAGCAAGTCCATGGACGCCATGCTCGTGACGTCGTTCGCGGTGAGCATCTTCCTGCAGAACCTGGTCCTGATCGTCATCTCGCCGCGAGCCAAGGCTGTCCCGTTCCCCGCGTTCTTCTCGGACACGGTCACCGTGGGCGGAGCCACCGTCCCGGTGCGCAACCTGCTCGTCATCGGCACCACGCTCGTCGTGCTCACGGTCCTCTCGATCGTCATGAAGAAAACGGTGCTCGGCATGGCGATGCGCGCGGCCGCCGGCAAGTTCGAGACGACGCGGCTCATGGGCGTCCCCGCCAACACCGTCATCGCGGCTGCGTTCATCATCAGCGGCTTCCTTGCCGGCACCGCTGGCATCTTCTGGGTGGGCCGCTCGGCCTCGGTGGATCCGATCACCGGTTCCGCACCGCTGTTGATCGCGTTCATCGCCACCGTCATCGGCGGCATGCACAGCCCGGTGGGGGCGGTCGTCGGCGGCTACGTGTACGGCCTGTTGTTCAACGTGCTGAGCATCACCTTGCCGGCGAGCATGATCAGCTACCGCGACGCGTTCATGTTCGCGATCGTCGTGCTGTTCCTGCTGTTCCGTCCGGAAGGCATCGTGAGGCACGGCTATATCGAGGAGCGTGTCGGATGAGTCTTTTGCGTCAGGCCGCTGACTGGACGCGCCATCACGCCGCGCTTCCGCTGCTGGCAGCCCTACTCGTCGTCGCCGGGCTGGTGATCAACTTCCTCGGCTCGCCGCTGTTGGTCAACATCTTCACGTTCTTCTGCGTGAGCCTGATGATGGTCATCGGCGTCCAGGTCTTCATGGGGAACTCGGGAATCCTATCGTTCCTGCACGTCGGGTTCGTGGGCGTGGGCGCGTACGTCTCGGGCCTGCTCTCCACCGCGCCGGCCACCAAGGCGCTCGGCGTCCCCAATCTCTACCCGTTCCTGGTGGATATCCAGATACCCGTCCTGCCGGCGATCGCCGTCGGCGGGCTCGTGGCGGCGCTCATCGCGGTCATCATCGGCTATCCGCTCATGCGGCTGTCCGATGCTGTCGCGGTCATCACGCTCTTCGCCACGCTCATCGTCTTCCACGTGATCATGACCCAGTGGGACAACGTCACCAATGGTCCGCGCACGTTCTTCGGCGTGCCCGAGTACACCACGCTCATCGTGGCGCTCGTCGCCGCGGTCGGCTTCCTGCTCGTGGGCTACTGGTTCCGCGAGTCCTCCGTAGGCCTGCGGTTGCGGGCATCGCGTGACGACCGCTACGCTGCCGCCGCGACCGGCATCCACGTCATGGGTGTGCGCTACGCGGGCTTCGTGCTGAGCGCGCTCATGGGCGGTCTGGCCGGTGGGCTCTGGGCACACTACATCACGTCGTTCTCGCCCAAGGCGTTCTACCTGACCGAGATGTTCCTGCTCATCAGCATGATCGTCATCGGTGGCACCGGCAGCATCTCGGGCGCGGTGATCGGCACGACGCTCGTGACGGTCGCGCGCGAGGGGCTGCGCCAGGTCGAGGCGTTCATCAACAACGCGCGCGTCCTGCCGTTCGAAGTCTACGGGCTGACCGAGCTCGTCCTGGCGGTGTTGCTGGTGCTTGTTCTTGTCTGGCGTCCCGCCGGAGTGATCGGCGGGCAGGAGATCGGCGTCCGCCTGCTCCGCAACAGGAGGGCGCTGCCACAAGAGGACGTACCGACGGACTGAACGTCGGGTACCGCCGTTTCTACCGAGGAGGGCTACCATGGCACAGGAGATCACAAGGGATACGGCATTCTTCGGGTTCTCGCCCGCTATCGAACCCGCCCTGCGCGTCGCGCAGGGTGAGGAGGTCCACCTGACCACGCACGATTGCTTCAGCGGTCAGCTCAAGACCCCGGCCGATACGCTCGCCACCCTGGACTGGTCGATCACCAACCCCGCGACCGGCCCGGTCTACATCGAGGGTGCCAAGCCCGGCGACCTGCTGCGCGTCGACCTGCTCGAGGTCACGGCGACGGGCTCCTCGGTCATGGTCGCGGTCCCCCAGGTGGGCGCGCTCGGCCACCTCATCGAGCAGGAAGAGACGGTCATCCTCGAAAACCGCGACGGCAAGGTCTACTTCAAGGACACCGTCGTGGTCGACCAGGACCCGATGCTCGGCGTCATCGGCGTGGCTCCGGCCGAAGGCGTGGTGCCCAACAGCACGCCCGGCCCGCACGGCGGCAACATGGACTGCACGCTGATCACCACCGGCGCCAAGCTCTACCTGAGCGTGGCGGTGGAAGGCGCGCTGTTCGGCTGCGGCGACATGCACGCGGTGATGGGCGACGGCGAAGTCGTGATCTGCGGCGCCGAGACGCCGGGCGAGGTCCGCATGACCGCCCAGGTGGTCGATATCCCCGCGCTCCCGACGCCGTTCGTGGAGACCGAGGATCTCGTCGCGGTGATCGCATCAGCCGAGAGCACCGACGCCGCATACAAGATGGCGCTCGACATGATGCACGGGTTCTTGACCAAGGTCGCGGGCCTTCCCGTCAACGACGCGGCGTTGCTCATGAGCCTCGTCGGGAATCTGCGCTTCTGCCAGGTGGTCGACCCGCTGCTCACCGTGCGCTTCGAGTTCCCCAAGAAGGTGCTGGCCGACTACGGTTTCAGCATGCCCGGGTAGGGGGCACCGCTCGAGAAGGAAGCGCGGTATCACCTCATCCCGTCGCTCTGACGGCGGGTGGGCTCCCTCAGGAGGCGGCGCGGCCCTTCGGGGCCGCGCCGTTCGTCTGTCCGGCGTGCCGTTCGGCCTACAGTTGGGCCGTCCGTCCGCCGATGCATACCTTCAGGGACTGCGGTTGTATGATGCGGTTACCAACAAGGGAGGTGTGCCACGGCACGCCGGACGACACTCAATCAGCGCTACCTGGCCATGGCGGTCGTCGCGTTCGCGGTGTCTGCCGCGATCGTGGTCCTCGGGGTGCGCCAGGCCATGCGCGACTACGCGCTTGAGGAGGCCCGCGAGAAGGCCGAGATCATCGCCGCGCGCAACCTCGCCGTGCACGACTACTTCACCCACGAGCTCAAGCCCTCCGTGTTCCCGCTCTCGCGCGGCACGCAGGGCGACGACTACTTCGATCCGCGCTGGATGTCGTCGTCCTACGCCGTCCGGGGCATGCAGGACTACTTCAACGAGCGATTCGAGGGCGAGGACTTCTACCTCAAGGATGCCGCCATCAATGCGCGGAGCCCGCGCAACGAGGCTGACGCCATCGAGGCCGCGTTCCTCGCCGAGATGAACGAGGCCGGTCAGTTGCTGACGCGCTCGGGCGTGCGCGAGATCGACGGAAAGCCCTTCTTCTACGTGATGCGTGACGGCGAGCGCATGATCGAGGAGTGCCTCGTCTGCCACGGCGACCCCGCGGACGCGCCCGCGGACCTCGTCGCGTCATACGGCGCGGAGCGGAGCTTCGGCCGTAAGGTCGGGGACTTCTCCTCGGTGGTGTCGATCAGGGTCCCGCTCGCCGACGCCTACGCGTCGGCCGACCGCACCGCCGGCGTGCTCTCCGGGTGGCTCATTGCGGCGATGCTCGTCACGTTCGCGGGTGTGACCGTCTACAACCGCCGTGCGGTCGTTGCCCCCATCAAGTCCGTCCGGGACCAGGCGCGCGCGATCGCGAGCGACACGGAGGTGGTCGGCGCGGAGGTCTCGATCACCGGCGCCCGGGAGATCGAGCAGCTCGGCGAGGCCTTCAACGAGATGTCGCACCGGCTCAAGCAGCTCGTCGACTCGCTCGAGGACCGCGTGGCCGAGCGCACGGAAGACCTGGAGATGACCAACGAGGAGCTCATGAACCAGGTCGCCGAACGAGAGGCCGCCGAGGACCTCCTCGTGAAGCAGGCCGAGGAGCTGGAGCGCTACCACTTCCAGCTTGAGGAGCTCGTCGAGCAGCGCACGAAGCAGCTTGAGGAGGCCAACGAGGAGCTCCTCGCGGCCACGCGCGCAAAAGACCTCTTCATGGCCAACATGAGCCATGAGCTCCGCACGCCGCTCAACTCGGTGATCGGTTTCGGCGACGTGCTCCTCTCGGGCCTCGCGGGTCCGCTCACCGAAGAGCAGCAACGCCAGATCCAGATGATCCGGGACTCGGGCCGTCACCTGCTCGAGCTCGTGGACGAGGTGCTCGACCTCTCGCGGATCGAGACCGGCGGCGACCGCATCGATGTCGACACGTTCGACGCCGCGGCGACCATCGCCAAGGCGGTACGCAGCCTCGAGCCGGCCGCCGAGAACAAGGGCATCACGCTGAGCTACAAGCTGCCCGATTCGGTGATGATGCGCTCGGACGAGCGCAAGCTGCGCCAGATCGTGCTCAACATCGTCGGCAACGCCGTGAAGTTCACCGACGTCGGCGCCGTCACCGTCGTCGGCCGCGTTCTGCGCGACGACTTCGTCATCGCGGTGAGCGACACCGGTCCCGGCATCTCCGACGCCCACATCGACGACATCTTCCAGGTCTTCTGGCAGTTCTCGGGCGCCGACCGCGGCAAGCCGCGCGGCGCGGGTCTCGGCCTCGCTATCGCGCTCAGGATGGCCGAGGTCCTCGGCGGGACGATCAGCGTTCGCAGCGAGCTCGGTTCGGGAAGCACGTTCGAGGTCGTGCTGCCGCTTGCCGCACCCACCGACGGGACGCACCCGCAGGAGTGAGGCCGCCGGCGAGGGGACGCCGACGGCCTCGCGCAGCAAGGAGCGCTGCGGGGGGATCTACTCGAGCAGGCCGTCCACGGTGCTGCGCACCGAGGCTGAGATCGCGCTCGTCCCGCCCACGAACGTGATGTCGTGGATGTCCTCGCTCATCATCTCGAGGAACCCCCGTGTCGCGTAGGGGAGCGTCCCGGGTTCGGTGAGCAGGATGGGGGCGTAGCGCTGTCCCGCGAGCGGGCCCGCCGACAGCGCGTCGGGGAAGTCGGCGCCGGTGGCGATGATCGCGCCGGTGGCGCCGAAGTCGCAGAGCGCCATCGCGTACCCGCCGACCTCGGCCGCCGTATCAAAGCGGTTGACGCCCCAGATGCGAACGACGTTCGCGGTGCCGAACCGCGCCCTGAGCGCGCTCTCGACGTTGCTGCTGATAACGGCGGTGCCGCCCACGATGATGACGCGGTCCACGCCGACGCCGTCCATCATGGCGACCGTGCTCGCGGGCATGCTCACGCCGTCGCACAGATAGATGGGGATCGCGCACGCGTTGGCGATCGAGGAGGCCGCGAGCGCGTCGGGGAAGTTGAGACCCGTCGCCACGATGCCGGTCTTCTCGGTAAGCGAACCACCCTGCAGCGAGGCGACCTCGTCGGCGACCTCAAGCGAGGTGGCGTAGCGGTTCGACCCCTCGATGCGCGTGGTCCCGCCGCACGCCAGCATGGCGTCGGCTGCCTGCGCCACGACCGCGTCGGAGACGGCGGACGTGCCGCCTACCACGTAGATGTGCCCGCAGTTGTCGGCGAGCGATGCCGCCGTGGCAGGGGAGAGCGTGTCGCCGTCCGTCAGGACGATCGGGGCGCCGAGCGCGCCGGCGAGCGCCGCCGCGCCGAGCGCGTCGGGGAAGTTCTCGCCGGTAGCGAGCACGACGTCATCAGTGGGATAGATGCCCGCGTCGCAGATGAGCTTGCAGGTGGCGTAACGATTGGAGCCCGCAAGAGACTCGGTGTCGTGCGTCCACGAGAGGTCCGCGATGGCGATCTCCGTGTCGCCTGACTGGAGCTCGTAGGTGAGTCGTGCGCCCGAGATGCTGGGGCGGTACTGGTTGAGCGTCTTGGGCACGAGGTCATCGTAGAGCTCGAGGTCCATGAGGTCGAAGAGGTAGACGTCGCCCGGATCGTCGCGCGTGTCGTGCCAGACCACCCAATCGCCCGAGATGCGGGGGTTGTTCTGCATCGAAGGGTCGTTCGTGAGTCTGAGGATGGTGCGTGTAGCGCGGTTGTACGCCGCGATCTCGAAGTTGCCGTACGACGCATCGCGGTAGACGATCCACTCGTTGCAGATGTCGGGCTGCTCCTGGTGACCCGTCCCGATGCGGATGGGGAACTCCCTGCGCAGGGTGAGGTCGTACCCGTAGATGTCGAGGTTGCCGTTGCGCCAGTCGGTCCAGACCACGAAGTCGCCCCACACCGCGGGGTCGGTCTGGTCGGCGACGTTGCTGCACACGTTGATCGTCGTGTGGAGGTAGCGGTCATACGCCTTGATGTCCCAGCTCCCGGCGGTGTCGCTCTGCCAGACGATGTAGCGCTCGTGGACATCGGGCGTTCGCTGGTTCCCGGCACCGGTTGCCACCGAGAACTCAGTGTCTCCGATGAGGTCGTAGCCGTAGATGTCCCAGGTGCCGTTGCGGTCGTCGCTCCAGACGACCGTCTCCCAGTCCACGGCGGGGTAGACCTGATTGTGTGACTCGGTGGTGATGCGGAACTCGGTGTGGGCCGCGCGGTCGTAGCCGTAGATCTCCCAGTTTCCGTTTCGGTTGTCCTGCCACACGCTCCAGTCGCCGAACGTGTCGGCCTCCTCCTGCGTGAAGGCGTCGTTGGTGATAGCGCTGCCGGCTATGCCGGTGATGATCGCGGTCGCCGGCGCGGCGCCCGCAAGCAGGATGACGACCGTGAGCGCGAGAAGCGGACGCGCGCGGACGCGCACGCGCCGTGAGCGTGCCTTCATGGCCGAGCTCCCCCCTCAAGACGCAGTCCCTACCAGGTGCTATGCGCCGTGTGAGCGGAACGTAACCGCTCCGGCATCCCATCCGACGAACGGTTCTCCCAACGGCGCATCGTGGTAGAGTAGCGGCGGCGAATCCTGACGAGCGGGAGGGCGATCGTGCGGGTCATCGTGGTCGTGGGCGCTCGGCCCAACTTCATCAAGGTCGGCCCGCTCATGCCGGCGCTCGCCGCGGCGGGCATCCACGCGCACATCGCGCACACCGGGCAGCACTACGACAGCGCCATGTCCGATGTCTTCTTCGCCGACCTCGACATCCCCGAGCCGGAGTGGTTCCTCGGCGTCGGCAGCGGCACCCATGCGGTGCAGACCGGCACGGCGATGATGAAGCTCGAAGAGCTCTTCTCGGCCGAACGACCTGACGCGGTCCTGGTCGTGGGCGACGTGAACTCCACGCTCGCGGCCGCGCTCGCCGCGGTGAAGGTCCACGTCCCCGTCGTGCACCTGGAGGCGGGACTGCGCTCGCGCGATATGTCGATGCCCGAGGAGGTGAACCGCCTCGTCACCGATCAGCTGTCGGCGCTCCTGCTCACGCCGGTCACCGAAGCCGATGCGAACCTGCTCGCCGAGGGCGTCGATCCCGCGCGCATCGTCTTCGTCGGCAACATCATGGCCGAGTCCGTGCTGCGCAACCTCCCGCGCATCGAGGGGCGGGACGTGTGCACGCGCTTCGGCATGGCCGAGAACGACTACCTGCTCGTGACCGTGCATCGGCCCGAGAACACCGACCATCCCGAGCGTCTGGCCGAGATCGCCGCGGCGCTCGAATCGGCGCCCTTGCCCGTGCTCTTCCCCGTGCACCCGCGCACCCGGCCGCGCCTGGCCGCGTACGGCGTGGGCGAGGCGTCCTCGCGCGTGCGGCTGACCGAGCCGGTGGGCTACCTGGACATGCTCGCGCTGCAGCGTGACGCCGCGGCCGTGCTCACGGACTCCGGCGGCGTCCAGGAAGAGGCGTGCATGGTGCGCACGCCGTGCGTGACCGTGCGGCGCAACACCGAGCGCGGCATCACCATCGACGTAGGCGCCAACGAGCTCGTCTCGGCAGAGCGCGAGCTCATCGGCGTCGCGCTCGAACGCGCGCTCGCCAAGCACCGCGACTGGAGCCCGCCGGAGCGCTGGGACGAGCTCGTCGCCTCGCGCGTGGCCGACGCGCTCACCGATGGCATCCCGCCGCTCGCGGGCTACGAAGGCGCGTAGGGGGTCAGCGTGAAGGTGCTCGTCACCGGCGGCGCCGGCTACATCGGGAGCGTCACCGTTCGCGACCTGGCCGACGCGGGACACGAGGTCGTCGTGCTCGACACGCTCGAGCGCGGGCATGAGTGGGCGGTCGATCCGCGCGCGACGCTCGTGGTGGGCGACGTGGGGGATGAGACCGCGCTTGCCACGGCCCTGCCGGGCGTCGATGCGGTGATGCACCTGGCCGGCTACATCGAGGTGGCCGAGTCCCAGCGCGACCCGGGCCGGTACTTCGAGAACAACGTCGCCCGTCCGCTCGTGATGCTGCGCGCGATGGTCGCGCACGGCGTCGACGCCCTCGTCTTCTCTTCCACCGCCGCCGTCTACGGCGAGCCCGAGCGCGTGCCGGTCACCGAGGACGCCCGCCTCGCGCCGGTGAACGCGTACGGAGCGTCCAAGCTCGTCTTCGAGCAGCTGCTGGAGCTCTTCGGCAGCGCGCACGGCCTGCGCTCGGTGCGCTTCCGCTACTTCAACGTCGCCGGGGCGATGCCCGACGCTTCTCTCGGCGAGGCGCACGACCCCGAGACGCACATCATCCCGCGCGTCCTGGGCGCGATGGCCGGGGGGCAGGAGCGCTTCGAGGTCTTCGGCGACGACTACCCCACGCCGGACGGGACGTGCGTGCGCGACTACGTGCACGTCTGCGACCTGGCGCGCGCGCACCGCCTCGGCCTGGAGGCGCTGCACGCCGGCGATGCGGGCGGCGTGTACAACCTCGGCAACGGCGAGGGCTTCTCCAACCTCGAGGTCGTGCGTATGTGTGCCGAGGTGACCGGCCGAGACGTCAGCGTTGAGTTCGGACCACGCCGGCCGGGCGACCCGGCGGTGCTCGTGGCGTGCGCGGATCGCGCCGAGGCCGCCCTCGGCTGGCGTCCGGAGCGCGCCGCGCTGGCCGACATCGTCGCCGATGCGTGGCGCTGGCACCGCCGCCACACGGGCTGATCGCGGCGACGTCACGGGCGCATGTACGCTGCTGGGAGCGGGTCTGGCGACCCGCAGGAGGACGCCGGACGGCGTCCTGGCCCATGTCACGACGTAGTGGCATACTGGTAGCGTTCGGAGAGGGAGGAGCCCGTGCTGGCGACGGTCACGCGCGGGCGGACGAGGGGTGTATCCCATGCTGCAGCCCACACGGGGCCGTGCGACGCGCATCCTGAAGAGCGCGTGCGCGGTCGTCTGCGTGTTCGCGCTCGTGCTCGCGGTGCCGTTCTCGGCAGTCGCGGTCACCACAACGGATTCGGGGGCGGTGAGCCCCAAGGCGGCCAAGGCCGCCCGGTCGGCGCTCGGGCTCGACGACACCGGGATGATCGGGGCCGCGGACGTCTCGATCGCCGCAGACGCCGCCAACGACATCGGAGGAGCGCTCGCGCTTCCGGCGTCTCCGGTGGCCGAGACGCTGTCCTTCTCGGCCGACCCGCACGACGTCTGGTCGATCGAGCTGCAGCCCGGAGAACGGCTGCAGGTGACGCTCTCGGCGGCGGACGCCGACCCGTCGGATACCGCCGCGCTGCTGGCCGACGCGTACCTGCTCGACCCGTGGGCGACCGATGTGGATGCCGACCGGGCGATCGCGGGGACCGTGAGCGACGGGCCGGTGGAGACGTTCGTCTTCGACTACACGGGAACCGTCGCCGCGACGCACTACCTCGTGGTGGGCGCGTGGCGCGGGACCGGCGCCTACACCTTGCAGTGGGCCGTCTACGCGTCGCCGTCCGAGGCCGATGACGCTCCCGCGGGAGCGACAGCGTTCGTGGGGCCCACGATGGGCGGCACGGTCGAGCGCTACCACGATGAGATGGACTTCTACTCGATCTCGGTGGCGGCGGGCCAGCGCCTGTCGCTGCTGCTTGACATGGAGGGCACGCTCGACGCCGACGTGTACGTGTACGCGCCGGGTGCCAGCGCGGGATCGGTCCCGGTGAGCGGCTCGAGTTCCCCGGGTCCGGGTGTGACGGAAGCTGACCTTCACGACGTCTTCACCGCCGAGGGCGGCACCTACTACATCTGCGTACGGGCGCACGGCGGGTCGGGTGCGTACACGCTCAGCGCCACGGTGGGCGCGCAGCCCGCGGGCGCGTGGGACGACGTCGGACAGGCGGTCGCTATCGGCTCGAGCTCGGGTTCGCTTGGCGGGACGCTCGATCAGGCGACCGACGCCAACGACGTGTGGTACATGGACCTCGTCGCCGGCGAGCGGGTGGTCCTCGAGCTCACGGGGCCGGCGGACCCCGCCGTGGCCGACTTCGACCTCTACGCGTACGGCCCGGGGACGCTCTCGGTGCTCACCGGCGCTGCGACCGCGTGGTCGAACGACACGATCTCCGAGGAGACGGTGGTGCTCGACGCCACGACGTCGGGCCGATACTTCATCGAGGCGCAGGCCTGGGTGGGTTCAGGGGCATACACCTTCGCGTGGCAGCGCACGGTCACTCCCGTCTTCGACGAGAGCGATCGCGTCTCCGGCAGCAATCGCTACAGCACCGCGGTCCAGATGTCCAAGACGACGTTCCCGGCAGGGTCGGTCGACACCGTCGTGCTCGCGACCGGCGAGAACTTCGCCGACGCGCTCGCGGCTTCCGGCCTCGCGGGCGCGTATGAGGGCTCGCTGCTCCTGACCACGCGCGACGCCGTCCCCACGGTCGTGCTCGCAGAACTCTCGCGGCTCGGGGCGGACAAGGTGGTGATCGTCGGCGGGACGGCGGCCGTGTCCGCATCGGTGGAGACGTACCTGCGCAACGTGGCGGGCTACACCGTACAGCGCATCCAGGGCTCCAACCGGTATGCGACCGCTGCCGCGATCGCCCGGGAAGTGAAACGCCTGATGGGGGCTGACTGGTCAGGGACGGCGTTTCTCGTGCGCGGGGACCAGTTCGCGGACGCGTTGGCGGTCTCGCCGTTCGCCTACCACAAGGGGTACCCCGTCCTGCTGACCGCCTCCACCACGCTCTCGGGCGAGACGCGTTCGGTCATCGGACAGACCGGCGTGACCGATGTCGTCATCGCCGGCGGGACGAGCGCCGTCTCAGCGACGGTCATGAGCACGGTGAGAGGGCTGTCCGGTATGCGCACGGTCGAACGCGTGGCGGGCTCCAACCGCTACGCGACCGCCTCGGGCATGGCGCGCTACGGAGAACGACACTTCTGGGGGAGCGCGGCGTACGTGGGTATGGCCACAGGCGCCAACTTCCCCGATGCGCTCGGCGGGGGAGCCGTGTGCGGGGCGAGGGGCGGCGTGCTGCTTCTGACTGAGCCGACGCGGCTCTCTCCGCCGCCGTGGGCGTTCCTGCGCGACTTCAAGAGTGACGTCCTCGACGTGGAGGTCTTCGGCGGTCCGGCGGCCGTGGACTCCATCGTCCTGACGCAGATCGACGGCGTGCTGTAGGGTTCGCGCGATTCCCCGTGCGGGTGTGGCGCGCGCGGGGAATCTCGCTATAATGGTCGTCGCTGCCCCTTGGGGCGGCCGTGCGGGCGATTAGCTCAGTGGGAGAGCGCTTCCTTCACACGGAAGAAGTCACAGGTTCAAATCCTGTATCGCCCACCATGGATGCATGAACGCCCCTTCGGGGTCTCTGATGAGACAGCCGGAGGGGCGTTTTGCCTGTTCAGGGCAGGTGCATCCGACCTGGCATCCCGGCTCGAGACCGACCGTCCGGCGGCAGGGCGTGTCCCGCGGCACACAGGAATGTGCTTGAGAGCGCGCTAACGAATGCCGATAAACCAGCATGAACGGGTCTCGGCGATGGGGCGACGGTGACGCCGCCGAGGAGGGCGCGGAGAACCGCCGACGGTACGCGGCATCGACCCGCAAAGGCGGTCCATATGGCGTTGGAACGGGAGTTCGGCAGCTGGACGCTCGATCGCGAGATGATGCGCGGCATCACGGCCGAGCGAGCGCGCGACCTCATGGCCGAGTGCATGTACGCCGTCCATGGACCCCACTTCGTACAGACCAAGCAGCACATGGGCGTGCCGTGCGATGAGGCGGCGATCCGCCGCAGCGTGCAGGGGACGCTGCGGCTCGCCTTCAAGACCTGCAAGGGCGACTACAACACTCCTACCCGCGAGTCGCTCGAGCGCGTCCTCGATCATCTCGGGCAGAAGGCCCTGGCATGGGGCGCCACGGAGGACATGGTCCGGCGGCACCGCTCCCAGCTCGAGCGCGTGATCTCCCGAGTGCCGCAGTAGCTAGCCCGCCGACCAGTTGACCGCCTCGGTGAGCGCCGGGTGGATGGCGCGCGTGGCGGCGATCGTCTCGACATCCAGGCCCGCACGGAGCGCGAGCGCGAACGGGTAGATGAGGTCGCACGCGGCGTCATGCGCGATGTGCGCGCCGAGCAGGCTCCCGTCCTCGGCCACCACGAGCTTGATGAGCCCCTGCCGTGTGTCGTCGATGATCGCGGCGGCGACGTACTCGAAGCTGCCGGTCTTGGTGGAGTGGGGGATGGCGAGTTGCCCGGCGCGCTCGGCGGTGAGCCCGACCTGTGCGAGCTGGGGGACGGTGAAGCATGTGAACGGCACCGCGCTGGCATCCACCGCGACCGGGCTGTCGCCGAGGATCGTATGGGCCACCGCCTTGCCGTGGAGGTTCGCGACGGGGGTGTGCATCTCTCGGCCGGCAGCATCGCCGATCACGTAGATGCGCGGGTTCGTGGAGGCGAGCGACGCGTCGAGGACCGGTGCGCCGCGCTCGTCGCGGTCGACGCCGGCGTGCTCGAGCCCGAGGTCGTCAAGCGCGGGCTTGCGCCCGGTCGCGAGCAGCACGCGCTCGGCGGTGAGCGTGTACGGCGCGCCGTCGGCCGGCGTGAGCGCGACGGTGAGATCGCCGGCGACGCCGCTGATCTCGGCCACGGAGGTGTCGAGGACGAAACGGACGCCGAGCTCCTCGAGCGCCGCGCGCGCGACGGCGACGGTGTCGGGGTCGAAGGGCGCGAGGATACCCGGATCGTGGTTGACGACGGTGACCTTCGTGCCGAACGAGGCGAAGATCCCGGCGAACTCCAGGCCGATGTAGCCCGCGCCGATGATGACCAGCGACCGCGGCAGCTCGGGGTAGCGCAGCGCGTCGTCGCTCGTATCGGCGAGCTCCGCCCCGGGGATGGGCGGACGGGTCGCCACAGACCCGGTGGCGATGATGAAGCGCTCGGCCTCGTAGGTGACACCACCCGCCTCGACGGCGTTCTCGGCCACGAACCGAGCGGGCGCGTCGATGTGGACGATCCCCCGGGATGCCATGATGCCTTCCTGGTCGCCCGCGTACGTCTCCTGCACGTGCCACTTCCAGGCGAGCACGCCGGGCCAGTCCACGGCGACGGCGCCGGGTACGAGCCCCCACTCCTCGGCCTGGCGCAGGTCACGGTAGGTGCGCGCCGAGTGGTAGAGCGATTTCTTGGGCACGCACCCGCGCCACAGGCACGTGCCGCCGACGCGGTCGGGCTCGGCCACGGCGACGGACTTCCCGGCATCGGCGAGCGCGCGGGTGGCGGCGTTGCCGGCGGTCCCTCCGCCGAGGCAGAAGACGTCGTAGCGCTCGGTCATGAGGCGGCCTCCTCGGTGGTAGACTCGTCGTCGTGATTATCACCGTCGACAACGTGACGAAAACGGTGGGGGAGCGCGTGCTGTTCTCAGACGCGTTCCTGCGCGTGGGCGCGCGCGACCGCGTGGCGCTCGTCGGCCCCAACGGCGCGGGCAAGACGACGCTTCTGGAGATCATGGCCGGCAACGAGGAGCCGGACGCCGGCACGATCGTGCGCCGCAAAGACGTCGTGGTGGGCTACCTGCGCCAGGAGGCGATCGAGATGGCAGGTCGCCCGGTGCTTGCCGAGGTCCTCTCGGCGGCGCCGCAGGTCACCTCGCTCGAGCACCGTCTCGCGGTGCTGGAGGCCGAGATGAGCGCGGCCGAGGAGACCGACGAGCTCGAGGGCATCATGGCCGAGTACGGACGCCTGCGCGAGCGCTTCGACCATCTCGGCGGGTATGCCGCGGAAGTGGATGCGCGCGCCGTGCTGACGGGCCTCGGCTTCAAGGAGCACGACCTCACGCGCGACACCAGCGAGTTCTCGGGCGGATGGCTCATGCGGATCGCCATGGCCAAGCTGCTCTTCCTGCAGCCGGACCTCCTGCTCCTCGACGAGCCGACCAACCACCTGGACCTGGAGTCGGTGCTGTGGCTGGAAGGCTTCCTGCGTGCCTACGACGGCGCCGTGGTGCTCGTGAGCCACGACCGCGCGTTCATGGACGGGCTCGTGGACCGCGTGGCGGAGCTGGACCAGCGGACCCTCACGGTCTACCACGGCGACTACTCGAACTACGAGCGCGAGCGCGTCGCCTCGCTCGAGCGCCTGAAAGCGGCCTACGAGCAGCAGCAGCGTGAGATCGCGGCGACCGAGCGCTTCATCGAGCGGTTCCGCTACAAGGCGAACAAGGCCCGACAGGTGCAGAGCCGCGTGAAGGCGCTTGAGAAGGTCGAGCGGATCGAGCTGCCCGAGGAGCGCAAGCGGGTCCACTTCTCGTTCCCGCAGCCGGAGCGCACGGGGGAAACGGTCATCGAGCTCGACGGGGTGCGCAAGGCGTACGGGGACAACGTCGTCTACGACGGGCTCGACCTCACGCTCTACCGCGGTGAGAAGGTCGCCCTCGTAGGCCCCAACGGCGCGGGCAAGTCCACCCTCCTGAAGCTCCTCGGCGGCGCGCTGGCCCCCGATGCGGGGGAGCGTCGTCTCGGCCATCACGTGAGCGTCGCGTACTTCGCGCAGCACCAGCTCGAGGCGCTCGACGCCCGCAAGACGGTGCTCGCCGAGCTCGAGGACTCGGCGCCGGGGTGGACCCAGCAGGAGTGCCGCCGGCTCCTGGGTGCGTTCCTGTTCGAGGGCGATGACGTCAGGAAGAAGGTGAGCGTGCTCTCCGGCGGCGAGCGGGCACGCCTCGCCCTCGCCAAGCTGCTCGTCAGACCGGCGCCACTGCTCTGCCTCGACGAGCCGACGAACCACCTCGACATCGCGTCGTCCGACATCCTGGAGCAGGCGCTCATGCAGTTCACCGGCACGCTCGTGCTCATCACGCACGACCGGCACCTCATCCGGGCTGTCGCCGATGTGGTGATCGAGGTCGAGTCCGGCCGGGTGACGCGTTACGGCGGCGACTACGACTACTACCTCTTCAAGAAGGGCGCGTCAGACGTCCTTCCACCTCAGGCGGGGGAGGAGCGACGCCCCGGGCCGGTCCCGCCTGCGTCGCGGGAGCCTGGCGCGCAACCCGGCGCGCCCAAGTCGCGCGAGCAGAAGCGCGCGGAGGCCGAGGAGCGCAACCGCGCTTACCGCACGGGGAAGGAGGCGCGCAAGCGCGCGCAGCGGGCCGAGAGCGACCTGGCTCACGCTCAGGCGCGCCACGATGAGCTGCTGGCCGAGCTGGCGCTGCCCGAGGTCTACGAGGACAAGGAGCGCTTCTTCGCCACCATGGAGGCGTACAACGAGGCGAAGACGTGCCTGGCGGACGCGGAGGAGCGCTGGATCGAGGCGAGCGAGGAGCTCGAGCGGCTCGAAGCGCTCTAGTCGCACGCCCTGTGGCGCCTCAGATTGTAACAATGTTTACAAACTCCGAAACGTCTGGTATAACGCTGTCCAACCCGGCCGTGGTTCGTCAGCGCCGGGTATGGGAAGAAACGTGCTGACGTGGGCGGATACTCGCGAGCGGCAAGAACGTAACTGAGCGTTACAAGCCCACGCCGCATCAAGCGCCGATTGCCGGGGAGGAGGCATGCGTGGAAGCGACATCCGCGCCTGACGTCCTGTTCGTCATCGGTCTCGCCGCCGCCCCCGCGCTCTTCCTGCTCCTGCTCTTCGCGCTCAACGCGCTTCTCTCGCCGCGTCGTCCTTCTGCCGAGAAGCGAAGCGCGTACGAGTGCGGCATCCCGCAGGCCGGATCGCCGTGGCGTCGCGTGAACGTACGGTTCTCCACCATCGCGCTGCTCTTCGTGATCTTCGATGCCGAGACGGTCCTGCTCTTCGCAGTCGCTCCTGGCGTCCGCGGCTCGTGGACCGGCGCCGCCGAGGTCGCCGCGTTCACCGCGTTCCTTGCCTTCGGCCTCGTCTACGCGTGGCGGAAGGGAGCGCTCAAGTGGCTCTCGTAGACGACCTCGGCCGGGCGCTCGAGCGCACACCGGGCGGTGGGATCATCCTCACGAGCCTGGACGCGGTCATGGACTGGTCGCGCGGCCACTCCCTGTGGTCGATGCCGATGGGTACCGCGTGCTGTGCCATGGAGCTCATCGCCGCGTCGTTCGCGCGGTTCGACTTCGACCGTCACGGGACCATCCCGCGCGCCGACCCGCGCCACGCCGACGTGATGGTGGTGGCGGGGACGATCACCCGCAAGATGGCGCCCGCGGTCAAGCGGCTCTACGAGCAGATGCCCGACCCCAAGTGGGTCATCGCCATGGGCAACTGCGCCGTGTCGGGCGGCATCTTCTACTACGACACGTACTCGGTGGTGCGCGGCGTCGACGAGTTCCTTCCGGTCGACGTCTACATCGCCGGATGCCCTCCGCGGCCGGAGTCGCTCCAGGACGCGGTGCTGCGGCTGCGCGAGAAGATCCGCGCCGAGTCCATCGCGCCGGGGCGCTCTCGGCCCGCCAAGCTCGTCCTGCCGTCGCCGACCGACCCCCGCGCGGGCGGCGTCGCGACGGCCGACGACGGGAGCGGTGAGGGCTGATGCGCATCGAGGAGCTCCGCGAGCATCTGTGCTCGGTCTACCCGGACCTCTGCCCGCTCTTCTCGGTGGAGTTCGGCGACGGCACGCTCACCGTGCCGGCCGACCGGCTCTTCTCGGCGGCGCAGGACATGCGCGACCTCGGCTTCGACCTGCTCGGCATGCTGACGGCGGTCGACCGCGGCGAGACGTTCGAGCTCGTCTACCGCGTGCGCTCCCGCGAGATGTCTGCCGCGATCTTCCTGAAGACCGAGGTCCCGCGTGACGAGCCGCGCATCCCGTCGCTCGTACCGCTCTGGCCTGCCGCCGACTGGCAGGAGCGCGAGGTCTACGACATGTTCGGCATCGTCTTCGAGGGTCATCCCGACCTGCGGCGCATCCTGCTGCCGGACGACTGGGAGGGCTACCCGCTGCGCAAGGACTACGCGGACGAGCGCATCATCCGCCGGCCGGACTACATCTGAGGAGCGAGCGTGCGAGACGAGCTGCGTGCAGAGGAGGTGACGATGACCGGGCAGGCCGAGGCGTGCGGCGTCGACGCGCACCTGCTGCAGACGGGCGACGAGCTCGTGGTGAACATCGGGCCGTCGCACCCTTCCACGCACGGCGTCTGCCGCGTGATCGTCCACCTCGACGGCGAGATCGTGACGCACGCCGAGCCCGTCATCGGACACCTGCACCGGGGCATCGAGAAGATGGCCGAGAACCGCACGTACCTTCAGGTCGTTCCGCTGACCGACCGCCTCGACTACGTGGGCTCGATGTATGCGAACTGGGCGTACTGCCGCGCGGTCGAGCGCCTTGCGGGCATCCGCGTCCCCGAGCGTGCCGAGTACATCCGCGTCGTCATGTGCGAGCTCCAGCGCATCGCGAGCCACATGATGTCCATCGGCTCCACCGGCGCCGACACCGGGGCCACGTCAGCCTTCATCTACGCCTTCAACCAGCGCGAACAGGTGGTCGACCTGTTCGAGGCGGTGTGCGGCGCGCGGCTCACGTACAACTACGTCCGCCCCGGCGGCGTGTCGTTCGACCTCCCGGACGGATGGATCGAGCAGTGTCGCGCGTTCACGCGTTCGCATCCCTCGGCCATGGTCGAGATCGACAAGCTGCTCTTCGGCAACGTCATCGCGCGCCAGCGCCTCAAGGGCATCGGCGTGCTGCCCGCCGAGGAGGCCATCGCGCGCGGTGTCACCGGGCCTGCTGCCCGCGGGTCGGGCGTGGACTGGGACCTCAGGCGCGACGACAGCTACTCGGTCTACCCGCGCGTGGACTTCGAGATCCCGCTCGGCGAGAACGGCGACGCGTACGACCGCGGTCGCGTCCGGCTCTGGGAGTGCGTTGAGAGCTGCCGGATCATCGACCAGGCGCTCGCGCAGATCGAAGAGGGCCCCATCAAGGCCGAGGGTCTGCCGCGGCTGCTCGCGCCGCGCCCGGGCGAGGCGTACGACCACATCGAGAGCGCGCGTGGCTCACTCGGCGTCTACCTCGTCTCTGACGGGAGCGTGCGCCCGTATCGCATGCACGTGCGGTCGCCCGCGTTCCAGAACCTGTCCGTCCTCGGCTACCTTGCCGAGGGCCACACGCTCTCAGACCTCGTCGTCATCCTCGGTTCCCTCGACCCCGTCTTCGGGGAGGTGGACCGGTGAGCCTGCTCTGGGGCCTGCTCTGGGGTCTTGCCGCGGTGATGCTCATCGCCGGCGGCGCGATCATCGGCGTGTGGTGGGAGCGCAAGGTGGCCGGGCGCGTGCAGATGCGCTACGGGCCGCAGCAGATCGGGCCGGCGGGCTCGCTCCAGATGATCGCCGACGTGCCCAAGCTGCTCTTCAAAGAGGACATCGTCCCCGAGGGCGCCGATGAGCCGCTCTTCCGCTACGCGCCGCTCGCGGTCTTCGCGCCCGCGGCGATGTCGCTCGCTGTCGTGCCCTTCGCGGCCGGCTGGGCCCCGTTCGACAGCACGGTCGGCGCGCTCTTCTTCCTTGCGGTGCCGTCCATCTCGGTCATCGGCATCCTGCTCTCCGCGTGGGCGTCGCACAACACCTTCGCGGCGCTTGGCGGGCTGCGTGCGGCCGCGCAGATGGTGAGCTACGAGGTCCCGCGTTCGCTCTCGGTGCTCTCGGTCATCGTGCTCGCGGGCACGCTCCGGCCCACCGACGTCATGGCAGCGTGGGAGTGGTGGTGGATCCCGCTCACGTTCGTGGGCTTCCTCGTCTTCCTGATCTCGTCAATCGCCGAGATGAACCGCGGCCCGTTCGACATCCCTGAGGCCGAGAGCGAGCTCGTGGCCGGCTACTTCGCCGACTACTCGGGCATCCGGTGGGCGGTCTTCATGATGGGCGAGTACGGCGCGCTCATCGCCACGAGCCTGTTCGGCGCCGCCTTCTTCTTCGGCGGGCATCGCCTGCTCCCCGGCGTCGGCGGCATCGTCGCCATGGTCGTGGTCGCCTGCGCGATCATCACGGTCGTGATGTGGGTGAAGTGGACGTTCCCGCGCCTGCGCGCGGACCAGCTTATGGCGTTTTGCTGGAAGGTGCTCACGCCGGTCGCGCTCGTGCAGCTGCTCGTGGCGGGGGTGGTGGCGGCATGGCTGTAGACCGCGACCGCGTCCGCACCCCGCGAACCGTCTCCAACGACTTCGCCGCCGGCCTGCGCGGCTGGCTTGACGCCGGGCGCTCGCTCCTCACCGGGCTGGGCATCACCGGCCGCACGGCCGCGCGCACGCCGGTGACGGTGCGCTATCCCGCCGAGAAGATCAGGGTGAGCCCGCGCTGGCGCGGAGCGCTGCGGCTGCGGGGTCTTCTCGGCCATGACGAGATACCGCTCATCTCGGCGGAACCTCCCGGCTACAACGCGGTCATCGACGACCTGTATCGCGGCGAGCGGCTGCCGCCGTGCGTGGGGAACTGCCCCGCCAACGTGGATGCGCGGGGGCAGGCGTTCCTCATCGCCGACGACCGGATCCCAGAAGCGTACGAGCTCGTGCGGTCGCGCAACATCCTGCCGGGCGTGCTCGGGCGCATCTGCCACCACCCGTGCGAGACGGCGTGTCGCCGCAACTACTACGACGAGCCCGTCGCCATCCGGCCGCTCCACCGCTTCGCGTACGAGGAGTATCGGAAGGTGGCCGAGGAGCGGCTGACGCCGCTTCCCGTCACCCGGGAGCAGACCGTCGCGATCGTGGGCAGCGGGCCGTCGGGCCTTGCCGCGGCGTACGACCTCATGACGCTCGGCTACGCCGTGACGATGTTCGAGCGCGAGCCGCAGCCGGGCGGAGCGCTCAACACCGGCGTGCCGACGTACCGGCTGCCGCGCGACGTGCTCTACAACGAGGTGAACGACCTCGTGGCGCTCGGCCTCGACCTGCGTCTGTCCACCGAGGTCGGGAAGGACGTACCCCTCAGCGTGCTGATGCGCGACTACGACGCCGTGCTGCTCGCCGTCGGCCTGCAGGAGAGCCGCATCCTCCCGATACCCGGTCACGACGCCGATGGTGTCGTAGGCGCGCTCGAGCTCTTGTGGGCCGCCAACCATCGCGGCGAGGCCGGACTGCGCGGCAAGCGGGTGCTGGTGATCGGCGGCGGCAACGTGGCCGTCGACGCCGCCCGGTGCGCGCTGCGCATGGGCGCCGCGGACGTGAGCCTCGCGTGCCTCGAGGGCGAGGACGAGATGCCGTGCCACCCGTGGGAGATCGAGGAGGCGCTCGACGAGGGCGTGACGGCGCTCTGTTCTCTCGGCCCGAAGGAAGTCCTGACCGAGGGCGGGCACGTCACCGCGATGCGCATGCAGTCCTGCACGCGGGTGTTCGACGAGACGGGACGGTTCGCGCCCGAGTTCGCCGATGAGTTCACCGACGTGCCGGCCGACGTCATCGTCTTCGCGATCGGCCAGGCGGCCAAGCTCGACGACCTGCTGGGCGGCACCGAGCTGCTCGTCTCGGGTCGTGGGCAGCTCGTCGCCGACGGCACCGACTTCACCACGTCGGTGGCGGGCGTCTTCGCGTGCGGCGAGGTCGTCACCGGGCCCGGCAGCGCGATCGTCTCCATCGCGACCGGCCACGAAGCGGCGACGTCCATCCACCGCTTCCTCGAGGGCCGGCCCACCGACGACGAGCACCGCGTGCGTCGGCCGGTGCCCGTCTACGCCCGGTACGCCAAGGCCGACGTGGCGGGTGTCGAGCGCACCCGTCTGCGCGCGGTGATGCCGATGGCCAAGCCCGAGGACCGCGCGCGGGACTTCCGCCCGGTGGAGCTCGGCCTCACGCACCTCGAGGCGATGGCCGAGGCGTCGCGCTGCCTGCGCTGCCAGTCCGAGGTGTGCGTGGGTTGCACGTTCTGCGCCCGGACCTGCCCGGACTACGCGCTCCAGGTGGAGCGGGTCGACGACCCGGGCATCCGCTGCCTGACGCGCTACGACCTGGACCTCACGAAGTGCTGTTTCTGCGGGCTGTGCGCCGAGCAGTGCCCCACCAACGCGCTCACCCATACCGGGCAGTACGAGCTGTCCTTCTACCATCGCGACCTCATGACGTTCGACAAGGGCGAGATGCTGCGTGATGGCGGCGGCACCCGCGCGACCGGCCGGGACGGGGTCTTGCCGCCGTCCTGCCCGACGCGTCCGCATAGAGGCGGTGAGGACCGGTGACGCTTGAGATGACCGCGCTGATCGCCGGATCGCTGCTGCTCGCTCTCGGCGCGCTCGGCGTGCTGCTCGTCAACGAGGCCATGCGCCTCGTGATCGCGCTCGGTGGCTTCCTGCTGGGCGTGGCGCTGCTCTTCGTGTACTTCGCGGCTCCCTTCCTGGCTGTCGCGCAGGTCTTCGTGTATGTGGGCGGCGTGCTCGTGCTCTTCCTCTTCGCGCTCATGGTGCTGCGCCGCGGATCGGGCGACATCACGCTGCTCGCCACGCGCCACGACGTCGGCGCCGCGGTGACCGCCACTGCCGTGTTCGGGCTGCTCGTGATCGCCCTCGTGCCCGAGTCGGGTGGGCTGTGGCCGGTGCCCCCGGACGTGGCGGGGAGCGTCGCCGCCGATCTTCTCGGCCCGCGCATCGTGCCGTTCGAGCTAGCGGGCCTGCTGCTCCTGGTCGCGCTCGTCGCCGTGCTCGTGATCGTGAACGGCGGTGATGCCGAGTGATCGTGGTCGTGCTCGCATCGGCGGTCTTCTCGGTGGGCCTGTACGTGGTGCTCGTCAGGCGCGATCTCGTCGCGATCCTGGCGGGTGTCGAGCTCATGCTCGGCGCGGCCAACGTGCTTCTGGTGGCGCTCGCCTCGGTCGCCGGGTCGTTCACCGCGCTCGTGGAGTCCGCAGGAGCGCTCGTTATCGTTCTGGCAGCCGCCGAAGCGGCCGTCGGCCTCGCGCTCGTGATCGCCGCCGTACGGCGCAGCGGGCGTTCGCGCACCGATGAGTTCACGGAGGTGAGCGGCTGATGGCGTACCTCGCGGCTCACCCGCTCCTCGCCGTCGTCGTGCCCGCGGCGCTCGGCCTGGTCGTCATGGCCGGGGGACGGCGCGCGGTGCGCGCGCTCAAGTGGATCGCCGTCGCCGGCCCGCTGGCCACCGCGCTCGTGGGCATCGCGTGGCTCGGCGGCGACCGCGCCGCGGCAGCGGTGCAGGCGGACTGGCTCGCGCAGGGCGGGGCGGTGATGACCGCCGGGGTCGCGCTCGACGCGCTCTCCGCGGTGATGCTCGTTGTCGTGGGGCTCGTCTCGGCCTGCGTCGTGGTGTTCTCGATCGGCTACATGGCCGAGGAGGACGGGCAGGCGCGGTACTTCTCGGTCATCTCGCTCTTCGTCGGCGCCATGGCGCTCCTGGTGACCGCGACGAGCCTCGTCACGCTGTTCGTCGCGTGGGAGGTGATGGGCGCGTGCAGCTACCTGCTCATCGGCTTCTGGTACCGCAAGCCCTCCGCGGCCGACGCCGCGATGAAGGCGTTCCTCGTGACGCGCATCGGAGACGTCGGCCTGCTGTTCGGCCTGGCGCTGTTGTGGCGCGAGACCGGGACGCTCGTCATCGCTGACGTGCTCGCCGCCGCCCCCGCGCTTGGCGCGGGCGTCGTGACCGCTGCGGCCGCCCTGCTCTTTGCGGGCGCGGTGGGGAAGTCCGCGCAGTTCCCGCTGCACGTGTGGCTGCCGGACGCCATGGAGGGCCCCACGCCGGTCTCGGCGCTCATCCACGCCGCGACGATGGTCGCCGCCGGCGTCTTCCTGATCGCGCGGATGTGGGGGCTCTTCGAGGTTGCCGAGACGGTCCGTGTGGCCATCGCAGCCATCGGGGCGGTGACGGCGCTCTTCTCGGCCATGGTCGCGATCACGCAGACCGACATCAAGAAGGTGCTCGCGTACTCCACGATCAGCCAGCTCGGCTTCATGTTCGTCGCGCTCGGCGCGGGCGTGTGGCAGGCGGCGCTGTTCCACCTGGTGACGCACGCCGCGTTCAAGGCGCTGCTCTTCCTCGGCTCGGGCAGCGTCATCCATGCCACCCACACGCAGGACGTCCGCGAGATGGGCGGTCTGGCGCGCCGGATGCCGGTGACCGCGGCGACGTGGTGCGCCGGTGCGCTCGCGCTCGCCGGTGTCCCGCCGCTCGCCGGCTTCTTCTCCAAAGACGCCGTCCTGCACGCCGCTCTGGGCCATATGCCGCTCGCCGGTTGGGCGCTCGCGCTCGCGAGCGTGCTCACCGCGCTCTACGCGACGCGCGTGACGTTGCTCGTATTCTTCGGCGAGCCGCGCCACGACGGCGCCCCGCACGAAAGCCCGCTCGTCATGACGCTGCCGCTCGTCGCCCTCGGCATCGGCGCGGCCGGCCTTGGTGCGGCCGCCGGCCCGCTCGCCGTGCTCTGGGGCGGCGAGGCCGGCCTCGACGCGACCGTCGCCGCGATCTCGGTCGTCGCAAGCGCGCTCGGCATCGGCGCGGGCGTAGCGCTCTACCGTCGAGGTCCGGCGCTCGACACGCGTCTGGCCGAGAAGCTCGGCGGCACATACGCGTTCATCGCTGAGGCGTACCGCATCGACGCGCTCTACGATCGGGCGGTCGCACGCCCGGTGAGGGCGCTTGCGCGCTGGCTCGCCGACCGCCTCGACCGACGCGGGCTCGACCGCGCCGTCGAAGGGCTGCCGTCGCTGGCGGAGCGCGCGGGCCGGCTCGTCGCCTCGCTGCAGACGGGGGAGACCGACCTTTACGTGGCGCTCATGGCCATCGGGCTGGTCGCGCTGATCGGCGTCGCGCTCTGGATGGGGGTGTAGCCATGTTCGTGGTCGCGCTCCCGGTCCTCGTGCCGCTGGCAGGTCTGGCGCTCGTCGTCCTGCTCGGTCGCGATGACGCTCGCGCGCGCGTGCTCTCGGTGATCGCCACGCTCGCGACGATCGCGGCCTCGGTCGTCTTGTTGCTCGAGTGGCGTGGGTCCGATGGCATCCTGGCGTGGGTGGCCGAGGGGCCCTCGGCCGTCCCCGTGGCGCGGCTCGCCGCGGACGGCCTGGCGCTCCCGCTCGTCCTGCTGACCGCGCTGCTCGGCTTCGTGGCCGTGCTCGCGTCGTGGACGGTGACGTCTCGCGTTCGGACGCACTACGCCCTGCTGCTCGCGTTGCAGGCAGCGGTGACGACCGTCTTCCTGGCGGACGACCTCGTGCTCTTCTACGTGGCGTGGGAGGCCGTGCTCATCCCCATGTTCTTCCTCATCGGGGGATGGGGTCACGAGCGCCGCCGCCACGCGGCGATGAAGTTCTTCCTCTACACGTTCGCGGGGTCGGCGCTCATGCTCGTCGGCCTGCTCCTCATCATCTTCTGGGGTGGCGGCACGACCGACCTCGGCGCCGAGGTCGAGGCGCTGCCGACCCACGTCCAGACGGCGGTGTTCTGGCTGCTGGCCGCCGGGATGCTCGTGAAGCTGCCCGTGATCGGCGTCCACACGTGGCTGCCCGACGCCCATACCGAGGCGCCGACGGCAGGCTCGGTGATGCTCGCCGGCGTCCTGCTGAAGATGGGCGGCTACGGGCTCATGCGCGTGGCCGTGCCGTACGCCCCTCAGGCGTTCGCCGATGCGGCGTGGGTGCTCGCGGTGCTCGGCGTGGGCGGCATCGTCTACGGAGCCTTCCTCGCCTTCGGCCAGACCGACATCAAGCGTCTCGTCGCGTACTCCTCGGTCGCGCACATGGGGTTCGTGGTCCTTGCGATCGCCACGGGCACCGCGCTCGGCTACGGCGCGGCGATGCTCGGCATGGTGAGCCACGGGTTGGTGGCGGGGCTTCTGTTCTTCCTCGTCGGCGCGCTCTACGAGCGGACGCGCACGCGCGAGATGGCGCGGCTGCGCGGGCTTGTCGCCGCTGTCCCGCGCTGGGGCGGCGTGTTCGTTTTCGCCACCCTCGCGAGCCTCGGCCTGCCTGGTCTCTCGGGGTTCCCGGGCGAGTTCCTCACGCTGGCCGAGGCGTTCTCCCGCTGGGGCGGCTGGATCGCCGTTGCGGGCGTAGGCGTGGTCATGGCGGCGGTCTACGGCCTTGCGGCCGTGCGGCGGATCGGGCACGGCGCCGACGCTCCGGAGGCCGCCTGCCGCGACCTCACCGGGCGTGAATGGCTCGCCGCGGCGGTCCTCGGCCTGCCGATCGTAGCGCTCGGGGTGGCTCCGGGGCTCGTGCTGAGCGCCACCGAGCGGGCCTTCTCGGCGCTCGCGGCGATCGGGGGTGGGTTCTAGGTGAACGTCATCACCGCTCCCGCGTGGCTGTTCTGGCTTCCGGCCGCCATCGCGCTCGCTGCTGCGTGCGCGGGGCTTGCGGCCGACGCCGCAGGCCGTCGCGCGGGTGCGCTCGCCATCATCTTCTTCGGCCTCGCCGGAGCGGCGGGTGTCGCGGCGTACACCGCATGGATGCATCCCGTGCAGCTCGCGCTCGGCGACGCCTTCGTCGTCGGCCGGGGCTTCGCCGGGGTCGCCGCGCTCGGCTACCTCATCGCGGCGCTCGGCGTCCTCGCCGGCGGCTCACGGCTCTCACGTCGCTCGAACGGGCCGGGCATCGGGGCGCTCATGGCGTTCCTCGCCATCGCGTCGCAGGCCCTCGCCTCGGCGCTCGACCTGCTCTCGGTGCTCATCGCGCTCGAGATCGTCGCGGTGGGCAGCTACGCCGTCATCGCCGGCGCGCGTACCGATCGCAGCGACGAGGCCGCCGTCAGGTACTTCGTGCAGGGCGCGGTCGCGACCTCGCTGGCGGTCCTCGGCCTCGCGCTCGTTCACGCCTTCGGAGGCGGGGCGGTCGACTACGGCACGCTCGCGGTGACCATGGCGCAGGCGCCGGCCCGGCCCGCGCTGCTTGCGATGGCGCTCCTCCTGGCCGTCTTCGCGTTCAAGCTCGGGGCGTTCCCGTTCCACGCGTGGGTGCCCGACGCGTATGAGACGAGCGAAGCGTCCGGCGCGGCGGTCCTGTCTTCGGTACCGAAAGTCGCGGCGCTGGCGGCGATGTTCGTGCTGTTCCGCGGCGCCGTGTTCGAGGCGGACGCGTTCGCGGTCCTCGCCAACCTCGCTGCCGCGCTCGCCACGGCGTCGATCGTCGTGGGCAATCTTGGCGCGCTGCGGCAGTCCTCGTTCGCGCGGATGCTCGGCTACTCGGGCATCGCTCAGGTCGGGTACGCGCTCATCGGCCTCTCGGCGGGCGACGCAGGTGCGGGCCGGGCCGTGCTCTTCGGCGCGACGTACGCGGTGAGCGTGGCTGCGGCGTTCATCTGCGCCGAGGCGCTCGCCGTGGCCGAGCCCCGCTGGAACGGCACGGTGGCCGGGATGAAGGGCCTGGGCAGACGTCATCCGCTCATCGGCGTGGCGCTGGCGGCGTCGATGCTCTCGCTCACCGGGATACCGCTCCTGATCGGGTTCTGGGGCAAGCTGCTCGTCTTCCTGTCCGCTGTCGGCGAGGGCTGGACGTGGCTCGTCATCGTCGGGGTGATCGGCTCGGTCGTGTCGTTCGGCTACTACGGCCGCGTGCTCAAGGTCGCGTACTTCGAAGAACCGGACGAGGCGCTCGCGGTGCTCGGCGATGAGCCGGGCGCCCGTGGCGGCAGCGCCGCATGGGCGGCGGCGATCGCCATACTGCTCGTCATCGGCGGGGGAGTGGCGCCGGTTGCGTTCGGTATCGAGCCGATGCTGCGCCTGCTTGCGGTGATGTAGGCGCGGCTCCGGACTGCATGTTTCCACCCTGTGAACTGCATGTGAATATTGTGGATTCATTCACAAGACCCTTGCGCGATGCTGAATCCGTGCGTAGAATCACTAGCAGAGTTGCTTCGGCAACCCCTTACCCCTGAGCCTCAAGGTGCCGGCCTTGGGGCTCCCCCTTTTGTAGGGGTCATCTCCGTGGGTGCCCCATGCAGTCCGCGTACCCCGTCCACGTCCCACGCCGGGCGAGGACGGCGATCGGTGTGGACGCGCGCCGCCGGGCGCATCGCTCTCAAGTGAGCGAGGCGCCAAGCCGATATGAACTGCATCATGATCATCTCAGCCGAGCAGGTGCGGTGCGCCGTCGAGTACCTGCGGACATCAGACGAATACGAGCCTGCGAAGTGTCCGGCGTCGCACGAAGCACCACGTGAGCTCGTGGTGCGCGTGACGGAGGCCCTGCGCGAGGTGCCCGACGTTCGCGACGACCGTATCGCGGAAGCGCGGCGGCTGCTCGCGGAGTCGGCGCCGAGCGCGTCCGAGGTGGCCGAGAAGCTCATCGGCCGCGTCATCTCGGACGCCGTCCGCTGACGCGACTGCCCGGTCGGGGTGACGAGCGGCGGCGCATTCGCGCCGCCGCTTTTCTGCTACGATTCCAGTGGGCCGGGCACGGCGTCTCGGCAGGTAGGGACGACCGGAGAGGGCTCATGCGCAAGCTGCCGGCACAGCGGTTCGTCACGTTCGTCATGGACGTGCTCGTCGCCGTCGCGATCGTGCTGACCGCGGGTATCGTCGCACGGTACTTCGGGGTCCTCGCGCAGTCGGCGGTCGGCGGGGCGGTCCTCAGGCTTGCGGATGCGCTCACCCCCGCGTTCGGGCTGCCGCGCGTGTCGACGCCGTACTTCGGCGTGTTCGACGCCTCAGCAGCGGCGACCGTGGCCGGTGTGCTCGTCATGGAGTGGGTGCTCGCGATCGTACGCAAACGGCTGTAGCGGATCTCCGGGAGAGTGATCTGATGGGTGGCGGCGTCGGGTACACGCGCGAACGACTGGGCGAGCTGCTCGTGGCGGCGGGGCTGGTCACCCGCGCCCAACTCGATCACGCGCTCCAGGTCCAGGTTGCCGAGGGGGGCAAGCTCGGTCAGATCCTCGTCAGGCAGCTGATCGTGGACGAGGACGACATCGCACGGACGCTTGCAGAGCAGAAAGGGCTCGACCATGTGAGCCTCACCACGTATCCGGTGGACCGCGAGGCCACGAGTCGCATCCCCGAGCGCATCGCGAGGCGCAACCTCGTGATACCCATCGGCTACGAGGACGGTTCCCTCGTGCTCGCGATGGCCGATCCGCTCGACGTCGAGGCGATCGACGACGTGAAGGTGAGCACGGGCCTCGGCGTGATCCCGGTGGTCGCGACCGGCACCCAGATCCAGTACGCGATCGAGAAGTACATCGCTGCCGCCGACGTCGTGCAGGACATCATGGTCGCGGCGGGCGAGGAGGAAGCAGTCCCCGACGAGGTGATCGCCGGTGACGAGGACGTGCCGGTCGTCCGCCTGGTCAACCAGCTCATCCGTGAGGCGATCGCCGACAACGCGAGCGACATCCACATCGAGCCCGGTGACAAGGGCGTGCGGATCCGCTATCGGATCGACGGTGTGCTGCAGGAGATCATGCGGCTCCCGCTCTCCATCAAGCCCGGCCTCATCAGCCGGGTGAAGGTCATGGCCGACATGAACATCGCCGAGCGTCGCCGCCCCCAGGACGGACGGATCGGCGTCATCGTGAACGGTCGTCCCGTCGACCTGCGCGTCGCTACGCTGCCCACCCCCTCCGGCGAGAGCATCGTGCTGCGCGTGCTCAACCAGGACATGGAAGCGCTCAAGCTCGAGGACCTCGGCCTGACCGAGGGCAACCTCGAGATCATGCGGCGGTTCCTGACGCGTCCGTACGGGGCGGTCTTCATCTCGGGGCCGACCGGGTCGGGCAAGACCACCACGCTCTACGCGTCGCTCATGCAGCTCAACGAGCCCAGCCGCAAGATCATCACCATCGAGGACCCGATCGAGTACCAGATCGGGGGGATCACGCAGATGGCGGTGAACCCGGCGATCGGCCTGAGCTTCGCGCGGCTGCTGCGCACGGTCCTGCGCTCCGACCCTGACGTCGCGATGGTCGGCGAGATCCGCGACCCGGAGACCGCCGAGATCGCCATCAGGGCGGCGCTTACCGGGCATCTCGTGCTCTCCTCCATCCACACCAACGACGCCCCTTCCGCGCTCACGCGTCTGGTCGATATGGAGGTGGCGCCGTACGTGACGTCCTCGGCGCTCGTCGGCGTGGTCGCCCAGCGCCTGGCCCGGCGACTCTGCCCCGCCTGCAAGAAGCGGCGCCGGCTCTCCGCATCCACGCTCACTGCTGCGGGCTTCACGAAAGAGGAGTCTTCCTCGGTCAAGGTGTACGGCCCGGTCGGCTGTGACGAATGCTACGGCACGGGGTATGCGGGACGTATCGGGCTGTTCGAGATCATGGAGATGAACGACGACCTCCGTGCGCTGTTCCTCAAGCGTGCCTCCTCGGAGGACCTGCGCAAGACGGCGCTCGCCACGGGGATGAAGTCGCTGCGGCGGGATGCGCTCGACAAGGTGGCCGCCGGCGTCACGAGTCTCGAGGAGATCGCCCGGGTCGTCATCTAGAGCGAAGGAGGCTGCCGTGGGAGGGACGTCGCGCGCCCCGCGGGCGATCGTGCTCGTGCTCGACAGCGTCGGGGCCGGTGCGCTGCCGGACGCCGACCGCTACGGCGACGAGGGTTCGAACACCCTCGGCAACACGGCGCGGGCCGTGGGCGGGCTGGCGATGCCGCACCTCCAGCGCATGGGGCTCGGCAACATCACGGACATCATGGGCGTGCCGCCCGCCGATGCGCCTACCGCGTCGTGGGGCATCAACGCCGAGGCCTCGGCAGGCAAGGACACCACGACCGGGCACTGGGAGATGATGGGGCTCAAGCTCGAGCGGGCGTTCCCGACCTATCCTGACGGCTTCCCCGATGTGGTCATCGACGAGTTCGTGCGGCTCACCGGCGTCCCGGGCGTGCTCGGCAACTACGCGGCGAGCGGCACGGTCATCATCCAGGACCTCGGCGACGAGCACGTCGAGACCGGCAAGCCGATCGTCTACACGTCCGCGGACTCGGTCTTCCAGATCGCGTGCCACGAGGAGGCGTTCGGCCTTGAGCGGCTGTACGAAGTGTGCGAGACGGCGCGCGCGATGCTTACCGGCGACCACTGCGTCGGGCGAGTGATCGCCCGGCCGTTCGTGGGACCTGACGAGAGCGGGACGTACGTGCGCACGCACCGTCGTCGCGACTACGCCGTCAAGCCGTTCGAGCCTACCGTGCTCGATATCCTGCAGGAGCACGACGTCCCGGTCTTCGGTGTCGGGAAGATCGGCGACATCTTCGCATGGCAGGGCGTGACGTCCTCGCCGCACGTCACCGACAACATGGACGGGTTCACAACGCTCGTGCGGGAGGTGTCCCGTGCCGAGCAGGGATTCGTGTTCGCCAATCTCGTCGACTTCGACATGTTGTGGGGACATCGCAACGATGCCGAGGCCTACGCGCGAGGACTGGAGGACGTCGACCGGCGGATGCCCGAGCTGCTCGATGCCATGGCCGAGGGCGACCTCCTCATCATCACCGCCGACCACGGATGCGACCCCACGACCGACAGCACGGATCACAGCCGGGAGCACACGCCGCTCATCGCGAAGATCAAGGGTGTGGACCGTGGCGTCGGGCTCGGTACGCGAGCGACGTTCGCCGACGTGGGCGAGACGGTGCTCGACTTCTACGGGCTGGCCGGCAGCTGCGGCCGCGGCACATCGTTCCTGCGGGAGGTGCGTGAAGCGTGAAGTCTGTCGAGGAGCTCATCGAGGTCAAGCGCGACGGGGGCAAGCACACGGAGCAAGAGCTCGAGCACATCGTGAACGCGTTCGTCAGCGGCGAGATGGCTGACTACCAGATGTCGGCGTGGCTCATGGCCGCCTTCATCAACGGCCTCGATGACGACGAGACGGTGTGGCTGACCAAGGCCATGGCCGAGTCCGGCAGGACGGTCGACCTCTCGTCCGTTCCCGGCACCAAGGTCGACAAGCACTCGACCGGCGGTGTAGGCGACAAGACGACCCTCGTGCTCGCGCCGCTCGTGGCGAGCTGCGGCGTGCCGGTGGCGAAGATGAGCGGCCGGGGACTTGGCCACACCGGCGGGACGCTCGACAAGCTCGAGTCCATACCGGGCTTCAGGGTGACGCTGGACACTGATGCCTTCGCGAAGCAGGTGCGCGACGTGGGGATCGCGGTGATCGCGCAGAGCGCCGATGTGGATCCGGCCGACAAGAAGATGTACGCGCTCCGGGACGTCACGGCGACCGTGCCGTCCATCCCGCTCATCGTGGGCTCCATCGTGAGCAAGAAGGTCGCGGGGTGCGCGGATGCCGTCCTCCTGGACGTGAAGGTGGGCTCCGGCGCGTTCATGAAGACGGAGGCCGAGGCGCGGCGTCTTGCGGCCGAGTTGGTCCGCGTGGGCGAACGTCTCGGGCGACGGTTCGTCGCCGTCCTGTCCGACATGGACCAGCCGCTCGGGTGTGCCGTCGGGAACGCGGTCGAGGTGCGCGAAGCGATCGCGACGCTGCGGGGCGACGGTCCCGAGGATCTGACGGAGCTCTGCATCGCGCTCGGCGCCAAGATGCTCGTGCTCGGCGGGCGGGCCGAGGACGAGCGCGAAGGGCGCCAACTGCTGCTCGACTCCATCGCCTCAGGGCGCGCGCTCGAGACCTTCCGTGCATGGATCGCGGCTCAGGGAGGAGACGCGCGGGTGGCCGAGGATGACTCCCTCTTGCCGCTGGCACCGGCGACCCGGGAGGTGACGGCCGCGCGCGGCGGCTGGATCGCGGGATTCGACGCCGAGGGCGTCGGTCGGGCGGCGATGGCGCTCGGGGCTGGCCGCGCTCGCAAGGAAGACCCCATCGACCCGGGAGCGGGCATCGTGCTCGCGGTGAAGGCCGGTGACGAGGTCGCCGCCGGCGATGTCATCGCGACGCTGTACGCGCAGGACGAGGCGCGCCTTGAGGAGGGCGCGGCGCGCCTCGTGGCGTCGGTCCGCATCGCCGATGAGCCCGTGACGCCGCCCCCGCTCTTCCACGAGGTCTGACATGACGCGGCGCTCCGCCCGCGCGCGCAAGCGCCCGCCGGTCACGCAGCTCGTCGTCGGGCACGCGAACCCCGACTTCGACGCGTACGCAGCGATGGTCGCCGCCACCAAGCTCTACCGGGGAGCGCGGGCGGTCTTTCTCGGCAGCCAGAACGCGAACGTGCGTGAGTTCCACAACCTGCACGAGGACTTCCTGTCGTTCGTCGACCTCAGGTCGCTCGACGGCGACGCGGTGGAGCGTGTCATCATGGTCGACACGCGCGACCCCGGCCGGATCGGCGAGATCGGGCGCATCGCCGAGCGCGAGGACGTGGAGGTCGTCGTCTACGACCACCACCCGCGCGCCGAGGGCGACATCGAGGCTGCCGAGGACCACTGCATGAGCGTGGGAGCGGCCACCTCGATCCTCGTGCACGAGCTCCGCGACCGCGGCATCGCGATCACCCCGCTCGAGGCGAGCGTCATGCTGCTCGGCATCCACGAGGACACCGGCTCGCTCACGTACCCGGGCACGACGGCGTACGATGCCGAGGCGGTCACCTACCTCATGGCGGCGGGTGCGGATCTGGAGGTCGTGACCCGCTTCCTGTCCCGCGCGCTCGACGAGCAGCAGCGCGCCCTGCTCGACCGGCTCCTCGACTCGCTGGAGACGTGGAGCGTGCACGGCCAGGACATCGCCGTCGCGTCGGCTTCTGCCGAGGAGTACGTGGACTCCGCAAGCGTGCTCACGCACTACATCAGCGAGGACCTCGGCTATCCGGTGGCGATCGCCATCGTGGACATGCCCGAGCGGCTGCACGTCGTGGCGCGGAGCCGTCTGGCCGAGGTGGACGTGGGGAGCGTGCTCGCGCATCTCGGCGGAGGCGGGCACCCGCAGGCGGCGTCCGCGGCGCTCAAGGGCGCGAGCGTCGAGGAGGTCCGCGAACGCCTGCGCGACGCGCTCGAGCTCGTGGTGACGGCGCCGCTGCGTGCCGCCGACATCATGTCGACACCGGTGCGGACCGTCGGCCCGGAGATGACGATGGGCGAGGCGGGGCGCCTGATGGCGACGTGGGGGCACGGCGGCCTGCCCGTCGTCGAGGACGAGCGGCTCGTGGGGCTCGTGACCCGCAAGGACGTCGACAAGGCCTCGCGGCACGGGCTCGACCACGCGCCGGTGACCGGCTTCATGGCGCGCGAGCCCATCACGGTCGCCCGGTCGACGCCGATGGCCGAGCTCGAGCGGCTGCTGGCCAGGGCCGGCATCGGGCGCGTCCCGGTGGTCGAGGGCGATCGGCTCGTCGGCATCGTCACGCGCAAGGACCTGCTGCGCGCCGAGCACGGCGAGGCGTACCTCGACCGGGCGGTCGTGCGCGAGCGGACCGAGGCCACGCGCGCGTTCCTCGGCTCAGTGGACCGGCTCCTGCCGGAGAACGCGCGTGAAGCGGTCCACGTCCTCGGCAGGCTGGCCGATGAGGACGGGCTGCGCGCGCACGTCGTGGGCGGGTTCGTCCGCGACATGCTCCTCGGAAGGAAGAACCTCGATGTGGACATCGTCGTCGAGGGCGACGGTCTGGAGTTCGCGCAGCGGGCCGCCGAGCGCCTCGGCAAGCGCGTGCGGGTCCATCGCCGCTTCGGGACCGCCGTGCTGATCTGGGACAAGCACCTGCACGTGGATATCACGAGCGCGCGCACCGAGTACTACACGCGGCCGGGTGCGCTGCCCACGGTGGAACGCTCGTCGCTCCGGCAGGACCTCTTCCGGCGCGACTTCTCCATCAACGCCATGGCCGCTTCGATCGATCCCGCGAGCTTCGGCATCATCGCTGACCCGTTCGGCGGGTTGCACGACCTCAAGCGAGGAGTCGTGCGTTCGCTGCACTCGCTCTCGTTCGTGGAGGACCCCACGCGCGTGCTGCGCGCCGCGCGCTTCGAGAAGCGTTACGGGTTCTCGATCGACCCCTCCACCGAGGCGCTGCTCCGGCAGGCGGTGGACATGAACATGCTCGATGAGGTCAGCGGCGCGCGGATCCGCGAGGAGGTCCTCGATATCGTGGACGAGGAGCCATGCGCGCCCATCTTCGAGCGGCTCGCCGAGCTCGGCGCTCTTGGCACGCTGCTGCCGGATGGCGCCGACCCGCGACGGGTGCTCGACGAGCTCGCGCTCACCGAGACCGCGTACCGCACGCTCTCGGAGGGCTTCCAGCGCACGCCGCGACGGCGCGTCACGCTCATCACGGCGCTCGGCGCGTCGGGCGGACGGCGCGAGACCGAGAAGTGGGCGAAGTGGCTGCGGTTCGGGCGCGAGTACGGCACGCCCGTCGTGTTCGCCGCCGAGAAGAGCGAGCACCTGCTGCAGCGTCTGCGCGACCGCCGCAAGATGCGTGACAGCCGGCTCTACTTCCTGCTCGAGGGAGTCCCCGATGAGGTCGTGTGCTACCTGTGGGCCGTCGGCGACCGGACGACGCGCGAGCGCGTCGAGCGGTTCGTGCGCACGCTCTCGCGGATCCGGACGGCGGTGAGCGGCGAGGACCTCGTCGCGCTCGGGCTCGAGCCGGGTCCGAGGTTCTCTGGTATCCTTGCCGAAGCTCTCGCGGACCGCATCGACGGACGCGCCGTCGGACGCGAGGCGGAACTCGCGAATCTCGAGCGGCTCGTCCGACGCCGCCGAAAGGACTCCTGAACACGATGCAGCTTCCCGACTGGGCGTTTTCCGTTGCGGCCTTCGTCGTCCTCATACCGTCGGTGATCTTCCACGAGGTCGCGCACGGCTATGCCGCGTTCCGTCTCGGCGATCCCACGGCCAAGCGCGCGGGTCGGCTCTCCCTGAACCCGCTCAAGCACGTCGACCCCTTCGGGACCATCCTGCTGCCGGCGCTCATGTCGCTTGGCGGCGGGCCTGTCTTCGGCTACGCCAAGCCGGTGCCGTTCAACCCGCACAACCTGCGCGATCCCCGGAAAGGGGAGCTCATCATCGGGCTCGTCGGGCCGCTCACCAACTTCGCGCTCGCGGCGGTCGGCGGGGTCATCGTGCGTGCGGTGTCCTACGCGCCCGCCGGCGCCGTCTTCGATGTCGTGTGGTACCTGGGCTTCCTGCTGGCGTACGTGAATCTCGTGCTGATGTTCTTCAACCTGCTGCCGATACCGCCGCTCGACGGGTCGTCGGTGATCGTGCCGTTCCTCTCTGACGAAGGGCTCCGGACGTTCCGCCGGATCGAGCGGCAGGGGTTCATCCTCCTTCTGGCGCTGCTCTGGATCCCCCCGATGCTTGGCTTCGACGTGCTGAGCTGGTACTTCGAGTCGACCGTCATGCCGCTCCTGGGGCTCCTGACAGGCGTCAGCTAGGTCGCTCTCGGCACGCCGCGCGAACGGGTCAGACCGGGCCGGGTACGGTATGATGATGCGCGTCCATCCGCACGACGTCAGGAGCCTCGCCGTATGACCACCAACCGCGTGCTCACGGGGTACCGGCCCACCGGTCGTCTCACCCTCGGCCACTGGTTCGGCAACCTGCTCAACATGCGGGAGCTCCAGGAGCGCTACGACGCGTACTACTTCGTCGCCGACTGGCACGCGCTCACGAGCGACTGGCAGGACACGCACGCGATCAGGCGCTTCACCGAGGAGATGGTGCTCGACTGGATCGCGGCGGGCATCGACCCGGAGCGGTCCACCATCTACCGGCAGTCCGACATCCCCGAGGTGGCCGAGCTCACGCTCTACCTCTCCATGGTCACCCCGATGCCGTGGCTCGAGCGCGTCCCGAGCTACAAGGAGCAGCGCGAGCAGATCACCGAGAAGGACCTCGGCAACATCGGCTTCTTCCTCTATCCGCTCCTGCAGGCCGCCGACATCACCATCGTCAAGGGCGACTTCGTGCCGGTGGGCGAGGACCAGCTGCCGCACCTCGAGCTGACGCGGGAGGTCGTGCGCCGCTTCAACAACCAGTACGGTGAGCTGCTGCCTGAGCCCCAGGCGATCATCGCGAAGGAGGGCGCGCGCGTCCCGGGCACCGACGGCCGCAAGATGTCCAAGTCCTACGGCAACGCGATCTACCTCTCGGAGACCGAGGAGGAGACCGCGGCCAAGGTCCGCGGGATGATCACCGACCCGGCACGCAAGCTCAAGACCGACCCCGGCGACCCGGACATCTGCCCGCTCCACCAGATCCACAAGCTCGTGAGCGCGGACGCCGGCGCCATCGCCGAGTGGGACCGCTGCTGCCGTGGTGCCGAATGCGGATGCGTCGCCCACAAGAAGGCGCTCATCCAGGATCTCAACGCGTACCTGCGCCCGTTCCGGGAGCGTCGGGCGGAGCTTGCCGCCACGCCCGGCTACGCCTGGGAGGTGCTGGCGGACGGAGCGGCGCGCGTCCGGCCCGCGGTCGAGTCGCTCATGGCCGAGGTCCGCTCGGCGCTCCACATCGACGCCGGGTAGCGCCTCATGGGCTACACCGTCAAGACCGACGTCTTCGAGGGGCCCTTCGACCTCCTGCTCCACCTCGTGGCCAAGCAGAAGGTGGACGTCGCCGAGCTCTCGATAGCCGAGATCGCCGACCAGTACCTGGCCCACGTCGAGCGCATGCGCGACCTCGACCTCGACGTCGCGAGCGACTTCCTGCTCGTGGCGGCGACGCTGCTCGAGCTCAAAGCCGCGCGCATGCTGCCCGAGACCGCGGATGCCGCGCTCGAGGAGTTCGACGACCTGCCGCCTGAAGAGGCGCGCGAGCTGCTCATCGCGCGGCTGCTGACGTACAAGCAGTTCAAGAACGCCTCGCTCGAGCTGTCCGGCCGTTACGAGGCCGCTGCCCGCACCCACCCGCGAGCCGCCGGGCTCGAGGAGCCCTTCCTGCACCTGATGCCCGACTTCCTCGAGGGCGTGACGCTGCACACGCTTGCGGTCACCTGCGCCGAGCTCGTCTTCCGCCGCGAGATCTTCCTGCTCGAGGCGGAGCACATCGCCTCGGCGCCCATCAGCCTGGAAGACCACGTCGACCTCGTCGCGCACCGCGTCCGGCGCGAGCGGCGGGTCTCGTTCAGCGAGCTGGTGTACGCGGGTGCGAGCCGCGAGGAGGTCGTCGTGACCTTCCTCGCCATCCTCGAGCTCTACAAGCGTGGCGAGGTCGTGTTGCGCCAGGAGACGATCTTCGGGGACATCGAAGTGGAGACGATCGAGAACGAGGGAGTGCGATGACCGACATCTCACGCGAGCTGCGCGGCGCGCTGGAGGCGCTGCTGTTCGTGAGCGACGAGCCCGTATCCTCGGCCAGGCTGGCGAGCATCCTCGAGGCCGCCAAAGCCGACGTGGATGCCGCGCTGCGCGCGCTGTCCGAGGAGTACGCCGCCGATGAGCGCGGGTTCCAGCTGCGCGAGGTCGCGGGCGGGTGGCGACTCTACACACACCCCGCGTTCCACCACCACGTCGAGCACTTCGTGCTGTCGTGGGACACGCGCCGTCTGTCGCAGGCGGCCCTCGAGGCGCTCGCCGTGGTGGCGTACCACCAGCCGGTGACGCGTCAGGGTGTGAACGCGGTCCGCGGGGTGAACAGCGAGGCGGTCATCGCCTCTCTGGTCGAGAAGGGGCTCGTCAAGGAGGTCGGTCGCGACAAGAACGCGGGCAACGCGATCCTCTACGGGACGACCCGCGTCTTCCTCGAGAAGTTCGGGCTCAAAGACCTCGCGGGACTGCCGCCCCTCGAGGAGTTCGCTCCCGAGCCGGAGACCGAGCGGGCCATCCGCGAGCGGCTGAACGCGCTCGATGGGTCGGCGCTCGGCGCCACCGAGGAAGAGTACGAGGACGACGAGGCGGACGACGACGAGGACGAGAACGGGGACGACTGATCGATGACCGAGGGCGAACGCCTGCAGAAGTTCCTCGCTCGGGCGGGCGTCGCGTCGCGACGGGGCGCCGAGACGGTGATCGAGTCGGGCCGGGTGGCGGTCAACGGGACCGTCGTCACACAGCCGGGCACCCGGGTCGCGGCCGGTGACGTCGTGGCGGTGGACGGGAAGCCCGTCCTGCCGCCCGAAGGACACGCGTACTTCGTGCTCAACAAGCCCGCCGGGTATGTCACGACGATGGACGACCCGCAGGGGCGGGCGACCGTGGCCGACCTGTTCCCGGAGACGTCGCGCCGGCTCTTCTCGGTGGGCAGGCTCGACCGCGACACCACCGGTCTGCTCCTGCTCACCGACGACGGCGAGCTCGCGCACCGGCTCATGCACCCGCGCTTCCACGTGCGCAAGACGTACGTCGCCGAGGTCGACGGCGTCCCGGACGATGCGGACCTGCGCGCGCTCGCGCGCGGCGTGACGCTCGACGACGGCCCGACCAAGCCCGCGGAGGTCGAGCTGGTGGCCGAGGGGGCGGGTGTCGCGACCGTTCGTCTGACGATCGCCGAGGGCCGCAAGCGCCAGGTGCGAAGGATGCTCTCGCACGTCGGGCACCCGGTACGCGCGCTCACGCGCGTCGCGTTCGGGCCGCTGACGCTCGGGACGCTCGAGGAGGGTGCGACCCGAACCCTCTCCGCCGCCGAGGTCGCAGCCTTGCGCGATGCGGCCGGGCTCTCGGGGCAGGGTGAGGCGTGATGGCGCTCGTCGTTCTGACCGGCCCCGTGCGTGGCGGTAAGTCGGCCGCCGCCACCGAGCTCGCGGCGCAGCGAGGGGCGCCGGTCGCCGTCGTCGTCGCGGGCGACGAGGCCGATGACGAGATGTCCCGCCGCATCCGCCGGCACCGGACGGAGCGTCCGGTGGGCTTCAGGACGCTTGAAGCGCGCGACGCCGTCTCGTGGCTCGACGACGTCCGTCCCGCCGAGGTCGTGCTCATCGACTGCCTCGGCGCGCTCGTGACGCGCGCTCTCGCGCCGCTCGACGTGTGGGGCGCGTCTGTCTCCGGCCAGGCCGAGAAGGCCGCCGAGAAGGCCGTAGGCGGGCTCGTAGCGGCTATCCGTGACCGCGACGGTGACACGATCGTGGTGACGAACGAGGTCGGGTGGGGCGTGGTGCCCGTCTCGGCGAGCGGGAGGCTGTTCCGTGACCTTCTCGGCCGTGCGACGAGGCAGCTCGTCGACGCCGCCGACGCGGCGTACCTCGTGGTCGCCGGGAGATGCGTGGACCTGGGATCGCTGCCGGTGACGGCGGCATGGCCGGACGGACCCGACAGGGAGGACGGATGACCTTCGAACAGCGCCTGCACGACCTCGTCGCGAGCGTGAACGAGCCTGATGTCACCTTCGAGGCTGCGGCGTGGCAGCGCCTCGACTCCCTCACCAAGCCGCCGCGCAGCCTCGGCAAGCTCGAGACGATCGCCGCGCGCGTGGCGACGCTCCAGCGCACCGCGCACCCGGCGGTCGCGCCCATGGCGATCGTGCTCATGGCGGGAGACCACGGGGTCACCGCGCAGGGCGTGAGCCCCTACCCGCCGGAGGTCACCGCCCAGATGGTCGCGAACTTCTCGGCGGGCGGCGCGGCGATCAACCAGCTCGCCCGCCACGCGGGGGCGCGCCTCGTGCTCGTGGACGTGGGCGTCGCCGGGGACGTCAGCGGCATCGACGGCGTCGTGCACGCCAAGGTGCGTCCCGGGACCGCGGACTTCTCGACAGGCCCTGCGATGTCGCGTGAGGAGGCCGCCGAGGCCGTGCTCGTCGGGGTACGCGTCGCACAGGAGCTTGCCGAGGAGGGCGTGCGGCTCGTCGGCACCGGCGAGATGGGCATCGGCAACAGCACGGCGGCCGCGGCGCTGACGGCCGCGTACTGCGGCGCAGACCCCGGTGGCGTCGTCGGCGCGGGCACCGGGCTCGATGCCGCGGGCGTGGAGCGCAAGGCCCGCGTCATCGCACACGCGCTCCAAGTGAACGACGTCGCTCGCCTCGATGCGCTCGGCGTCCTCGCTGCGGTCGGCGGGCTTGAGATCGCGGGACTCGCGGGCGTCTTCATCGGATGCGCCTCGGCCGGGCTGCCGGTCGTGAGCGACGGATTCATCGCGGGCGCCGCGGCGCTTGCCGCCGTGAACCTCTGCCCCGCGGCGAGCGGGTACCTGTTCCCGTCGCACCGCTCGGCTGAACCGGGTCACGGGACGGTGCTCGGGGCGCTCGGGCTCACGCCCGTGCTCGAGCTCGACATGCGGCTCGGTGAGGGCACAGGCGCCGCGCTGGCCATGGACATCATGGCCGCGGCGTGCGAGGTCATGAGCGGCATGGCGACGTTCGCCTCGGCGGGCGTCTCGGGAAGCGGGGAGTGAGGGTGCGGTTCCTGCGGGACATCGCGACGGCACTTCGCGTCCTGACGATCCTTCCATTGCCCGGCGGGGTGGGCGACCGTCCGGCGCGCTGGTTCTCGTGGGTCGGGCTGCTGTTCGGCGCTCTGGGCGTGGGGCTCGCGTCCGCGGCCGCGTGGGCGGGTGCGGACGACGGCCCGGCGGCCCTGCTCGTGGGCGCGATCGTCGTGTGCTCGTGGGCGGTACTGAGCCGTCTGCTGCACTGGGACGGCCTCGCGGACACCGCCGATGCGCTTGGAGCGCGCGGCGACGTCGACGAGCGGCTCGCCGTCATGCGCGACAGCCGCACGGGCGCTTTCGGTGTGGCGGCTATCGGCCTGGGCCTGCTGCTGCAGGCCCTCGCTGCGGGCGTGATCATCGACAGCGGCTCGTGGTGGGCGCTCGGCGCGGCCCCGGTGCTCGGACGGTGGGCGGCTGCGATGGCGCTCAGCCAGCATCGCGCTGCCCGCCCGGAGGGTCTGGCGGCGTCGCTCGCCCGGCGCGAGAGCGTCCAGGGCGCGTTCGTCGCCGCGCTGCCGCTCGTCGCCCTCATGGCCGTCCGACAAGCCCCCGAGCGAGTGGCGATCGTGGTCGGCGGCGTCGTGGTCGCGGTCGTCTCGGCATGGTGGCTTGCGCGCAGGTTCGGGGGCGTTACGGGCGACGTGCTCGGCGCCGTGATCGTGGTGGTGGAGACGGCTGTGCTCGTGGCAGGGGCGCTCGTGGGCGGGCTCGCATGAGCGCGCCGTGCGGCACCGAGCTGCTCATCGTCCGGCACCCCGAGACCGTCGCCAACACCGAGCGTCGCTACGTGGGGCGCGGCGACTCCCCGTTCACGCGGCGCGGTGAAGAGCAGGCCGCCGACCTCGTCGTGGCGCTCACCGAGTGGCGCCCCGTCCGCGTCTACACGTCGCCGCTGCAGCGCGCGATGGCCGTCTCCGTGCACGTCGCGGGGTGCGGCGTGCCGCTCCTCGTGCGTGACGGGCTCGCCGAGGTAGACTTCGGCCCCGCCGAGGGGCTCACCTTCGAGGAGATCTCCGCGCGCGGCATGGCCGTAGAGCAGCCCGGTCTCCCGGCGCCGGACGGCATGCGTGTCGTAGGGGAGCCATGGGACGCGTTCTACTCCCGGGTGTGCTCGGTGGCCGAGGAGCTGGTGGCCGAGGAGGGACGCACCGCGGTCGTCGCGCATGGCGGGGTCGTGCGCGCGCTCGTCGCGCACCTTCTCGGCCTGCCGCATGAGACCGCGTGGCGTCTGCGGGTGGGTAACGCCACCGGAGCGCGGATCCGCATCGATGACGGCTACGCCAGCCTGCTCGGATTCGGCGTGCCCGCGTGCGGCTTCGACGCGTAGCGGTTGCGGGACGCGCCGCAAAGCGGCACAATCCTTCGATACCCGCGAGGAGGGGCGAGGCGTGCGCTGGGACGAGATCATACGACCCGAGGTCGGCCGTCTGAGGCCGTACGAGCCCGGTCTGCGCGTGAGCCAGGTGCGGGAGCGCTCGGGCAAGGACGTCGTCCTCAAGCTCTCGAGCAACGAGCATCCCTGCGGACCGGTCCCCACCGCTGTTCGCGCGATGGAGGCGGTGCTTCCCCGGATGAACCGCTATCCCGACGGCGCGTGCCGCGCGCTGCGGGGCAAGCTAGCTGACCGTCTCGGCGTGCCGGTGGCCAACGTCGTCATCGGCAACGGCTCCAACGAGATCCTGCGCCTCATCGCGCAAGCCGTCCTCAGACCCGGTGACGAGGTCGTCTACGCGTGGCCGTCCTTCATCGTGTACTCGATGGTGACCGACCACTTCGGCGCCACGCACGTGCGGGTACCGCTCGATGCCGCGCAGACGCACGACCTCGAGGCGATGCTCGACGCGGTGACGGACCGGACGCGGCTGCTGTTCCTGTGCAACCCCAACAACCCCACCGGGACCGCGTACGGCCGCGAGGCGTTCGCGCGGTTCATGCAGCGCGTGCCCGAGCACGTCCTCGTCGTCGTCGATGAGGCGTACTTCGAGTTCGTCACGGCCTCCGACTACCCGGACGCGTCGGAGTGGTTCGACGGCGCGCGGCCGCTCGTGGTCACCCGGACGTTCTCGAAGATCTACTCGCTCGCGGGGCTGAGGACCGGCTACGCGCTCTGCCCCGAGCCGCTCGTGCGCGCGATCGACGCTCTGCGCGAGCCGTTCAACGTCAACACGGTCGGCCAGGTGGCCGCGTACTACTCGCTCGACGACGAGGCCGAGGTGCGGCGCCGCCGCGCGGAGAACCAGGAACAGAAGACCTACCTGTATTCGTGCTTCGACCGGCTCGGCATCGGCTATGCGCGATCGGAGACGAACTTCGTCTACTTCGCGACCGAGCGACCGGTCGAAGTCTTCGAGGCCCTGCTCGAGGAGGGCGTCATCGTCCGGGACTTCGGCAACGCGCCCGCGTTGCGTGTGGGTATCGGTACACCGACGGACACGGAGATCACCGTCCGGGCGATGGAAGCGGTCGCCGCGCGCCTGGGAAGCATCTAGCTCCCTGCGTGGCGGACCGGATGACCGCCACGACGCACGCGCCGCGTGCTTGAGGAGTGAGTGACGATGCTTGTGATCATGCGCGACCACGCTACCCCCGGCGAGGTCGAACACGTCGTGTCCCACCTGCGGGAGGCCGGTGCCGAGGCGCACCTGTCCGAGGGCGAGATCAAGACCATCATCGGCGTCATCGGCGACCGCGAGGTGATCTACTCCCTCGAGCTCGAGGGGTTCCCCGGCGTCGAGAGCGTCATCCGCGTGCTGAAGCCCTACAAGCTCGTGTCGAGGGACTTCCAGCCGGAGCCGACGGTCGTGCGCGTCGGGGATGTCGCGATCGGCGGCGGCGCGGTGGCGCTCATCGCCGGGCCGTGCTCCATCGAGTCGGCCGAGCAGGTCATGGCCACCGCCGAGGCGGTGAAGGCCGCTGGCGCCGCGATGCTGCGCGGCGGCGCGTACAAGCCCCGCACGAGCCCCTACGCGTTCCAGGGCATGGGGGAGGAGGGGCTCAAGCTCCTGCGCGAAGCCGGGGACGCCACCGGGCTCCCGGTCGTCACCGAGGTCCTCGACGTGCGCGATGCCGAGAAGGTCGCCACGTACGCGGACATCCTGCAGGTCGGCGCGCGGAACATGCAGAACTTCATGCTCCTGGACGAGCTGGGCACCATGCACCGCCCCGTGCTGTTGAAGCGGGGCCTCTCGGCCACCATCGAGGAGCTCCTCTCGGCCGCCGAGTACGTCCTCAAGGGCGGCAACCGCGACGTCATCCTCTGCGAGCGCGGGATACGCACCTTCGAGACGTACACGCGCAACACGCTCGACCTGGCGGCCGTCGCGGCGCTGAAGACGCTCACCCATCTGCCGGTCGTCGTTGACCCGTCGCACGCCACCGGTCGACGCGACCTTGTGACCCCGATGTGCCGCGCGGCGCTCGCCGCGGGCGCGGACGGGCTCATGGTCGAGGTGCATCCGGATCCCGAGCACGCGCGCTGCGACGGCCCGCAGTCGCTCACGTTCGACGAGTTCGACGCCTTGGTGTCCGACATCGCTCCCATCCTCGCCGCGTCTGGTTCCACGCTCGAACGGGTGTCGTGACGATGGCCGAGACGAGACCACAGCAGGCACCGTTCTCCCGCGTGACCGTGGTGGGCCTCGGGCTCATCGGCGGGTCGGTGGCGCACGCCGCGCGCCGGGCCGGGGTAGTGCGAGTCCGCGGCGTTGACACGGATGCACGGACGGTCGCCCTCGCGGTCGAACGCGGCGCGTGCGATGAGGCGCTCACGGTGCCCGAGGCGTGGGCGGCCGGCTGGTTCGCGCCCGACCCGGACGGGCTCGTGGTGCTGGCGACGCCCGTGGACGCGACGCTCGCATGGATCGCCGAGCTGGCCCAGAAGGGATTCCGTGGCGTCGTGACCGACGTGGCATCCACCAAGGCCGCGGTGATGGCTGCCGCCGCCGGCAATGCGCGCGAAGGGCTGCACGTCATCGGCGGGCACCCGATGGCGGGCTCGGAGCGCAGCGGCATCGACGCCGCTTCGCCGACGCTGCTCGACGGCGCCTACCACGTCCTCACGCCCGCCGCCCACACCGACGCCGACGCGTTCCGGCGGCTGCACGCCTTCGTCACCTCGCTCGGAGCGCGCGTGATCTCCGTGCCCGCCGCGGCTCACGATGAGGCGGTGGCCGTCATCTCGCACGTCCCGCACGTGGCTGCCGCGGCGCTGATCGCCCTCGCCGGCGAGCGCGCGCGCTCAGGTGGGCAGGACCTGCTCCGGCTCGCAGCGGGCGGTTTCAAAGACATGACGCGCATCGCCGCGGGCAGCCCGGGGCTGTGGACGGGCATCTGCCTGGACAACGCCGAGGCCGTCATCGCGGGCGTGGAAGACCTCCGGCGCGTGCTCGGGGACTTCTCGGCGGTGCTCGGTCGCCGTGACGCGGAAGCGCTCGAGGCGTGGCTCGCTGAGGCCGCCGAGCAGCGGCGTGCCCTTCCGGCGCAGTGGGTCCCTGCCACGAGCGCGCTCTCCGAGCTGTCGATCCTGATGCGCGACGAGCCGGGCGTCATCTCGACGATCACCACGGCGGTCGGTCGTCACGGGTGCAACATCGAGGACATCGAGATCGACCACCAGTCCGAGGACGCGGCGGTCCTGCGCCTCGTGCTGACCGACGAGGGCGACATCGGCGGCCTGATGGCCGAGCTCGCCGAAGCCGGGTTCGCCCCGCAGCTCAAGCCGCTCGAGTAGGAGGCGCCCATGCGGTACCATGCCCGACCGGTCGACGGCCCGCTCGCAGGGGAGGTCACGGTCCCCGGGGACAAGTCGCTCTCGCACCGTGCGGTGCTCTTCTCGGCTATGGCCGAGGGCACGTCGGCGCTCACCGGCGTGCTCGACAGCGCGGATGTGCGCTCGACGATCGAGGCGGTGCGGGCGCTCGGGGCACGCGTGGAGACCGCGCGGGTCGGCGGCGGCCTGGACATCGGCGTCGTCGGGTGGGGTGCATCCGGTCCGCTCGCTCCCGGTGGGCCCGTCGACTGCGGCAACAGCGGCACCACGGCCCGGCTGCTCATGGGCGTGCTCGCCGGGTGGGACGTCGAGGTGACGCTCACCGGCGACGAGTCGCTCTCGCGTCGGCCGATGGCGCGCGTGACGGCTCCGCTCGAGCGCATGGGGGCCGCATTCACGATGGCCGAGGGTGACCGCCTGCCCGTCACGGTGCATGGCGGGCCGCTCGCGCCCATCGACTACGAGCTTCCTGTCGCGAGCGCGCAGGTCAAGACCGCCGTGTTGCTTGCGGGGACGCGGGCCCCCGGGCGGACGCTCGTGCGCGAGCCCGCGCCGTGCCGCGACCATACCGAGCGGCTCCTGCCGCTCTTCGGCGTGCCGGTGGGCACGGATGCCGTCGAGCGCACGGCCTGGGTCGACGGCCCCGTCGTCCCGCGCGCCGCCCACTATGACGTCCCGGGCGATCCCTCCTCGGCGGCGTTCCTCGTCGCGGCGGCGCTCATGGTCTCCGGCAGCGACATCGTCCTGCCGCGCGTTGCGCTCAACCCCACGCGCATCGGCTTCCTGCGCGTCCTGGAGCGGATGGGCGCCGACATCACGGTCGACCTCGCGGTCATCGACCCCGAGCCGGTCGGCACGCTGCGGGTACGCTCGGGCGCGACGCTCGCGGCCACGATCGTGACCCCTGACGAGGTGCCGTCGCTCATCGACGAGGTGCCGGTCCTGGCGATCGTGGCGAGCATGGCCGAGGGGACGACGCGTTTCGCCGGCGTGGGGGAGCTGCGCGTCAAGGAGTCGGACCGTCTCGAAGCTCTCGCCGAGGGGCTGCGCGCGCTCGGCGGGCGCGTGCGCTCCGGGGACGACTGGCTCGAGGTCGAGGGTCCGGTCCGCCTTGCCGGTGGCGCCGTCGACTCCCGTGGCGACCACCGCCTCGCGATGGCGTATGCGGTCGCCGGCCTCGCCGCGACGGACACGGTCTCGATCGACCGGTTCGAGGCGGTCGACGTGTCGTACCCGACGTTCACCGAGGACCTCGCGGCGCTTGGCGTCGGAGGGGCGCTCCGCTGACCCTGACGTGCTAGAATCTCCCGTGCCTGCACCCCTCGGATCGGAGCCTCGTGATCGTAGCGATCGACGGCCCTGCGGCCTCCGGCAAGTCCACCGTGGCACGCGCACTCGCGCGGCGTCTCGGCTTCGCGTATCTCGACACCGGCGCCATGTACCGCGCCGTCGCGGCGCTCGCCCTCGACCGGGGCATCGACCTCGCTGACGAAGCGGCGCTGGCACGGTTGGCCGAGGGCGAGGTCATCACGTTCGGACACCCCGCTGGCGATCCCGTCCCCGACACGGTCCACATCGGCGGGACCGACGTGACGGCCGCCATCAGGACCCCCGAGGCGGACGCGGCGGTGAGCGCGGTCGCCCGGGTCCCGGGCGTGCGCGCGGCGATGGTCGCGCAGCAGCGTCGTCTTGCGGGTGCGAGCGACACCGTCGTCGAGGGCCGGGACATCGGAACCGTCGTATTCCCTGACGCGCCGGTGAAGGCCTACCTCACGGCATCCGCCGAGGAGCGCGCGCGCCGCCGCCACGGGGAGCTTGCCGAGCGCGGTCACGCCCTCGAGGAGCGTGCGGTGCACGAGGGCATCGAGGCGCGTGACAGCGCGGACTCTACACGTGCGGCGAGCCCGCTTGCGGTGGCCGATGACGCCGTCGTGGTCGACACGACGGGGATGAGCGTCGACGAGGTCGTCGAGCGCGTCGCGCGGCTGGTCGGTGAGGCGTCGTGAACCAGCCGGTGGGACGGTTCGTGCGTGCGACGATCGGCAAGCTCGTGCTCGCGCTGTTCCGCGTCCGCACGGTGGGCGTCGAACGCATCCCGGAGGGCGGCGCCGTCCTTGCCGGCAACCACGTCTCGTACATGGATCCGGTCACGCTCTGGTGCGCCGGCCCGCGCCCGGTCCACTTCATGGCCAAGCGCGAGCTGTGGGAGGGCTGGTTCCTGGGGTGGCTCCTGCCGAGGCTCTGGGCCTTCCCGGTCACGCGGGGCGAGGTCGACCGGGCCGCGATCGAGCGCGCGACGGCCATCGTGCGTGAGGGCGGGCTGGTGGGCATCTTCCCCGAAGGGACGCGGGCGGAAGCTGATGTCGAGGCCCCCGGCGAGGCGCACGGAGGCGCCGCATTCATCGCGCTCCGGGGCGGGGTGCCGGTGGTCCCGGTAGCGTTCATCGGGACGGACCGGGTGATGCCGCGGGGAGCGAAGCTCCCGCGCCTCGGGCGCGTGACCATACGCTTCGGGGTGCCGATCCCGCCCGATGAGGTCGAGGCGGCATCGCGCAAGGAGCGCGTCCGTGCGCTCACCGATGCCGTCATGGCCGGGATCGCCGCCGAGCTGGCGGCAGGACGGGGTGAGGCCTCATGAAGGTGATCGTCGCAGAGCACGCGGGCGTCTGCTACGGCGTCGAGCGTGCGCTCAAGCTCGCCGTCGAGGCGAGCGGGGCCGAGGGCCCCGTCCACACGCTCGGTCCGCTCATCCATAACCCGCAGGCCGTCGAGGGGCTCCGCGGAAAGGGTGTCGAGGTAGCCTCACGCCTCGACGAGGTCTCGGAGGGCACCGTCGTCATCCGCTCCCACGGCGTCGACCCGGCCATCATCGAGGCGGCGCGCGCCAAAGGGCTGGAGGTCGTCGACGCCACATGTCCGTTCGTCCGTGCCGCCCACACATGCGCCTCAGACCTGGTGGCCGGCGCGTACTCGGTGATCATCGTCGGTGAGGCCGAGCATCCCGAAGTGGAGGGCATCCTCGCCCACGCGGGGGGCAAGGCGCTCATCGTGCAAAGCGCGGCGGACCTCCCGGCCAAGCTGCCGTCACGGCGCATCGGCGTCGTGGTCCAGACCACGCAGTCGCTCGCGCGGCTCGAAGAGGTCGTCTCGGCGCTCCTCGGCAGGGTGACCGAGCTGCGCGTCTGCAACACCATCTGCAGCGCGACGGCACAGCGGCAGGCCGCGGCCGCGGACCTCGCCGCGCGCGTCGATGTCATCGTGGTCGTCGGGGGGCACAACTCGGGAAACACGAACCGGCTCGCTGAGATCTGCCGGTCGGTGAATCCCAACGTGCGGCATGTCGAGACCGCCGACGAGCTCAGGGCAGAGTGGTTCGCCGATGCCGAGACCGTCGGTGTGACGGCGGGCGCGTCCACGCCCGACGAGCAGATCCGCGGTGTGATCGCGGCGATCGAGGCGCTCGACGGCGATGGAGCATAGGCGATACGCGGAGACGCGCCCGGCGGCGGGCACCGGCGGCACGCTCGAGACCGTGGAGCGCGGGTCGGTCGCCTGGAGGGCCGGGCTTCGGCCGGGTGACGTCGTCCTCGCCGTCGATGGACGGCGCGTGCGCGACATCCTCGACTGGCAGTGGCTCACCGGCGAGCCGTCCTTCTCGGTCACCATCGAGCGCGGCGGCCGGCGGCGGGAGATCGAGATCGAGCGTGACGGGACGGCGCTCGGCGTGACGTTCCGGGACGCCGTCTTCGACGGGGTGCGCGAGTGCGAGAACGCGTGCACGTTCTGCTTCGTCGCCGGGCTGCCCACGGGATTGCGCCGGTCGCTCTACGTCCGCGATGACGACTACCGGCTGTCCTTCCTCGAGCAGACGTTCATCACGCTCACCAACCTCGACGACGATGACGTGACGCGCATCGTCGAGCAACGCCTCTCGCCGCTCTACGTCTCAGTGCACGCGGTCGATCCCGATGTGCGCCGGCGCCTCATCTGCCCGACGGTCGAGGACCGCGCGCTCGAGCGTCTCGACGAGTTGCTCGAGGCGGGCATCGAGGTCCACGCGCAGGTCGTGCTCGTGCCCGGCGTCAACGATGGCGGCGTCCTCAGTCGCACCCTTGCGTGGCTTGCAGCCCGGGACGGCGTGCGCTCCGGTGGGCTCGTCCCGGTTGGTCGGACCGCGCGGCATGCCGCCGAGAAGCCCTCGTACCGCACGCCCGCGCAGGCGCGCGACGTGCTCGACGCGGTGGCCGAGACGCAGCGCCGGATGCGGAGCGAGCGGGGGTCCGGGTGGGTCTACGCCGCCGACGAATTCCATCTCCTGGCCGGGTCGGAGGTGCCGCCCGCTGAGGCGTACGACGGATTCCCACAGTACGAGAACGGTATAGGCATGGTCCGGGCGTTCGCCGATGAGCTTGCCGGCTCCACGGACGTGTCGCCTCGCGTCGGGCGCGGGGTGCTCGTGACCGGGACGCTCTTCGCGCCGGTGCTTGAACGCCTGTTGTCGGCCGCGGGGCTCGATGGCCGTGTGCGCGTCCTCGGCGTGGGCAACACGCTCTTCGGGCCGAGCGTCACGGTGGCGGGCCTCCTCGGCGCCGCGGACATCGTCACCGCGATACGGGCGGATGGGGACGACGGGCCCTACATCGTGCCGGACGTTATAGTAAACTCCGACGGGCTCACCCTGGACGACATCCCCGCGGCTTCGCTCGGCGAACTCGCCGACGCGCCGGTGCGGATCGTCCCCGCCGATGCGGCGTCGCTCGTGCATGCGCTTGCGGCGTACCCCGGCTGACGAAAGGCGCTCGGAATGGCACTTCCTATCATCGCTGTCGTCGGACGACCCAACGTCGGCAAGTCGACGCTGGTCAACCGCCTTGCCCAGGCACGCGACGCGATCGTGCACGCCGCAAGCGGCGTCACGCGCGACCGCAGCTACCACCACGCCGACTGGGCGGGTCGCGAGTTCATGCTCATCGACACCGGGGGCATCGAGTTCGCTGATGCCGACGCGTTCGGTTCGTCCATCCGCGCCCAGGCCATCCACGCGGCCGAGGAAGCAGATGTGGTCGTCTTCCTCGTGGACGCGGCGGCGGGGGTGCAGACGAGCGACGAGGAGGTCGCGCGGCTGCTCAAGCGCTCCGACAAGCCGGTCTTCCTCGTCGTGAACAAGCTCGACACCCCCGGGCAGCAGGATGCCGTCCACGACTTCTGGTCCCTCGGACTTGGCCGCCCGTGGGGCGTCTCGGCGCTCCACGGCCACAATACCGGCGACCTGCTCGACGCGCTCGTCGCTGCGCTGCCGGACGAGGCGGGCATGGCCGAGGAGGGCGAGGGCGTCATCGATGTGGCCATCATCGGCCGGCCCAACGCCGGGAAGTCGTCGCTCTTCAACCGTCTCGTGGGCGCCGAGCGCACGATCGTCTCGGATGTCGCGGGTACCACGCGCGACGCGATCGACACCCGCATCGAGCACGAGGGGACCGCGATCCGGCTCGTGGACACCGCGGGGCTCCGTCGCAAGTCGCGGATCGACGAGTCGGTCGAGTACTACAGCTTCGTGCGCGCCATGCGGGCGATCGACCGGGCCGACGTCGCGCTGCTCGTCATCGACTCGCCCCTCGGGGTGACCGACCAGGACCAGCGGGTCGCGCGCTTCGCGGCAGAGCGCGGATGCGCGATCGTCGTGCTCATGAACAAGTGGGACATCGTGGGCGGTCCGGAGGAGAAGGCCGAGGTGGCCGAGCAGGTCGCCGAGCGACTCGGTTTCATCGGCTTCGCGCCGGTGCTCCGCGTGAGCGCCAAGACCGGGCGCGGCATGCAGACGGTCTTCGCTGCGATCGAGCAGGCGTACGCCGCCTACACGCGCGAGATCTCGACGAGCGCGCTCAACAAGCTGCTCACCGACCTGCGCGCCACCGGACACACGGTCTCACGGCAGGGGAAGTCGCTCCGCATCCAGTACGGGACGCAGACGCGCACCAGGCCGCCCGGGTTCACCTTCTTCGCCAACCATCCGCGACTGGTCGACGACAACTATCGCCGGTACCTCGAGAACCGCCTGCGCGAGGCGTTCGACCTCGTGGGAACGCCGATCATCCTGAAGTTCAAGAAGAAGGACTGAGCGTGGAGTATGCGTGGCGCATAGGCGCGGCGGCGCTTGCCGCGTACGCGCTCGGCTCGATCCCGTTCGCCATCCTCGTGGGACGCGTGTTCTGGGGCGAGGACATCCGCCGCCATGGCTCGGGTAACACCGGTGCCACCAACGTGCTGCGCGTGTTCGGCCCAGCGCCGGGCTTCCTCGTGCTCGCGCTCGACGCCCTCAAAGGAGCTATGGCGGTGTGGATCGCGGCTGCGCTCGCGGCGCCCGCGTGGGGGATGAGCGGCCATGACTGGATGTCGGTCCTCGGTGCGACCGTCGCCATAGCAGGCCACTCGTTCTCGCCGTTCATCGGCTTCTCGGGCGGCAAGGGTGTGGCGACGGCCGCCGGGGCGATCGTGGTCGCCGCGCCCCAGTCGGCTGCTGTCATGGCCGCCGTCTTCTTCATCGTCGTGGGGATCTGGCACATGGTCTCGCTCGGGTCGATCACGATCGCCGCGCTCTTCCCGGTGGTGACCGCGCTGCTCTATCCCGGTCGCACCGCGCTGCTCGTGTTCGCGTTCATCGCGTGCGTCCTCGTGATCTGGCGACACCGCTCCAACATCCGCCGCATCGCCCGTGGCGAGGAGTCTAAGATAACCTTCAGAAGAAGGCTGTGGGACGAAGTGCGCAAGCGGCGCCAGGGAGGAGATGCGTGATGAGGATCGCAGTCATCGGGGCCGGGTCGTGGGGCACGGCCGTCTCCTGGCTCATCGGCTCCAAGGGCATCGACGTCTCCCTCTGGGCGCGTGAACCCGAGATCGCCGAGGGGATCAACGCAGATCGCCACAACCCGCTGTACCTTCCCGACGTGCACGTGCCCGTCTCGGTCACCGCGTATCCCGACATCGAGGAGGCGCTGCGCGGCGCCGAGGGCGTGGTGATCGTGACGCCCAGCCACGGCGTGCGCGGCACCGCCGAGAGCATGCGCGGCGTCCTTCCGGGCGATACCCCCGTCATCAACCTGGCGAAGGGCGTAGAAGAGGGCACGCACATGCGGATGACCGAGGTGCTCGAAGATGTCCTCGGCAATCGTGCCCGCCTGGCGGCCCTCTCCGGCCCCAACCACGCCGAGGAGGTGTCCCGCGGGATCCCCTCGGCCACCGTCGTGGCGGCCCATGAGGAGCCGGTGGCCAAGCTGTGGCAGGACGTGTTCATGAGACCGGCGTTCCGCGTGTACACCAATCCCGACATCGTCGGGGTGGAGCTCGGCGGCGCGTCCAAGAACGTCATCGCGGTGGCGGCCGGGATGTCGGACGGCGTCGGGTACGGGGACAACACCAAAGCGACGCTCATGACACGCGGTCTGGCCGAGATGAGCCGCCTTGGGCGCGCGCTCGGCGCGAACCCGCTCACGTACATGGGGCTGGCCGGCATGGGGGACCTTATCGCGACGTGCACGTCGCAGCACAGCCGGAACCGGGCGCTGGGCGAGTGGGTCGCCCGCGGTGGCACCGTCGAGGGGTACGCCGAGAAGACGCACATGGTAGCCGAGGGAGCTCGCAGCGCGATCAGCGTGCACGAGCTGGCGCAGAGCGTGGGCATGGAGCTGCCCATCACGCACCAGGTACGCGCGGTGCTGTACGAGGGCGCCGACGTGTCGAGCGCAGGCAGCCTGCTCATGGGCCGCAGCGCCACCGACGAGCTGCACGGCATGGGTCTTGTGGACGAGGAGGCATGATGGCGCGCAACGAGCTCTTCATAGCCCCGTCGATCCTCTCGGCGGACTTCGCGCGGCTCGGCGATGCGGTGAAGCTCGTGGAGCAGGCGGGCGCCGACCTCATCCACGTCGATGTGATGGATGGGCACTTCGTCCCCAACCTCACCATCGGGCCGCCGGTCGTGCGGGCGCTCAAGGCCATCACGGACGTCCCGCTCGACGTGCATCTCATGATCGACAACGCCGAGGCGACGCTCGACTGGTACCTGGACGCCGGTGCGGACATCGTGGTGGTGCACGCCGAGGCGTGCGACCACCTGCACCGCGTCGTGCAATCGGTGCACGAGGCGGGCCGCCTTGCGGGCGTGTCCATGAATCCTGCGACTCCGGTCGAGGCGTTGCGCGACATCCTGACCGACGTCGACCTCGTCCTCGTGATGTCGGTCAACCCCGGCTTCGGGGGACAGGCGTTCATACCCGGCTCAGCGGGTCGGATCGAGCGTCTCGCTGCGCTCTGTACCGAGGTGGGCGCATCGCCGCGCATCGCCGTCGATGGCGGGATCGATGCCACCACTGCGCCGCTCGTGGTCGAGGCGGGCGCCGACACGCTCATCGCGGGCAGCGCCATCTTCGGCAAGCAGGACCCCGCGGGCGCGCTGGCAGCCATCCGCGCTGCGGCGCGCACACGCTTGGTGTAGAATAGCGACGCACTTTCTTCAGGGCGGGGTGAGAGTCCCCACCGGCGGTGATAGCCCGCGAACCCCGAAAGGGGCCGATCCGGTGAGATCCCGGAGCCGACGGTCACAGTCCGGATGGGAGAAGGAAGGTTCTTCGTGCATCTGTTGAGCGACGCACGCCCCCTCGTCGGTGAGCGGTGGCTGTCGCGCGCCCTCGATCTCGCGATGCGCGGTCTCGGCACCGTGAGCCCCAACCCGCTCGTGGGCGCCGTCATCGTCAAGGACGGCGAGGTCGTGGGGGAGGGTTGGCACGAGCGCGCGGGTGACGCTCATGCCGAGGTGCGCGCGCTGGAGGCTGCAGGCGATCACGCCGCGGGTTCGGATGTCTACGTCACCCTTGAGCCCTGCAATCACATCGGCCGAACGCCTCCGTGCACCAACGCGCTCATCAAGGCCGGTGTCGCCCGTGTGGTCATCGGCATGGCCGACCCCAACGAGATCGCGGGTGGCGGGGCGCGACGTTTGCGTGAGGCCGGGATCGAGGTCCGGTTCGCCGACGATCCCGCACCGTTCGAGGAGCTGAACGAGGCGTGGCTCAAGCGGTTGCGCACCGGTCTCCCGTGGACCCGGGTGAAGGTAGCGCTCTCCCTGGATGGCAAGGCGTCGCTCATGGCTGGCCGACGCGCGCGGATGACCGGGCCGGGGGCTGCGGGCGTGACGAGACGTCTGCGAGCGCTGTCGACCGCTGTCGGCGTGGGCGCCGCGACGCTTACCGTCGACGATCCGGGTCTCACCGTGCGCGCGGGTGATGGAACGCCGCTCGACCGCCAGCCGCTGCGGGTGGTCTTCTCGCGGACGTCGGTGCCGCGACCGGAGCGAACGGTCTTCACCGACAGCCTGGGGCCCTCGCTCGTGGTCGCAAGCGATCGTACCGATGACGCGCAGCTCGATGCGGTGCGGGCGGCGGGGGTCGGTGTCGCGCGCTACGTGTACGCTGAGGGCATCCGTGGAGCACTGAGAGCACTCGCAGCCGAGGGCGTCGATGACGTCCTTGTGGAGGCGGGGCCGGGGATGCTCACCGCGCTCTGGGAGGCGCGCGCGATCGACGAGCTCATCGTCGTGCAGGCGGGCGGGATGGCCGGCAACGCCGCCCCGCCGCTGTTCCTCGGTCGGCCGGCGGACGTAGCGGGTGACCTGGATGTGAAGCTGAGGGCCGCCGAGGCCGTGGTGGCGGGAGACGATGCCGCCGTGGTATGGCGCCCTGTGACTACCGAAGAAGCGTGACGAGCCGAGGAGGGAGCGCTCGATGTTCACCGGTCTCATCGAATCTGAAGGTATCATCACCCGCGCCGAGCGGCAGAGCGGCGGCATGCGGATCGAGGTGTACGCGCCGGAGTTCGGCCGCGACATGGCCATCGGGGACTCCATCGCCGTCGACGGCGTGTGCCTGACGGTCGTGAAGTTCATACGTGGCGCGTTTCTGACCGACGTGTCCGCCGAGAGCCTCGAGCGCAGCACGCTCGCCGGCCTCCAGCAGGGCTCGAAGGTCAACCTCGAGCGCGCGCTGCGCCTGTCGGACCGTCTCGGCGGACATCTCGTGACGGGGCACGTGGATGGCATCGGGACGCTTGAGCTGCGTCAGCCGGCGGGCAAGTTCACGGTCTATCAGTTCGGCGCGCCGCCCGAGGTCATGGCGTACGTCGTCGAGAAGGGCTCCATCGCTGTGGACGGCATCTCCCTGACCGTCGCCAAGCTCGGCGAGAGCGGGTTCACCGTCGCCGTCATCCCTCAGACCGAGCAGTCGACGACGCTCAAGGACAAGGCCATCGGCGCCAAGGTGAACCTGGAAGCTGACATCCTCGGCAAGTACGTCGAGCGCTTCGTCGCTCGCTACACCGGGCATGCCGAAGAGACCGGCCGCCGCGGTCTCGGCGACCTGCTGCGCGAGTTCACGGAGGGCCGGTGACCGTCATGAGCGGACCGTTCGCGCGCATCGAGGACGCGATCGAAGAGATCGCCAAGGGCCGCATGGTCGTGGTCGTCGATGACGAGGACCGCGAGAACGAGGGCGACTTCGTGATGGCGGCCGAGAAGGTCACGCCCGAAGCCATCAACTTCATGGCGCAGCATGGTCGCGGCCTCATCTGCATGCCGCTTACCGCCGACCGGCTCTCGGCGCTGCGCATCCCGCCCATGACCGACCAGAACACGTCGGCGCAGGGCACCGCGTTCCACGTATCCATCGGCGCCAAGGGTCGGATCACGACGGGTATCTCGGCGGCCGACCGTGCCGAGACGATCCGCGTCGCCATCGACCCCGGGAGCACACCCGACGACATCTCGATGCCGGGGCACGTCTTCCCGTTGCGGGCCAAGGACGGCGGCGTGCTGGAGCGTGCGGGCCACACGGAGGCCGCGGTGGACCTGTCCCGCGCGGCGGGGCTGACGCCGGCGGGTGTGATCTGCGAGATCATGAACCCCGATGGGACGATGGCGCGGCGGCCGGAGCTCGAGCAGGTGGCCGCCGACCACGGGCTGCTCATGATCACGGTCGCCGACCTCATCCGCTACCGTCGCCGCACGGAGCGGCTCGTCGAGCGCATCGCGACCGTCAGGATGCCCACCCGTCACGGCGAGTTCACCGCGTACGGCTACCGGTCCACCGTGGACGACTCGACGCATGTCGCGCTCGTCGCGGGAGCGGTGGAGGGCGCCGAGGACGTGCTCGTGCGCGTCCACTCGGAGTGCCTGACCGGCGACGTGTTCCACTCGGCGCGCTGCGACTGCGGCGACCAGCTCGAGGAAGCGATGCGGCTCGTCCAGGCCGAGGGCCTCGGCGTCATCCTCTACATCGTCGGGCACGAGGGTCGCGGTATCGGGCTGGCCAACAAGCTGCGCGCGTACGCGCTGCAGGACGGCGGGGCGGACACCGTGGAGGCCAACGAAGCGCTCGGCTTCGCCGCGGACCTCAGGGATTACGGCATCGGCGCGCAGATCCTCGCGGACCTCGGCTTGACGTCGATGCGGCTGTTGACCAACAACCCGACCAAGATCGTCGGGCTTGAGGGCTACGGGCTCACGGTGACCGAGCAGGTGCCGCTGCAGGTCGGCTGCGGTCCGGACAACCTGAGTTACCTGCGCACGAAGAAGGAGAAGATGTCCCACCGGCTGGAGCTGCCGGGAGAGACGGGCGGGAAGGAGTCGTAGCATGGCTGTCTACGAAGGGAAGCTCATCGGGACCGGCCTGAAGGTCGGCATCGTCGTGAGCCGCTTCAACGAACTGTTGTCGGGTCGTCTGCTGAGCGGCGCGCAGGACGCGCTCGCGCGGCATGACGTGGCAGCCGGAGATGTGGACGTCGCCTGGGTACCGGGCGCGTTCGAGATCCCGCTGGCGGCGCGTGCGATGGCCGAGTCCGGGCGTTACGATGTCGTCCTCGCGCTCGGCGTCGTCATCCGCGGAGCGACCCCGCACTTCGATTACGTCGCCGCCGAGGTCTCCAAGGGCGTCGCGAAGATCGCGCTCGACAGCGGCGTGCCCGTGATGTTCGGCGTGATCACCGCCGACACTATCGAGCAGGCGGTGGAGCGCGCGGGGACCAAGGCGGGGAACAAGGGCTGGGATGCCGCGCTGGCCGGCATCGAGACGGCCAACCTCGTGAAGTCGCTGCGCGGCTAGCCTGGCAGGAAGACGCCGGAACGCCCGGGCCGCGATGCAGCCTGGGCGTTCCATCTGGGCTATCCAGTGGGCTCTCGCCACCCTGTGGCTATCAGCCGTGGAAGTCCGATCTTCCACCCGCTCGCGAGAGCGGGCTTCCACCCTAGCAAAGCCCCACCGGCGTCACAAGCGATGGTTTGTTCGATTCGATGAGCGGACGCGCTTCGGGGGTGGGTGGTGGCCATCAGCCTGCGAAAGGGTCCTGTGCTCGCCGACGCCGGACCGTGCGGTGACGCACGGTCTCGGGCCGCTTCCCACCGGCACAGGCATGGGATACCCTGACGTGTGGGGGAGGGCCGGCAGGCGACGATCGCAGAGGAGAACGAGGCGATGAGCGCACCTGATGACGCGGCTCCAGGCAAGGACGGACGGTTCGCGGTTCTCGACGTGTTCGGACTGAAGCTCGAGGTGAGCAATCCACGGCTTGCCGAGCTGCTCACGATGGATGCCAAGGACGCCCTCACCTCCGACGTGCGCGACCTCGTCGGACCCGAGGATGGCCCGGATGTCGCGCAGGTCCAGGAGGCCGTGCCCGATGTCGTGATCGCACCCTCGACCCCCCATACGGACGAGCTGGCGCGTGCCCGCAAGGAGTTCCGGCAGCGTGTGGAGACCATAGCCCAGTCCCTCGGCTTCGAGACCCGCGGCGACGGCAAGTGGACATCGGACACGGGGATCGCCGTCAGCACGAGGACGGTCGAGCGGCCCCTCTCGCTCGCCGCCGCGACGCACTTCGTGAGCGAGGTCGCCCAGCGCTGCGAGCAGGTACCTGACGAGGAGTCGGCTGTGCTCTTCGTTGTGGAGTCGCAGCAGACCGCGGATGTCTTCAAGGTGGCGATCCGACAGCGCCGCATGCACCACCTCATGCGTACGGTGTCGATCGACAACCTCGAGGACATGCGTGCCATGAAGCACCGCGGCCTGTTGTCGCACGCCCAGATCGTGGTCCTCCTCGCGCCGGTGGCCGACATCGACGTTGGGGAGATGCTCTCGGTGCTGCACGCCGACGAGGACGCGGCCGCCGGAGCGCAGTGAGCAGCCCCGCGCAGACCGCACCGCCCGCGTCGTGGCGCACGGTCTGGGCCGGGTTGAGCGGAGGCGTCGACAGCGCGGTCGCCGCCGCCCGTGCGCTCGCAGCGGGTCTCGATGTCATCGGTGTCACGTTCCGTCTCGGCGTCTCACGCAGCAGCGACGAGGAGACGTGCGCCGCTGCGGAGTCCGTCGCCCGCGCGCTGGGGATCGCGCACCGTGTGCTCGACGTGTCCCCGGCGTTCGCCGAGGAGGTCGTCGACCCGTTCTGCGCGGCGTACCTTGCCGGACGCACCCCCAATCCGTGCATCGTGTGCAATGCGCGGATCAAGTTCGGCGCCCTGCTCGACGCCGCCCTCGTCGGCGGCGCTGACGGCCTGGTCACCGGCCACTACGCGGCTGTCGCCGCGACACCCGCTGGTCCACGCCTGGCAAGGGGGAAGGATCCCGCCAAGGACCAGTCGTACTTCCTCTACCGCCTCGGGCCGGAGACCCTGCGGCACGTGTGGTTCCCGCTAAGCGGGCTGCACAAGCGCGACGTGCGTGCCGAGGGCGCTCGTCTCGGTATCCCGACGCACGACCGCTCGGAGAGTCAGGACGTGTGCTTCCTGGCAGGACAGGACGTGAGCTCGTTCGTCCGGGAGCACGGGTCCGCAACGTGCCCGCCGGGTGCCGTCGTGGATCTCGCCGGACACGAGATCGGCCGCCATGACGGCGTATGCGCGTTCACCGTCGGCCAGCGCAGGGGTATCGGGGTCGCGGCCGCCGAACCGCTCTTCGTGGTGGCGATCGATGCCGAGAAGGCACGCGTGGTCGTCGGTCCGCGTGAGGCGCTCGCGTCGACGATGGTCGGGGCGAGCGACCCGGTCTGGTATGCGGACACCCCGTCGGCGCGGTGCGAGGCTCGGACCCGTTACCGCATGGCGCCCGTGCCCGCCGAGGCGAGCATCGACGGTGATCGGCTCATCGTGCGTTTCGACCGACCGGTGGAGGGGGCGGCGCCGGGCCAGTCGGTGGTGTGCTACAACGAGGACATCGTGATCGGTGGCGGTTTCATCACGGAGGTCGGATGAGCATCGATATGCACGTCCATACGGCACGCTGCGGGCATGCGCGCGGCGCCGCTGCCGAGTACGTGGCCGCCGCGCGCGAGCGCGGGGTGAGCATCCTCGCGTTCACCGATCACCTCCCCCTGCCTGCGGCGGTGCTCGCTGCCGACCCGCATGCGGCCTCCTACGCGATGCCGGCGTCCGAGCTCCCCGACTACGTGGCCGAGATCCGCGACCTCGCGAGCCGCACCGCGGCGCCGGAGGTGCTTCTCGGCATAGAGGCCGATCACCTGCCGGCGCATCTGGAGGAGACGGAGCGCGCGCTGGCGTCGGCGGACTTCGACGTCGTGCTCGGGTCGGTGCACTACCTCGACGACTGGGCGTTCGACGACCCGGACCGCACAGACGGGTACGAGGGTCGCGATCTCGACGCGCTGTGGGACCGCTACTTCACGCTCGTGTGCGAGGCGGCCGAGACCGGCCTCTACGACGTGATGGGTCACCCGGACCTTATGAAGAAGTTCAACTTCCTGCCGCCGGGCGGGCTGGACGAGCGCTACCAGTGGTGTGCCGAGCGGCTCGCGGCAGCCGGGGTCGCCGTCGAGGTGAACACGGCGGGTCTCCGCAAGCCGTGCCGCGAGCTCTACCCCTCCATGGCGTTCCTGCGAGCGCTGAACCGCGCAGGCGTCCCCATGACGGTCGGCTCCGATGCGCACCGGCCCGGGGAGGTCGGCGCGGCATGGGACGAGGCGGCGGCGGCGTTGCGCTCGGCTGGCTACCAGAGCGTGCTCGTGTTCCGCAAGCGCGTGCCGGAGGAGGTCGGTCTCTAGGATGTCTGCCAAGCAGCTGCGCGTCTTCGATGTGTTGTCCGCGCTCGAAGAGCGCTTCCCGTCGCAGTGGGCCGAGCCGTGGGACCGCGTCGGGCTTGCGGTCGGCGATCCCGGGTCGCCGGTGCGTTCCGTCCTGGTGACGCTCGATGCGTCCGTTACGTCAGTGCGTCGTGCCGCCGAGCAGGGACACGACCTGTTGTTGACGCATCATCCGCTCTTCCTGGAGAGCCCGCCCACGCTGACACCCGGGAGCGCTCCGGGCGCCTTCGCTGCCGTACGGCACGGGGTCGCCGTCGCTGCGTTCCACACGAACCTCGATCGTGCCCCCGCCGGGGCCGAGGCGCTCCCGCGCGCGCTCGGGCTGCGTATCATGCGCCCTCTCGAGCGCGCCGAGCAGGAGGTGGACCGTATCGTCACCTATGTCCCCGGGGCGGCGGTCGAGTCCGTCGTCGAGGCCGCTGGGCGCGCGGGCGCCGGGCGGATCGGGGAGTACGAGCGGTGCGCGTTCTTCAACGACGGCACCGGGATGTTCGAGCCGCTGGACGGGGCCCGTCCGGTCGCTTCGGCCTCCGGAGCAGGCGCGCCTGAGACGCGCGTGGAGATGGTCGCACCACGGGCTTCTCGAGCCGCCGTGCTCGCCGCGATCCGCGACGCGCACCCGTATGAGGAGCCGGTGGTGATCGCTACCGAGGGGCGCCTCTCCCGGGGCGCCGCACGTCTCGGCAGGCTCTGCGTGCCCGACGCGCCGTTGACGCTCGCGTCCCTGGCGACGCTCGTGGCGACCCGCCTGGGCGTGGAGCCGCGGGTCTGGGGGGACCCGGAGCGCATGGTCTCGACCGTCGCGGTCGGCAACGGGTCGGTCGGCGGCCTCGTGCCAGACGCGATCGCGGCGGGAGCCGACGTCCTGGTCGGTGGCGAGGTGCGGTATCATGGCGCGACGGGCGCGGTGGAAGCCGGCTGCGCGGTGATCGAGGCGGGGCACGACGCCACCGAGTGGCCGCTCGTGCGCGTCCTCGCGGACGCCGTGCGAGCCGTCGTGGCTGACAGCGACGTGCGCGTGGTCGCGGATGAGCCCGTGGTGGCCTGGTGGACAGCGAAGGGGCGTTGATGGAAGCAGCGAAGGTACTCCTCGCGATCGCCGATGCGGACGCCGCGATCCTGCGTGCCGAGAAGCGCCTCGAGGCGCTGCCCGAGAAGCAGGAGATCCTCTCCCTTCGTCACAAGATGCGCGAGGTCGAGGCGTTGCTCGGCAAGGCCGAGACGTACGTGGCCGACGCCGAGCGCCTCATCAAGGCCAACGAGGACGAGGCCGCCCTTCTCGATGAGAAGATGGAGGTAGAGCAGGCCAAGATCCTCTCGGGCGACGTCACCAACCCTAAGGAGCTGCAGAACCTCTCGCGCGAGCTCGACTCGCTCAGGAGACGGAGAGACAAGCTCGACAATCAGACGATGGGCTTCATGGAGAAGTTGGAGAACGGTCAGGCACAGGCCGAGAAGGTCCGCGACGCGCTCACGAAGCTGGCCGCACGCGAGGCGCGGCTCGTCGAGGAGTTCAAGCACGCAGGCGGCGAGCTCACGGGCGAGATCGCCACGCTCAAGCGCAAGCGCACGACGCTTCTGAAGGAGCTCGACGCGGAGCTGACCGCGCGCTACGAGGAGGCGCTCGCCACCAAGCACGGCGTGGCGGTAGGAGCGCTTCGCGACGGTGTGTGCAGCGCGTGCCGCATGGCGCTTCCCGCCGAGCGCGTCCAGGCGCTGCTCGCCGGTCCGGCGGTCGCGATCTGTCCCACCTGCCACCGGCTGCTCGTCGTCCGCGACGGCAAGGACGCCTGATGCCCGGCACGTGGGTGCTCAACACCGACGGGGGAGCGCGCGGCAACCCCGGTCCCGCAGGCGCGGGGATCATCCTTCGAGACGACTCCGGCGAGATCGTCTGTCGTGCCGGCCGGTACCTCGGCGAGACCACCAACAACGTCGCCGAATACGAGGGTCTTCTCCTCGGCCTCGAGGCCGCCGCCGAGCGGGGAGCCCGTGCGCTCGAAGTCCGCATGGACAGCGAGCTCATCGTCAAGCAGCTGCGCCGTGAGTACCGCGTGAAGCACCCCAATCTCAAGCCGCTCTACGCCGCCGCCGTATCGGCGATGGCTCGATTCGAGCGGGTCGACGTCCGCCACGTACCACGCGCGGAGAACGCGGAGGCTGACGCGCTCGCCAACGAGGCCATGGATGCGCGGACATCCGTCGGCGACCGCTGCGGCAGCGGCTCGTGGCGACAGGACGCGCTCTTCGGAGGTGAGTAGGGTGTACGAGCTCACGATCAAAGGCCACTTCGATGCGGCCCACGCGCTCTACGGGTATCCGGGCGAGTGCCGCAACCTTCACGGGCACACCTGGGACGTCGAGGTGACCGTTGCGGGGGAAGCGCTCGATGACATCGGGATCGTCTACGACTTCAAGGCGCTCAAGGCCGACCTGGCGGCGGTGCTGGCCGAGTTCGACCACGTCTACATCAACGAGGTGCCGCCGTTCGACACGGTGAGCCCGACCGCCGAGAACCTCGCCCGCGTGATCTGCGAGCGCCTGGCCGAGAAGGTCGGGGAGCAGGTTCGTGTCACCGAGGTCGCGGTGTGGGAGTCGCCCGTGGCCCGGCTCGTCTACCGCCCGTAAGGACGGCACCGCAGGTCATCAGGGCACAGAGATGTCCCGAGAGACCTTACCTACGAGGGCCACTACTCAACAGCTTCCCGTTTCTTGCCTTCCAGGACCCCGGCCACCCGGCCCGCTCACACGGTGCCTTCCTGCCGACGCCCCGTCCGGTAGCTACTGGTACGCTGCCTTTCGAGGTTCGATCGGTCCGACCTCTCGGGACGGCTCTCACTCTAGGCGAGCGTCCGCCCCCGCGTCAAGGCGGATTGGGGAGATCGTCCGCATTCCTGATGAACGGATGCGGGTGGACTCCGGACGGAGCCGCGCCAGGGATGGAAGGACTCCGGACGGCGACGAGTCGCGGGCGTTCATGATGCGTCGGACAGCGGCTTACGAACGCTACTCATGCCTGGTAGACTGGGCTAAGCACGTCCGTTCGCACGACTCGTGCGACTGACACCGGAGGTCGGGATGCCGAGCGCGACGCTCGAGGAGTACCTCGAGACCATCTACAAGCTTGCCGAGCGAGGAGACGTCCGCCCGACGCAGATCGCCGAGGAGCTCGGCGTCTCAGGGCCGACCGTCACCGCCACGCTGAAACGCCTCAAGACCCAGGGCTACATCACGCGCCCGGGTACCGCGGTCGCGCTCACCAGTGCGGGCACGAAGGCCGCGCTCGACATCATCCGGCGCCACCGGCTTGCCGAGCGGTTCCTCGTCGACACCCTCGGCATCCCCTGGGAGGACGTGCACGAGGACGCCTGTCTGCTGGAGCACGCGCTGTCGCCGAGGGTTCAGGAGGCCCTGGAGCGCTTCCTCGACAACCCGTCGGAGTGTCCTCACGGCCACCCCATCCCCGCCGCAGACGGCACGGTGGCCGATCGGATGGGGGAGCCGCTGTCCGAACAGGCATCAGAGTGCGAGGCCGCGGTGCTGCGTGTCGAAGACGAGGACGAGGACCTGCTCACGTACCTCGCGTCGCTGGGCATGTTCCCCGGCACGACCGTGAAGGTCTGCGATGTCGCGCCCTTCAAGGGCCCGATGATGGTCGAGGTCGGGGGCTCGCGCTACGCGCTCGGTCGTGACATCGCCAGCAAGATCGTCGTCGAGCCGCGTCGCCGTCGCGAGAGGCGCCGGGGTTAGCGGATGAGCGGCACGGCTGTGGAGTCGGCGCACCGCGAGCCTGCGCCGCTCGCGCGACCGGATGAGCCGGGCGTGCTCGTCGTGCTTGCCGGGAACCCGAACGTCGGGAAGTCGACGCTCTTCAACCGTCTCACAGGCCTCGGTGTGGAGACGGCGCACTACCCGGGCACCACCACCGAGGTCCAGTCGGGCAAGACCGTCTTCCGTGGACGCGGATTCACCGTCGCCGACCTTCCAGGTGCGTACGGGTTGTCCGGGGTTCCCGACGAGCAGTGGACCGCACGGCATGCGCTGCGTGACCTCGCCCCCGATGTCGTCGTGGTCGTGGTGGACGCCACGAACCTCGCGCGCAACCTCGTCCTCGCGCTCGAGGTGATGGAGTCGTCCGTCCCTGTGGTGGTTGCGCTGAACCTCACGGACGAAGCCCGCCATCGCGGCCTCGAGATCGACGAGGCGCTCTTGAGCGACCACCTCGGGGTCCCCGTGGTGCCGATGGTGGCGTCCGAAGGGCGCGGTGTCGAGGAGCTCGTCGATGCGGTGCTCGACGCCGTGGGCACGCCGCCAGCGACGCCACCGGCGTACGGCGACCCCGTCGATGGCGCGCTGAGGTCCCTGCGGGAGTCGGCGGCGGCATTGAAGCGACTCCCCGAGGGCTTCTCGGCACGCGAGCTCGCCGTCGCGGCGTTGCGCAACGACCCGGAACTGAGGGTATGGCTCGACGCTCTCGAGGACGGCGCCGCCTTCGCTGAAGCGGCACGGCTCGCTCGTGGACGGGTGCGCGCGGAAACCGGTGAGCGTGCGGGCGTCGTGCTCGCGCGCGCTCGTCATGAGCGAGCGAAGACCATAGCCGAAGAGGTAGCGACGCAGGTGCCGGCCTCCCGTGCCCGCGATCTGTGGTCGTTCACGACGTCGCGTGTGAGCGGCGTCATCATCCTGCTGGCGGTGCTCGCCGGCGTGTTCGGTTTCCTGTTCGCCGTGGGCGACGCGCTCGCGTCGGGGTTCTCGGCGATGTGGGCGGCGCATGTCTCACCGGTGATCACTGACGCTGTCACGGCCGTGGCGGGGGATACGGCGCTGGGAAGGACGCTCCTCTGGGGGCTGGACGCCGGCGTGGAAGCCTCGCTCGCTATCGGCCTGCCGTATATCCTGACTTTCTACGTGCTGCTCGGCATCCTGCGGGATAGCGGCTACCTGAACTCGGTGGCGTTCCTGGCTGACCGGGCTATGCACCGCCTCGGCCTGCACGGACACGCGATCCTGCCGCTCGTGGCCGCGGCGGGGTGCAACGTCCCCGCGGTGGCCGCCGCCGACACGCTTCCTGACGATCGTGAGCGGTTCATCGCCTCGGCGCTCGCCGCGATGGTGCCGTGCAGCGCGCGGACCGCGGTGATCCTCGGCGCTGTCGGCCACTACCTCGGGCTCGCCCCGACACTGGCGGTGTTCGGCATCGTCCTGCTCCTTGATCTGGGCACCGGTCTGCTCCTCGACCGTTTCCTGCCCGGCCGCTCGTCCGGCCTGGTCATGGAGATGTTCCCGTTCCGCCGGCCTAAGGCGTCTCGCGTGATCGCCCGTGCCTGGGACCAGTTCCGGGAGTTCGTCTACGTGGCGATGCCGATCGTCGTCGTCGGGAGCCTCGTCCTCGGCGGCCTGTACGAGACCGGATGGCTGACACGGCTTGCCGAGCCGCTCTCTCCGCTCGTGACCGGGCTCCTGGGTCTGCCCGCCGTAGCTGGTCTCACGCTCCTGCTCGGCCTGCTCCGCAAGGAACTGGCACTACAACTGCTGGTGGCAATGGCGGTCGCGATCACCGGGAGCGGGACGCAGGACCTGACGACGTTCATGTCGTCGACGGACATCGTCGTCTTCGCGCTCGTCAACACGCTGGCGTTCCCGTGCATCTCGACCATCGCGGTGCTCGCCAGGCGTCAGGGATGGCGTCGCGCTGCGCTCGTGGTGGGATGGACGCTCGTCGTCGCGCTTGTGACGGGCGGCACGGCGGCCAGGGTGCTGCCCCTGCTAGGCTGGTCCTGACCGGATTGGGTGGGAGATGAGACGACGGCTCGGAATCGTCGGTAGATACGCGCTCGAGAGCTTCATCCTGAGCACCGCGATGGCGGTGCTTCTTGGCGTCGCCGTGACATGGATCGTGGATGACACGATCGTCAACGAGTCCAGCCGCTCGATGAGCACCATGGTCAACGCCGTGATCGTGGAACAGCTGCACGGCGCCGACCTCTCCGGTCCGCTCGACCAGGTCACGAGCGACCACCTCGACCAGGAGATCGCGGCCAACCTCCGGGTCGGCGGCATCGACACCATCAAGCTGTGGAACGCCGACGGCACGCTCGTGTATTCGAGCGACGGCGAGGGCGTGGGCCTCACCTTCGACGATCACCCCGCGATCGTCGCCGCGCTCAGCGGAGAGGTCGTCTCGCAGATCGAGCGCCGCGCTGAGGACGAGAGCCGCTCGCAGTTCGAGCGCCTCGGCACGCTCATGGAGATCTACGCGCCGCTATATCGTCCCGGGCTCGACAAGCCGTTCGGCGTGTTCGAGACGTACCAGAGCTATGCTCCGGTGCAGACGCTCATCCTGCGGGCCAATCTCGTCATCTGGGGCATCGTCATCTTCGGCGCGCTCCTGCTCTACGTCACACAGCTCCAGATCGTCCGGAAGGCCGAGCACCGGCTACGCCACACCGAGGCGGAGGCGGCGCTCATCAACGAACGGCTCGAGCGCTCGCTGCGTGATATCGAGGAGCACTCGGTGGGAACGCTGCAGGCGCTCGTGACCGCCGTCGACGCCAAGGACAGCTATACCGCGCGTCACTCCCTCGGCGTCACCGAATACGCGCTGGCGATCGGCCGGCGCATGAAGCTCGATGCGAACGAGATGCGCCAGCTCGAGGTCGGCGGGCTCCTGCACGATATCGGCAAGATCGGCGTGTCCGAGGCGATCCTGCTCAAGCCGGGTCGCCTCGATCCCGACGAGCGACACGTCATCGAAGAGCACAGCGAGATGGGCGCTCGGATCATCGAGTCGATCCCGTTCGTGCGTGACCTTGTTCCCGCCGTCAGGCACCACCACGAGCGGTGGGACGGGACCGGGTATCCTGACGGCCTGCTCGGGGAGCGGATCCCGCTGCTCGCGCGAGTCCTCGCCGTGGCGGACGCGTTCGACGCGATGATGTCCGACCGCCCGTACCGCAGCGGCATGCGCCTCTCGGAGGCCCGCGCCGAGCTCATGCGGTTCAGGGGGATCCAGTTCGACCCCGCGTGTGTGGATGCGCTCCTCGCCTCGTTGGACGCGGGCGAACTGTGGAGCGTGAGCCACCACCAGCTCTCACAGGACAGCGCGACCGCCTGATCTCCCGCACGTCCCGTCGCCGGTGTCAGAGGCGTCTTGTATACCGAACATACGTTCGCTATACTGGACCATGCCGGGCGTGGACCCCTGAAAGCTCCTTCCGCGCCCGGTCTCTTACCCTCGGAGACGCCTCATGGGCCGGAATCGCGCCATCAAAGAGTTCGATCCCAAGCGTCCGGGCCAGCCGCTCGACCTGTTCGAGGCTCAGAACACCCGGCTTCCCGTGGTGCTCGAGCTGCTGCGGAGCCCCTGGATCATGCGTGCCTCAGACCTGCCGCCACGTCCGATCGGAGCGGGCAAACGGGTCGAGCACGAGGTCGACGTCGTCTGGGACGGGACACGGAGCTGTCCGGCCTCGTTCACGTACGCCGGCAGGCGGTACCCGGTCGACGCCCTCGTGCAGACGTGGAGCGTGGAGCGTTCCTGGTGGGACCTTCGAACGCGGATGAGCCGCCGCTGCTTCCGGGTCCTCGCGCGCGGCGGCCTCTATGACCTCGCGTACGACCGCATCGCCGGTCGCTGGCTGCTGACGGGCATCGGTGACTGACCGTGGCCTCGTTCGTCCACCTCCACGTGCATTCGAACTTCAGCTTCATGGATGGTGCCGCCGACATCGGTGCGCTGATCGAGCGGGCCGTCTCGCTCGGCATGCCCGCTCTCGCCCTGACCGATCACCAGGGCCTCTCGGGAGCCATCCGCTTCTACCGCGCCGCCATCGCGGCGGGCATCCGTCCGATCATCGGCGCCGAGGTGGTCATCGAGGCGGCGGGGACGCTCGGCGGTGAGGGCGACCTGCCGCCCGAGGAGCGGCTGCCCGTTCCGGCGCCGGTCGGCTTCGGGCGCGCGGCGGGCTACGGCGGCTTCCATCTGACGCTGCTCGTCAAGGACATGACCGGCTACCGCAACCTCTGCCGCCTCATCTCCCGCGCCCACGTGCGCTCGGGAGATGAGGCGTCGCTCGTCGGCATCACCGATCTCGAAGCGCTCTCCGAAGGGCTCATCGGCCTGACGGGATGTCCCGGCGGAGAGGTCGGCAGCGCGGTCCTCGCCGGGCGCCCGGGACGCGCCGAGCGCGCGCTCCGACGCCTTGCGCGCTGCCTTGCTCCGGGAGACCTGTACGTGGAGCTCATGCATCTGCTCACACCGGAGAGCCCCCGCTACGTGAGCGGTCTGGCATCGCTTGCCGAGCGGTGCGGGCTGCCGGTCGTCGCCACCAACGATGTGCACTACACCACCGCCGACCGCTTCCGGCTCCATGACGTCCTCGCATCGGCAGGCGCACGGACGACGCTCCCGGGCCCGTACGACCGCTCCAACGCCGAGCTCTGGCTCAAACCAGCGTCGGAGATGCGTCGGCTCTTCTCGGGCATGCCCGAAGCGTGCGACGCCACGCTTGAGATCGCCGCGCGCTGCGATCTGGACCTCGGCCTCGGACAGCTGCACTTCCCCTCGGTGGAGGTCCCGCGCGGCGAGACGCCGTACTCGGTGCTCTCCAAGGCCGCCTGGCGCGGCCTTGAGGACCGCTACCGGCCGATGACCCCCGAGGCGCTGCGGCGTCTTCAGCACGAGCTCGCCGTGATCTCCGATCTCGGGTATGCCGAGTACTTCCTCGTCGTGAAAGACATCGTGGACTTCGCCCGGCGCGAAGGCATCCGGTGCAGCGGCCGCGGGAGCGCGGGAGACTCGATCGTGACCTACGCGCTCGGCATCACCGACGCGGACCCCATCGCCTACGACCTGCTCTTCGAGCGCTTCCTCAACCCCGAGCGGCGCCAGATGCCCGACATCGACGTCGACTTCGACTCCCGCCGTCGGGACGAGGTCATCGCCTACATCTACGACCGCTTCGGGCACGACCACGTCGCGATGGTCGCCACGGTGAACACGATGACGGCGCGCAGCGCGGTCCGCACCGTGGCGCGCGCGCTCGGCCATCCGTCCGACACCGTCAACGCGCTCTCGCGCTACCTGCCGTGGGTCCGCGCGAGCCGGCTTGCCGAGGTGCTCGAGACCTACCCCGAGTGTCGCGACCATCCCCTCAAAGCGCCCGAGCACGCGCTGCTCATCGAGCTCGCGAGCCAGCTCGAGGCGTGCCCCATGCACCTCGGCACGCACCTCGGCGGCTTCATCATCACGCGCGAGCCGATCGACACGTGGATGCCGCTGCAGTGGGCGGCCAAGGGCGTCGTGGTCTCGCAGTACGACAAGGACGACATCGAGGCGCTCGGGCTCGTGAAGATGGACATCCTGGGCCTCAGGATGCACTCGGCCATCAGCGACACGGTGGCCATGGCGCGCGAGCGTGCGGGTGAGAGCGCGGTCCCCGAGCCCTTCGAGCTCGACCCTCGTGACGACCCCCGCGTCTACGAGCTCATATCCTCGGCGGACACGGTCGGCATGTTCCAGCTCGAGAGCAGCGGCCAGCGTAACCTCGCCACGCGCCTGCGGGAGCGCACGTTCGAAGACATCATCGCCGCGATCTCGCTCTTTCGGCCGGGTCCTCTGGAGGCCGAGATGATCACGCCCTTCATCCGCCGCCGCCATGGCGTGGAGCCGGTGACCGTGCCGCATCCGGCGATGGGCCCGGTGCTGGCCGATTCCTACGGCGTCATCCTCTACCAGGAGCAGGTGCTGCGGGTGGCCGAGAAGGTCGCCGGCTTCACGCTCGCCGAGGCGGACTCCCTCAGGCGCGCGATGACCAAGGACCGCTCACGCGAGGAGATGGAGTCCATCCACGCGCACTTCGTCGACCGGGCCGTGGCGCTCGGCACCACACCCGAGGTGGCCGAGGAGGTCTTCCGCCAGCTCCAGGGGTTCGCCGCCTACGGCTTTTGCAAGGCGCACGCGGCGTGCTTCGGCGTCGTGAGCTATGCGAGCGCCTGGCTCAAGGCGCACTATCCGGCCGAGTTCGTGGCCGCGATCATGAACAACCAGCCGATGGGGTTCTACAGCCCGCGGCTCGTCGTCAACGATGCCCGGCGGCACGGCATCCGGATACTGGCGCCGCACATCAACGCATCCTCGGCGGAGTACCGTGTGGAGGACGAAGGGGGCGCCGTACGCGTGGGCCTCAAAGACCTCCTCCATATGACCTCGCGCCTGCTCGCCGCGATCGAGCGCGAACGGGCCGTGCGGCCCTTCGCCGACCTCGCGGACTTCCTTGCACGGACGCGCGCCGAGGAGCCGGCCGCCGAGAGCCTCGTTCGCGTAGGGGCTCTCGATGGCCTGGGGGTGACCGACCTCGGACGACCACCCACGCGCGACGAGATGCTCGCGCTGGTCCCCGAGCTCAAAGCGGTCATCGCCAGGCAGGGCGTGGCCGGCGACGACACGTTGCTGATCGCACCGGCGCGTGCGCGGGAACGTGAAGACGCCGGCCACGTCTCGGGCTGGTCGCCGGCGCGGCGCGTCGGTGCGGAGCTCGAGCTCATCGGCCTGTCGCTCACCGCGCATCCCCTCGAGCTCGCGCGCGCGGACCTCGAGCGACGCGGCGTCACCTGGGCGCGCGACCTCCCGCGTCTCTCCGACCGCACCCGCGTCCGTGTGTGCGGGGTGCGGGAGCGGGCTCAGACGCCGCGCACGCGCTCGGGCAAGCGGACGTGCTTCCTGACGATGGAGGACCCGACAGGCTTGCTCGACGTCGTCGTGTTCGAAGATACGCTCGGGCGCTACGGCGACGTCATCGTCAAGCACCGCGCATACGTCGTGGAGGGCGTGCTGCAGAACAACCACGAGCGGGGGCTCGCGATCGTGGCCGAGAAGATCGCGCCCTACGTCGTCCGTGCGGGGACAGGCGCGCCGGTCCGCATGCGACGCGGCGTCGGGCTCGGGCCGATGGGACCCACGCGACCGGGAGCGGGCGCGCCCGAGGAGGAGTCCTGGGAGCACGCCGACGTCTACGCCGAGGGCGGGTGACCTACTCGGCAGGCACCTCGGCGGCTACGACCGCGTCGGCCTCGATCTCCGGTCCGGCCATGCGGATGCTCACGCCCTCGACCATCACGCCGGTCACGCGTACGTAGTCGTTCTTCATGGCGCAGAACGAGTCGTCCAGGTCGCCCGGGTTCGCGATGACGACAACGAGGGGCGTCGTCTCGTCCACCTCGTCGGGAAGGCCGTCCGCCACACCCCAGAACCCGCCCTCCAGGTCGCGGTAGACGAGCGTCCCGTACGCGACGGCGCCGTCGGCATCCTCGCTGAGCCCGGGTTCGGCGAAGGGCGCGGCGGGCACGTCGTCGTCCTGCGCGGCATCGTCGCCGGGATCGTCGGCGCTCCCGGACGAAGCGCAGCCGGCCGCAGACAACCCGAGAACGAGCAGGAGGAGAACGAAGCCGATCGCGGTTCGGCGCATCACGAGACTCCTTTCAGACGTCACACTACGCACTTACCCTTCGTCGCGCTCGCGAGAAGACCTCCGCGGCGGCCCGATCGAGATGCTGCCCTCGCCGAAGCGACCGCGGATCGCGTCGATGCCGCGCATGAGCTCGCCGTGGCGCACGGCGTCGGAATCGGCGCCGAAGAGGTCCAGCTGGCGGGACGGGTCGGTGAGACCGGAGACGCCGAAGCCGAGCAGCCGCAATCCCGTTCCGACCGACCACACCTCGGCCAGCAGTTCGAGCGCGACCGGCTCGAGTTCGGCCCCCAGGTCGCTTGGCCCGGCGAGCGTGCGCTGCGCGGTGCGCGTCGTGAAGTCGGCGAACCGCAGCTTCACCGTCACCGTCCGTCCGGCCACGCCGGCACGGCGCAATCGGGACGTCACGCGCTCCACGAGCGCCCGCATGTGCATCTCGACCTCGTCGCGGGTGTGGATGTCGGTGGAGAACGTGTGCTCCGCCGAGACGGACTTGCGCTCGCGGCCTGTGTCGATCGGTCGGGCGTCGACACCCCGGGCGCGTTCCAGCAGGCTCGTTCCCGCCGAGCCGAGCAGGTGACCGGCGGTCGCGGGATCGAGCGCGGCCAGGTCGCCAAGCGTGCGGACGCCCACCCCGGCGAGACGTGCCGCCGTCGACCGACCGATGCCGCCAAGGGCGGTCACCGGGAGGGGAGCGAGGAACGCGCGCTCCGTGCCGGGAGGGACGACGGTGATCCCGTGCGGCTTGCGATGGTCCGACGCGATCTTGGCCACCGACTTCGATGTCGCAACGCCGATCGAGCACGAGAGCCCAAGCTCGTCGACGGCCGACTGGATGCGCTGTGCCACGCCGACCGGGTCCTCGCCGTGGGTGGCGGGCGTCACGTCGAGGTACGCCTCATCGACCGACATCGGTTCCACATCGGGTGTGATATCCCCGAACAGAGCGAACACCGCGCGCGAGAGCTCCCGGTAGCGGTCGAACCGCGCCGGGGCCCACACCGCGTCAGGACAGAGCCGCGCTGCCTGCGCCGAGGGCATGGCAGAGCGGACGCCGAAGCGACGCGCCTCGTAGCTTGCGGCCGAGACGACGCCGCGGCCGTCCGGGGAGCCGCCGACGATGACGGGACGTCCCCGCCACTCGGGATGATCGAGCTGCTCCACGCTCGCGAAGAACGCGTCCATGTCCACGTGGAGGATGGCCCGACCCGTCCAGGATGGTACGCTCTCGTCCATGCCTCCAGTGTAGTGCGAGGCGCGTCTGCGCACAGCAAGCGGGAGAGAGTCCATGAGGATCGGTGTCCATGTGAGCGCCGCAGGCGGCTATCCCAAGGCCGCCGAGTACGCGCGCGACGTCGGAGCGGAGTGCATCCAGCTCTTCGCGAAGAGCCCGCGGCAGTGGCGGGCGCCGGCGCTCTGTGCCGAGAAGGCCGCCGAGCTGGCACCCGCCCTCGCGGCCGCCGGCGTGGGACCCGCCTTCACGCACACGGCGTACCTCATCAACCTGGGTACCCTCGACGATGCGCTCCGGGAGCGCTCCGTGCGTGCGCTCGCTGACGAGCTCGCCCGGGGCGAGCTGCTGGGAGCCGTGGCTGTCGTCACACACCTGGGGACGGCTCCTGATGGTCCCACGATGGCAGCGCAGCGGATCGCAGAGGGCGTCTCGGCGGCCTTCTCGGCATCAGGGACGGACAGCGTGCGCCTCCTGCTGGAGAACACCGCGGGGGCGGGGACGACGTTCGGGGCCACGCCCGAAGAGCTCGGCGATGTGCTCGCGTCGCTCCCGGGCCCCGTTCGCGGACGGACCGGGGTCTGTCTCGACACCTGCCACGCGTGGGCGGCGGGCCTCGACCTCGGTCATCGCGACGGATGGCGCACCGTCATGGATCGACTCGAAGCGGCGTGCGGGACGGACGCGATCGGACTCGTCCACGCCAACGATTGCGCGCATGAGCTCGGGTCCCGCAAGGACCGCCACGCGTGGATCGGGGATGGCGCGATCGGCTTGGAGGGCTTCGAGGCGATGTTCGCCGAGCCGCGGCTGACAGCCGCATGCGCGGTGATGGAGATGCCCGGCGAGGCGCCGTTCAAAGACGCCGAGAACATCAATCGTCTGAAGGCGCTCCGTGCGAGTTCACGGGGATCCGCATGAGGCGTCGCACGACCGCGACGATGCGTCGGGCCGTCTCCGCGGCGTCACCCGCGTGCGCCACCTCCTGCGGCGCTTGCTGGGAGCGGTACGAGTGGATGAGGAAGATGTCGCGCAGCTGACGCTCGGTCAGGTGCCCCGGACCGTCATCGGCTTCGTCGAACGCCTGCCGAACCGCACGGTCGATAAGCGGCTCCCAGCCCGCACCCGCCAGCTGCGCGCGGCTGAGGCGTAGCGTGCGGGCGAGGTACCCGTTGCGCAGGAAGTGCAGCGCCGCGCCACGGTCACCACCCTCGACGACCACACGTCCGGCATCCTGCGTCACCTCGCGTACCACCCTGAGCGCCGACATGGTCCGGTCGTATGCCCGCAGAGCATCGCGATGGCCGATCGCTTCTTCGTAGCGCTGATCAGCGGCGGCTTCCTCGCGGCGCTCTTGGAGCGCAAGTCGGAACCGCGGTCCCGCGCCGTCGAAGACGCCGAGGGCGCTGTCCACCCGCACCCGGTACTCCTCGGCCGGGATACTGCCGAGACACGGGCTCGGACACGTCCCGTCGGCGCGACGGGCGCACGGCCGATCGGGTGCGCTCCCGTCCAGACGCCGGGCGCACTGTCGCAGGCCGAAGTGCGCCCTCAGCGACTCCACGAGCGTCTCGGCAGCCCACCGATTGGAGAGCGGACCGATGACCGTTCCCCGACGGTACCGTCGGCGGACGACGCGGACCGACGGGAAACGGTTGTGGGTGTCGGCGTAGACGTACACCGCGGCGCGGCCACGCTCGTGGTCTCGATGGTGGCCGGGACGATAGCGCGAGAGCAGGCGGCTCTCGACAAGAACAGCATCCAGGGGTGATGGACACACACGATGTGAGACCGACGAGGCAACGAGCGCCGGCCCCGCCTGCTCCGAGTCGGTCGGCGCGTAGAAGAAGCTGCGGACCCGCGCACGAAGGTTCTTGGCCCTGCCGACGTAGACGACCCGTCCCTCGGCGTCCCGGAACAGGAACACCCCCGGTTCGTCCGGCAGGTCGGTCGCCATGACGAGCTTGCGGGAGAGCGCGCCCTGGCACGCGAGCCCGCACAGCTGCGCGGCATCGCCGGCGGTCGCCAGGCCGCGGGCCTCGAGTTCCGGCAGCATGCGGGTCAGGATCTCCGCTGTGGCGAGCGCGTCGGCCTCTGCACGGTGGTTCGGGACCGTCTCCGCTCCGTAGAACGCGGCGAGCGCACGGAGGTTGTGTCGGTGCAACTCCGGGTGCAGGCGACGCGACAGGGCGAGCGTGTCGAGGATGGGGCGCTGGAACGGCTCGCCCCAGGCGCGCTCCGCCTCGTAGTCGAGGAAGCCGAGGTCGAAGCGGTGGTTGTGCGCCACGAGCACCGCGCCCTCGGCGAACGCCCGGAACGCGTGCATCGCGTCGGTGACCGACCCGGCCGAGGCCACCATCTCGTCGTCGATACCGGTCAGATGGCGGATCGCGGGCGGGATGGGCGCGGTCGGTCTCACGAGGACCGAGAAGCGTCCCACGATCGCGCCGGCGCTGACGCGCGCCGCGCCGATCTCGAGGATGTCATCACTGCCGGGACGACATCCCGTAGCCTCGATGTCCACCGCGACGAAGTCGCCGTGAGAAAGGGTTGTACCAGCTAGCATAGGGTGATGCGCTTTCGTCCGGTCGCCGCCTATGGTAGCACGCGCAGCGTGGCGAGCATCAGCGTGTGTTGCCCGTCACCGACGCACCCCGTAGCATATGGGTGAATGGAGAGTAGCCCGCTTCCGTCAGCGCGGCGTGCCGCGTGCGAGGAGAGATGCGTGATGTCGTTCTTCCTGCTTGATCGTGACCGCGCCGACGGCTCGCTCCGCATCCTGTCGAGCGCCGTCTACGACACTCGCGACGAAGCCATGGCAGCGCTCTCCACGCTTGCCGCAAGCGGCGCCACCACCGCAGACCACGACGTGTTCATCGCAGACCTGGCCGCAGCGACCCCGGTGCTCCTCGTGCCGCAAGCCACCGCACCGCTCGCTGAGTCAGCGAGCGCGTGGGAAGCACCCGCCGAGGAGACGCCCGAGGCGGACGCCACCGCTGTGGAGGCGCCCTCCGCCGATGAAGGCGAGGGCCTGGCGGGCGCGCTCCGGCGCGCTGCGACGTCGCTGGAGTCGGAAGGTATCGTCGCGCCCGAGTCGGTGCCACCGGCCGAGGAGGTCGCGTCCGTCGGGGAGCCGCTCGCGCCGGACGCTGACGAGCCTCTCGCTTTCGTAGCCGGATCCAACGTCGAGGCGCCGGGCGATACAGACGATGACTCGGCACAGAGCACCGACGACCTTGCGGCCGCGATCGCATCGCTCGGCGCCGAGGCACCCGCGGCTGAGCCTGCCGAGCCCGCTGAGACCGACGTCGCCGAGCCGATGGGCGTCACCGAGCCGGAGGGCGCACCTGACGGGGGCTGGCCGTGGGCGAACGTGGAACCGGTCACGCCCGAGGAGCCGTCTCTCGAGATGGCCGAGGCGGACGCCGAGCCTGTTGACGCAGTCCCGGGCGTGGAGGCCGACGAGTCCGTCGTCGAGCCCGATGCACAGCCTGTCGTAGAAGATGACTCGATGATCCGCGGCACCTCCATCGGTGAGGACGAGTTCGTGGCGCCCAAGGCCGTCATCATGGGCGACTACGGGGCCGATGAACCGCCTTCCGCGACCCCTCCGGGCTACGAGGGAGGGGACGTGCAGCTCTCCGACTACACGTGTGAGGACTGCGTCTACGCCAACACATGCCCTAAGGCGGGGGAGAGCACTCCGGCCGAGTGCGGCAGCTTCCAGTGGAAGTCGGTCTGACCTCCAAGGTCCACCAGACCCCACAATGTGGGTAGCATCAGCGGCCTGCCTACCATATACTGTAGGTAGGCTGTCTGCTGTCGGAGGGGTGACGTGAGCGAGCGCACCGGGCGCACGTACCCGTTCAGCGCGATCGTGGGTCAGGACGATCTCAAGGTCGCGCTGCTGCTGAACGCCGTCGACCCCCGTGTCGGCGGGGTGCTCATCCGGGGTCAGAAGGGCACGGCCAAGTCCACCGCGGTGCGTGCGCTCGCGGCGGTCCTCCCTGAGATCGATGTCGTCGAGGGCTGTCCGTACGGGTGCGATCCCGTGGAGGAGCGGCACCGCTGCTCACGCTGCGCGGAGGCTTCCCATGAGGGCGACCTTCCCGTCATGCGGCGCCGTCCGCAGCTCGTGGAGCTGCCCGTCTCGGCCACCGAGGACCGGGTCGTCGGCACGCTCGATCTTGAGCACGCTCTCAAGCACGGAGCGCGACGCTACGAACCAGGCCTGCTCGCTGCCGCCAACCGCGGACTGCTCTACGTCGACGAGGTGAACCTGCTCGACGACCACATCGTGGACACATTGCTCGACGCCGCGGCGAGCGGCGTGAGCGTGGTCGAGCGCGAGGGGGTCCGCCACCAGCATCCTGCGCGTTTCATCCTCATCGGCACGATGAATCCCGAGGAGGGCGAGCTCCGTCCGCAACTGCTCGACCGCTTCGGGCTCTGCGTGGACGTGCGCGGCATCGGTGACGCCGCAGAGCGCGTCGAGATCATGCGTCGCAGACGCGCGTTCGAGGACGACCCTGATGCGTTCGCGCGCGGTTGGGCTGTCGCCGAGACCGACCTCGCGGTCCGTCTCGACCGTGCCCGGGCGCTCCTGCCCGACATCGAGCTCGACGACGACCTGCTCTTCCTCATCGCATCCGTCTGCGCCGAGCTCGGCGTCGACGGACACCGTGCTGACCTCGTCATGGCGCGAGCCGCGGCGGCGTTCGCGCTCCTCCACGATCGGCGTGAGGTCACCGCCGCCGACATCCGACGTGTGGCTCCCATGGTGCTTGCGCACCGCATGAAGCGTGCCCCCTTCGAGGAAGACCGCTTCGACGAGTCGCACGTCCGCTCCCTCCTCGGCGATGCCGGATCTGGCGAAGGCGGCGACACAGACGGCGACTCCCCGGGAGACGGTGCGGAGGACGGCGCGGCCGCGCTCCGCGCGCTGCGTGAGGTGTCGGAGGGCGCTGGTCCCGCCGACGCCGCGCTCGAGATCGAGCGTCCGCTCTCGGTGGAGGTCGACCGCATGCGGCGCTCGTATGGCGGCAGGCGGCAGGAGACCACTTCTGACGACCGCTCGGGCCGGTACGTGCGTGCCGAGATCCCGCGTCCGGGGACGCCGGCCGACGTCGCGCTTGACGCGACGTTGCGCGCCGCCGCGCCTTACCAGCGTGAACGCGACAGCGAGATGGCGATCGCCGTCGAGCCGGGCGACATCCGCAACAAGGTGCGTCGCCGGCGCGTCGGCGCGTCGATCGTCTTCTGCGTGGACGCGAGCGGCTCCATGGGCGCGCAGAACCGGATGGATGCCGCCAAGGCCGCGGTGCTCGAGCTTCTCGTCGATGCCTACCAGCGGCGCGACCGTGTCGGACTCGTCGCGTTCCGAGGAGAGACCGCCGAGGTCGTCCTCGCACCCACGGCGAGCGTCGAGCTCGCGCAGCTGAAACTTCGGTCGCTGCCCACCGGCGGCGCCACACCGCTCGCGCACGGGATCGTGAAGGGGCTCGAGCTCCTCTCGTCCGAGACACGCCGCAACGACGAGGTGATCCCCTGGCTCGTGCTCGTGACCGATGGTCGCGCCAACGTGGCACTGGCGGACGGTATCGGCTCGAATGACGCACGCGATGCCGCAGCTCGTCTCAAGGAGGCGCGCGTCAACACGATCGTCATCGACACCACGAGCGCCCGTGGATCCGGGACCGCCGCACGCGAGATCGCGCGCGTGGCGGGCGGGGAGTACATCCGGCTCGCCGACATCGGCGGGGGCGCGCTCACCGAGGCGGTCAGGGAGCGCGTTCGCAGCGCCTGAACGTGTGGGTGGAGTGGGCCGGTAAGCCGGATTCTGTCGTGGACGACCATCTATCTGGGACCGCCGTCGCCGGCGGCCTCACGCGGGCATACCCGAGCGTCGGTCGGGCCGACCTTGACCGCTCCTATTCGCCCTTGCTCCAGGTGGGGTTTGCCAAGCCGCCACGTTGCCGTGACGCTGGTGCGCTCTTACCGCACCGTTTCAGCTCTCCTCCCGGCCGAGGCCGAGGGGGTTTCCTTTTCTGTGGCACTTTCCGTCGCGTCGCCGCGCCCTGCGGTTAGCAGGCACCCTGCCCTGTGGAGTCCGGACTTTCCTCACGCCCGAGGGCGCGCGGCCGTCTGGCCCACTCCGAGTGTGATTCTAGCAGGTAGCGGGCCAGATGCGAGGGGAGAGCCACGACGCGCCTGAATCCGGCGGCACCCGGCGCCGTGGCGGTCAGGAACCGTCGTGCCGACCCTGCGACCGCAGCTTCGCCCAGGTGTCCTTGAGCGTGAGCGTGCGGTTGAAGACCGGGTGCTCCGGCGTCGAGTCCGGATCGGGGCAGAAGTAGCCGAGCCGCTCGAACTGGACGGTCTGGCCGACGGGCGCCTGGGCGAGCGCCGGCTCCACGTAACACCCCTCAAGGACCGTCTCGGAGGCGGGCTCGAGGTCGTCGAACAGGTCACGACCGTCAGAGCCGGGATACGGGCTCGCGAAGAGGTGGTCGTAGAGCCGGACCTCCGCGGGAACCGCATGCGGCGCTGAGAGCCAGTGCAGGGTGGCCTTGACCTTGCGCCCGTCAGGTGCGCTGCCGCCGCGGGTCTCGGGGTCGTAGGTGCAGCGGATCTCGGTCACGCGACCGTCGGCGTCCTTCACGACATCGGTGCACGTGACGAAGTACGCGGAGCGCAACCTGACCTCCCGGCCAGGTGCGAGACGGAAGAACTTCTTCGGCGGGTCCTCCATGAAGTCCTCGCGCTCGATCCAGAGCTCTCGCGTGAAGGGCACGCTGCGCGTCCCGGCCGAAGGGTCCTCGGGGTTGTTGACGACGTCCATGTGCTCCACGACGCCCCCCGGGAAGTTCTCGATGACGACCTTGAGGGGGTCGAGCACGCCGAACCGCCGCAGCGCGTCGCGATTGAGCACGTCACGAACCGCGTGTTCCAGCATCTCGATCTCAACCACGCTGTCGGCGCGCGCCACGCCGATCATCGCCGCGAACTCGCGGATCCCCTCGGCGGGGAAGCCGCGCCGGCGCAGCCCGGAAAGCGTGGGCATCCGCGGGTCGTCCCAGCCGCGGACGTGACCCTCCTTCACGAGACGCAGCAAGACGCGCTTGGAGAGCATCGTGTGCGTGAGGTTGAGCCGGGCGAACTCGTACTGATGGGGCGTGGACGGGACGGGCAGGTTCTCGATGAACCAATCGTAGAGCGGGCGATGGTCCTGGAACTCGAGCGTGCAGATCGAGTGGGTGATCCCCTCGATGGCGTCTGACTGGCCGTGCGCGAAATCGTACGAGGGGTAGATGCACCAGGCGTCCCCCGTGCGGGGATGCGTCGCGTGCACGATGCGGTACATGACCGGGTCGCGGAAGTTGATGTTGCCGGAGGACATATCGATCTTGGCTCTCAGGACACGGCTGCCGGTCGGGAACTCGCCGGCCCGCATCCGCTCGAAGAGGTCGAGGTTCTCGTCTATGGGGCGGTCGCGCCACGGGCTCTCCGTCCCCGGCTCCGTCAGCGTTCCCCGGTACGCCCTGATCTCCTCGGCGGAGAGGTCGTCCACGTAGGCCTTGCCCTGCTTGATGAGGTAGACGGCCCACTCGTAGAGCTGCTCGAAGTAGTCGGACGCGAAGTAGAGGTGCTCGCCCCAGTCGAATCCGAGCCAGCGCACATCGGCCTCGATGGAGTCGATGTACTCCTGCTCCTCCTTGGTGGGGTTCGTATCGTCGAAGCGCAGGTGGCACCGACCGCCGAACTCGTTCGCGATGCCGAAGTTCAGGCAGATCGACTTCGCGTGCCCGATGTGCAGGTAGCCGTTGGGCTCCGGCGGGAAGCGTGTGACGACGCCGTCGACACGGCCTTCTCGGACATCCGCGGCGACGATCTCGCGGATGAAGTCGGAGCGTTCGGCAGGGGCGGGGGTCTCGTTTTCCATGGGTGCGAAGATAGCACAGTCTCGGAGCATGGCCGAGAGGGGATCGCGCTGCCGCGCCCGCATCATCCGCATGAACGACAACAGGCCCGAGTCGGTGTGACTCAGGCCTGCGAGAGGTCTGGTAGCCCGTACGGGATTCGAACCCGTGATCTCCGCCTTGAGAGGGCGGCGTCCTCGTCCACTAGACTAACGGGCCGTTCATGGCTGGGGTGCTAGGGCTCGAACCTAGACTCTTCGGAACCAGAATCCGACGTGTTGCCAGTTACACCACACCCCATCGCGCCCCAGGCGCTCCTGGGCGCGAATAGGAATCCTACCTGCGGGTCGGGCACGTGTCAACCCGCCCGGGCTACTCGGCGGCCAGTCGCGTGGCCGCTTCGAGCCGTGCGACAGCGCGCTCACGGCCGAGCAGCTCCAGTGACTCGAACAGCGGGGGACTCACGGTGCTGCCGCTGATCGCGACGCGCACGGCCTGGAAGACCTGCTTCGGCTTCAGGCCGAGGCGCTCGGGCACGGCGCGCAGCGCGCTCTCGATCGCCGCCGCTTCGTACGGCTCCACGGCGCCCAGCTCGTGAGCAGCCGTCTCGAGCGCCGCACGAGCGCCCGGGACGCTGAGGACCTTCTCGGCAGCGGACGGATCGATCTCGATGTCGTCGGCGAAGAGGAATGCCACCGCCGGCGGGACCTCCGTGAGGCGCTTGACCCGCTCGGCCACCAAGGGCGCGAGGGACTCGAGCCAGGGGCGGCGCGTCGCCGCGTCTTCGGCACGGAGCAGTCCGGCGTCGACGAGCAACGGCGTCACGCGCTCGGCGAACTCGGCCGGGGAGAGGTCGCGGATGTACACCCCGTTGAGCCATGCGAGCTTCTCCGGATCGAAGACCGCCGGATTCTTGGAGACACGGTCGAACGAGAAGTTGTCCACGAGCGTGGCCGCGTCGAACACGGTCGTCTTGTCATCGAGCGACCAGCCGAGAAGCGCAAGGTAGTTGACGAGCGCCTCGGGGAGGATCCCCTCGTCCCGGTACGCTTCGACCGACGTCGCGCCGTGGCGCTTCGACAGCCGCTTGCCGTCAGAGCCGAGGATCATGCTCAGGTGCGCGAACGTCGGAACGGCCTGGCCGAGCGCCTCGAACACCACGATCTGTCTCGGCGTGTTCGACAGGTGGTCATCTCCGCGGACGACGTGAGTGATCTCCATCGACACGTCGTCGACCACCGTCGCGAAGTTGTACGTGGGCGTGCCGTCCGAGCGCACGACGACGAAATCGTCGAGCGCGTCGGCGGGGAAGGTGACCGTCCCGCGGATGGCGTCGTCAAAGATGACGTCCCCTCGGGACTCAGGCACCGCGATGCGCCACACATGCGGCTCGCCGGAGGCGATGCGCGAGGCGGCCGCGGCCGGCTCGAGCGAGCGGCAGGTCCGGTCGTACCCTGCGGGACCGCCCGCAGCGCGGGACGCATCGCGCTTCTCGGCAAGCTCCTCCGGCGAGCAGAAGCAGGGGTAGACGGCTGACGCCTCCTGGAGCCGGGCGAGCGCCTCGTCGTACAGGGGTCCCCGCGCCGTCTGGAAGTACGGCCCGTACGGCCCGCCCGCCTCGGGACCCTCGTCCCAGTCCAGACCGAGCCAGCGCAGGGAGCGGAGGATGGCGGCGGTGTTCTCGGCGGTGGACCGCTCGGGGTCGGTATCGTCGATCCGCAGCACGAAGGCTCCCCCGTTGCGGCGCGCGAACGCCCAGTTGTAGATCGCCGTCCTCGCGCCACCGATGTGCAGGTGGCCGGTGGGGCTCGGCGCGAAGCGAACGCGGACAGGCTGGCTCACGGACTTCCCTTCTCTCACACGGCCGGGCACAGGATCGCTATGCGACGTCTGGCGCGTCCTTCTCGGTCCGACGCAGCAGATACCACGTGATGCCGACAGCGAGGATGAGCACCGCGAGCGCGCCCGCCTTCTCAAGGACCTTCTCGGTGCTCTCGAAGATGACGAGCTTCCGGACGACCGCGACCAGACCCGCCTCGAGCACTGTCCCGACGACGTTCTTGTGCTGCATATAGGCGACCGCGATCCGTATGAGCTCGATGACGATGAAGACGACGAGCACCGTGTCGATCGTGCGCGTGATGCCTTCCGGCGTCATGAACCCCTCGGCGAGGGTGACCTCGTACATCTTGATCACGATGTCGACGACGCCGAGCGCGGCGAGGATGACAAGGAGGCCGGCGACGGCGCCCTCGATGTACAGCGTCGCGCGGTCGAGCAGCTGAGACGGCTTCATGGCACCTCCCGGATCGTTCTGCGGTCGCACCACTATACCGCGTCGTCGTGCGCTTGGCAGTCACGGCGGGGCGTGCTATGGTGCGTTCGTTCTCATCACGAGGCAGCGCTCAGGCGCTGCAGAGGGTCGAGGGACCGCACCCGACGACACCCCGGCAACCGACGCGAAAGCGGCGCACGGTGCCACATTGCGGCAGACGGATACGTCTGGAAGATGAGGGAATAGCGAGGCGCGTGTGCGCCATGCCGAGGTCCCTTGTCTGTCCGGGCAAGGGGCTTTTCTCTTGCCCGGGACCGAAGGATCAAGCCCGGTGCTGCCGGGCCGGAGAGTGAGGAGCGTCAATGGCCGAGCGCGAGTACCTGTTCACCTCGGAGTCCGTCACCGAGGGACACCCCGACAAGATGTGCGACCAGATCTCGGACGCGATCCTCGACGCGATCATCACGCGCGAGGGCGAGCTTGCCGAGGAAGGCTATGTGACCGACAAGGGGTCAGCCGCATCTCCTGACTACGTCCGCGTCGCGTGCGAGACGCTGACCACCACCGGACTCATCGTGGTCGCCGGCGAGGTCCGCACGCACGCCTATGTGGACATCCCCACGATCGTCCGACACGCCGTGAAGGACATCGGCTACACGCGCGCCAAGTACGGTTTCGACTACGAGACATGCGGCGTCGTGACCGCCATCCACGAGCAGAGCCCCGACATCGCGCAGGGTGTCGACGAGGCGTACGAGATCAAGCACGGCGACACGGACCCGCTCGACCGCATCGGCGCCGGCGACCAGGGCATGATGTTCGGCTACGCATGCACGGAGACTTCGCAGCTGATGCCCGCGCCCATCTACCTCGCGCACCGCTTGGCCGAGCGTCTCACCGCCGTCCGCAAGGCGGACGTGATCGATTACCTCAGGCCCGATGGCAAGACGCAGGTCACCGTCCGCTACGAGGATGACAAGCCGGTCGCCGTGGAGAAGATCCTCATCTCCACGCAGCACGCCGACGGCGTCGACATCGAGAACCTGATGCGACCGGACCTCATCGAGCACGTGATCGAGCCGGTCTTCGCGCTCGAGGAGCTTGAGTGGGAGGGCGCTGAGATCTACGTCAACCCCACCGGCCGCTTCGTCATCGGCGGACCCATGGGAGACTCTGGTCTGACGGGCCGCAAGATCATCGTCGACACCTACGGCGGCATGGGTCGCCACGGCGGCGGCGCCTTCTCGGGCAAGGACTGCACCAAGGTCGACCGGTCAGCGGCGTACGCAGCACGGTGGGTCGCCAAGAACGTCGTCGCCGCGGGCCTCGCAGAGCGGTGCGAGATCCAGCTCGCCTACGCGATCGGCGTCGCGCACCCGCTCTCCGTGCTCGTCGAGACGTTCGGCACGGCCACGGTGGACCCGCGCGCCATCGAGAGGGCCGTCAACGAGGTGTTCGACCTGCGTCCCGGCGCGATCATCCGCGACCTCGACCTTCGTCGTCCGATCTACCGCAAGACGGCGGCGTACGGGCACTTCGGGCGAGACGACGGCGACTTCACGTGGGAGCGCACCGACCGCGTGGACGCGCTGCGCGCAGCGATCGGCTGATCCCGTCAGAGCAGTCATACGGAGCCCGTCGGCACGATGTCGGCGGGCTCCGCTATGCTTCGACTCATGGATGAGATCACGCCCATCGCAGGCTACGCCCGTGTAGTGGTCGACCTGCCCACGCGCGCGCTCGACGCGCCGCTCGACTACGCCGTCCCCAGCGCGCTCGACGCGCGCGCGGTGACCGGCGCGCCCGTGCTGCTCCCGCTCGGGGCGGGTGCCGCGATCGGTTTCGTGGTCGGTCGGATGGCCGAGACCGAGTTTCAGGACGTCCGACCCATCGCCGACGTCCTCGGCCCCGCCATGTTCTCTCCGGGCGCGGTTCGTACCGCTGGGTGGATCGCTCAGGAGTACCATGCCCCGCTCGCTGAGGCGCTCCGGCTGTTCCTGCCCCCGGGCGGCGCGCCCACCCTTCAGCGTGGTTGGCGCGACGTCGAGACAGGGGAGACGATCTGGGACGATGACCTCTCCCCGGCCGAGTCGCGCCGTCTGGCTCGTCGGAACCGTGCACGCTCTGCCGAGCGCACCTACCGGCTGAAGCCGCCTGCCGCTCGGCCCGCCACCGAGCGCGTGGTCTCGCTCGTCGCGGGCGCCACGTTCGCACCCGCCGCCAACGCAACGCTCCAGCGCGCCGTGCTCGACGCGCTCGTCGCCGGTCCCGTCACCGCACCGGAGCTGCGGGCTGCTCTCGGCCATGTGGACGGGGCCCTGCGACGGCTCGAGGAACTCGGCGTCGTGAAGGTCGAAGAGCGCCGTCGCGTGCGGGGACCGGACGCGCGCGCCTACGCAGCGCCGCGACACGAGCGGCTCTCGGAGGGCCAGGCGGACGCGCTCGAGGCTATCCGCACGGCGTCCCCGGGCGACGTGGTGCTGTGCGACGGCGTCACGGGCTCCGGAAAGACGGAGGTGTACCTCCGCGCGATCGAGGACGCGGTGGCCGGAGGCGGCCGCGCCATCGTGCTGGTCCCGGAGATATCGCTGACGCCGCAGACGGTGGGTCGCTTCAGGAGCCGTTTCGGCGACCGCGTCGCCGTCCTTCACAGCAGGCTCTCCCCGGGAGAGCGCTTCGACCAATGGCAACTCGTCATGGAGGGCGTGGTCGACGTCGTGGTCGGTGCGCGCTCCGCGCTGTTCGCTCCCGTCGAGGGGTTGCGTCTCGTGATCATCGATGAGGAACACGAGCCCTCGTACAAGCAGTCGAGCACGCCGCGCTACCATGCGCGAGAGGTCGCCGAGACCATCTGCCGCGATCGCGGGGCCGTGCTCGTGCTGGGCTCGGCCACGCCGAGCATGGAGAGCCTGCACCGGGCCGAGACGGGACGGTATCGTCGCATCGCGTTGCCGGAACGTGTCGGCGGCGGTCGACCGCCCGCTGTCACGATCGTCGACATGGGGGCCGAGTTCTCCGACGGCCATCGCTCCATGTTCTCCCGACCTCTGCTCGAGGGACTCGGCCGCGTGGCCGAGGACGGCGCCAAGGCCGTGCTCTTCCTCAATCGAAGGGGGTATGCATCCTTCCTCCTTTGCCGCGAATGCGGCTTCGTCCCCCGATGTGAGAGCTGCTCGGTATCGCTTACGTACCATGACACCACTCGAACCCTCGTCTGCCATCACTGCGGTGCCACGCACCCCGCGCCCGTGACGTGCCCTCGCTGCGGCAGCGCGTACCTGCGCCGCTTCGGGGCGGGAACGCAGCGCGTCGAAGAGGAACTCGCCTCGCTCTTCCCGGCTCTGCCCGTCGTCCGCATGGACGCCGATACGACGACGGGGAAGGGCGGACACGAGCGCGCGCTTGCACGCTTCGAAGCAACGGGGTCCGGCGTGCTGCTCGGCACGCAGATGGTGGCCAAGGGACTCGACTATCCCGACGTCGTCCTCGTCGGTGTGTTGAATGCTGACACCACGCTGCATGTGCCGGACTTCCGCGCGGCGGAGCGCACGTTCCAACTCCTGGAGCAGGTCTCCGGGCGGGCCGGACGCGGCGAGGCACCCGGCACGGTCGTGATCCAGACGTACTGGCCCGAGCACCCCGCGATACGCGCAGTGGCCGAACGCGACCCCGGACTGCTCCTGCAGTCAGAGCAGGCCGACCGCCGCCCGCTCGGCTACCCGCCGTTCGGACGCCTCTGTAACGTCATCGTGACGAGCGGCGCCCTGCGCGAAGCACGCGCGGCCTCCGCCGAGGTCGCCCGTGCTCTTGCGGCCGGGCTTCCGGACGACTGGACGGTGATCGGGCCGGCGCCGGCGCCGCTCGCTCGTCTGAAGGGCCGCCATCGCTGGCACGTCCTCGTGAAGGCGTCCCCTGACGCGCCGGTCGCCGCAGCGGTCGGTCCGGTCGTCGATGCGATCCGGGTGCCTGAGGGGACGTCCGTCGTCGTCGACGTGGATCCCATCGAGCTCGTCTGAAGCGCTTCGGCCCCCGTGGTGAGGCTTGGTACAATACCGGTGAGCGGCATCGCCTTTGCTATGCCCTCATCCGAACTCGCCGATTGGAATGTGGAGATGCGCGTGCTGACCCATCCGGACCCCGCTCTGAAGCAGAAGGCAGCGGATGTCGACCCGAAGACCGATGGAGGTCTGCGGGCGCTCGTTCGCGCCATGGCCGAGGCGATGTACGAGCATCAGGGCGTCGGGCTCGCCGCGCCGCAGATCGGCATCCAGAAGCGCGTCATCGTCTTCGATGTCGACGACGAGCTGCACGCGCTCTGCAACCCCGAGATCATCGAGCGCTCCGAGGAGACGGAACTGGACGAGGAGGGGTGCCTGTCGGTCCCGGGCATCTCGGTTCCTATCGAGCGGAGCCAGCGCATCGTATGTGTCGGCCTCACGCTCGAGGGCGAGGAGGTGACCGTGGACGCTGAGGGTTTCGTCGCCCGCGTCATCCAGCACGAGACCGATCATCTCGATGGCGTTCTGATCCTCGACCGGGTGCAGGGAGAGGCCCGCAAGGCCGCGCTGCGGACGTACAACGAGGTGCATTCCACCGAGGGTCGCTAGCGCCGGAAGAGGGGGAGCATGGACGTCGTATTCATGGGGACCCCCCGGTTCGCGGTCCCGTCGCTCGAGGCGCTCGTCAGTGCGCATCGCGTTCTCGGCGTGTTCACGCAACCGGATCGCCCGTCGGGTCGCGGTCGACGCCCCGCGCCGCCCCCCGTCAAACACGCTGCCGCTGCCGCGGGCCTTCCCGTCTATCAGCCGGAGTCGCTCCGCGACCCGGCGGTGACCGGCACCCTCGCCGCGCTCCGACCCGATGTCATCTGCGTGGCCGCATACGGCAGGATCCTGCCCCGCGAGGTCCTCGGCATCCCCGCCCACGGCTGCATCAACGTCCACGCCTCGCTGCTGCCGCGCTACCGCGGCGCGGCGCCTATCGAGCGCGCCATCCTCGCAGGTGACGAGGTCACCGGCGTCAGCATCATGCGGATGGAAGAGGGCCTCGATACGGGACCCTACGCATCACAGGTGCCCGTTCCGATCGAAGACCTCACCGCCGACGAGCTCGCGGACGTTCTCGCCGCCGCGGGCGCCGAGGCGCTGGTGGCGACGCTGGCCGCGATCGCCACCGGCACCGTCAGCTGGACCCCCCAGGACGAGTCACAGGCGACGTACGCGCCCAAGATCACCGCCGAGGATGTCGCGCTCTGCCCCGACCTCGACGTCGCCACAGCGCTACGCAGGATCCGGGCGTCTTCGCGCAGGGCGCCAGCGCGGCTGCGTGTCGGCGATACGTGCATGACCGTGGCCGCCGCGCAGGCCTCGGTCACGACGCTCCCGATGGGGTCCGTGCAGGCCGGTCCCGGCGGGCTTGTCGTGGGCTTCTCCGACGGTGGCGTCGAGCTGACCGTCGTGAGGCCTGCCGGCCGCGCGAGCATGAGCGGAGACGCGTGGTCGTGCGGCGCGCGTCTCGACGACTCCGCCGAGTGGACGGCGCTCTGACATGCCCCTGGACCCGGCTCGAGCGTCCGCGCTCTCGGCCCTCTCGGCCATCCGGAGACGCGACGCGTTCGCCCGGCAGGTCGTGGACGAGGAGGTCGCCCGCGCCGGGCTCCCCACCGTCCAGGCGGCGTTCGCGCGTCGCCTCGCTTTCGGCGTCATCGCGGCCGAGGGAACGCTTGACGAGGCGCTCGGCGAGCACGCCACGCTTCCGGCACGGCTCGAGCCGCGCCTCCTCGACATCCTGAGGCTCGGTGCCTACGAGCTCCTGTTCGCCCGGACGCCCGCGCGGGCCGCGGTCGATCAGGCGGTCACCGCCGCGCGCACGGTCCGTCCTCAGGCCACCGGGCTCGTCAACGCCGTCCTGCGTCGACTCTCGGAGCACGCAGCCGACTTCCCGTGGGGCGACCCGGGTTCCGACACTGCCGCTCTTGCACGGTCGACCGCCCATCCGCTCTGGCTCGTCGAGCTCCTCATCGATGACCTCGGGTGGTCGGCGGCGACGGAGATGCTCACCGCCGACCAGGAACCGGCTCCGCTCTACGCGCGCCTCAACCCATTTCGTGCTTCTGCCGAGGAGTGCCTCCGGCGCCTTGCAGACGACGGGGCCGAGCCCGCCGCGTCGCCGCCCGACGATCTCGCCGTGGTGTGCCGTAAGGGCGCAGCGGCGGTCCGCGGAAGCGCGACCGCTGCCGGCTATGCGGTGATCACCGACGCCGCCGCCCAGCTCGCGCCGGTGGTCCTCGCCCCCGACCCTGGAGCGTCGGTGCTCGAGGTCGCGTCAGGACGCGGCACCAAGACGTTCGGCGTCCAGTCAGTCGCGGCGCGCCGGGGAGGGCCGGTCCGCGTCACGAGCGTGGATGTGCACGCGTTCAAGGCCGGCATCCTCGAGCGGCGCATGACCGAGCTCAGGGTTCCAGGGGTCACCGCGGTGACCGTCGATGCCACCGATGCCGGGGAGCTCGCCCGCCTGGGAAGCTTCGACTTCGCCCTGATCGACGCGCCGTGCACCGGTATCGGGTCGCTGCGCCGCCATCCTGACAAGCGCTGGCGCCTCGACCCGGGTGATCCCGCGCGACTCGCCGAGCTGCAGGGCGCACTCATGTCCTCGGCGGCCTCCGTTGTCCGGCCGGGCGGCGTTATGGTGTACTCTACCTGCACGGTCACCCGCAGTGAGAACGAGGATGTCGTCTCGGCGTTCCTCGCGGAGACCGACGGCACGTGGGAGCTCGAACCGGTGGAATCCTTCGTGGCCGGGGAGTGGGGAAGGTTCATCACCGACAGGCGGTGCTTCCGCTCGTGGCCGCCGCTCGGAGGTCCTGATGGCCACTTCGTTGCCCGCTTGAGACGCGTCACGTGACGATCGATGGAGCACGTTCCGAGGGAGGAGTACCGACATGCGGAACACGCGTATCGTAGAGATGCTCGAGGTCACCGAGGCCGCTGCGCTGGCTGCGGCGCGGTGGATGGGCAAGGGAGACAAGCACTCGGCTGACCGCGCCGCGGTCGAGGCGATGCGCGAGGCCTTCGACATTCTCGAGATCAGCGGCGAGATCGTCATCGGTGAGGGCGAGCGGGACGAGGCCCCGATGCTCTACATCGGCGAGAAGGTCGGCGGCGGCGGCGAGCCTATCGACATCGCCGTCGACCCGCTTGAAGGCACCAACCTCACCGCGTACGGTCAGCCCAACTCGCTTGCCGTCCTCGCGTTCGGTCCCAAGGGCACGCTCCTGAACGCGCCCGACACCTACATGTGGAAGATCGCCACCGGCCCTGCCGCCGCAGGGGCCGTCCACATCGACGCGACTCCCACTGAGAACGTCCGCAACGTGGCCAAAGCCCTCAACCGCCCTGTGGAGGACATCGTCGTCTGCGTCCTGGACCGAGACCGGCACGCCGACCTGATCGCCGAGGTGCGTCAGACGGGTGCCCGGATCCGGCTGATCTCCGACGGGGACGTCTTTGGCGCGGTGGCCACCTCCATCGAAGGCACCGGCATCCACCTGTACATGGGAGCGGGTGGGGCACCGGAGGGCGTGCTCGCCGCCGCGGCGATGAAGTGCATCGGCGGGACGTTCATGGGTCGGTTCGGCTTCCGCAACGACGAGGAGCGGGCGCGCGCCGAGAAGATGGCGCGTTGCGACATCGATGGTGTGCTCGACATGGACTGCCTGGTCAACACAGACGAGGCGGCCTTCATCGCCACCGGCGTCACCGACGGGGAGATGCTGCGCGGTGTGAAATACTTCGGTCAGGGCGCTCGCACGCACTCCGTCGCCATGGACGGCAAGACGGGGACCGTGCGTTTCATCGAGACCGTGTATCGAACGGGCGCCGAGCGCTTCTGGGTCCGCATGGACTGACACAGCGCCGAGCGGTGTGCGTGCACAAAGGCCCCGTCACCGGGGGCCTTTGTTCGTACGTGACGCCGTGACGGTCGCTATGGCTTGTCCCCGGACGCCGCCGGACAGGACGCGCACCCCTCGGATCCGGCGCTCGGGCAAGCCGGGGCTGATACCGTGGAGCTCGCGGCGCCATCGCCCGACGCTCGATAGTCGGTGTTGTGGAATCCGCTGCCCTTGAAGACGACCCCGACGGGCGTGAAGACGCGCTTGGTCTCGCCTCCGCACCCGGGGCAGCAGACAGGGGAGCCGTCCCCGATGGGACGGGTGATCTCGAACGTCGCGTCGCAGTCGCGGCAGCGATAGTCGTACGTGGGCATCAGCGACCTCCAGGGGTCTCTGGCGGGACGGCGGTACCGTACGATACCGTCCCACAGGCGCGGGTCGCAAGCCCCGTGGCCATCTCTGCAGGTCACCACGGGTATTCGGCATCGCAGTTGCTATACTCGCAGCATGAGCGAACGACCTCGCAGAAGACCGCTGGTGCCGCGGTGGCTCGTCCCGTCGGTCCTGGCTGTGATCATCATCCTCTCAAGTGCTGCCGCCCTCGGCGTGTGGCGGTATCGATCGTCGCTACGCGCTGTGCCGGACGTGAGCGGCCTTCCGCTCGCGGTGGCGAGCGATAGCCTCGCGCTCTCCGGACTGGCGATGGCCGAGGGTCGTCGCCAGTTCTCCGTGGAGGTCCCGGAAGGCAGCGTCGTCAGCCAGAGTCCCGCCGCGGGCACGTCGGTCAGACGTGACACCGTCGTCACGGTGATCGTATCGGCCGGCTCTGAGACCTTCGCGATGCCCGACGTCATCGGGCGCGACCTGGAAGGCGCCACGTCTCTGCTGTCCCAGCGTGGCCTGACCGTCGTGCTCGACAGGCGCACATCCACGAGCCCCGAAGGCATCGTCCTCGAGTCGTTTCCTGCGCCGGGCGGCGACATCCGCACGGGAGACGCGGTCCGGTTGACCGTAGCCGCCAAGTCGCTCGATGCATCGGTCCTGTTGCCGTATGACCTGGAGGGCCTCGTCTTCGGCATCGATCCGGCACCCGGGCCCACCGACGATGCCACTGACCTGGCGCTCGACGTCGCGCGCAGACTGCAGGCCCTCTTGGAGGCCTCCGGTGCGCGCGTCGTCCTGACACGCTCCGCAGTGTCATCGGCCACAGCGGGTGCCGACCGTGTCGATACGCTCAAGGCGGCCGACACCATCGCCAACGTGGGGCTGGTCGTTGTTCTGCGTGAGCCCCCGGGTGTCATCATCCTCGCCGCCTCGTCGCAGGAAGCGAGCGTCGCCACTGCCGCTACCGACCTGGCTGCCACGATGACGACCGCCGCGCGGCTCCCCGGGCTCAGCGTCCTGCCTCCCGGGTCGCGCTCAGACGACGTGCTCAGCGCGGTCCGATCGCCCGGCGTGCGGGTGAGCCTCGGTGCGCTCGAGGATCCGGCGGATGCCTCGCGCCTGGCCGACCCCGCGTGGGGAGATACCATAGCCCGTTCCCTTTACCGTGCCCTGGGCGTTACCTATGGCGGAGAGTGACCGCTCCGGTCATGTACACTAGTGCGGTATGACCCGCATGCGGATGGTGATGATGGGTTCGAGACAAGGACGACTGATACTCGCCGTGACCATGGTCGTGGCGCTCATGATGCCGGCAGTCGCCTTCGGCGCGAAGTCCGAGGTGTCGCAGCTCAAGGACAAGCTCGCCTCGCTCCGCGCCGAGGCGAAGCGCGCCGGTGACGCATACTCCGATTCGTACTGGGAGCTCGACAAGACCAAGGCCGAGCTGGCACAGACGGACAAGGAGCTTGCTGAGACCAGGCAGCAGTTGGCCGAAGCGCAAGCTCGTCTCGGCGAGCGCGTCAACGAGATGTACCGGCGGGGGAGCAGCGAGTACATCGCGCTCCTGCTCACGAGCGACGACCTGGACGACATCCTCATGCGTGTCGAGTACATGCAGCGCATCGGCGAGCATGACGCGGACGTGATCGCCGAGGTCGAGTCGTTGCAGGCACAACTCGAGGAACGGCGCGCCGCGGTTCTCGAGCTCAAGGAGCAGCAGTCCAAGGAGGCCGCAGACCTCAAGAAGCGCGCGGATGCGCTCGAGTCGAAGCTCAAGAGCACCCAGGCCGAGTACGACAAGGCGCTCGCCGACCTCGAGGCCGCGCTGAAGCGCGAGGCTGCGAAGAGTGGCGTGACCTATAGCCCGGGCTCCAATGGCATGGTCTTCCCGGTCCGCGGCACCTACTACTACACCGATACGTGGGGAGCCGCCCGCTCAGGCGGCAGGTCCCACAAGGGCACGGACATCATGGCACCGCATGGCACGCCGACCGTCGCCGTCATGGCCGGTACGGTACGCGCCAAGTCCAACAGCCTCGGCGGGCTCACGATCTGGCTCACCGGCACCAACGGCTGGGCGTTCTACTACGCGCACCTGCAGAGCTATGCTGTCCGCTCCGGACGGGTCAGTGCCGGACAGGTGATCGGCTACGTCGGAAGCACCGGCAACGCCAGCGCCAGCGCTCCACATCTCCATTTCGAGATCCACCCCAACGGCGGAGCGGCGGTCAACCCGTATCCGTACCTGAGGGCCATGGAGTAGTAGCCGGTTGCGCCGCGAGCGGCGGCATGCCACCATAGCGGCGTCACAACCGTATCGGGAGCTGCGTGAGCGGCTGAGAGGCGACGCGACGTCGCGACCGAACGACTGGACCGATAATGCGGACCAGCATAACGGTATCCGGGGCACTGCCCCCCTCAGGTCCCCACGCTCTTCCCGTACCGCGCCTGCGGTACACCGGAAGGGAGAGCACCATGACTGAGTCGCGTACACGGATCCTCACCGAGATCGCGCTCACGATCGCACTGGCCGCCGTCCTGAATGCGTTGAAGCTCTGGCGCATGCCCCAGGGAGGCACGATCTCCCTCGTCATGCTGCCGCTCTTCGTGCTCGCCGTGCGGCGGGGCCCCATTGTGGGTCTGGTGGCCGGAGCGCTGTACGGGGTGGTGGACTTCCTCATCGACCCGTACCCACCCGTACACTGGGCGCAGTATCTCCTCGACTACCCCGTCGCATACCTCATGTGCGGGCTTGCGGGGATCGCTGCACCCGCGTGGCGCAACGCCGTCGAACGCGGACGCCAGGCGCGCGCGGTCTGGACCAGCGTCGTCCCCGCCATCGCCCTCGGGGCCACAGCGCGCTGGGGCGTCCACTGGCTTTCAGGAGTGGTCTTCTTTGGTGCATACGCTCCCGAAGGTCAGCCCGTGTGGCTCTACTCCCTCGTGTACAACTCGTACGTGCCGCTCTCAGCCATCCTCTGTGCCACCGCCGCCCTCGCAGTGCTTCCGGTCCTCTCGCGTGTGGTCCCGGTCGCTGGATCGAGGCAGGGATGACACGCTGTCTGATCGTCGGCGCGTCACCCGCTCTCGGCTCGGCTGAGGTCGTGGCGTCCCTCGTGCCCTGGGCAGACATCGTGATCGCCGCCGACGCCGCAGGGGAGTGGTTGCTCGACAATGGGATCAGGCCCGACGTCGTGGTGGGAGATTTCGACTCCGCCCGACCGGGCGCGGTTGAGCGCCTGGAGGCAGCACACGTCCCGACGACGAAAGCCCCCATCGCGAAGGACGCCTCCGACCTCGACCTGTGCGTCGACCGCGCACGGCGCCGCGGCGCCGACGAGATCGTCTTCACCGCCTGCCTCGGGGGACGCCTCGATCACACGCTCGCTAATCTCGGTGCCCTCGCTCGCTGCGCGGATCTGCGGGCGCGTCTCGTCGAGCCGTCGCTCACCATCCACGCCCTCGAGGGCACGCATCGTCCGGGCGTACGGCTCCGGGTGGCTCCCGGCACCCCGGTCGCGTGCGTGGCCGTGACCCCCTGCGATGGCGTCGTCCTCGAGGGACTGCGCTACCCGCTCTCAGGCGCGCGGCTCGAGCCGCTCTCGTCGCTCGGTATCAGCAACGAGGCGGTCGCCGATATCGTCACGATACGCGTTGGAACGGGTACGCTGCTGGTGATGACGACCGGCCCTGCGAGCGTGTCGACGCCAGGCGCACTATAGTGATACATCCGTGCTGCCGATAAGCGACGTATGCGGCCCGCCGAGGCCGCACGCTCGCGCACGACGGTCGGAGACGGATGTCGCAGCAAGGTCACAGCCCGGGCGGACACCGGCGCGCCGCATCATCTCTTGCGGTGGGTCTGGCGGCTGCCGCCTTCGGCGGTGCCGCGGTCGTGCTGCCATCGCCTGCGCTGGGAGTCCTTGCCGCCATATGTACGGCCGCCTTCATCGTGCTGGTCGCCCCGGCGTTCTCGCGTGGAGCTGCGCGCCCGACGGCCGCCGCTCCCGCTCGATCCGACGCAGCGGCCCCGGTCGTCGATGAGTCCCTCGCTCCCGAGCACGTCTTGCGCACGCTCATGCGCTCCGTCGGGTCCGACGTCCATCCGGTCTCGGCTCACCTCTGGCTCGTGGATGAGTCGTCCGGGACGCTCCGGCCCATAGCGGCCGTGGGACCGATGGGCCCGACCCAGGCGCCGGTATCGCTCGACGGCGATGATGTGATGGCACGGGTCGCTCGCGACGATGCGCGCCTCTTCGAGGAGATCGCCACCGTCCGAGCGCCGGGCGACGAGTCGCGGACGATCGCGCGCTACGCGTTCCCCTTGCACGCGGGGGGCGCCACCGGCGTCGCCGGCATCGATCTCTCGGGCTCCGCCGTCGATGATCCCGCCTCGCTTGATGCGCTGGTCGCGTGCGTGCGCCCGGCACTCCACGGGGCGCTCGCGCTCCATGTGGCCGAGAGCGAGACGGAGCTCGCCCGTTCGCTGATCGAGGCTGCACGCGACCTAAGCCGCAGACTTGACCCCGATGAGGTTCTTTCGACGGCCATGGAGCGCGCCCTGCGACTCTGCGATGCCGCCACGGCGAGCGTGATGCTCCTCGAAGCGACGACTGAACGGCTCGTCATCGTTCAATCGCATGGCCTGCCCGCCGATGTCGTCAAGGAGACCTCGATCGCATCAGGTGAAGGCATCGCCGGTTGGGTGCTCGCCACCGGCCAGCCCCTGCTCATCGAAGACCTGCCCGCCCGTCAGCAGCGCGGGATCCGTCGCCATGGCGTGCGCTCCGCCGTGTCCGTCCCCATCGGAGATGACGACGGTATCCTCGGCGTCCTGAACGTCGGCAGCAAGTCGTTCCCGTCTCGCTTCACGGACTCTCACCTGCGCGCGCTGGAGACGCTCGGCAAGCAGACCGCCGTCGCATTCCGCAACGCCCGCGCCGTCGCATCCTCCCGGGACCTCTACTTCGATACCCTGCGCGCGTTGGCCCTCGCCATGGAGACGAAGGACCCCTACGCCGCAGGCGGTACCGATCGCGTCGTGGATCTCGCGATGGCTATCGCCGCCAGCTTCGGGCTTGAGGAGGAGCACCTCGAAGCGCTGCGGATCGCATCGCTGCTCCACGACATCGGGATGTCGCAGGCGGGGGAGTCAGTCCTTACCGAACAGCGCCCGTTGTCCACAGTCGAGCGCGCACTGCTCAAGATGCACCCGCAGATCGCCGCCGAGATCCTGACCGAGGCGCCCGCGCTGCGCAGCGTGGTGCCGATCGTGTATCACCACCACGAGTGGTTCGACGGGGAGGGGTATCTCGGGGGCATCGCCGGCGAGTCCATCCCTCTTGGAGCGAGGATCCTCGCGGTGGCCGACGCCTATGTCGCGATGACCTCGGAGCGGCCATACCGCAGCGCCATGCGCCCCGATCAGGCCCTCGCCGAGATCAACGACAAAGCAGGGACCCAGTTCGACCCATCCGTGGTCGACGTCCTCAACGACGTCCTCAAGGGTGGGCGGAACCGGGTCCCTGGTTACGGCACGTGACGTTCGGTCAGCCGCGCTGGACCTTGCCCGCTTTCAGGCACTTGGTGCAGACGTTCTTCTTCTTCTTCGTGCCGTCCACGACCACCGTCACACGCTGGATGTTCGGGTAGAACATCCGGTTCGTGACGCGGTGCGAGTGGCTGACGTTGCGCCCGGCGGTCGGCTTCTTGCCGCAGACGCTGCAGACCTGGGACATCTGTCGATCTCCTCACATATCACTGCGTCCGGTGCCGGACGCGCATGGGCGAAAAGCGCACACATACTACCATGTGCCAACGAGCCGAAACAACCACTCCGACGCCCGATGTGAACTCAACGTTTCCGCTATACTGGTCTGACTTTGGACGAGCGTGTTCCGAGGAGGACCCCGTAATGACGGACGCGGTCAAAGGCACAGTCACCATCGCGAACGATGTCCTCGCCGATATCGCCGGCTTCGTCGCCCTCGAGTGCTACGGCGTCGTCGGTATGGCGAGCCCGTCGCTCAAGGACGGCGTCGCGCAGCTTCTCTCCGGCGACAAGCTCCGCAAGGGCGTCGTCATCAACAATGAGGACGACAAGCACGTCACGGTCGATCTCTACATCGTCGTCGAACACGGGACCAACCTCGCCGAGGTCTCCCGCAACCTCGTCGACCGCGTGCGCTACGCGCTCACGCACGACGCCGATGTCCAGGTGACGGACATCAACGTCCACGTTCAGGGCATCAAGGTCCGCAAGTAACCCGGGAGAGGGCATGGCCGACCATCCGAATCGACCGTCGGCCGCGCTGCTCGTCGCGGCCGCAGCCGAGGCTCTCAAGGCCCGCAAGGAAGACATCAACAAGCTGAACGTCTTCCCGGTGCCCGATGGCGACACCGGCACGAACATGTCACTGACCATGGACGCGGTGATGACGGATCTCGACGCGCTTGCGTCCGAAGCCTCGCTCGCCGATGTATGCCGCGCGATCACCCACGGCTCGCTCATGGGCGCACGCGGGAACTCGGGCGTCATCTTGAGCCAGATCCTCCGCGGCCTCTGCGAGGTCGTCGGGGAGTGCGCGCAGCTCGGTCCCCAGGCGGTGGCCGACGCGCTCGAGCGCGCACAGAAGGTCGCCTTCCAGGCGGTCCGCAAGCCGGTCGAGGGCACGATGCTCACCGTGCTCAAGGACGCCGCGAAGGTCGCTCGCGTGGGTGCGGACGCCGGCTCGACCACCGATGAGCTGCTCGACAGCGTGGTCCAGGCCGCGTACGAGTCGGTCCGCCGGGGTCCGGAGCTCCTCCCGGTCCTCAAGGAGAACGGCGTCGTCGATGCCGGCGGCTACGGTCTGGCCGTGCTGGCCGAGGGCTTCGTCGCCGGCCTTGAGGGCCACGAGTTCAAGGAGCGCGACATCCAGCTCACCGAGGCTACGCTCGCCGTGCAGCCCGAGAACGACTGGGACGACGAGGAGTACCTGTACTGCACCGAGTTCCTCCTTCACGGCGCGGATGCCGAGAAGGGCATCATCGACGACTTCATCTCCAACGCCGGCGGTTCTGAGCTCGTGGTGGGCGACGCCGAGACCTACAAGATCCACGTCCACACCGACGACCCGGGCGCCGTGCTCGCCTGGGCGACCTCGATGGGCGAGGTATCGGAGGTCCACATCAACAACATGCGGCGTCAGACCGCCGAGCGGACCCGCCAGCTTAAGGCCGAGGATGCGGCCCCCGCCAAGCCCATCGGCTTCGTAGCGGTCGCGGCGGGCGATGGCCTTGCCGAGATACTCCGCAGCCTCGGCGTCGATGAGGTCGTCAGCGGGGGACAGACCATGAATCCGTCGACCGCCGAGCTCCTCGAGGCAGCGCAGCGCGTGGACGCAGCGTCGGTGATCATCCTTCCCAACAACAAGAACATCATCATGGCCGCGCAACAGGTTGCGGGCTTGCACGACCGTCCCGTGATCGTCGTTCCGACGACCTCGGTGGCCGAGGCCTTCTCGGCGATGCTCGCCTACGACGGCGCGTCCACCGCTGCTGAGGACGTCGCCGCCGCCATGACCGATGCCGCCTCGCTCGTGCGAACCGGCGAGGTCACGACCGCGATCAAGGACTCCAAGGGCAAGGCCGGTCCCATCAAGGCCGGCCAGGTGATCGGCATCTACGACCACGAGATCGAGATCGTCGGAGAGGACGTCGCCGACGTCGCGCTCCGGCTTCTGGAAGTGATCGCCGAGGATGCCGAGACGCTCACCGTGCTTGCCGGAGCCGACCTCACCGACGAGGACTCCGACCGGATCGTCGCTGCGGCCGCCGAGGCCTACCCTGACCTGGAGATCGAGGTGCATCGCGGCGACCAGCCGCTCTACCCCGTCATTCTCTCAGTCGAATGACCGACGAAGGGATCGCCATGGGCAAGATCGGGATCGTCTGTGACAGCACCTGCGACCTTGGCCCCAAGTGGTTGGCCGACCACGACGTCGTCATGGTGCCGCTGAAGGTGCTCTTCGGAGACACCACGTACCTCGACTGGATCGACATCACGCCGGAGACCTTCTTCGACAAGCTCGCCGCTGCGCCTGATCTCCCTAAGACATCGCAGCCCACCCCCAGCGAATTCGCCGAGGTCTACCAGTCGCTGGCCGACGACGGATGCACGGGCATCGTCTCGATCCACATCACTGCCCCGCTCTCGGGCACGTATGAGTCAGCGATGATGGCAGCAGCCAACGCCCCCGTTCCGGTCCGGGTCATCAACACCCGCATCGTGACCGCGGGGGAAGGGCTCGTCATCAAGGCGGCGCTTCGCGCACGTCAAGCGGGAGGCGATCTCGACGCCATCGCGCAGGCGGCGGAGCACGTCGTCGACAACCTGCGCCTGCTCTTCGCGCTCGACACCCTGGACTACCTCGTGAAGGGCGGTCGGGCCGGCAAGGCGCAGGGACTCGCGGCCTCGCTCCTCAACATCAAGCCCGTCCTGACGTTCAATACCGAGGGGACCATCGAGCCGTTCAAGAAGGTCAAGGGCACCAAGAAGGCGATCGCCGAGATGGCAGCCCAGGTGGCGGCCGACTCGGTCGACGGCCCGGTGCGACTGGCGATCCTCCACTCCATTGCTCCGCACCTCGTGGACGAGCTGCATGCGGCCCTGGACGCAGCGGGCGCTCGCTACGAGTACGACGCCGACTACGAGTGCGGAGCGGTCATCGGCACGTACGCCGGCCCTGGCGCCGTCGGCCTGGCGTACTACCCGCTCTAGGAGTCCCATGTCCGAGGCCGAGCGACGCGCGGCTGCGCTGGCCGCGGCCGAGGCCCCGGTCATCGACGTACGTCTTGTCGATGACCGACGGGCCGAGGCGCTCGCCCGCCTGGGCGTCTCGACCGTCCGCGACCTGCTGCACCACGTCCCCTTCCGCTACCTGGACCTCTCGGCACGTGCGACCCTTGCGGACGCCCGACCCGGCACCGACGTGACGGTCGTCGGCACGGTCCACGCCATCACGGTCAAGCGACCACGCCCACGCCTTACCATCGTCGAGGTCGCGCTCACCGACGGGACCGGGGCGGTGATCGGCGTGTGGTTCAACCAGCCCTACATGGCGCAGCGATTCCGGGAAGGGGAGCGGGTGGCGTTCGCGGGTCGTGTCGAGCTGGAGTATGGTCTGAAGCAGATGCGGCAACCGTTCGTCGAGAAGCTCGGCGATGCTCGGGCACCCGAAGAGACCGCCCGGATCATCCCGATCCACCGCGCCACCGAGGGCCTCAGCACCAACTGGGTTCGGCGCCTCGCGGCAGAGGCGCTCGCTCACGCCGGGGACCTCCCCGACCACCTCCCCGCGTGGATCCGGAGATCGCGTGACCTGATGTCGCTGCGCCACGCGCTTCGCGCCGTGCACTTCCCCCAGGACGCCGCCGAGGCGGAGGCCGCGCGACGACGGCTGGCCTACGACGAGCTCTTCGCCATCCAGGTGGGGATGGCCCTGCGCCGCCACAACGCCGTCGACGAGCGGACCGGGCACGTCCACGAGGTGGAGGGCGAGCGCTCGGCACGCTTCCCGGACGTCGTCGGCTTCCAGCTCACGGCCGACCAGGAGCACGCCATCGCCGAGATACTCGCAGACCTCGCGTCACGCCGCCCGATGAACCGCATGCTGCTCGGCGACGTGGGGACCGGCAAGACCGCCGTGGCCGCGGCGGCGCTCGCCGCTGTGGCGGACTCCGGCACGCAGGCCGCGATGATGGCGCCGACCGAGGTGCTCGCCGCACAGTATGCCGAGAAGGTAGGCCCGCTCCTCGACGCGCTCGACGTCTCCTGGTGCCTCCTGACCGGCGCGACGCCCGCCGCCGAGCGTGCCGCCACGCTGGATGCCATCGCGCGCGGGGATGTCTGCGTGAGCTTCGGCACGCACGCGCTCCTCCAGGCCGACGTCGCGTTCGCGCACCTCACGCTCGCCATCGTCGACGAGCAGCACCGCTTCGGCGTGACGCAGCGCCTCGCGCTGCGCGAGAAGGGGGAGGCGACCGACCTCCTCGTCATGAGCGCGACCCCCATCCCCCGCAGCCTCGCGTTGACGCTCTACGGCGATCTCGACACCTCGTACCTGCGGGTCCGCCCGGCCGGCCGCGGTCCCGACCATGTCACCACGCGACTGGTGCCGCGTGGGGCGCGTGGCGCCGCCTACGACCAGGTGCGCGCGGCTGTCGCAGCCGGCCGACAGGCCTACATCGTCTGCCCCCTCGTCGAGGAATCCGAGAAGGCCGAGGCCAAGGCCGCCACCACCGAGTACGGCCGTCTGCGACGCCAGGTGTTTCCCAGCCTCCGACTCGGGCTGCTGACCGGGCAGATGAAGACCGCCGAGAAGCGCGACGTCATGCGGCGGTTCCGTGCGGGCGAGATCGACATCCTCGTCGCCACGACGGTCATCGAAGTGGGTGTCGACGTCCCCAACGCCACGGTGATGATCGTCGAGAACGCCGAGCGATACGGTCTCGCGCAGCTCCACCAGCTCCGCGGTCGCATCGGGCGGGGAGAGCACCCCGGGGAGTTCCTCCTCTTCGCGGACCCGAAGACCGATGAGGGGCGCGCGCGCATGCAGGCGGTCGCGTCCACCAACGACGGTTTCGAGCTGGCCGAGCACGACCTGCGCCTCAGGGGCGAGGGTGACGTCCTCGGCCCCCGCCAGAGCGGCCTGCCCGCGCTCAGGCTCGCCTCGCTCACCGACGACTTCGCCCTTGTCGAGCAGGCGAGAGAGGACGCTCGAGCGATCGTCTCGGCGGACCCCCACCTCGCCGACCCCGGTAACGCGCTCCTGCGACGCGAGGTCAGGCGCACGTTCGCCGATGCCTGGGAGTGGGTGAGCGCCGGATGAGGATCGTGGCCGGTACGTGGCGGGGCCGGACGATCGCGGCGCCACGCGGCGACGCGACGCGTCCCACGAGCGATCGCGTACGCGAAGCGCTCTTCTCGGCTCTCGGCGCACGCGGGCTCGACCTCGCCGGCAGGACCGTCCTCGACCTGTTCGCCGGCAGCGGCGCTCTCGGTATCGAGGCGCTCTCACGCGGCGCGGCGCGCGCGACGTTCGTGGAGTCAAGCGGCCCCGCGCTCGCCGCGCTGCGCGCAAACCTCGACCGGCTCGACGCCCGTGCCAGCGCGAACGTGCTGCGCGCGGACGCCCTCGGCGTGCGACCCGCGGCGCTTGCGGACGCGCCCTACGCGTTGATTCTTCTCGACCCGCCCTATAGAATCGAAACGGCCCAGGTCAGGGAGTTACTGGAAAGTCTCGTCAATGGCGGCGCGCTCGCCGATGACGCGCTCGTCGCATACGAACACGCGACGGGAGCCGAGGTACAGTGGCCGCCGGGATTGGTGGACGCGGGCCACGGACGGTACGGAACGACGACGGTCTCGTACGCCGCACGGGACGCGAGAGGGGAGCGGGCACGGTGAAGCGGGCGCTCTGCCCAGGCACATACGACCCCGTCACCTCAGGGCACCTCGACGTCATCGAGCGCGCGGCCGTCCTCTTCGACGAGGTCGTCGTAGCCGTGGCGTTGAGCGCCGACAAGGGCGGTGGACCGCTCTTCTCCATCGACGAGCGTGTCGCGTTCATCGAGGACGCGGTGTCACACCTTCCCAACGTTCGGGTACTCCCTTTTGACACTCTCCTGGTAGAATTCGCCCTGGAGCTCGATGCGCACGTGATCATCAAGGGCTTGAGGGCCGTCACGGACTTCGAGCGCGAGTTCCAGATGGCTCAGTTGAATTACCGGCTCGACAAGAGCATCGAGACGATGTTCATCATGTCGATCCCGGAGTACGCGTACCTGAGCTCGTCGGCCGTGAAGGAGATCGCGCGGCACGGCGGTTCGGTACGAGGGCTCGTGCCAGACGCAGTATGCGAGGCGCTTGCCTCGCGATCAAAGCAGTCCCGGTAGGGAGGTACGCATGGATATCATGGCGCTCATCGACCGGATCGAGGAGTTGATCGATACCGGCCGGACCGTGCCGTTCTCCTCGAACAAGATGGTCGACCCCGAGAAGGTCTACGAGATCATCGACGAGATCAGGGCGCAGTTCCCCGACGAGCTCAAGCAGGCACGCTGGATCGTCAAGGAACGCCAGGAGATGCTGGAAGAGGCCGAGAAGGAATCCAACCGCATCCTCGAGGAGGCGCGCGAGCGTGCCCAGGCGATGGCCGCGGACCAGGAGATCGTGAAGCTGGCCGAGCAGCAGGCGGCCGAGATACTCGATAGCGCGCGCAACCGTGAGCGCGAGATCAGGCTCGGCGCGGAGGACTACGCCGATGAGATCCTCGCCAACCTCGAGGTCAACCTCGGCAAGCTGCTCTCGGCCGTCCAGCGCGGCCGCGATCGCCTGCAGGGCAAGATCGGCCAGCGCGGATAGCGCCATGGAACGCTCGTATCCGGTCGACCTCTCGTCGATCATCGACGAGGTCACGGAGTCGCTCCACGTGGAGGACGACGTCGACCTCGGTACCATCCAGGTCGGTTCGTCCGAATTCAGTCCGGACGGTCCCGCCCATGTCGACGTCCGCGTCACCAACGCAGGCGAGGGCATCGTCGCCTCCGGTTCGGTGACCGCGACGCTCCGCACCGAGTGCGTCCGCTGTCTGCGGCCGTTTCCCATCGAGGTCCGCGGCGACGTCGAGGCGTACTACGTCACACCGGCCGAGGTCGAGCAGGTTCCTGAGGAGCAGGAGTACGAGATCATCTCGGCCGACACCGTGGACCTCATGCCCGCGCTGTTGAGCGCGCTCGCGCTCGAGTTGCCGTTCGCACCCGTGCACGACCCCGACTGCGCCGGCATCTGCCCCACGTGCGGAGCGGACCTCTCGGAAGGTCCGTGCTCGTGCGAGCCGGACGAGCCCGAGTCGCCGTTCTCCGCGCTCAAGGGACTCTTCGGCGAGGCGGACGAGTAGCCGGCGCTCTTGTCCGTTGGACCGCTGCCTGTGCTAGAATGTCGCCTTGCGTCGCAGGGCGCTACAGCCCGGACGCGCGCACGATACCCTTGGAAGAAGGAGCACGCACCCATGCCAGTGCCGAAGCGCAAGACGACGCGCGCCTCGCGCGACAGCCGTCGTGCGACCCACGATATCTCCGCACCGGCCCGCTCGCTTTGCCCGCAGTGCCATCAGCCGAAGCTGCCGCACCGCGTGTGCCCCGAGTGCGGGTACTACGACGGGAAAGAGATCGTCGAGACGGAGTAACCGTCTGTACAGCGCCCCCGCGGGGGCGCTGTCGTCTTTCAGGAGGGGGGCTCACGGGTGCTGGACGCGTTGTTCTCCCCCCGGTCGATCGCCGTCGTCGGCGTGTCCCGAGAGAAGGACAAGGTCGGGCGCATCGTCTATGACAACCTCGTCACCGGCGGCTTCACCGGCGAGGTCTATCCGGTGAACCCCATGGTCGGGAGCATCGACGGGCGGGAAGCCTACCCGAGCGTCCTCGACGTCCCCGGCGACATCGATCTCGCCGTCATCGTCGTGCCCGCCCGCTTCGCAGCCGACGTCCTCGATGAGTGCGGCACGAAGCGCGTGCCCGTCGCGATCGTCATCTCGGCGGGGTTCAAGGAGACCGGCCCGCAGGGTGCGGCGCTGGAACGCAGTCTCGTCGATGTCGCACGACGCCACGACATCCGTCTGCTCGGACCCAACTGTCTCGGTGCGATCTCCACACCCTCGGAGATGAACGCGTCGTTCGCGCTCACCATGCCCCGCCCCGGCACCATCGCGTTCATGTCCCAGTCGGGTGCGCTTGGTACCGCGGTCCTCGACTGGACAGCCGGGCAGGGGATCGGCCTGTCCCACTTCGTCTCGCTCGGCAACAAGGCCGACATCTCGGAAGTGGATCTCATCCGCGCGTGGGCGGCGGATGATCGCACCTCGGTCATCGCCGCGTATCTCGAAGCGGTGTCCGACGGTGCCGCGTTCGTGGAGGCCGTCTCCGATCTCGTGCGGGAGAAGCCGTTCGTCGCGCTGAAGTCGGGCGGGTCGGATGCCGGCGCCCGCGCGGTGTCGTCGCACACCGGCAGCCTCGCGGGGTCCGAGCGCGCCTACGACGCCGCCTTCCTCAAGGCCGGAGCCACCCGGGCTCGCACGGTCGAGGAGCTCTTCGACATCTCGGTCGCCCTCGCCCGTCAGCCGCTCCCGGAGGGTCCCGGGCTCGTCATCCTCACCAACGCCGGCGGCCCCGCCATCCTGGCCACCGATGCCTGCGAGCGGGACGGCGTGTCGCTCGCGGCCCTCGAATCGGAGACGGTGACAGCGCTGCGTGAGACCCTCCCGACCGCTGCGGCGTTCTACAACCCGGTCGACGTGCTCGGGGACGCACCCGCGCGACGCTACGCTGACGCCTACCGCGTCCTCGCGGCAGACCCGAACGTCCGTGCCGTCCTCGTCATCCTGACACCCCAGGCCACCACCGACGCCGTGGGGACCGCTGACGAGGTCGTCGCCCTGGCGCGCGAGACCGGGCTCACCACGCTCGCGTGCTTCATGGGCGAGTCGGCCGTCGCGGAGGCGATCCGCGTGCTCGGGGAAGGCGGGATCCCGAACTACCCCTTCCCTGAGCGGGCCATCAGGACCTTCTCGGCCATGGAACGGCGGCGCAGGATGCTCGAGGCGCCGGTACCGGTCCCGAGACGGATCGAAGGTGACCCGGGCGTCGTCCGCTCGGCGATCGACCATGCCCGCGCCGCCGGGCGCACGTTCATCACCGAACAGTCCGCCGCGCGCATCGCCGCCGCGTACGGGATACCGGTCCCGCCGGCCGAGCTCGCTCGCGACCTTGACGACGCGCGACGCGTCGCATCCGAGATCGGCTACCCCGTGGTCATGAAGATCGCGAGCCCGGACATCCTGCATAAGTCGGACATCGGAGGCATCCGCACGGGGATCGAGGACGAGCACGCGCTTGCCGAGGCATACGAGACCATCATCGCCCGCGGACGCGCGTACATGGCGGACGCGCGTATCTGGGGCGTGACGGTGCAGCAGCAGGTCCCGCCGGGCCGGGAGGTCATCATCGGCGTCAACCGCGATCCGCAGTTCGGCCCGCTGCTCATGTTCGGCCTCGGCGGCATCTACGTCGAGGTCCTCAAGGACGTCACATTCCGCCTGTGCCCCGTGAATGCCGACGAAGCGCGCCGCATGATGTCGGAGATCCGGGGTTTCGGCCTGCTGCGCGGTGCGCGCGGGCAGCGCCCGGCGGACCTCGACGCGGTGGCCGACGTCATCACGCGCGTCTCGGCGCTCGTGACCGACTTCCCCGACATCACGGAGCTCGATATCAACCCGCTCATCGTGCACGATAAGGGCGACGGCGTCTTCGCTGCCGACGTCCGTATCGGGATCGGAGGCTGACATGCGCGCGGTCCTCGTCACATCCACCGCTCCGTACTCGGGCAAGAGCGGCATAGCGCTCGCTCTCGTCCGGGAGCTCGCCCTCCGGGGGCTTGACGTCGGCTACTTCAAGCCCTTCGGCGCGATGCCCGTGACGGTCGACGGCGTCCTCACCGACGAGGACGCGCTCTACGTCAACCGCTCGCTCTCGCGTCCGGGCCCTCTCGCTGACGTCTGCCCGGTCGTCCGCACCCAGGCGTTCGTCGAGCAGGTGCTGAGCCACGAGGTCGGCGATCTCGCACCGCGCGTCGCCGAGGCGTACGCATCCTGCTCCGAAGGCCGTGACGCGATGGTCATAGAGGGACCGAGCGACCCCTTCCAGGCGAAGAGCGTTGAGCTCGCCGCCGTCACGCTCTCCGGGCTGCTCGATGCCCGCATGCTGCTCATCGACCGGCCCCGTGGCACGCATCTTCCGGACGAGGTCCTGGCCTGCGCTTCTGTGCTCGGCGACCGTCTCGGCGGAGTGCTCCTCAACTGGGTGCACGAGGGCCAGCTCGACTTCATCTCCCGTCGCGTCGTCCCGTTCCTGAGCGCGTCGGGCGTCACCGTCTTCGGCGTGCTGCCGGCTGACGCGGCACTGTCGTCAGTGACGGTCGCCGAGATCGTGGACGCGCTCGGCGGCACCGTCTTGTGCGCCGAGGACCGCCTCGGCGATCCGGTCGAGTCGTTCATGGTGGGCGCGATGGGGCAGGACAAGGCGCTGCGGTTCTTCCGCCGCAAGGCCCGCAAGGCGGTCATCACCGGTGGTGACCGGGCCGACGTCCAGCTTGCGGCGCTCGAGACGAGCACGCGCGCGCTCATCCTGACCGGCAACATGCCACCGAGCTCTCTGGTCCTGGCACGCGCCGAGGAGCTCGGCGTCCCGATGGTGCTGGTCGACACGGACACGCTGACGGCCGTCGAGAAGATGGAGGCGCTGATGGGCCGCGTCCGGCTTCACGACCCCGAGAAGGCCGCTCGCATTCACGATATGCTGTGCGAGGCGACCGACATGAACGCCGTGCTCGGCGCCTTCGATCTCGCCTGACCGAAAGGACTCACGTATGGCACGCATCGCAACGGTCGTCGTCGATGTCATGGGCGGCGATCACGCGCCTGATGTCGTCGTCACCGGCGTTCGCACCGCACTCGAGCACGACCCCGACCTGCGCATCGTGCTGACCGGTCCCGCCGATGTCGTGATCCCGCTGGCCGAGGAGAGCGACCGCCTCTCGGCCGTACCCACGACCGAGGTCATCGCGATGGACGAGCACCCCGCCACCGCGGTGCGCTCGAAGAAGGACTCCTCGATCGTGGTCGGCTGCAGGCTCGTGCGCGAGGGGCACGCGGACGGGTTCTTCTCGGCGGGCAGCACCGGCGCCTGCATGGCGGCGGCGACGCTCGTCATGGGCCGCATCCGGGGCATCTCACGCCCCGCCATAGCCGCGATCATCCCGGCAAGCGACCGCCCGAGCGTGCTCCTCGACGTCGGCGCCAACGCTGACTGCAAGGCCGGCAACCTCGTGCAGTTCGCGCACATGGGAAGTGCCTATGCACGCGCTGTCCTCGACATCGCCGAGCCGCGCGTCGGGCTACTGAACATCGGTGAGGAGCCGACGAAGGGCTCCGCCCTCGCGCAGGAGGCGCACGCGCTCATGGTCGAGCAGGTCTCGGGTTTCGTTGGGAACGTCGAAGGCAGAGACGTCCCTGCCGGCACCGTCGACGTCATCGTCACCGACGGATTCACCGGGAACGTCGCCCTCAAGGTGCTCGAAGGACTCGCCGCGAGCCTGTTCGCGCGCATCCGCGACGTCATGACCGCCTCGTTCGCCACCACGATGGCGGCCGCCGTCCTCAAGCCGGGCCTCACCGAGCTGAAGCGTCGCATCGACCCCGAGGTGCACGGCGGAGCGCCGCTGCTCGGCGTCGACGGCGTGTGCGTCATCGGCCACGGCAGCTCGGGGCCGAAAGCCATCGCCAACGGCGTCCACGCCTGTGCGCGCGCGGTCCGTGCGGGGCTCACGGACATGATCGCGGAAGCGGTCGCCACGCCCGACGCCTGAGCGTCCGGGCGAACTTCCGAACGTCCCTGCGAACGTGTACACTACACGGACGTTCGACGCCGTCCCGATACGGGACGACACCGAGCAGAGGAGAATCCCCCGCATGCAGAGCGCCCGCATCATCGGCATCGGCACCTACCTGCCTGACCGCCGTCTTACCAACCGCGACCTCGAGGGCATGGTCGAGACCTCCGACGAGTGGATCACGACGCGAACGGGCATCCGGGAGCGCCGCCTCGCTGAGCGAGGGGAAGCCACCTCGCATCTGGCGCACCGTGCGGGTCTCGCTGCGCTCGCCGACGCCGGCGTGGAGCCTGCGGACGTCGACCTGCTCCTCGTCGGCACGTCCAGCCCCGACATGGTCTTCCCGTCAACCGCGGCGTTGACCCAGACGCTGCTCGGCCTCGGCTGTCCCGCGTACGACGTCATGGCAGCGTGCACGAGCTTCGTGTACGCCCTGCACACCGGGACCACCGCCATCGAGAGCGGCCGTGCGCGAACGGTGCTCGTCATCGGTGCTGACGCGCTCACGCGGCATGTGGACTTCGACGACCGTGCGACCTGCGTGTTGTTCGGAGACGGTGCCGGAGCGGTCGTGCTGCAGGCCGCCGATGAGCCGGGGGTGCTCGGCATCGATCTCGGCGCCGACGGTACCGGCGCGGACATGCTCCGGATCCCGGCGGGCGGCTCCGCGATGCCGTGCACCGAGGAGCGTGTCCGAGAAGGTCAGCACTACCTCCGGATGGCGGGCAACGAGGTCTTCAAGTTCGCGGTGCGCGTCATCCCCAAGACCGCCGAGCGCGCGCTCGCACAGTCCGGCCTCACGACCGACGATGTGACCTGGCTCATCCCGCACCAGGCGAACCAGCGGATCCTCGACACGGTCGCCGATCGGATGGGGATGCCTCACGACCGCGTCGTGTCGACGATCGAGCTTACCGGGAACACGTCCGCGGCCTCGATTCCGCTGGCCATGGGCGACCTGTATACTAGCGGCAATCTCCGCCCGGGCGACGTTCTCGCCCTCGTCGGGTTCGGAGCAGGACTGACCTGGGGGGCTGCCGTCGTGCGGTGGACCAAGGAGGTTCGATAGATGGCCCTGAGCACCCGAGTGAGCCGACTGCTCGGCATCGACCATCCCATCATCCAGGGCGGCATGGCGTGGACCGCCACGGCCGAGCTTGCGGCGGCCGTGAGCGAGGGCGGCGGGTTCGGGCTCATCGGTGCGGGGCACATGCCCACCGACATCCTCCGGGATGAGATCCGTCGCGCCAAGACGCTCACCGATCGCCCCTTCGGGGTCAATCTCATGCTTCTGACGCCCCACATCGACGACCTCGTGCAGATGGTCCTCGAGGAGGGCGTGAGCGCGGTCACGACGGGCGCCGGCAATCCCGGCAAGTACATGACCGCGCTCAAGGACCGCGGCATCAAGGTGCTCACGGTCGTCCCCTCGGTAGCGCTCGCCAAACGCATGGAGTCGATCGGAGCCGACGGCATCATCGGTGAAGGCATGGAAGCCGGCGGCCACATCGGTGAGCTCACCACCATGGTGCTCACGCCGCAGCTGGTCGATGCGGTCGACATCCCGGTCATCGCCGCGGGAGGCATCGCCGACGGCAGGGGAGTCGCAGCCGTCTTCGCTCTCGGCGCGGAAGGCGTCCAGGTCGGCACCCGTTTCATGTGCGCCCAGGAGTGCACCATCCATCCCGACGTGAAGGATCGCATCGTCCGTGCGCGCGACCGCGATACCGTCGTGACCGGGTACTCGACGGGCCACCCCGTGCGTGTCCTGAAGAACAAGCTCTCCCGCATGCTCGAGGAGCTCGATCGCGACAACCGCCCCGAGGAACTCGAGGCGCTCGGCAGCGGAAAGCTGGCCCTCGCGATGCGGCAGGGCGACATCGACATGGGGTCGGTCATGGCCGGACAGGCCGCCGCGATGGTCTGCAAGGTGCAGCCCGCCGCTGAGATCATCACCGAGATGATGGCCGAGGCGGATCTCGTCATCGGTCGGCTGGCGTCGGCGGTGGAGGGCTGAGCATGGCACGCACGCACGCCCTCGTCTTCCCCGGACAGGGTTCACAACGCGTCGGCATGCTCGACCGGCTTCCCGGCCTCGACAGCCTTGACCGGCTCCTCGACGCCGCCGAAGGCCTTTCGGGCCTGGAGCTGGCGACGATCGCATCCCAAGGACCTGACGATGCGCTCCGTGATACGCGTGCCGCTCAGCCGCTGCTGTACCTGGCGGACTGGGCATGGGGCGCCACGCTGCTGGCCGCGGGGCTCGAGCCCGTCGCGCTTGCAGGCCACAGTCTCGGCGAGTACGCCGCACTCGCCCTCGCGGGCGTCTTCTCCCCGGAAGCGGGCCTCGAGCTCGTCATCGAGCGCTCGCGCCTCATGGCGCAGGCCGCGACGGAGGCTCCCGGGGCCATGGCTGCCGTGCTCGGCCTCGACGGCTCTCTCGTCGCCGAGTCGGTCGCCCACCTCTCCGGCGTCTGGGTCGCCAACGACAACGCCCCCGGACAGGTGATCGTCTCGGGCACGCACGCCGGGCTCGAGTCGGCCATCGCCGCGCTCCATGAGGCTGGCGCGCGTCGCATCGTCACCCTCGACGTTGCGGGCGCATTCCACTCGCCGCTGATGGCCGAGGCGGCCGAGCGCTTCGCCCGGACGCTCGAGGCCGCGCACTTCGCACCGGCCGCCATACCCGTGGTCCCGAACAGCGACCCCACGGCGACGACCGATCCTGACGTCCTCAAGACCCGACTGGCAGCGCAGATGGTCGAGCCGGTGCGCTGGACCGAGACCATGGCCACGCTCGCCGATCTCGGTGCCGAGGTCCTTGTCGAGGCGGGTCCTGGCTCGGTGCTCAAGGGTCTCGCACGCCGGGTGGAGGGTCTCGACGCCTACGCCGTCGAGGACAGCGGGCTGGAACTCGTCGTAGAGGTGGTGCTCTGAGATGGCCGATCTCACCGGCAAGCGTGCGCTCGTCACCGGTTCGTCCCGCGGCATCGGGGCAGCTATCGCCCGGCGGCTCGCCGCAGACGGCGCGGCCGTCGCGGTCAACTACGCCGGGAGCGAGGAGGCCGCGCGCGCCGTCGTCGCATCGATACGCGACGCCGGCGGCACAGCCGTGGCGCTCAGGGCGGACATCAGCGATCCGGCCGACGCTGCTGCGCTCGTCGAGCGCTCACACGCGGAGCTCGGCGGCCTGGACATCCTCGTGAACAACGCCGGCATCACGCGGGACGGCCTGCTCGTCCGCATGTCGGACGAGGATTGGCGCTCGGTCATCGACACCAATCTGACGGGAGCGTTCAACACGACCCGGTCCGCGGCCAAGCTGATGATGAAGGCCCGCACCGGCTCCATCGTGAACATCGCCTCCGTCGTCGGCATCAGCGGCAACGCTGGCCAGGCGAACTACGCCGCCGCCAAGGCCGGGCTCATCGGCTTCACGCGCACCGTCGCCCGCGAGCTCGCCTCGCGAGGCGTGCGCGCCAACGCCGTCGCCCCGGGATTCATCGAGACCGACATGACCTCGGCGCTTCCGGAGGCCGCACGCACCGCTGCCCTCGATGCCATCGCCATGAAGCGCTTCGGATCGACCGAGGACGTCGCGTCCCTTGTGGCGTTCCTCGCCTCCGACGAGGCCGCGTACATCACCGGACAGGTGGTCGCGGTAGACGGAGGCATGACGTTCGCCTGATCGCGCGGCATCGCGCATGCCTGTAACGACAGGGGAGAGGAGGTGGACCACATGGAGAAAGAGGAGATCTTCGACAAGATCAAGGAGGTCATCGTCGACCAGCTGAACGTGGAGGAGGACGACGTGACCCTCGAGGCGTCATTCATCGACGACCTCGGCGCCGACTCGCTCGACATCGTCGAGCTCGTGATGGCGCTCGAGGAGTCGTTCGGCATCTCCATCCCTGACGAGGAGGCCGAGAATATCAAGACCGTCGGTGACGCGGTCGACTACGTAGTCGCCAACGCCTAGCCCGACACGTCCCGCACGCCGGCGGTCGGACCGCCGGCGTGCGTACGGACGACCACCCACACGGAGGCCCACAGTGGAACTGCCAGCGCTCACCATCGGCACCCGTACCGCACGCCTACCCATCGTGCAGGGCGGCATGGCGGTGCGCATATCGATGGGGCCGCTCGCGGCCGCAGTGGCCGAGGCGGGAGGAATCGGATTGATCGCCGGCTCCGGCCTCGCACCTGACGAGCTCGCCGCCGAGGTACGCGCGGCGCGGGCCGCCACTTCCGGTGTCCTCGGCGTCAACATCATGGTGGCCGTCCGCAAGTTCAAGGAACTCGTGCACGCCGCGATCGCCGAGGGGGTCGACCTCGTCGTCGCGGGCGCCGGCTTCTCCCGCGACGTCTTCACGTGGTGTCACGACGCCGGCGTGGAGATCGTCCCGATCGTCGGCTCCGCGCGCGTCGCCAAGCTCTCCGAGCGCTTCGGCGCATCAGCGGTGGTCGTCGAGGGCGTCGAGGCGGGCGGGCATCTCGGCACCCATCGTCTCATGCTCGACCTGCTGCCCGAGATCCTCGAAGCGGTGACCGTCCCCGTCATCGGTGCCGGAGGCGTCGTGACCGGCGCCGACATCAAGCGCGTGCTCGACGCCGGCGCGGCGGGCGTCCAGATGGGCTCTCGCTTCGCTGCCACTGTCGAGTCGTCCGCGCCCGACGCGTTCAAGCAGATGTACGTCTCGGCCACGGAAGACGACATCGTGGTCATGAAGAGCCCGGTCGGACTGCCGGGACGAGCGATCGCGAACCCCTTCGTCCGGCGTCTTGCCGAGGGCGAGTACCCGCGCATCGAGCGGTGCGAGGCGTGCCTGAAAGAGTGCGGCAAGGACTACTGCATCATCGAGCGCCTGCGCATGGCGCAGTCCGGGGACGTCGAAGACGGGCTTGTCTTCGCCGGCTCCGCCGCCGCCCGCATCCACGACGTCCCGAGCGTGGCCGAACTGATGGAGCGCCTCGTCGCCGAGTGGCGAGCCGCGAGCGAAGGAGACCCGTCATGAGGAGAGTCGCCGTCACCGGCATGGGCATCGTCTCCCCCCTGGGAACGGGCGTCAGCGCCTTCTGGGAGGGGATCAGCGCCGGCCGGTCAGGGGTTTCCCCCATCACGCACTTCGACGCCTCCGCGTACCCAAGCCGCATCGCGGGCTACTGCGCTGACTTCGACCCCGCGGACGTCCTCGACCCCAAGGAGGCGCGCCGCATGTCCCGGTACCAGCAGTTCGCCCTCGTCGCCGCATCCGAGGCGATGGCGCAGGCGGACCTTGTCGTCGACGACGAGCTCGCCCCTCGCTTCGGCGTGATCGTGGGCTCCGGCATCGGCGGCCTGCACGTCATGGAGGAGCAGCACCACGTCCTCCGCGACCGCGGCCCCGGGCGCGTGAGCCCGTTCCTCGTACCGATGATGATCACCGACCTCGCCGCCGGGCTCATCTCCATCAAGTACGGCGCCCAGGGCATCAACTACTGTCCGGTCTCCGCCTGCGCCACCGGAAACCATGCCATCGGCGAGGCGGGCGAGGCCATCCGCCGCGGGACGGCCGACGTCGTGATCGCCGGGGGCTTCGACGCGGGCGTCACCGAGCTCGGCGTCGCTGGCTTCTGCGCGCTCCGCGCGCTCTCGACGCGCAACGACGACCCCGCCGGCGCCTCCCGGCCGTTCGACGCCGATCGCGACGGCTTCGTGATCGCCGAGGGCGGAGCCGTTGTCGTGCTCGAGGCGTGGGAGCTTGCCGAGAAGCGCGGCGCCACGATCCTCGGCGAGCTGCTCGGCTATGGCGCGTCGGCGGACGCCTACCACATCACGTCCCCGCATCCCGAAGGGGACGGAGCGGCCCGCGCGATGCGCGCGGCGCTCGAGCAGGCCGGCGTCGCCCCCTCGGCGGTCGGCTACATCAACGCGCACGGGACATCCACGCCGCAGGGCGACGCGGGTGAGACGCTCGCGATCACGTCCGTCTTCGGCGCCGACCCGCCGCCCGTCTCGTCCACCAAGTCGATGACCGGCCATGCGCTCGGCGGGGCCGGGGCGATGGAGGCCATCGCCTGCATCATGGCCCTGCGCGAGGGGATCCTGCCGCCGACCATCAACCTGCAGACACCCGACCCCGCGTGCGATCTCGACTACGTGCCCAACGTCGCCCGCGCCACCGACGCCTCGCTGGCGCTCAGCAACTCCTTCGGCTTCGGCGGGCACAACGCGTGCCTGCTCTTCGGGCGGGCGTGACGGCATGGCGACCGCCCCGGAGGACCGCGTCCGCATCCTCGAGGAGCGCTTCGGCGTGACGTTCGCCGACCCCGCGCTCGCCCGGATGGCGCTCACGCACCCCTCCTTCGCGGCGGAGCGGCCCGACGCGGCGGGCTATGAGCGCCTCGAGTTCCTCGGCGACTCGGTCCTCGGCTTCATCGTCGCCGACCACCTCTATCGCGCGCACCCCGATGAGCCGGAGGGCGTGCTGACCCGCCTGAAGATCGCGGCCGTGGCGGGGGAGACGCTCGCCGAGGTCGCCGACGAGCTCGGCATCGGCGAGCTCGTCTGGCTCGGACGCGGCGCCGCCCGCGGCGAGGGGCGCTCACGGCGGTCGCTCCTCGAGAACGTCTTCGAGGCGATCATCGGGGCCATCTACCTCGACCAGGGTCTCGACGTCGCGCGCCAGGTCGTCGTCGACGTGCTCGCCGCGCGACTCCTCGAGCCCTCCGGCGCGCCGCAAGACCCTAAGTCCGCGCTGCAGGAGCACACCCAGGCCGCCGACGGCGTGCTGCCCGAGTACCGCACCGCCGCCGTCGAAGGACCGCCTCACGACCGCCGGTTCACCGTCGAGGTGACGGTGGACGGCCATGTGGTCGGGCACGGCACGGGACGCTCGAAGAAGGATGCCGAGAAGGCCGCGGCGGCGGCCGCGCTCGCGCGGCTCGAAGAGCGCTCCTGAGCACTGGCTCCGTCGCGTCGGCACCGCCTCCCTGTGTTAGCATTATCGGCGTCCTGCGCGACCGTCCGCCGCCGCTGGCGCGATCAGAGAGAGGCCGTCGTTGTACCTCAAGTCGCTGACCCTGAAGGGCTTCAAGTCGTTCGCTGACCGGAGCAGGATGACGTTCGAGCCCGGCGCCGCCGTCATCGTCGGCCCCAACGGCTCCGGCAAGTCCAACATCTCCGATGCGGTCCTCTGGGTTCTCGGCGAGCAGTCGGCGAAGCAATTGCGTGGCAACGCCATGGAGGACGTGATCTTCGCGGGCTCCTCGGCCAGACAGCCGGTCGGCGTCGCGGAGGTCGACCTCGTGCTCGATAACTCAGACGGCACGCTGCCGCTCGAGTTCGACGAGGTCACCATCACGCGCCGGATGTTCCGCAGCGGTGAGAGCGAGTACCTCGTCAACCAGACGCCGGTGCGCCTGATGGACGTACAGGAGCTCTTGCACGACACCGGCCTCGGTCGGGACACGCACTCGATCATCAGCCAGGGACGGATCGACGAGATACTCAACTCCAAGCCCGAGGACCGCCGCTCGCTCATCGAAGAGGCGGCTGGCGTCCTCAAGCACAAGAAGCGCAAGGAACGCGCGGTCCGCAAGCTCACGTCGATGGACGTCCATGTCGATCGCATCAAAGACGTGCTCGCCGAGATCGACCGCCAGCTCCGCCCGCTCCAACGCCAGGCCACCAAGGCCGCCGAGTACCGCGACCTCGCCGCAGAGCTCAAGGAGCTCGAGGTCGCGCTCGCCGTCGCCGATCTTCGCGCGCTCCAGGAGCAGTGGGACGCCGTGTGCAAACGCGAGCGCGAGCAGGACGCGGAGATCGAGCTCGCTCGCTACCGCCTCGCCGAGAAGGAGCGCGAGCTCGCCAAGTTCCTCTCGCTGCTCGAGGAGAAGGGGCTGTTCGTCGGCGATCTCTCCGAGCAGCGCCGCCGCCTCCAGTCGGTGCTCGAGCGCCTCAACTCCGGCCTCCTGCTGCTCGAGGAGAAGGGCAAGAACCTCGTCGAGCGCCTCTCGGAACTGCGCCAGAAGATCCACCACAGCGAGAGCCGCCTCGCACAGCGCCTGTCGGAGGTCGAGCAGATCGCCGAGGAGCGCGCGGTCACCGAAGCACGGCTGCAGGCGCTCTATACGCAGCTGGGGGAGGTCCGTCGGGAAGCCGAGACCGCCAAGAAGGAGCGCCTGGCTGCCGAGGAGGTCCTCACCGAGGTCACCGCCGAGCAGCGCCGCACCCGCAAGGAACTCGACGACGCGCGGCTCGAGCTGGCCGACGTGAAACAGGCGCTTTCGGCGTTCTCCCTTGAGACCGAGCTGCTCGTGGAGCGCGCCGAGGCCGTCAAGCAGCAGCGTTCGGCGCTCTTCGAGACGCTCGCCGCACGCCGCGCCCGCTCCGACCAGACGACGGCGGAGCTCGACCGCGCGCGGCGGGAGCTCTCGCTCGCCGAGTCCGAGGTCGACAAGCATGTGCGGCTCGTCGAGTCGAGGCGCACCGAACTCACACGACGCCGTGACGAGCTCACCGACCTGCGCGCCGAGATCCGCGCGCTCGAGGAGGTAGACCGTGCTTTCGAGGCGGCGTCACCTGCACTCGCGTGGCTCCTCAGCAAGGAGAAGGACCTTCCGGGTGTCCTCGGCCCGCTCACCGAGCACATCTCCGTTTCCGAGGAGTACGAGCGCGTGCTCGAAGCCGCCCTCGGCTCCGACGTCTTCTGCGTGCTCGTCCGTGATCCCGCATCGCCCGCCGAGGTCGTCGCCACGCTCGAGGCGCACGGGAGCGGCGACTACGCGGTGATGCCGGTGGCTGCACGACACGGGGAGGCTCCCGCGGGACCGGGCGTCCGGCTCGTCGATCAGATCTCGTGTCATGACGATGTCCGCGCCGCGCTCGAGGCGCTCATCGGCGACATCCGCGTGCTCGACACGCTTGAGGACGCACTGCGGGCCGCCGCCGCTCCTGATGCGCGGGCGCGCTTCGCCACCCGCTCCGGTCACATCGTATGGCCGTCGGGCAAGGTCCGTGTGGGACCTGAGCTCGAGGAGGACTCCGGGGTCCTCGCGCGCAAGCGACGTCTTGGTGACCTCAGGGACGCGCTCGCGGCCACCGAGGCCTCCCTTGGGGAAGCCGAAGCCGCCCTCGTCAACGCGGAAGAGTCCCTCTCGGCGGAACAGCAGCAGGCCCTCGAACTGAGCCAGCGCGTCGCCTCGCTTGCGGGTGAGGACGGCTCCACCCGCGAGGAGATCGGCCGCCTCGAGCAGTCCATCACCGACGTCGACAAGGAAGCGGCGGGTATCGACCTCCGTCGCCGTCAGATCGAAGAGCGCACCGCCAAGGACCGCCCCCAGGAACGGGAGCTTGACGAGCGCATCGAGCGGGCGACGGCACGTCTCCAGGAGCTCGAGGAGGAGTCCGCTCAGCGCCGAGAGGAACGCGACACCCGCTATCGCGAGGAGTCCGAGGTGGCGACGAGGCTCTCCACCTGTCAGGTAGAGATCGCCGCCGTCTCCGAGCGCGAGGTGCACCTGAAGCGACGCATGGCCGCCGCTGCGGCCGAGCGCGCGGAGCTGGACGACACCGTCGCCGCATCGCGCGACACGGAGATCGCGCTCGAGACGCTCCGGGAGCGCATCCAGCCGCTCCACGACCTGTACTCCGTGCTCCTCGAACGCGCGGAGCACTGGGCCGTCCGCCTCCGGGACCGCGCCCGCTTCGAGCAGGCGGACTCCGAATCCCTCAGGCAGACGATCCACGAGGCGCAGGAGGGCGTGCGCACCGCGCAGTCCGCCGTGGAGGAAGCCTCCGCCGCGATGTCGCACCTTCAGGTCGAGAAGGGCCAGCTCGAGATCCAGGTCACGACCGCGGTCGCCAAAGTCGTCGAGGAACTGGGCGTCCCGCTCGAGCGGGCGCTGCAGGCCGCGCGCATCGACGATCGGGAGGCGACGATCGAGCGCGCGCACCGGCTGCGCAAGCGTATCGCCAACCTCGGTCCCGTGAACCCGGTCGCCGTGGAGGAGTTCGACCACCTCCAGGACCGCCGAGACCGCCTCCAGGAGCAACTCGACGACCTGCTCGCGAGCCAGAAGGCGCTGCAGAAGATCATCCGCGCGATCGACCGCAAGATCCGCGACCGGTTCCTCGAGACGTTCGAGCTCGTCGACAGCCACTTCCAGGAAGTCTTCGGCGTCCTGTTCCCCGGAGGTCAGGCGTCGCTCAGCCTGACCGACCCCGACGACCCCGAGACCACCGGCGTCGAAGTCGTCGCGCAGCCACGCGGCAAGCGGCTGCAGAAGATGTCGCTTCTGTCCGGCGGCGAGAAGTCGCTCACTGCGCTGGCGCTGCTCTTCGCGGTCTACCGGACCAGGCCCTGTCCGTTCTACATACTCGACGAGGTCGAGGCCGCGCTGGACGACTCCAACCTGCGTCGCTTCATCGCGTTCGTAGACAGCCTTCGCCACCACACCCAATTCGTGATCGTCACCCACCAGCGTCGCACCATGGAGATGGCCGATGTCCTCTACGGCGTCTCCATGCAGGCCGACGGCGTGAGCAAGGTCGTCAGCCAGCGGCTCGACCGGACGACCGGAGAGCTCGAGGAGGTCGCGGATGGCGCTCCCGTGGTATGAGAAGCTCTCCGCCGGCCTCAGCAAGACGCGCGAGGGCATCCAGGGGCAGCTGAACGTCCTCCTCCGCAAAGGCCCCGACCTCGACGACGAGTTCTGGGACGATCTCGAGGCGGTCCTCATCCGTGCGGACATGGGCGCGCTCGCCGTTGCCGAAATGGTCGACTCGCTGCGCGATGCGGCGTCCCGCAAGGCCCTTCCGGACGCCGCGGCGGTGCTCGACCTGCTCGCGGAGCGGATCGCCGCCGAGTTCTCCGGTGAGGGGGAGGACTTCCTCGGCATGTCCCCGCTGACGCTGCTGGTCGTCGGCATCAATGGCACAGGCAAGACCACGACCGTCGGCAAGCTGGCGAAGGAGGCGGCCGACGCGGGGCGTTCGGTCGTCATCGGCAGCGCCGACACCTTCCGTGCCGCCGCCATCGAGCAGCTCCGCATCTGGGCCGAGCGTGCAGATGTGCCCGTGGTCGAGCGCGAACGCGGCACCGACCCCGCGTCGGTGGCGTTCGAGACGCTCGCCGAGGCTGCTTCCCGTGGGGCCGACCTGGTCCTCATCGATACCGCTGGGCGCCTGCATACCTCGCCCGACCTCATGGCCGAGCTGGCAAAGGTCAAGCGCGTCACCGAGCGTGAGAGCACGGCACCCGTCCGGGTCCTCCTGGTCATGGACGCGACCACCGGCCAGAACGGCATCGTTCAGGCCCGCGAGTTCGATCGCGCGCTCGGCGTCGATGGCATCGCGCTGACCAAACTGGACGGCACCGCGAAGGGCGGCATCGCCGTCGCCATCACCCGTGAGCTCGGCATACCCCTCGTGCGCATCGGGATCGGGGAGGGCGCCGACGACCTTCGGCCTTTCGTCGCCGATGAGTTCGCGCGGGCCCTCGTGTCGCCGGAGCGCTGATCATGGGCCCGGAGTGGCGCTTCATCCCGTTCCGGGATTCTGACCGCCGCCACCTGCCGCTTCTGGCGATCCTCACCGCGCTGCTCGTGGTGGTCGTGCTCGTATTCGTCGTCATATACCGGCCGGCCGTCGTCTCGGGCGATTCCATGTATCCCACGCTCCACGACGCAGACCGCGTCCTATTCACCCGCGACTACACCGAGCCCCGGCGCGGGGACATCGTCCTTGCCGCGGCACTGCGCAATGGCATGCCGGTCAGGATCATCAAGCGAGTGGTCGCGGTCTCGGGCGATACCGTGGAGGTGCAGGGGGACTGCATACTCGTCAATGGCGAGCCCGAACCGCACCGGGACCTGACCAGGCGTGCCTGCGAGTATCCGCGAATCGGCCCGCTCGTCGTCCCGGAGGGTCGCGTCTTCCTTGCGGGCGACAACCGCCCGGCCTCGATCGATAGCCGCCTCATCGGCACCGTCGACGTCGGCGACATCGCGGGAAGGGCGGCCGCGATCTTCGCGCCGGTGCACCGTGTCCGGCTGATTGACGCGGGCGACCCGACTCCCTAGTCTCAGTAGTCCGGCCGCACGACAGGAGGGCACGTGTTCGAGAACCTCTCTCAACGCCTGCAGGGCGTGTTCGACAAGCTCAAGGGCCGCGGCGTGCTCGCCGCCGCCGATGTCGACGCCGCCATGCGCGAGATCCGGCTCGCGCTGCTCGAGGCCGACGTGAGCTTCGGCGTCGTCAAGGACTTCGTCGCCCGCGTTCGCGAACGGGCGGTGGGCCAGGACGTGATGCGGAGCCTCACGCCCGGCCAGATGGTCGTGAAGATCGTGCTCGACGAGCTCACCACCCTCATGGGGGGCACCCCCTCACGCCTTACGCTCACGAACCGGATCCCGAACGTCATCATGCTTGTCGGCCTGCAGGGGTCAGGCAAGACGACTGCTGCCGCCAAACTCGCCAACCGGCTGCGCAAGGATGGCAAACATCCCATGCTCGTCGCATGCGACGTCTACCGTCCCGCGGCGATCGACCAGCTTGAGACCCTCGGCCGCGAGCTTGACCTTCCCGTCTTCCGCGGAGACGGCCAGGACCCGGTCGCGATCGCTACCGCCGCCGTCAAGGATGCTGTCGCCCGCATGCGGGACGTCGTCATCATCGACACCGCAGGGCGGCTCCACATCGACGAAGCGATGATGGACGAGGCGGCGCGCATCAAGGCCGCCGTCAGACCCGACCAGGTGCTCATGGTGGTCGACGCCATGACCGGCCAGGACGCGGTGAACGCTGCGACCGCGTTCGCCGAGCGCGTCGACTTCGATGGCGTCATCATCTCCAAGCTCGATGGCGACGCGCGCGGCGGAGCCGCGCTCTCGGTCCGTGCGGTCAGCGGCAAGCCCATCAAGTTCGCGAGCGTCGGGGAGCGGCTCGACGCGCTCGAGATCTTCGATCCCGAACGCATGGCCAAGCGGATCCTCGGCATGGGGGACGTGGTCGGGCTCATCGAGAAGGCCCAGGAGGCCGCCGAGACGGCCGACATGGAGGACATGGAGGCGCGGCTCGCCGAGGGACGCTTCACGCTCGACGACTTCCTGAAACAGCTCCGGCAGCTCAAGAAGATGGGGTCCATCGGCGACATCCTCGGGATGATCCCCGGAGCCGGCAAACTGCCGAAGGACGTGAAGGTCGACGAGCGCGCGCTCGTGCGGACGGAGGCGATCATCCAGTCCATGACCCGGGCGGAGCGGGCGAAGCCGTCCATCATCAACGGCTCGCGGCGCCAACGCATCGCCGCAGGAGCCGGTGTCACGGTCTTCGATGTCAACCAGATGCTCAAGCAGTTCGCCGAGGCGCAGAAGATGGTGAGACAACTCCAGAAGATGCAATCGGGGAAGGGCAAGGGGAAGCGGCGCCGCGGGTCGCTCCCGCCCGGCTTCCCATCACCCTTCTAGCGCTCCGGGACACGCGCACGGCTGCGGCTGCCCTGTTTTGACCCCGCCTGGTTCATGGCATATCATTAGCAGTCGCTCTAGCTCAGACGTGGTGGCCGACGTGTGGCCGCCACCTTCCGTGGAGGTGAACGTTTTTGGCAGTCAAGATCCGTCTGGCGCGCGCAGGCGCCAAGAAGGCGCCGTTCTACCGCGTCGTCGCCGCCGACTCTCGCGCGCCGCGCGACGGTCGCTTCATCGAGATCCTCGGCCGGTACAACCCGCGCACCACGCCGAGCACCGTCGAGTTCGATCTCGAGAAGATCGAGGGCTGGCTCGCCAAAGGCGCCACCCCGAGCGAGGCGGTCGAGAAGCTGATCGCCATCGCCAAGGGCGAGAAGGAGGCCCCCAAGGCGGAGGCCAAGCAGTCCAAGAAGGCACAGGCCAAGGCCGCTGAAGCCGCGAAAGCACCCGCCGAGGCGCCTGCCGCCGAGGCAGCCGCAGAGGCACCGGCAGCTGAGGAGCCTGCTGCTGAAGAGCCTGCCGCTGACGAGGCCGCCGAGGGCGAAGCGCCGGAGGCCGAGTAGCCGGTGGAAGCCAAGGCCGATATCGAGCGTCTCGTGCGCTTCCTCGTGACGTCGCTCGTGGACAATCCTGATGACGTCGTCATCACCGAGAATCGTGACGGCGACCGGACGGTCTACGAGGTCCAGACGCACGCCGACGACGTCGGCAAGGTCATCGGCCGCCAGGGCCGCGTGATCAAGGCCATCCGCACGCTCGTGCGGGCCGCTGCGTCCGCCGACGGCGCAGCGGATGCGACCGTGGAGGTCCTCGGCTAGCGGATGGACGCTCCGTACATCGCTATCGGGCGCATCATCAAGGCGCACGGACTTCGAGGGGAGGTCTCGGTGAAGCAGCTCACCGACCTGCCCCTCGATGCGTCTTGCGGCATCCCGCTGTTCGTCACGCCCCCACACCCGGCGCTCCAGGCCACCACGATCCTCTCGGTGCGCCAGGGTCCGAAGGGGCCGCTCGTGTCGCTGGACGGCGTGGACTCCATCGGGCTCGCCGCCGAGCTCGTCGACCGCTCCCTCATGGCCCGCGCTGAGGAGGTGCCCGTCTCGGACAGCGGTCCCGACGTCACCGGCTGGGCGGTCGTCGACGTCGAGCGCGGTCCGATCGGTGCCATAGCCGACACCATCGTGACCGGCGCCAACGACGTCTGGGTGCTCGCCGGCGGACCGTACGGCGAGGTGCTCGTGCCGGTCATCACGGATGTCGTCCTCGACCTCGACGATGAGGCACGCACGATCAGGGTCCGCTTGCTGCCGGGTCTGTTGCCCGAGGAGACGTCTTGATGCGCATCGACGTCATCACCATCTTCCCCGAGGTGTTCGAGCCCGTCTTCTCGAGCTCGATGCTCGGTCGTGCCGCCGAGAAGGGACTCGTGCAGTTCGTCACCCACGACCTGCGCGACTACGCTTCAGACGCCCATCGCACGGTGGATGACTATCCCTTCGGCGGAGGACCAGGCATGGTCATGAAGCCCGAGCCGTTCTTCCGGGCTCATGAGGCTGTCACCGCCGACGACGACCGACCGGCCACGACCATCCTGCTCTGCCCGCAGGGTGCGCCGTTCCGTCAGGACACCGCGGTCGTGCTCGCACGCGCCGAGCGCCTCATCCTGTTGTGCGGTCGCTACGAAGGGTTCGACGAGCGCATCCGCTCGCTCGCCGATCTCGAGCTGTCCATCGGGGACTACGTCCTGACCGGAGGTGAGCTTCCGGCGATGGTGGTCGTCGACGCGGTGGCACGGCTGGTGCCCGGCGTCCTGGGCGATGCGTCTTCTGCCGAGGAAGAGTCGTTCTCTATGGGTCTCCTCGAGTATCCTCAGTACACCCGCCCGGCATCGTATGCCGGGCGCGACGTGCCCGATGTCCTGCTCTCCGGTGACCACGCCCGCATCGCCCGCTGGCGCCGCGAGCAGGCTATCATCAAGACGGCCCGACGCCGACCAGACCTGCTCCGAGACCTCGACCTCTCTGACGCCGAGCGAGCACTGGCCGAAGCGCAGACCCACGTCCAGACCAGCGAGGAGCGCACGTGAGCGACGAACCCGGCGACCGGTACGAGCGCGCGCCATCTCCGCCCACCACCACCCGCGAGGACATCTCGTTCGGCCGCTGGCTCGGCGAGCTGCTCCTCCTCGTGGCGATCGCGTTCGTCCTGGCGATGGGTATCCGCACGTTCGTCGTCCAGCCATACATCATCCCGACGGGCTCGATGATCCCCACGATCGAGATCGGGGAGCGCGTGCTGGCCCTCAAGTTCATCTACCGGCTTGAGGACCCCCAGCCGGGCGACATCGTCGTCTTGGATGATCCGACCGGGACGGTCCCCAACATCATCAAGCGCGTCATCGCGGTCGAGGGCCAGACGGTCGACGTCAACGACGGCTCCGTCTACGTGGATGGGGTCGCGCTTGAGGAACCCTACACCTACGGCGCTGTCACCCAACCCGGGGACGTCCCGCTCCCGCTCGAGGTGCCCGAGGACCACGTCTGGGTCATGGGTGACAATCGGGAGAACTCCTACGACTCGCGCTGGTTCGGCCCACAACCGCTTTCCGCACTCAAGGGCAAGGCCGTGTATCGCATGTGGCCACCCTCTCGATGGGAAGCGTTCTGACCCGCTCTGGTGGCACACCCTCACGCGCTCTCAGCAGGCGTTTGCGCGCCCATCGCACGTCGTCTATACTGACCAACCGTGTCTTGTGACCGACCCCCTCCGGGGGCCCCAGGATAGGAATGACGATGAACAGGATCCGAGCAATCGAGCAGCAGCAGCTGCGTGAAGGCCTTCCCGAGTTCTCCGTGGGTGACACCGTGAAGGTCATGTACAAGGTCGTCGAAGGCGGGCGAGAGCGCGTGCAGCCCTTCCAGGGCGTCGTCATCAAGCGGCATGGAGCGGGAGCCCGCGAGACGTTCACCGTCCGCAAGATCTCGTTCGCCGTCGGTGTGGAGCGCACGTTCCCCGTCCACTCGCCCAAGATCGTCGAGATCGACGTCATCACCCGCGGCAAGGTCCGCCGCGCGAAGCTGTACTACCTGCGCGACAAGATCGGCAAGGCCGCCAGGATCAAGGAGAAGCGCGCGTAGCGTCCCATGGCGCATACCGACCACAACGAAGACCACGAGCCGACCCGGGAGCACGCTCCCGGGTCGTCGCCATTCGGCGACGGCCCGATCGCCGACCGCGGCGCGCCTACCGGACCGTCGGGCCTCCGTGCCGTCGGCGAGCTGGTCGCGATGCTCGTTCTGGCCGTCCTCCTCGCGACCGCCGTCAAGACGTTCATCGTCCAGCCTTTCGCGATACCCTCCGCCTCCATGAACCCGACGCTGGAGGTCGGGGACCGGATCGTCGCCGATCGTTTCACGTACCGATTCACCGAGCCCCGTCCCGGCGATGTCGTGGTATTCGAGGCGCCCACCGGCGACGGCACCGACTACATCAAGCGGGTGATCGCCATCGCCGGTCAGAGCGTCGACGTCCGGGAAGGCGCTGTGTGGATCGACGGCACCGCGCTCGCCGAGCCATACGCGCTCGGCGTCACACAGCCCGGGCCGTTGGCGCTCCCGCTCACCGTGCCGCCGGAGCACGTGTGGCTGATGGGGGACAATCGTGAGGACAGCCGCGACAGCCGCTGGTTCGGCCCCCAGCCCGTTGAGAACATCGTGGGCCGCGCCTTCTTCATCTACTGGCCGCCGAGCGGAGTCGGCGGTGTACGATGACGTCATGGCCATGCGAACCGTCTCAGAGATCACGGCGGAACTGACGACCGCCGACGCGGCCGACCTCGCGCTCCTGATCAGGCGTCACCGCGCCGACGACCGGGCCGGCGTTCGCGCCGCCGTCGAGCGTGCTCGTCGCCGACTGAACGCCGCCCGCAACGAGTCCGAGCGCCTCCGCCGCCTCATGGACATCCAGAACGAACTCCATGCTCACGGGTACAAGGTGGTCGCGGGCATCGACGAGGTCGGCCGAGGAGCACTTGCGGGCCCGGTGACCGCCGCCGCGATACTGCTGCCGTCCGATGCGGTCATCTGTGGGATCGACGACTCCAAGCTGCTCACACCCGCGCGACGCGAGCAGCTTGCGGAGTGTATACGAGGGGTTGCGGAGGGAGTATCGGTCCGGCACGTCGGCCCCGATGTGATCGATGACATCGGAATCGCGCACGCCACGGTCAGAGCGATGCATGAGGCGCTGGTCGGCCTGGGCCGCGCGGTCGACCACCTCATCGTCGACGGACTTCCCGTCGAACTCCCCGTACCTGCCCGGTTCGTCATCGACGGGGATCGCCACTGCGCGTGCGTCGCTGCCGCCTCGATCGTCGCCAAGGTCAGCCGCGACGCCCTGATGCGCGGACTGGACGCCACGTACGCCCCGTATGGCTTCGCCGCGAACAAGGGCTACGGCACACCGGAGCACATCGCGGCGATCGAGCGATTCGGTCCGTCCGCGGTCCATCGGCTCAGCTTCGCACCGTGTATGCAGCGGCGCCTCTTCTGATCGCTGTCAGATTCCGGTCATCTCGCGGTCATCCCCGGTACAGCCCCCTGTGGCAGCATGCCCACCAAAGGGGGGATGCCACATGGCAACCGACAGGAGCGACGCGCGAGTCGAGCTCGGCAAGCGCGGAGAAGAGGCCGCGGCGGCCTACCTCGAACGACTGGGCTACCAGATCGTCGACCGGAACTGGCGGACGAAGGTGGGCGAGATCGACATCGTCGCCCTCGACGGAGAGACGCTCGTTCTGTGCGAAGTCAAGACGCGCAGATCTCGACGGACCGGCACACCTGAAGACGCCGTCTCGGCCACCAAGCAGCGGAGGATCGCGCGCCTTGCCGAGGCGTACCTGACGTCGGCCGGCATCTCGGGATGCCCGGTGCGCTTCGACGTCATCGGTCTCCTCGTCCTTGCCGAAGACCGCGCGTTGCTGCGTCATCATCGCGCTGCATTCGTGCTGGGCGACTAGCCGGTGCAGGCGACGGTCGACACCGCCACGCTGCATGGAGTCGAAGCTCTGCCGGTCGAGGTGCAGGCCGACGTCGCACCGGGGCTCCCCGTCTTCAGCATCGTGGGGCTCGGCGATGCAGCGGTGCACGAAGCGCGGGACCGCGTCCGCTCGGCCCTGCGCTCCTCGGGTTTCGACTTCCCCAATGCACGCGTCGTCATCAATCTCGCCCCGGCGCCGCTGCGCAAGCACGGCACCGGGTTCGATCTGCCGATCGCGCTTGCCATCCTGCTCGCCACCCGGCAGGTCGCGACCCGGGCCCTGGGTGCGGCGGCCGTCGTCGGCGAGCTCGGCCTCGACGGGAGCGTCCGCGCCGTTCCCGGCATGCTTGCGCACGCGGTCTCTGCAGCCCGCATGAGCGTCCCCCTCGTGGGACCACCGGAGGCGGCGTCGCTCATGGCGGTGGTGACCGGTCTCGACTATCGACCGCTCGGCCACGTGGGCGACCTTCGTAACGGCGCCCTGCACCCCGCGCCCGGGACTGACGCGCGTCCGCCGGCCGTGGGGCTCGAGCCAGACCTCGCGGACGTCGTCGCACAGCACGCCGCTCGCCGAGCCCTTGAGGTCGCCGCCGCCGGGGGGCACAACATCCTCCTTGTCGGACCGCCGGGGTCGGGCAAGACGATGCTCGCGCGACGGCTGCCCGGAGTGCTTCCTCCTCTGGACCCGCTCGAGGTCCTCGAGGCCGCGCTCGTCCACTCGGTCGCCGGTCTTGACGAGCGCTCAGTGCTTGCCGGGGTCCGTCCGTTCCGCGCTCCGCACCATTCATGCAGCCTCGCCGGTCTCGTGGGCGGCGGCTCGCCGCCCCGGCCGGGGGAGGCAAGCCTCTCGCACCACGGAGTGCTCTTCCTGGACGAGTTCCCGGAGTTCGCGCCTTCGGCGCTCCAGGCGCTTCGCCAGCCGCTCGAGGACGGGTGCGTGACCCTCGTACGAGCTGACGGTCGGGTCCGCTACCCGGCACGGTTCGCATTGGCTACCGCGATGAATCCTTGTCCTTGCGGCTTCCTCGGGGACGCCGAGAAGCAGTGCCTCTGCACGCCCGACATGGTACGCCGCTATATGGGGCGCATCGGTGGGCCGCTGATGGACCGTATCGACATCCGTGTCCGCGTCGACCGGCTGCCCTCCGGCCGGATCCTCGACTCCGGCCCCTCGGAGTCATCCGCTGTCGTGCGTGAACGCGTCCGCGCGGCTCGGGAGTTCGCCGCTCACCGACCCGCTCCCGAGGACCAGAGCGTCAGCCTGTCGGCGGCCTTCATGCTGCGCCCCGCCGCCCGCGAGACGATCGTGTCACTGGCGAACCTGGGCGCGTTGTCCGGGCGGGCCGTCACACGTATGGTGCGTGTCGCCCGGACGATCGCCGATCTCGCGGGATCCGAGTTCGTCGAGGAGGAACACGCCTTCGAGGCCGCCACCTACCGACTCGCCGAGGAGACCCCATGACATCCCCTGAACGCTGGCAGATCGCCATCGACGACCCCGATTACCCGGAGCCGCTGCGCGACGCCGATCGTCCCCCAGCCGTCCTCTACGGCTACGGAGACGCATCGCTCTTGTGTCCGGGGCTCGCCGTCATCGGCTCACGCAAAGCCACGCCGTACGGCATCGTCTGCGCTCGCCGCTTCGCGCGCTGGGCCGCGGCTCAAGGAATCGTGATCATCTCGGGGGCGGCCATCGGCTGCGATATGGCGGCGCACGAGGCTGCGCTCGAGGCCGGTGGCCGCACGATAGCGGTCCTCGCATGCGGTGCCGATGTGGACTACCCGGGCCGTGCCTCGTCGCTGCTGGGGGAGCTCCGCGCGCATCACGTCGTCATCTCCGAGGCGCCATGGGGGACGGAGCCTCGCCGTTGGGCGTTCGTAGCGCGCAACCGCATCATCGCCGGCCTTGCTCGTGCCGTGCTCGTCACGGAGGGCGGTGTGAAGAGCGGCACCTTCACCACCGCGGACTTCGCGCTCGACATGGGACGCGACGTCTGGGCGGTCCCCGGACCCGTCACGTCAGCCGAGTCGCGGGGGCCCAACCGGCTGATCAGACAGGGTGCCGTGCCCATAACTGACGAATCGGAGCTGCGCGACGCGCTCGTCTCGGCAGGGTTCGCACCCCGCTCGGGGGACTCGCTCACCACCGTCGTTCACACGCGAGATGCGCTGCTACGGACGCTCGCAGCAAACCCGATGCGCCCTGACGACCTGGTGAGCGTGCTGCACACCGACGTCGTGACCATCTCCCGCTGCCTCGCCGAGTTCCAGCTTGCCGGCCGCGTGCATCGGTGGCCTGACGGGCGCTATGGCGTCACACCGCCGCAACGCCCCAGACGGTACAATCAGCGAAAGGAGCCGACCGACTCGAGGTAGAGCACTGACACACGACAGACATCCGGTGACGATCATCGGCGGCGGACTTGCGGGAGCCGAAGCGGCCTGGCAGCTTGCGATCCGCGGCATACGGGTCGACCTGTACGAGATGCGCCCGACAGTCATGGGCCCTGCTCACCACACAGCGTCGCTCGCGGAACTCGTCTGCTCCAACTCGCTCAAGGGCACCGATCCTGCCACGCCTGCGGGCATGGTGAAGCGCGAGCTCGAGGCTATGGGCAGCATGTTGCTCGCCACCGCCCGCAAGCACGCCGTCCCCGCGGGCGCCGCCCTCGCGGTGGACCGCGACCGCTTCTCCGCGGCCGTGACGGCCCGCCTTGAGACGCTCGATGAGGTCACGATCCACCGAGAGGAGATGACCGCGCTGCCCGCGACAGGTCCGGTCATCGTCGCGACGGGACCGCTCACGAGCGATGCGCTCGCGCGTGCGCTCAGCGAGGTCATCGGCGTCGAGCGGCTGGCCTTCTACGACGCTGCCGCTCCTATCGTCGATGCCGCGACGATCGACCGTCCACGCGTGTTCGCGGCGTCGCGCTACGGCAAGGGCACAGGCACCGACTACCTCAACGCGCCGTTCGCGCGCGACGAGTACGAGCGTTTCCACGCGGCGCTCGTGACTGCAGAGCGCGTGACAGCGAAGGAGTTCGAGACCGCCGAGCTGTTCCAGGCCTGCCAACCAGTGGAGGAGATCGCGCGACGCGGCATCGACGCGCTGCGCTTCGGCCCCCTCAAGCCCGTCGGCCTCACGGACCCCGCCACCGGCAGGCGTCCGTGGGCGGTGGTGCAGCTGCGCACGGAGAACCGTGACCGGACCGCGTACAACCTCGTGGGTTTCCAGACCAATCTCACGTTCAGCGCACAGCGAGACGTCTTCAGGCTCATCCCCGGTCTCGAGTCCGCCGAGTTCGTCCGTTACGGCGTCATGCACCGCAACACGTTCGTGGACGCACCCCGTCTCCTCGACAGCACGTTCGCCGTGCGCTCTGACCCCCGCATCCGCGTCGCCGGGCAGCTGGCCGGCACCGAGGGCTACCTCGAGGCCGTCGCCGGCGGGCTCATCGCCGCGCTCGCGTTCGCCGCCGAGGCATCCGGCGCCGAGGTGCCGGTGCTCCCCGTCGAGACGGCGCTCGGCTCGCTCGTGCGCTACGCTACCGACCCCGGGACCGATCCGTACCAGCCGATGCACGCCAATGCGGGTCTCTTCCCGCCGCTCGACCCGCCCGTTCGCGGGAAGCGTCCACGGTACGCCGCCTACGCCGCCCGGGGCGCGCAGGCTCTTGCCACATGGTCCGAGGCTAATGCGACGCTGCTGGCGCCGGCGCTTGCGGCGCTCGATGACGACGGGACCGGGGGTGGTAGCCGCGATGCACGCGCATGAGGCCGTCGACCGGTACCTCGGCCACCTCCGCCTGGAGCGCAACGCCTCACCCGCTACGGTGCGCGCGTACGCCACCGACCTGCGCGCCTACCTCGATTGGTGCGACCGTGCCGGGGTGGAGGCGCTGACAGCGACCCATCGCGACGTGCGCCGCTTCATGGCCGAGTTGGATCGGGCCCGCTATTCGCGTCGCACCATCGCACGGCGCGTCTCGGCCGTCCGCGCGTTCTACGCGTTCTGCGTCCGCGAAGGGCTGGCCGAGACCAACCCCGGGGCGGTGGTCTCATCACCCCGTCGCCCGAAACGCCTGCCGGAGATCGTTCGGCAGGACCATCTGGCGGCGCTGCTCGATGCCCCCGACGACACGACACCGGCAGGACTACGCGACCGGGCGATCCTCGAGCTCCTCTACGCCACCGGCGTGAGGGTGAGCGAACTCACCACGCTCGACATCGGTGACGTCGACCCCGCGCAGGGGCTCGTGCGCGTCATGGGGAAGGGCTCGAAGGAGCGCATCGTCCCCGTCCACCGTGAAGCATTGCGGCGGATCCGCGACTACCTGGTCTCGGGACGTCCGCATCAGCGCGCTCACGCCGCCGAGACGGCCCTCTTCCTCAACCGGAGCGGAACGCGCCTGAGCCCGCAGGGGGTGCGCCGCATGATGAAGCGCCACCTCATCGCCGTCGGAGCCGACCTCGGCATCTCGCCGCACACGCTCCGGCACACGTTCGCCACGCATCTGCTGGAGCAGGGCGCCGACCTCCGCACGGTGCAGGAGCTGCTCGGTCACGTTGCGCTGTCCACAACCCAGATTTATACTCACCTGGGCGTAACACGGCTTCAGGACGTGCACAGAAACGCACATCCTCGGGCCTGACAGAGGGGCCTTACCGTATGAGATCCGACCCCAGGACGGACATCACCGCCTACTGGGCCGCATACAAGGAAGACGGGGACCTCGACGCGCGTGAGGCCCTCATCCTTAACTACTCGCCGCTCGTGAAGTACGTGGCGGGGCGCCTGTCATCGAACCTCCCCCAGACCGTGGACACGTCCGATCTCATCTCTTACGGGGTATTCGGCCTCATCGATGCCATCGAGAAGTTCGATCCCGCCCGGGGCATCAAGTTCGAGACGTATGCGATCGCCCGGATCAAGGGCGCGATAATCGACGAGCTACGCTCCATGGACTGGGTCCCGCGTTCCGTCCGGTCGCGCGCGAAGGAGATCGAGCAGGCCTACGTGGTGCTCGAGAACCGGCTCCGCCGCGTGCCCACCGACGCCGAGGTCGCCGCCGAGATGGGCGTCACCACGCGCGAGCTGCACGACATCCTGACCAAGCTCTCCTACACCTCCGTCGTCTCGTTCGAAGAGCTCTGGTCGGGCGGCGACCGGGATGACCGTGGCAACGTCTTCGCGACCATCAAGGACGACAGCGCCGAGGACCCCGTGCAGGTCTTCGAGAGCGTCGAGCTCAAGGACATCCTCGCGGGAGCGATCGACCGTCTTCCCGAGCGTGAGAAGGTCGTGATCGCGCTCTACTACTACGAGGGACTGACCCTCAAGGAGATCGGTGCGGTGCTCGGCGTGACGGAGTCACGCGTAAGCCAACTGCACACCAAGGCCGTGCTGCGCTTGCGGGCACGGCTGCACGCGGCGCAGGGATTCATACCCACCGGGTGACCGGACCCGATGGCTGACCGGACAAGGAGGGTTCGCTGTGGCAGGTGAGCGCGTGCTCGTCGTGGAGGACACCGAACTTCTGCGCCGCATGTATCATGACAAGCTCGTCCAGGACGGCTACGTCGTCGGCGTCGCCGGTGACGGCATCGACGCGCTCGCCAAGCTCCGTGCCGAGAAGTACGACCTCGTCGTGCTCGATCTCATCATGCCGCGCATGGGCGGCCTGGAGGTCCTCGAGACCATCAAGGCCGACCCCAACCTCAAGAGCGTCCCGGTCCTGATCCTCACCAACCTTGGCGAGGAGGGCGCCATCGAGCGAGCGCTCGACCTGGGAGCGCTCGACTATCTCATCAAGAACCAGGCGAAGCCCGCGGACGTGGCCGAGAAGATCCGCCTGACCCTCGACGCTTTCGGCACGGCGGACGGTGGCGTGCAGCCCATCCGCGTCGTCGTGAAGGACCGCGAGGCTGACGCCGAGCGCCTTATCGAACACGCAAAGCTGGTGCGGCGCCTGTGGTGCCCCGCATGCGAGGTGGAGCTCGCGCTCGAGCTCTTCCCCAAGACAGATAAAGAGGGCTGGTACGACGCGCACATCGTATGCCCCATGTGCGGTCGGGAGTACTGACCCACGCGATCTGTGGGTCCGTACCGCTAGGCGCCCGTCTCGCCCCATCCGGCATCGCGATCGGCACTTCCTGCCGGCCGACCGCTGTGCTATCCTATCCCGGCTCGTCATCAAGCACGTCCGGCGACCCTCGCGTGGGGTGCCGCGTCTGAACCGACGCGGTCGCGCAGAAGAGGGGATGACCCGGGCGGAAGGACAACCAAGGAGGAAGCAGCATGGCTACCGTCTCGATGAAGGCCCTTCTCGAGGCCGGTGTCCACTTCGGACACCAGACCCGCCGTTGGAACCCGAAGATGCGTCCGTACATCTTCACCGAGCGCAACGGCATCTACATCCTCGATCTTCAGCGCTCGCTGCGCGAGATCGACTCCGCGTTCCGATTCGTGCGTGACACGACGGCTCGCGGCGGTCACATCCTGTTCGTCGGCACCAAGAAGCAGGCGCAGGACGCGGTGCGACGCGAGGCCGCGCGCTCCGGTCAACCGTACGTGAACCAGCGTTGGCTCGGCGGCATGCTCACCAACTTCGTGACCATCCGCAAGCGCCTCGCACGCATGGAGGCGCTCGAGCGCATGGAGGAGGACGGCACCATGGCCAACCTCCCCAAGAAGGAGGTCCTCAAGCTCCGCGCCGAGCACGAGAAGCTCCTCAAGAACCTCGAGGGTATCCGCGACATGCGTGACCTCCCCGCGGCGATCTTCGTGATCGACACCAAGCGCGAGGCCATCGCCGTCGCCGAGGCGCGCCGTCTGCGCATCCCGATCATCGGCGTCGTGGACACGAACGCCGACCCCGACGAGGTCGACTACGTCATCCCCGGCAACGACGACGCGATCCGCTCGGTCAGCCTGCTGACCCGCATCATCGCCGATGCCGCGGTCGAGGGTCGTGGCGGCGAAGCGACCGTCGAGACCCCCGAGGCTGAGGCTCCCGCGCCCGCGCCGGAGGATACCGGGGCCGAGGAGGCCCCTGCCGAGGGCGAGGTCTCTGAGGCCGACACCGCGACCGAGGCGCCGGAGTCCCCGGCCAAGGACGCCGAGTAGCCCAGAACCACGACATCCCACGCCGTACGGCGTTTCATCGAGGAGGCACACGATGGAGATCACCGCGAAGATGGTGAAAGACCTGCGCGAGTCCACGGGCGCGGGCATGATGGACTGCAAGAAGGCCCTCACCGAGGCCGAAGGCGACATGGAAAGGGCTGTCGACATCCTTCGTACCAAGGGTCTTGCCGCGCTCGCCAAGAAGGCCGGCCGTGCGACCCATGAGGGCGTCATCGCCGGCAACGTGTCGGACTCCGGCCTGGTCGGCGCCCTCGTCGAGGTCAACTGTGAGACCGACTTCGTGGCGCGCAACGCCGACTTCCAGGCGTTCGTCGCGGACCTGGCCGCTCACGTCGCCTCGGCGGCACCCGCCGACATGGACGAGTTCATGTCCCAGCCGATGACCGGGCGCGATCTCACCGTCGAGCGCGTGCTCGGCGAGGTCGTGGCCAGACTGGGCGAGAACATGGTGATCGCGCGCTTCACCCGCTTCGAACGCGAAGCCGCGGGGCTCCAGACGGTCTACATCCACGGCGTCGGCAACATCGGCGTTCTGGTGGAGCTCGCGGTCGACGGCGAGGTCGTCTCGGCAGACGCGCTCACCGCGCTCGGCAAGGACGTCGCCATGCAGATCGCTGCCGCCGCGCCGGTCGCCGTTCGTCGCGAGGACGTCCCCGCTGACGTTGTCGAGCACGAGATGGCGATCTACAAGGCGCAGGCCGCCGAGTCCGGCAAGCCGGAGCAGATCCAGGAGAAGATCGCGCTCGGCCGGATGGACAAGTTCTACAAGGAGGTCGCGCTCCTCGAGCAGGCTTTCGTCAAGGACCCCGACATCACCGTGGAGCAGCGCGTCGCGGCCGGTGGCACGGATGCGGGCGCCATGGTCACGGTGACCCGGTTCGACCGCTGGGTCCTCGGCGAGACCAACGAAGAGCCCAAGCCCGCGTCCTGTTAGCGGGACGGCCACGGACCTTGAGGGGCGGCGCATGCGTCGCCCCTTTCGTCTAGAATCAGGCAGGGAGCTTAGAGGCGCACGCCACCGTGCGCGGCGAGAGGGAGAACCATGGAAGGGTACCGTTACGAGCGCGTCCTGCTGAAACTCTCCGGTGAGGCCCTGATGGGCGACGCCGGGTACGGTATCGATCCGAAGGTCCTCGAGGCGTTGGCCGAGCAGATCAAGGCCGTCTCGGCGCTTGGTGTTCAGATCGCTATCGTCGTCGGCGGAGGGAACATCTTCCGCGGTCTCGCGGCTTCCGCCCGGGGCATGGACCGGGCGCAGGCCGACACCATCGGGATGTTGGCGACCGTGATGAACTCCCTCGCGCTGCAGGACGTGCTCGAGTCCAAGGGCGTGTACACCCGAGTGATGTCGGCGATCGAGATGCAGGCGGTCGCAGAGCCGTACATCCGGCGTCGCGCCATCCGCCACCTCGAGAAGGGCAGGGTGGTGATCTTCGCAGCCGGCACCGGCAATCCCTACTTCACGACCGACACCACTGCGGCCCTGCGCGCGCTCGAGATCGGCGCGGAGTGCATCATGAAGGCCACCAAGGTCGACGGGGTCTACGACGACGACCCGGTGACCAATCCTGACGCAGTCAAGTTCGACGAGCTGCCCTACATCGAGGTGCTCAACCGCGGTCTGCGCGTGATGGACAATACCGCCATCTCGCTGTGCATGGACAACGACCTCCCGATCATCGTCTTCAACCTCGAGCGGGAGGGCAACATCGAACGCGCCCTCAAGGGCGAATCCGTCGGCACCATCGTGCGAGGAGGGAACCGATGACCGAGAAGGGACTCAAAGACGCCAGGGAGCGCATGGACAAGGCGCTCGGCGCGCTCAGCCACGAGTTCGGCGCCATCCGCACCGGCCGCGCATCGAGCTCGATCCTCGAGAAGATCACCGTCGAGTACTACGGCGTCCCTACGCCGCTGCTCCAGATCGCCTCGATCAGCGTCCCCGAGCCGCAGATGCTGCTCATCACGCCGTATGACAAGACCGCCATCGGAGGCATCGAGAAGGCCATCCTGGCGTCCGACCTCGGCCTCAATCCCGCCAACGACGGCCAGGTCATCCGTGTCCCGTTCCCGCCGCTCACCGAAGAGCGCCGAAAGGAGCTCGTCAAGCTCTGCAAGCACTACGCTGAGGAGGCACGAGTGGCGGTCCGCAACATCCGCCGCGACATCAACGACTTCTTCAAGCACCAGGAGCGCGACAGCGAGATCTCGCAGGACGAGCTGCACCGCCTGGAGGCCGAGGTACAGAAGCTGACCGACGCCCACATCGCCGAGATCGACGAGATGCTCAAGCGCAAAGAGCAGGAGATCATGGAGGTCTGAGCTCCGTGACCCCGAGCGACACCACGCGCGGAGAGTTCTTCTCGGCCAGGCGCGACCGCGAACTGCTCGAGCGGTTCGATCCCGCCTCCGTGCCGACGCATATCGCCGTCATCATGGACGGGAACGGTCGCTGGGCGGCCAAGCGCGGACTGCCACGCATCGCCGGGCACCGGGCCGGCGCCAAGGCGGTTCGTGAGACCATAGCCGCCGCGCTCGAGCTTGGTGTCGGCTACCTCACCATCTACAGCTTCAGCTCTGAGAACTGGAGGCGTCCGGCCGACGAGGTGTCCGGCCTCATGACGCTCTTCGTCGAAGTCCTCGAGCGCGAGCTCACCAACCTCGAGCGCCAGGGCGTCCGGGTGAAGCTCATCGGCAGCACGGAGGGGGTGCCGCAGGCTACGCTCGAAGCCTTCCGGCGCACCGAGGACCGCACCAAAGCCCTCGACCGCCTGACGCTGCTGGTCGCGCTCAACTACGGCGGCAGGGGAGAGATCGCCGACGCCGTCCGCACGATCGCCTCCGACGTCGCATCCGGCGTGCTCGATCCGGCCGCTGTCGACGAAGACCTCATCTCGGATCGCCTCTACACGTCCGGCATCCCCGATCCCGATCTCGTCATCCGCACGAGCGGCGAGATGCGCGTCTCCAACTTCCTGCTCTGGCAGATCGCGTACAGCGAGATCTGGGTCACGTCCACGCTCTGGCCGGACTTCCGTCGAGGCGACCTGCTGCGGGCCGTCGTCGACTACCAGGGGCGCACCCGCCGCTTCGGGGGTGCCTGACATGGCCGAGAAGCCCGCCGCCTCCCGCCCCTTCGGCAGCCTCGCCGTCCGTGCGCTCACCGGCGCGTTGATCGGCGTCGCCTTCCTGGTCGCCATCTTCTTCGGCAAGCGGCTCGGTCTTGCCGCGGTGATCTCGGTCGTCGCCGTGCTTGCCGCCGCCGAGTTCTACGCGATGTCCCGTCGCGAGCGCCGCCTGCCCAACGAGCTCTTCGGTCTCGCGGCGACGGGCGCGATGCCCTTCGCCGCTGCGCTGTGGGGCCCCTGGGGACTGACCTCGGTCGTGAGCGCGCTCGTGATCGCGTCACTCGCCTGGCACATCACCTTCCGGCAGATCCGCGCGGCCGACACCGCGGTCACCGTGTTCGGATCGGTGTACGTCGGCTTCACGCTCTCGCACTTCGTCCTCATTCGCGGTCTCGATGCCGGCACGGAGCTCGCGCTCGCGACCATCGTGAGCGTGTGGGCCAACGACGTCTTCGCCTACCTCATCGGGTCTGCCGTCGGCCGCCACAAGATGGCGCCACGCATCTCGCCCAACAAGAGCTGGGAGGGCTTCGCGGCCGGGACCGCCTTCACGATCGCCGTCTGGGTCGCTGTCTACTACGTCGCATCCACCGGGCTGTCGCTCACAAGCCTCGTCCTGGTCGGCGTCGCCGCCTCGGTCGCGGCCGTCGTGGGAGACCTTGCCGAGTCGCGCCTCAAGCGCGAGATCGGCCTCAAGGATTCGGGCGACACGCTCCCGGGTCACGGAGGCTTCCTGGACCGATTCGACAGCCTCATCCTCGTCTCGATCGTCACGTACTACATGCTGCTCCAGGCTGGCGCCACGCCGTCGGTACTGTCATGAGCACCCCCGTGCGCATCGCGCTTCTCGGCTCGACCGGCTCCATCGGTCGTCAGGCCCTGCAGGTCGCCGAGCGCTTCCCCGACCGTATCCGCGTGGCCGCCCTCGCCGCGAACGCCAACGACACGCTCCTCGTCGAACAGGCCCTGGCGTTCGGCGTTCCCGCCGTCGCGCTGGCCGATGAGGCCGCGGCGTCACGGGCTCGCCGCGCGCTGCCCGACGCTGTCGAGGTCGGGACCGGAGGCGCCGCGGTCGTCGGGTTGGCCGAGCGTCCTGACATCGACGTCGTCCTGAACGCGCTCGTCGGCGCCGCGGGCCTCCGGGCCTCCGTGGCCGCCCTCACGGCCGGCCGCCGGCTCGCGCTCGCCAACAAGGAGTCGCTCGTCGTCGGCGGCGACCTCGTGATGCGTCACGCGACCTCAGGACGCCTGCTCCCGGTGGACAGCGAGCACTCGGCTATCTTCCAGTGCCTCGAGGGCGAGCCCCGCGAGGCGGTCTCGCGCATCTGGCTCACGGCGTCAGGCGGGCCGTTTTGGGGTCGCTCCCGGTCGTCGATGAGCGGGGTGACCGTGGAAGAGGCGCTCGCGCATCCCCGCTGGACCATGGGACCCAAGATCACCATCGACTCGGCGACGCTCATGAACAAGGGGCTCGAGGCCATCGAGGCGCACTTCCTGTTCGACGTGGGCTACGACGAGATCACGGTCGTCATCCACCCGCAGTCGTGCGTCCACTCCATGGTGGAGTTCGCGGACGGCTCGGTGAAGGCGCACCTCGGCGCGACCGACATGCGCATCCCCATCCAGTACGCGCTCTCGTATCCCGAGCGATGGGGCGCCCCGCTGCCGCCCGTGGACTTCCGAACGCTCGGCAGCCTGGAGTTCGATGCACCTGACACCGACGCGTTCCCGTGCCTGGAGCTCGCCATCGCGGCCGGCCGTGTCGGCGGGACGATGCCGGCGGCGATGAACGCGGCGAACGAGATCGCCGTGGGGGCGTTCCTCGACGGCGCCGCCGCATTCCTCGACATACCGCGCGTGGTCGAGCACGTCATGACCCGTCACGATCCCGTGCCGCTCGAATCGGTGGAGCATGTAGAGGCGGTGGACGAGTGGGCACGCTCGGCTGCCCGGGCCGCTCTCTAGCGCTGGCCTGCGGTTTGCTCTCACGAACGCCTCAAGCGACGCACTCAGCGAAAGGTCGGTGACATCAGCGTGGAAGCACCCAGCACCCTCGAGGTGGTCTTCTGGGGCGTGGTCACGTTCTCGATACTCATCGTGCTCCACGAAGGAGGGCACTTCCTCGCTGCCCGCGCCTTCGGGATCAAGGTGCACGAGTTCATGATCGGCCTGCCCGGCCCTGCGCTGCGGCTCAAGACCCGCAAGACGACGTTCGGGATCACAGCGATCCCCCTCGGTGGCTACGTCCGCATCGCTGGCATGGAGCCGGGGGAGGAGGACGCGCTGCTCGCCGAGGCGCTCAAGGCCGTCTCGATCGCGGGGCGCGCGGACGCCGCCTCCCTCGGCCGCATGATCGACTGCGGTCGGGAGCACGCATCCGAGCTGCTGGCCACGCTCGCCGACTGGGGTGCGATAGCTCCGGCTGAAGACGATGACGTCTCGTACGTCGCGCTGCATGACGCCACGCCTGAGACCGATGCGGAGAGGCTTCTTGATAGGGCGCGCAGCGTCACCTTCCGCGGGAAGAAGACCTGGCAGCGGGTCACCGTCCTGGCGATGGGGGTGCTCGTCAACGTCATCACCGCGCTCGTGACGTTCACCATCGTCCTCAGCATCTTCGGCTACTTCGAGTACACCAACGCCATCAGCGACGTCTCGCCGGCCACACCCGCGGCGGCCGCCGGGTTGCGCGCCGGGGACCGCATCATCGCCGTCGATGACGCCGACGTGGATGATTGGGAAGACCTTGTCACCGCTCTGGCGGCGACGGAGCCCGGCGAGACCGTCGAGGTGGAGTACGAGCGCGACGGACGCACCACGTCTGCGCGTATCGCGCTCGGCGATTCGGACGGTCACGGCTACCTGGGCGTCTCCCCGGTCGTCGAGGAGGTCATGCCGAGCGTCCCTCAGGCGGTCGGCATGAGCTTCGGGTTCCTCGGTCAGACGGCGCAGGTCATCCTCGACCTGTTCAATCCGCAGCGCTTCTCGGACACGGTCCAGAACGTCCGCAGCGTGGTCGGGGCGAGCGTGATGGCGGCCGAGAGCGCCAAGCAGGGACCGCTCAGCTACGCCGCGCTCATCGCGGTGCTCTCGCTCGGCCTCGGCGTGATCAACGTCGTGCCCATCCCTCCGCTCGACGGAGGGCGCATCCTCATCGAGGTCGTGCAGCGGGTGACGGGACGGCCGCTCTCGCGCCGGATCTCTACCGGCCTCACGCTCGCTGGAGCCGCGCTGCTGTTCACCCTCATCTTCTACCTGATGTACGCTGACATCGCCCGTTTGGCGGGATAGGCAGGGGGGAGCGATGGCTCGCAGAGAGGCACGGCCGGTGCATGTGGGGGGCGTGGTCATCGGCGGCGGCGCCCCCGTCGCCGTCCAGTCGATGACGAACACCGACACGCGCGACGCAGCGGCGACGCTCGCCCAGATCGAGCGCCTCGCTGCTGCCGGCTGCGGGATCGTACGCGTCGCCATCCCGCACGCGGACGCCCTCGAGGGCTTCTCGGCCATCTGCGACGCTTCGCCGCTCCCCGTGGTCGCCGACATCCACTTCGACCATCGGCTCGCTATCGAGGCCACACGCCGCGGCGCCGCCAAGCTGCGCATCAATCCCGGCAACATCGGCGCCACGGAGCGGGTCGACGCCGTCATCGACGCCGCAGCGACGGCAGGTATCCCGATCCGCATCGGCGTGAACGCCGGCTCGCTGGCCGAAGAGTACCGCGATCGCGATTGGCCGCTGCCGGAGAAGCTCGCGGCGAGCGCCGTCGCCTTCTGTGAGCACTTCGAGAGCCGCGACTTCACCGACATCGTCGTCTCGGCCAAGGCGTCCTCGGTCACCGCGACGGTCGAGGCCTATCGGCTGCTCGCCGCCGAGATCCCGTACGCGCTCCATATCGGCGTCACCGAGGCCGGCACGCTGATGTCGGGCACCGTCAAGTCCGCCGTCGGGCTCGGAATCCTGCTGGCCGAAGGCGTCGGCGACACGCTGCGCGTCTCGCTCACCGCAGACCCCGCCGAGGAGGTCGCCGTCGCGTGGGAGATCCTCGCGGCGCTCGGCCTCCGGCGCCGCGGCCCGGAGCTCGTGTCCTGCCCGACCTGCGGGCGGTGCGAGGTCGATCTCGTCCCCATCGCGCAGGAGGTCGAGCGGCGGCTCCGCGCGGTGGAGTCGCCGGTCACGGTCGCCGTCATGGGCTGCGTCGTCAACGGTCCCGGCGAGGCACGCGAGGCGGACGTCGGCGTCGCGGCGGGCCGGGGCGTGGGCCTCATCTTCAGCAGGGGAGAGCCGCTGCGCAAGGTGCCCGAGGAGGACATCGTCGACGCGCTGATGGCCGAGGTGGACCGCCTCGGCTCCGCCCGGGACGCGTAGCGACGCCCGACGCGGTGCGTTATGCTTCGGGCGTGGGTCCGCGCGTCTACCGGGAGGGGACTGGCAATGGCTGACACCGTGCGTGTCGCGATCGTTGGCGGGGGTCGCACCGGGACACCGCTGCTCAAGGCGTTTCTCGCACTACCCTACATCGAGGTGGCCGGACTGGCCGACCGCGATGCGACGAGCGAGGGGGCGCGCATCGCGCGCGAGCGCGGCATCTTCTTCACCGAGGACGCCGACGTCCTCGCCGCTAAGGGCGCCGACATCGACCTCATCATCGAGGTCAGCGGCGATCCGGGCGTCAAGCCCGCACTGAAGGACGCCTTCGTGGCGCAGGGCAACAAGGAGACCATCATCGTCCACGACCTGCTCGCCCGGCTCATCCTCAGCCTCGCCACCGACGCCGACGAGCTCGTCGAGACGTACCACCCGACGGACACCGGTATCGGGTAAGCTGTCCGGTACCGAGCACGACGACCACGGGCGCCGGCGTTGCCGACGCCCGTCCGCTACAACGGGAGTGAGCATGCCACACGCTGAAGACCGCGCGCCGTTCCTCATGTCGGCCCTCTACGCGCCGACGCTCAAGGAGGACCCTGCCGAGGCCGAGGTGGCATCGCATCGGCTCCTGCTCCGTGCCGGCATGATCCGCAAAGCGGCGGCCGGCATCTACACGTTCCTGCCGCTGGGGTGGCGCGCGTTGCGCAAGGTCGAGCGCATCGTCCGCGAGGAGATGGACGGCATCGGGAGTCAGGAGATCCTCATGCCGATCGTCCAACCCGCAGAGCTCTGGCGCGAGTCGGGCCGTTGGGACGTCTACGGTCCCGAACTCGCACGGCTGCAGGACCGTCAGGGGCGCGACTTCTGTCTCGGCCCCACGCATGAGGAGATCGTCACCGCCACCATCCGCAACGAAGTGCGATCCTACCGCGAGCTGCCGCTCTCGCTCTATCAGATCGCGACGAAGTTCCGCGACGAGGTCAGGCCGCGCTTCGGCCTGCTGCGCGGGCGCGAGTTCATCATGAAAGACGCCTACTCCTTCCACGCGACTCCCGAGTCGCTCCAGGAGCATTACGACGCGATGGCCGGGGCCTACGGCCGCATCTGCGATCGTCTCGGCCTCACCTGGAGACCCGTCGAGGCCGAGTCGGGGCAGATCGGCGGGAGCGTGACCACCGAGTTCATGGCACTGGCCGATAACGGGGAGGCGGCGCTCGTCTACTGCGCGTGCGGCTGGGCGGCGAACGTGGAGGCCGCGGGCACCGTGGTCCCGAGGGACCCCGCGACCACTGAGCCTCGACCGCTCGAGAAGGTCCACACGCCGCAGATCCGCACCATAGCCGAGCTCGCTGAGGCGTTCGGTATCTCGGAGCACGACACCGTCAAGACGATGGCCGCCAGGGACGAGGCTGGCAGGCTGGTCTTCTTCTGCGTCCCCGGCGACCGTGAGCTGAACCCCGTGAAGGCCGAGCGGGTCGTCCCCGGTATCACCTTGCTCGACGAGGCCGAGTTCGCGACCTACGCCATCCCGAAGGGCTCGCTCGGGCCGATCGCCCCGCCGGACGGCACGCTCGTCGTGGCGGACATCTCGCTCAAAGACGAGGTCGCGTGGGGGGTCGGCGCCAACGAGAACGACTACCACTTCTTCGGCGCCATGCCCGGTCGGGACTTCACCGTAGACGAGTGGGCCGACCTCGTCGTCGCACAGCCCGGTGACGGTTGCCCGGTCTGCAGCGGGACCCTCGCCGGGGCCCGTGGCATCGAGGTGAGCCAGGTCTTCCAGCTCGGGACGAAGTACTCGGAGTCGATGGGCGCGACGTTCATGGCCGAGGACGGCAGCGAGCAGCACTTCCTGATGGGCTGCTACGGCGTCGGCATCTCCCGGTCCCTGGCAGCCGTGATCGAGCAGCACCATGACGAGGGCGGCATGGCGTGGCCCGTCTCGGTCGCACCGCTGGAAGTCGCCGTGCTCCCGCTCTCGCTCGATGACGATACCGCCTCGGTAGCGCGCGACATCGCCCACGCGCTCGCAGGCGCCGGCGTCGAAGTGGTCTTGGACGACCGCGACGAGCGAGCGGGCGTGAAGTTCGCTGACGCAGACCTGATCGGCTGGCCGTACCAGGTGGTGGTGGGGCGCAAGGGACTTGCCGAGGGCGTCGTGGAGCTTAAGCACCGATCGGACGGCGAGCGCGAGCGGGTCGCGGTCGGAGAGGTCGCGGCGCGTGTGACCGCCCTGGTCACAGCCGCCCGCGAGGCGCTGAGCTGAGGCTTCCGTCGCTTTGACCGCCCCTGTGTCCTGGGGTAGAATCATTCCGTTAGACATCGTATGTCCCGACAAGAAGTGGGCTGACCCCCGCTTCTTTTCGTCTGGAAGGAGGTGCGTATGAACGAGCGGGGACTCCCCGCGGCCCTCGAGCAGGCGCTCGAGCCGGTCGCGCTGCAGCACGGATTCGAGCTGGTCGCTGTCGAGATCGCCGGCGGCGCAGGTTCGCCGATCGTACGCATCTACCTGGACCGGGAAGGTGGCGTCGACCTCGACGCGATCGCCTCGGCCGACCCCTGGCTGACCGAGGCGCTGGAAGACCAACCCGAGCTCTCGGCGGCATACACGCTCGAGGTCTCGTCCCCCGGTATCGAGCGCCCGCTGCGTACGCGGGCGCACTTCGAGCGCTTCATCGGGAGCCAGGCGCGCGTCAAGACGACCCGGCCGATCCACGAGCGCTCCTCGTTCACCGGGACCATCGTCGAGCTGCGCGCAGACGATGTCGTGCTCGATTGCGACGGCACGCTCTACGAGATCCCGGTCCAGGTCATCCGGAAGGCCAACCTCAAGTACGACTTCGATTCCGCTCACGATAAGGGAGTGCGCCGATGAGCTCGGAACTCATGGAAGCGCTGCGACAGCTCGCGCGCGAGAAGAACATCGATGAATACGAGATGCTCGACAAGCTCGAGGTGACGCTCGCCCAGTCGTATCGCCGCACGCTCGAGCTCGAGAACGAGGCCAAGGTCACGATCGACCGCGACAGCGGTCGCATCCACGTGTTCGAGCTCGTGCCCGTCGGCGGCACCGAAGAGGAGCCCGTCTACGAGGAGCACGACATCACGCCCTCGGACATCTCCCGCTTCGCCGCGCAGGCGGCCAAGCAGGTCATCACGCAATCGATCCGTGAGGCCGAACGGGAGCAGATCTTCGAGGAGTACGCGGACCGCATCGGTGACAGCATCACCGGCACGGTCCAGCAGTCGGACAGCCGCTACACCCTCATCAAGATCCGCGAGGGCGTCGAGGCGCTCATGCCGCCCAACGAGCAGCCCTCCAACGAGCGTTACGACCACAACCAGCGCCTCAAGGCGCTCATCATCGACGTCCGGAAGACCGCCAACGAGCCGGCGATCGTCGTCTCCCGCACGCACCCGAATCTCATCAAGCGCCTCTTCGAGCTCGAGGTGCCCGAGATCTACGACGGCATCGTCGAGATCAAGAGCGTCGCTCGTGAGCCGGGCCTGCGCTCCAAGGTCGCCGTGTCGTCGCGCGAGCCGGGCCTCGACCCGGTGGGTGCCTGTGTGGGTCCCAAGGGGAGTCGCGTGCGGATGGTCGTGGCCGAGCTGCGCGGCGAGCGTATCGACGTCGTGCCGCACAGCGACGACCCGCAGACGTTCGTGGCGAACGCGCTCTCGCCGGCCAAGGTCTCCTCGGTGCGCATCGACGAGGACAACCACACCGCGACGGTCATCGTCCCCGACGACCAGCTCTCCCTCGCCATCGGCAAAGAGGGCCAGAACGCGCGTCTCGCCGCCAAGCTGACCGGCTGGCGGATCGACATCAAGAGCATGTCGCAGGCCGTCCAGTCCGGGCTGGCCACCGCGGTCGCGGGAGATGCCGAGCATGCCGAGGAGGGCGACGGCCGCTGTATCGCCGTCACGAGCACCGGCATCCGGTGCCGCAACCAGGCCCTGCCCGGAAGCCAGTACTGCCGGATCCACGCGAAGGAGGCGTGACGCGCGACGATGAAGCCCCGCAAACCGCCGCTGCGCACCTGCGTGGGATGCGGGGCGGAGGCTGACAAGCGCACGCTCGTACGTGTCGTGCGCACCCCCGAGGGTTATGTGATCGTGGATCCCACGGGCAAGGCCAACGGCCGCGGCGCCTATGTGTGCCCCGACGTTGCATGTTTCGAGGCCGCGGTACGGAAGAAGAGGTTCGCGCACGCGCTCCGCGTGAACCTGACCGAAGACGATGTGGAGCGCCTGAGACGAGAGTTCGAGCGCGTGGTCGACAGCGGCCGCGACGACTCGCGAGACGGACGGTGACGCTGATGCCCGCGATGAGAGTACATGAGCTGGCCAAGGAGTTCGGGATGACCTCCAAGGAGCTTCTCGAACACCTTGCCCGCCTCAAGATCCCGGCGAAGAACCACGCATCGACGCTCGTCGAGGCGTACGTGGACAAGATCCGTAAGGACCTCGCCCCTGTCATCGAGCAGAAGCAGGCCGAGCTCGAGGCTAAGCAGAAGAAGCAGGAAGAGGCCGAGCGCAAGAAGCGCGAGGCTGAGGAGAAGAAGCGCCAGGCCGAGGAAGAAGCTCGCCGTAAGGCCGAGGAGGACGAGCGGCGCAAGCAGGAGGCCGAGGAAGCCGCGGCGCGCGAAGCCGCCGAGCGCAAGAAGGAAGAAGAGGAACGCAAGAAGCGTGAGGCCGAGGAGGCCGCCCGCAAGGACGCTGAGCGCAAGGCCGAGGAGGAGCGCGCCCGTCTCGCCGAGCAGGTGGCGAAGATCGAGGCCGACGAGGCCGAGCGCTACCGTCAGATGGCCCGCGACGCCGAGGCCTCCCAGGCGCGCAGCCAGCAGCTGATCGCTGAGGCCGCCAAGATGGCGGCGGGAGCGACCGCACCCGGCAAGCGCAAGAAGTCGAAGAAGCCTTCAGGGAAGCGCGAGCGCACCGAGCCGCATGTCGAGTCGCCCACCAAGAGCGCGGAGCCGGTCGGGGATGAGATCATCATCGCCGAAGGGGCCACCGTCGGGGAGTTCGCCGAAGCGGTCGGGCTGCCGTCCACCGACATCATCAAACGCCTGATGCTGCTCGGAGAACCGCTGACCGTCAATCAACCGCTCTCGGTGGACCTCATGGAGATCCTCGGCGACGATATGGGCCTGCAGCTCGAGATCCGCTCGCAGGCGGAGGAGATGGGCTTCGTCTTCCATGACGAGCCTGAGGACCTCAAGCCGCGACCGCCGGTCGTCACGGTCATGGGCCACGTCGATCACGGCAAGACATCGTTGCTCGACGCCATCCGCGAGACGGCGGTGGCCGAGTCCGAGGCAGGCGGCATCACGCAGCACATCGGCGCCTCGGTGGTCTCCAAGAACGGGCGCGACATCACCTTCATCGACACGCCGGGCCATGAGGCCTTCACCGCGATGCGTGCCCGCGGCGCCAGCGTGACCGACATCGCCGTGCTGGTCGTCGCCGCTGATGACGGCGTCATGCCGCAGACCGTCGAAGCGATCCACCACGCCAAGGCGGCCGGCGTGCCCATCGTCATCGCCGTGAACAAGATCGACAAGGAAGGCGCCAACCCCGAGCGCGTCCGCCAGGAGCTCACCGAGCACGAGATCATCCCCGAGGAGTGGGGCGGCCAGAACATCTTCGTGAACGTCTCGGCCAAACAGCGTCTGAACATCGATGACCTGCTCGAGATGATCCTCCTGCAGGCGGACGTCCTCGAGCTCAAAGCCAACCCCGACACCTTCGCGAGCGGTGTCGTCATCGAGGCCAAGCTCGACAAGGGCCGCGGTCCGGTCGCCACCGTGCTCATCCAGCGCGGCACGCTCCGCATCGGCGACGCCCTCGTTGCGGGAACCTCGCACGGGCGCGTTCGAGCCCTCGTCGACTGGCTCGGGACCAACGTCGAGGAGGCGCTCCCCGCGGACCCGGTGGAGATCCTCGGCCTCTCGAGCGTCCCGAGCGCCGGCGACGAGTTCCGGGTCTTCGAGGACGAGCGCGACGCGCGCGACCTCGCCGAGGAGCGGGCGCTCAAGCAGCGCCTGCTCGCGCAGGAGAAGAAGCACGTCTCGCTCGACGACCTCTTCTCGCGCATCCAGGAAGGCGAGCTCAAGGACCTCAACCTCGTGGTCAAGGCCGACGTGCAGGGCTCCATCGAGGCGCTCGAGGACGCGCTCGCCAAGATGGACCAGACCGAGGTGCGCATCAACGTCATCCACGCCGGCGTCGGCGGTATCACCGAGTCCGACGTCACGCTGGCCGACGCAAGCGACGCGATCATCATCGGATTCAACGTCCGCCCGCAGCCCAAGGCGAAGGCGCAGGCCGATGAGGAGGGCGTCGACATCCGCCTGTACCGCGTCATCTACCAGGCCATCGAGGACATCAACGCCGCGCGCGTGGGCATGCTCGCACCCGAGTTCATCGAGCAGGACCAGGGCCACGCGGAGGTCCGCGAGACGTTCAGGGTGCCCAAGGTCGGCACCATCGCCGGCTGCTATGTCCAGCAGGGCGAGATCCACCGAGACGACCAGGTCCGTATCGTACGCGACGGCACCGTGGTCTACGAAGGCACCATCTCATCGCTCAAGCGCTTCAAAGACGATGTGAAGTCCGTGAAGTCCGGCTACGAGTGCGGTATCGGCGTCGAGGGCTTCGGCGACATCAAGGAAGGCGACCTGATCGAGGCGTTCAGGACGATCGAGGTCGCTCGAGAGGAGTGACCGCATGAAGGCCACGCCACGGACCCGCAAGCTCAACGAGGCCGTCAAAGAGGCGCTCGCCGCGATCCTGCTCGAGGAGATCGCCGATCCGCGTGTCGATCTCGCCACGGTGACATCGGTCGAGGTGTCGGCTGACCTCAAGGTCGCCGACATCTACGTCGTCACCCACGGCGACGAGGCGGCCCAGCAAGACCTGCTCGACGGGCTCGAGTCCGCCAAGGGCCGCATCCGTACCGCCCTCGGCAGACGCGTGGCGATGCGCTTCCTGCCGGAGCTGCGGTTCAAGACGGACCCCAGCGTCGAGCAGGGCATACGCATCACCCAAGCCATCCGTGAGGAGGCCGAGCGCCGTCCGGTGCGCGAGTCCGAGGAGTGAGGCGCGTGGGTGCTGATGACGTCCGGCGTGTGGCCGAGGCGCTCGCCTCGGCCCGCAGCATCGTCGTGGCCAGCCACGTCGACCCCGACGGCGACGCCATAGGCTCCACGCTCGCGCTCTGGCACGCGCTTCAGACTACCGGCGCCACCGTCCTTCCCGTACTGGCGCGCGGCACCACGCCTCCGGCGACGTATGCGTTCCTGCCGGGCTCCTCGGCGTATCGCCAGGCCGGCGCGGTGCCGCCTCCCGACGTCTTCATCGCCCTCGATACGCCCAACCTCGCTCGTCTCGGCGAAGCGGCCGAGCTCGCGCGCGCCGCTTCGTTCCTCGTCTTCATAGACCACCATCCCGACGGGGACGACGTGGGCCACGTGCGCATCATCGACACCGCCGCGGCTGCCGTCGGGGAGATGCTCTTCGATATCATCCCGGCGCTCGGCCTGTCGGTCGACAAGGCGGTCGCGACCTGTCTGTTCACGGCGGTCATGACCGACACGGGGCGGTTCAGCTACGGGAACACGTCGCCGCGGTCGCTGGAGATAGCGGCCGACCTCGTCCGGCACGGCGCCGACCCCTCGGCCATCTTCCGCGCGGTATACGAGAGCCGCAGCCCCGGCGCGCTGAGGCTCATCGGCCGCACGTTGTCGCGGATCACGTTGGCCGCCGGCGGCGCCATAGCATATTCATGGGTGACCGATGACGACCTGGCCGAGACCGGCGCCCTGCCCGAGGAGACCGAGAACCTCGTCGACCAGGTCCGCGCGCTCGGCGGCGCGGACATCGTCTTCCTCGTGAAGGAGAGCGCCGAGGGTCAGCGGGTCTCGCTGCGCGCCAAGGGCGCCGCGGACGTCGGCTCCGTCGCTCGCCGCTTCGGCGGGGGAGGCCACGCCGCGGCGGCGGGCTTCACCTTCTCGGGCGATCGTGCCGCACTCCTCGACGTGCTCGTCCCCGCGCTCGCGGAGGTGCTTCCGTGAGTCCACGGCGTGGCGCGACCGACCTCGCGGGCGTCCTGCTCATCGACAAGCCCGCCGGACCGACCAGCCACGACGTGGTCGCGACCGTGCGTCGCCTGACAGGGGAGCGCCGCATCGGCCACGCCGGCACGCTCGACCCGCTCGCGACCGGCCTGCTCGTGGTGCTCGTCGGCCCGTACACGCGCCTTGAGCGCTACCTCTCGGCCAGCGACAAGGAGTACGAGGCCGGCATCGCGTTCGGCGCCGAGACGGACACCGACGATGCCGAGGGCACGGTCGTGCGCACAGCGGACGTCCCGGAAGACCTCCTCGACCGCTCGACCGCCGTACGCCTGCTCGCCGGCGTGCAGGGGACCCACGAGCAGCGTCCACCCGCGTACTCGGCGATCAAGGTCGGCGGCCGGGTCGCCCACCGGGACGCGCGCGCGGGCGTCGCGGTCGAGCTCGACCCGCGCCCCGTGACCATCCACGAGGCCGAGCTCATCGGCATCGATGTCGGCCACGCCCGTTGGGACGTGCGGTTCCGCGTCTCCAAGGGCACGTACGTCCGCGCCCTCGCCCGCGACCTCGGCCGCGCTGCCGGAAGCGCGGCGCACCTCGTCGCCTTGCGGCGCACCGCCGCCGGACCAGCCTCGGTCGCAGACGCGTTCACCCTCGACGATCTCGCCAGCCGCGCGCAGGAGCACGGCGTGGAGCCGCTCTTCGCCGATCCGCTCCCGCTGCTCGGCCTGCCCGTCGTCACCGCGTCGCCCACAGAGGTCGCCGATGGACGCCCGCTCCCGCGCGATCGCTTCCCTGGCGCCGACGGGGCCGCGGTTGCGATCGCCCACGGCGGGGCGTTGCTCGCCATCTACCGCGCCGCGCCAGAGCGCCTCGCCGCCGAGGTCGTCCTGCCGAGAGGAGCGGCCGCATGACGCGGGTCGTGACGTTCGAGCCCGGGATGCCGCCCCTCGGAGCGGCTGTCTGCGCCATCGGGGTCTTCGACGGGGTGCACCTCGGCCACCAGGCGCTCATCGCTGACACCGTCGCGCGGGCGCGCGACACCGGAGCGACCGCGGCCGTCGTCACCTTCGATCGCGACCCGGAGCTCGTCGTCAGTCCTGATGGCGCCCCACCGCAACTGCTCGTCCTCGCCGACAAGCTGCGCTACATCCGCGAGTGCGGGCCGGACGTCGTGCTCGTCGTGCCGTTCGACGCGCACGTGGCCGCTCTGGCACCCGAGCGGTTCCTGTCCGAGGTGCTGCTCGCGGCTCTCGTCCCGATCGCCGCGGTCGTCGGCCACGACTTCCGCTTCGGGCGTTTCGCCTCGGGCACGGTCGAGACGCTCGACCGTTACGGGACCGACCACGGCTTCGCGGTTGTCCCTCACGAACTCGTCGAGGTGGACGGCGAGCCCGTGACGTCCACCCGTATACGTGCGGCCGTCGCCGCAGGTGACATGGACCTCGCCACGCGCCTCCTCGGCAGGGAGCACATCGTGCACGGACGCGTCGTGAGGGGTCGCGGCATCGGCCACGAGCTGGGCGTTCCGACCGCCAACCTCTCGGCACCGCCCGCTACGGCGCTGCCCGCCTCGGGCGTCTACGCGGGGTACGCCGAGGTGGACGGCGTGACGTACCCGGCAGCGATCAGCGTCGGGCATCCGCCGTCGTTCCCGGATGCCAACGACGAGCTCGAGACCCATCTCGTCGACTTCGAGGGCGACCTCTACGGTCGGGAGGTGGTCGTCCGCTTCGTCACCCGCCTGCGTGACCTGCGCCGCATAGACGACACCGCGGAGCTTGCGCGCGCCATCGCCGCTGACGTCGCCGAGGTGCGCGACCTTCTCGGCTGAACACGGCATACGCGTCGCGCATCGTGTGCTATACTGCTTCGGTTGTGTTCCATACCCTCGCCTGAGACGAGCGATCCACCGACGCTCGCCCCGGACCAGGGCGGATAAGAGAGAACAGGTGAACTGAAGATGGCACTTCCCAAGGACGTCAAGGCGACCATCATCGCCGAGCATGCCCGGTCCGACGGCGACACGGGTTCCCCCGAGGTCCAGATCGCGCTCCTCACGCAGCGCATCCGCGACCTCACCGAGCACCTCCGCGAGCACAAGCACGACCACCACACCCGCCGCGGGCTGCTCAAACTCGTCGGCCAGCGCCGCAGGTTGCTCAACTACCTGAAGAAGAACGACATCGAGCGCTACCGAGCGATCGTCGCGAAGCTGGGGCTTCGCAACTAGCACGCATGGCGCGCGAAGGCGGGAGCTTCCCGCCTTCGCTGTCATAGGGACCGCGACAGCGATCCGAACCAGGCCCGCGCAGGAGGCGCGGGTCGAGAAGAAGAGGAAGAGGCATGGGAAAGGTAACCGAAAGCTTCGAACTGTACGGCAGGAACTACACGCTGGAGACCGGCGAGCTCGCCAAGCAGGCAGGCGGCGCTGTCGTCGTCCGGCAGGGCGACACGGTGGTGCTTGTCACCGCGACCGCGTCTCAGCAGCCCAAGGATCTCGATTTCTTCCCGCTGACCGTCGATTTCGAGGAGCGCATGTACGCGGCGGGCAAGCTCCCCGGCGGCTTCATCAAGCGTGAGGCCCGGCCTTCCGAGAAGGCGATCCTCACCGCCCGCATGATCGACCGCCCGCTCCGGGCGTCGTTCGCCGACGGCTTCCGCAACGAGGTCCAGATCATCGCCACGGTGCTCTCGGCGGACCAGGAGCACCAGCCTGACGTGATCTCGATCATGGGCGCCTCGGCGGCGCTCCTCGCAGCCGGCATCCCGTTCGAGGGCCCGCTCGCGGGCGTGCGCATCTGCCGCCTCGACGGCGAGTTCGTGGTGAACCCCACGTTCGAGGAGGCCGAGGAGTCCGACCTCGACCTCGTCGTCGCCGGCTCCAGGGATGCGATCTTCATGCTCGAGGCGGGTGCGGCCGAGGTGTCCGAGGAGGACATGCTCGAGGCGCTCGTCTTCGCGCAGGAGGCCATCGCGGCGTTCTGTGAAGTCCAGGAGCGATTCCTGGCCAATGTGGAGATCACGCCGATGGAGGTCAAGCTCCACGAGATCGATCCCGCGCTTGAAGAGCGGGTCTTCTCAGCCGGCGCTGACAAGATGCGCGAGGCGCTCCACAACCCGGACAAGCACGCCCGCATGGAAGCGGTCGCGGCGGTCAAGCAAGAGATCCTCGACTCGTTCGACGAGGAGGAGCTCGCGGGCAACGCCAAGGACGTCAAGGCGCTGCTCAAGCGCCTCGAGAAGAAGACCATGCGCGCCATGGTGCTCGAGGAGGGCGAGCGCGCCGACGGACGTGCGCTCGACGAGGTCCGACCCATCTCGGTGACCGCCGGCTATCTGCCGACGAGCCACGGCTCCGGCCTGTTCACGCGCGGTCAGACGCAGGTCCTGTCGGTCCTCACACTCGGCATGCTCTCTGAGTGGCAGCGCATCGACACGATCGACGTCTCCGAGGGCAAGCGCTACATCCACCACTACAACTTCCCGCCGTTCTCCACTGGTGAGACGGGCTTCATGCGCGGTCCGAAGCGGCGCGACATCGGGCACGGCGCGCTGGCGGAGCGGGCCCTGCTCCCGGTCATACCGGCCGAGGAGGACTTCCCGTACACGATACGCATCGTGTCCGAGGTCCTCGAGTCCAACGGCTCGTCGTCGATGGCCTCGGTCTGCGGCTCCACGCTCGCGCTTATGGACGCCGGCGTGCCTGTCTCGGCGCCGGTCTCCGGCATCGCGATGGGCCTCATCAAGGAGGGCGACGACGTCGCCGTCCTGACCGACATCCAGGGTCTCGAGGACTTCCTCGGAGACATGGACTTCAAGGTCGCCGGTACGCCCGCGGGCATCACCGCGATGCAGATGGACAACAAGGCCAAGGGCCTCTCGGTGGACATCCTGCGCAAGGCGCTGCTCCAGGCCAAGGAGGGTCGCGCGTTCATCCTCGACAAGATGCTGGCCGAGATCGCCGAGCCGCGCGCCGAGCTCAAGGACTTCGCTCCGCGCGTCATCACGGTCAAGATCCCCGTCGACAAGATCCGCGACGTCATCGGCCCCGGTGGCAAGGTGATCCGCGGGATCATCGACGAGACCGGCGCGCAGATCGACGTGAACGAGGACGGCACGATCTACGTCGCGTCGCGTGACGCCGGCGGCGAGGCCGCGGTCGCTCGCATCAAGAACATCGTGAAGGACGTCGAGCCCGGCGAGCACTACACCGGACGCGTCGTCAGCATCCAGCCGTTCGGCGCGTTCATCGAGCTCATCCCGGGCAAGGACGGTCTGCTCCACATCTCGCGCATGGCCAAGGGCCGCATCGACAAGGTCGAGGACGTCCTCAGCGTCGGCGACGAGGTCGAGGTCGTCGTCCTCGAGATCGACGATCGCGGCAAGGTCAGCCTCGACGCGGTGCACAAGGCCGAGGGCAAGCCCGCGGGCGAGCGTCGCGAGGGCGGGTCCGGCGACCGGAGCGAGGGTCGCAGGGACGGCGGCGGCGGCGACCACCGCAAGCATCGTCGGCGCCACTAGGGCACATACCAGCGAGTGAAGATGTCGGGGCCCGGCGGTCGCTGCGTGCGATCCGTCGGGCCGCGACCGTTGCAAGGGAGCCACGACGTGACTGACGCCTGCTTCTACGACAAGACGATCCTCGACGACGGCACGACGATCATCTCCGAGACGATGGACACCGTCCGCTCAGTGGCGATCGGCATCTGGCTCTCGGTCGGCAGCCGCGACGAGGCGCCCGCCGAGGCAGGGATGTCGCACTTCCTCGAGCACATGATGTTCAAGGGGACGCCGACGCGCTCCGCACAGGACATCTCCGAGCACTTCGAGCGCCTTGGTGCCGAGCTCAACGCCTTCACGTCCAAGGAGTACACGTGCTACTACGCGCGCGTCCTCGACGAGCACGTCGGTGACGCGGTCGAGGTCCTCTCGGACATGGTCGCCAACGCCTCGCTCGACCCCGGAGCCATCCTCTCTGAACGCGAGGTCGTCCTGGAGGAGATCGCGCGCCACGAGGACGCGCCCGACGACGCCGTGCACGAGCTCTTCTCGGCCACCATGCTGCCGGGCCATCCGCTCGGGCTGCCGGTGCTCGGACGCCAAGAGAGCGTCGGGGCCTTCGATCGCGGGCTCTCCGCCGCGTTCAAGCAGGCGCACTACCGCACCGGCAACGTGGTGGTCGCGGCATCGGGCAGCGTCGCCCATGAGGACCTCGTGCGCGCGGTACGACAGCACCTCCGGCTGCCTGAAGGCCCGCGCACCGAGCGCCTGCACGCGACGCCGGTCGTGGAGCCACGTCTGCAGGTCCAGCGCAAGGACACCGAGCAGGCCCACATCTGCTGGGGCGTCGCCGGGCTCCGCGCGAGCGACGAGGACCGGTTCGCCCTCGCCGTCCTGGACGCCGTGCTCGGCGGCGGCATGGCGTCCCGCCTGTTCGTCGAGGTGCGGGAGAAGCGCGGCCTGGCGTACGCCGTCTACTCGTACCATGCGCTCTACGAGGACACCGGCCAGTTCGTCATGTATGCCGGCACGCGTCCCTCCAATGCCGCCCAGGTCATCGAGCTCATCACGTCCGAGGTCGAGAATGTCCGCCGGGACGGGATCACCGCCGAAGAGCTCCACCGGGCCAAAGAGGCGCTCAAGGGACAGCTGGTCCTGAGCCTGGAGTCCACGCGGGCACGCATGACGCGCCTCGGCAAGAACGAGATCACCCACGGCGAGTGCCTGTCGATCGACGAGCTCGTCGCGCGCATCGAGGCGGTCGACCGGGCGAGCGTCCACACGCTCGCCGAGCGCCTGTTCGACGGCGGACGCGTCATCGCGGTGATCGCGCCGATGGATTCCGATGAGATCGCGCACGTGCTCTGACGTCTCGGGAGGGGAGCGCACCATGATCCGGGTCCTTGTCAACGGAGCGGGCGGACGGATGGGCGCCGAGGTCGTACGCGCGGTGACCGAGGCCGACGGCATGACGGTCGTGGCCGCGGTCGACCCCGGCCACGCGGGCGAGGTCGTCGCCGGGAGCGTGACGGTCGCGGCGGATCTCTTCTCGGCCATCGCGGAGACCGCCCCCGATGTGATGGTGGACTTCACGCATCCGGGCGTCGTCGAAGCCGCACTGCGTACCGCGCTCGCGGCCGGCGTGCACTGCGTGGTGGGGACGACCGGCCTCGCGGACGACGTGATCGCCGACATCGCGGCCGGCGCCCCCGACGACGTCTGCCTCTTCGTCGCGCCCAACTTCGCCATCGGCGCGGTGCTCATGATGCGCTTCGCCGCCGAGGCAGCCCGTTTCATGCCGCACGTCGAGGTCATCGAGCTCCACCACGACCAGAAGGCCGATGCGCCCTCGGGCACCGCGCTCAGGACGGCGCGGCTCATCGCCGAGGCGCGCTCTGAGCGTCCCGACGCGCCCGGCCGCGAGACCGAGGTCGCCGAGGGCGCCCGCGGCGCGGACGTGCGCGGCGTCACCGTGCACTCGATCCGCCTTCCGGGCCTGGTCGCTCACCAGGAGGTCCTCTTCGGAGGACAGAGCCAGACGCTGAGCATCCGGCATGACTCGATCGACCGGACGTCCTTCATGCCCGGGGTGGTGCTCGCCGTGCGCGAAGCGCCGAAGCACCGCGGCCTCATCGTCGGCCTCGAGGCGTTCATGGGTGAGCAGGGGTGACCGCTCCCGTCGTCGTCATGAAGTTCGGCGGCACATCCGTTGCGACGCCCGAAGGCCGCGCGGCGCTCGCTTCGCGGGTCGCCGATGCCCTGCGCGACGGGCTCGCGCCCGTGGTGGTCGTCTCGGCCATGGGAAGATCCGGCGAGCCGTACGCCACTGACACGCTCCTCGGCCTGGTGGACGGCCTGCCGGGCGACGAGCGGGAACGGGACCTGCTCGGCGCCACCGGCGAGGTCATCGCCACCGTCGTGGTCGCGCACGAGCTGCGCTCAGCAGGCATCGGCGCTCGCGCGTACACCGGCGCCGAGGCGGGCATCGCCACCGACGGCGCGCACGGGTGCGCCTCCATCACCGAGATCCACCCCGGACCGCTGCTGGCCGCGATCGACGACGGCGTCGTCCCGGTCGTCGCCGGCTTCCAGGGGATCGCCGCCGACGGCGCGCTCACGACGCTCGGAAGAGGCGGCTCGGACACGACCGCCTGCGCGCTCGGGGTCGCGCTCGCCGCACGGACGGTCGAGATCTACACCGACGTCGACGGCGTGATGACCGCCGACCCGCGCGCATGCGCGTCGGCGCGCGTGCTCGAGAAGATCAGCGCCGAGGAGCTCTTCCAGATGGCGCGCCACGGCGCACGCGTCGTGCACACTCCCGCCGCCGAGCTCGCGCTCGCGAGCGGGCTCGCGGTGCGCGTGCGCAACACCTACTCGGACCACCCCGGAACGCTCGTCGTCGACCTGGCGTCGTACCGCCCGGCATCCGTCGCGACGGCGGTCTCGCACACCGACGGCATCGCGCGCATGCGCGTGGGCCTTCCGGCCGAGGAGGGGAGCGCGGCGCACATGGGCGCGCAGGCGCGCGTCTACCGCGCGATGGCCGACGCCGGCGTCTCGCTCGACATGTTCACGCCCGTCGCGGACACGCTCGTCTTCACGGTGCCCGAGGCTGCGGTGCCCGCTGCCGAGGCCGTCCTCGCCCGGCTCGGACTCCCGCACGAGGTGCTCGGGGCGCTCGCGAAGGTGACGCTCGTCGGCGCCGGCATGCACGGCGTGCCGGGCGTCATGGCCCGCGTAGCCGAGCAGCTCGAGGCCGCCGGCGTCGGCGTGCTGCAGACCGCCGACAGCCACACCACCATCTCCGTGCTGGTCTCCGCCGAAGACGCCGAGACGGCCGTGCGTTCCCTCCACGACGGGTTCGGGCTCGCGTAGCACGCACTGTGGCGACGCATCGGCGGTATTCGGTACGGCAACTCCTCGACCCGCTCATCTGCCGGTTTATGGCACAATACTGCGGTATGGCACGCGCACGCAGGCGACGCACGCCGCTGCACTCAAGGGGTGAGCACCTATGACACAGCCACGGTTCGGACGCTTGCTGACCGCGATGGTCTCTCCTTTCGATGCCGAGGGGATGCTCGACCTTCCCCGCGCGCAGGAGCTCGCCCAGCGCCTGCTCGATTCCGGCTCTGACGGGCTCGTGGTCTGCGGCACGACCGGCGAGTCCCCGACGATCGACTACGACGACAAGGTGCGGCTCTTCTCGGCCATCCTCGAGGTCGCCGGTGGGACGGCACCGGTCATCGCCAACATCGGCGACAACTGCACCGCGGACTCGGTCGACTTCGCCCGTCGCGTCGAGAAGCTCGGCGTGGACGGCGTGATGGCGGTCGTGCCGTACTACAACAAGCCGCCGCAGGAGGGGCTCTACCGGCACTTCTCGGCCATAGCCGCCGCGGTGGACGTACCGCTCGTGCTCTACAACGTCCCGTCGCGCACGGTCACGAACCTTGACGCCGAGACGACCTTGAGGCTCGCCGGCGTCGACAACATCGTCGCCGTGAAGGAGGCGAGCGGCCGTCTGACGCAGATCGCGTCGATCATCGACGGCGCCCCTCCCGGCTTCGAGGTCCTCTCGGGCAACGACGAGGACACGCTGCCGATGATGGGCCTCGGCGCCACCGGCGTCATCTCGGTGGCGTCGCACGTCGCGGGCCCGCTGCTCGCGGACATGCTCACCGCGCAGGCCGGCGGAGACCACACCCGCGCGCTCAAGATCCATCTCGAACTCATGCCGCTGTTCAAAGCCCTCTTCATGACGAGCAACCCCATCATGGTGAAGCGGGCGCTGGACCTGGCCGGCTTCCCCGTTGGAGAACCGCGACTGCCCCTGGTCCCCGCGACCGACGAGCAGACCGCGGAGCTCGAGCGCGTGATGCGGCACATCGGTCTGTTGTCCTGACAGCGGCGTACCGACCCATCGACCGAAGGAGCCGTTGACAGACCGCCCATGACACCACAGAAGAACCGCCTGCGCGTCATCCCGCTCGGCGGGCTTGACGAGATCGGCAAGAACATGACCGTGCTCGAGTACGGCAACGACATGGTCGTCGTCGATGCGGGCATCATGTTCCCCGATGACGACCATCCCGGCGTCGACCTCATCCTGCCGGACTACAGCTACATCCTGAAGCGTCGCGACAAGCTCAAGGGCATCGTCATAACCCATGGCCACGAGGACCACACCGGCGCGCTGCCGTACCTCCTCAAGGACCTGGGGGGAACGGTCCCCGTGCTCGGCACGCGCCTCACCCTCGGCATCGTCCGGGGCAAGCTCGAGGAGCACAAGCTCAAGAAGACCAAGCTCCGCGAGGTGTCGCCCGGCGGGCACGTGAACCTCGGCGCGTTCGGGTTCGACTTCATCCCGGTGAACCACTCCATCCCTGACGGGGTCGCCCTCTTCATCCGGACGCCGGTCGCGACCATCCTGCACACGGGCGATTTCAAGCTCGACCAGACGCCTATCGACGGGCGCCTCACGGACTACGCCGCCCTCGCTAAGGCCGCCCGGCAGGGCGTGACGCTGCTGATGTCGGACTCCACCAACGCCGAAACCCCCGGCCACACCTCTTCGGAAGCGGTCGTCGGCGCCACCCTGCGCGACATCTTCGACCGCGCCGAGCAGCGCATCATCGTCGCGTCGTTCTCTTCGCACATCCACCGCGTGCAGCAGGTGTGCGACGCGGCCGTCGCGGCTGGACGCAAGGTCGTCGTGACCGGTCGTTCGATGGTGAACAACACGCGCATCGCACGCGAGCTCGGCTACCTGCACATCGGCGACGACGACATCCTCGACGCATACCAGATGCAGGACCTGCCTCCCGAGAAGGTCGTCGTGCTCTCCACCGGCAGCCAGGGTGAGCCGCTCTCGGCCCTTGCGCGCATCGCCAACGGCGACCACCGGACGGTGTCGATCGAGGCGGGGGACACCGTGGTCATCTCGGCCACGCCGGTCCCCGGTAACGAGAAGGCCGTCAGCCGGGTCATGAACCGCCTGTTCAAGGCGGGCGCCGACGTCATCCACAAGGGCTCAGCGCGCGTCCATGTCTCGGGTCACGCCGCGTCCGAGGAGCTCAAGCTCATGCTGAACCTCGTTCAGCCGCGCTACTTCGTGCCGATCCACGGCGAGACGCGCCATCTGCACGCTCACGCCAAGCTCGCGCAGGCCGTTGGTGTGCCCGCCGAGAACGTCTTCATCATGGAGAACGGGCTTTGCCTGGAGATCACCGAGTCCGGCGCCGAGGTGACCGAGCGTGTGGACTCGGGTGTGACGTACGTGGACGGCCTGTCCGTCGGCGACCTCGGCCAGTTCGTGCTCCGCGACCGACAGGTGCTCGCGTCCGACGGTATCGCCCTCGTCATCGTCGCGATCGACGCGCGAGACGGGCAGATCGCCGGGGACGCCGAGCTCGTCACGCGCGGTCTCGTGCTCGGCAGCGACACGGATGCCGTGCTCGATGAGGCGCGCGAGCGCGTCTCGAAGGTGCTGAAGCGCACCGCCAAGGAGGGCGTCACCGACCAGGCGGTGGTCAAACAGGCGCTGCGCGACTCGCTCGGCCAGTTCATCTGGGAGCGGACGCGCCGCCGCCCGATGATCATCCCCGTGGTCATGGAGGTATGACGTGGAGCTACTCCAGGCGATCGTGCTCGGCATCGTCCAGGGGGCGGCCGAGTTCCTTCCGGTGTCGTCCTCGGGGCACCTCGTCATCGTCCCCGCGTTGTTCGGATGGGATGACTTCTCCCTCGGATTCGACGTGCTCCTGCACCTCGGGACCCTGGTCGCCGTCATCGCGTACTTCCGCCGCGACGTCGTCAACCTGGTTCGCGCGGCGTTCTCGTCCGATCCCGAGCGCGCGCACGACAAGCGGCTCGCGTGGCTCATCGCAGCGGGAACGATACCCACCGGCATCATCGGCCTGGCCTTCAACGACCTGTTCGAGAGCCTGTTCGAGAGCGTCGTGTGGGTCGGGTGGTTCCTGCTCATCACCGCCTCGTTCCTCACGCTTTCCGATCGGTTGTCCCGAAAGGTGACGCACGACGCGACGCGGCTGAGCGTGCGGGGCGCCCTGCTCATCGGCGTCGCGCAGGGGATGGCCATCGCGCCGGGCATATCCCGTTCGGGCGCCACCATGGCCGCGGGATTGGGACTCGGACTGGACCGCGAGCAGGCGGCTCGCTTCTCCTTCCTGCTCTCCATCCCCATCATCCTGCTGGCTGGAGGCAAGACGGCGCTCGACCTCGTCACGACGGCGGGGGAGGGCATGCCGACGCTGCTCGTGTGCGTCGTGGGCTTTGTCGCCTCGGCCCTGAGCGGGTACGCTGTCATAGCGGGACTGCTGAGCTGGCTCAAGAAGCACACCCTGCTCGTCTTCGCGGGATACTGCGCGGTCGCCGGCACCGCCGTCCTGGTGTGGCAGTACGCGTTCTAAGACCTCCGGGAGCACAGACATGGCCCAGAAACGCAGCACGCGCTCCAAGAGCTCGAACAAGAAGAGCAGCGCCAAGACCGCGCCCCGACGCCAGGCAGAGACCGCCCCGGTGCTCGACGCCGAGAGTCGGCACGAAGTCTGGGGCATCCTCATCTCGGCCATCGCGGTCGCGCTCGCCATCGCGGTGTTCACGCGCTCGTCCGGCGTCGTGCCAGCCGCCCTGCGCGACCTGTTCCGCCTCGGCTTCGGCGTGGGGGCGTACGCGATCCCCGTCGCCGTGCTGCTCTGGGGCGTCAGCTTCTTCGTGCGCGCCGTCCGCGTGGACGAGACCCGCGTGGCCATCGGCCTCTCTCTCGTCCTGCTCGGCGGCATCTCCATGGTCGCCGTCTCCGCGCCCGAAGCGCTCCAGTGGGAGCGCGACGTGCTCTCCGCGCACGGCGGCTACATCGGCGGGGGCGTCGCCTGGGCGCTCCGCTCGCTTCTGGGCGCCGCGATCTCGTACGTCGTACTCATCGCGGTCGTCCTCATCGGCCTCGTCTTCGCCGGCATGTCCATCGCCGACGTGGTCGACTGGGCACGCGGTCTCGTGCGGACCGAGGTGGCCGAGGAGGACTTCTCGGCAGACGTCGAGCGACGCAGGCCGACGCGCACGATGCCGCTGGAGGACCTCGAAGCCGAGCATGAGCCCGAGCGGGCTCCCGCGCCCGCGAAGCGGCGTCGGGGCACCGACCCCGAGGCCGCGCGCCCCACGGCCCCCGCGCACGCGCCGGTGCCCCCGCGGGCGCTCGAAGGCTACGAGCTGCCGGGCATCTCGATGCTCACGCGCAGTCCGCAGTCGAGCGCGAGCCACAAGGCCACCGAGCGCGAGCTCAAGCACACTGCGGGGCTGATCGAGCAGACGCTCGCCACCTTCGACATAGCGGCCCGGGTCGTCGACTGGGTCTCCGGCCCGACGGTCACGATGTTCGAGGTCGAGCTCGCCAAGGGCATCAAGGTCAACCGCGTGACGGCGCTCTCGGACGACCTCGCGCTCGCTCTTGCGGCTCCGACCATCCGTATCCTCGCCCCGATACCCGGCAAGAGCTACGTCGGAATCGAGGTCCCCAACGCCGGCCGCTCGACGGTCACGCTCGGCGATGTGCTCACCGGGGCCGCCCTCAACGACCCCAACCCGCTCCTGCTCGCCATCGGCAAGGACGTCAGCGGCGAGAACGTCGTCGCCGACCTGGCCGCCATGCCGCACCTGCTGATCGCCGGCTCGACCGGCACCGGGAAGTCGGTCTGCATCAACAGCCTCATCACGAGCATCCTCATGCGCGCCACCCCCGCCGAGGTACGCCTGATCCTCATCGACCCCAAACGGATCGAGCTCAACCTCTACAACGGGGTACCGCACCTCTACGTCCCGGTGGTCACCGAGTCCAAGGAGGCGGCGAGCGCCCTCCACTGGGCAGTGCAGGAGATGGAGGCCCGCCTCAAGAAGCTGCAGAAGGCGGGCGCGCGCAACATCTCGCAGTTCAACGCACTCGTCCACTCGGGCAAGGCGCCCGAAGGCGCCGAGGCGCTTCCGTATCTCGTCATCGTGATCGACGAGCTTGCAGACCTCATGATGGTGGCCGCCCGGGAGGTGGAAGACTCCATCTGCCGGATCGCGCAGCTCGCACGCGCGGCGGGCATCCACCTCATCGTCGCCACGCAGCGTCCCTCGACCGATATCATCACCGGGCTCATCAAGACCAACATCACGAACCGCATCGCGTTCGCGGTGGGCAGCAGCATCGATAGCCGCGTCATCCTCGATCAGCCGGGTGCCGAGAAGCTCGTCGGCCTGGGGGACATGTTGTTCTCCACGCCGGCATGGCCCAAGCCGCGCCGCATCCAGGGCGCCTACGTGTCGGAGACTGAGATCGCGTCGGTCGTCGATCACCTTCGTGAGCAGGCGGAACCCGACTACCATGAGGAGATCCTCCAGCTCAAGGTCACCCAGACGGGGGCTGCCGGCGGAGACGACGAGGATGACGACCCACTGCTCTGGGAGGCCGCGGACATCGTCGTCACGGCGGGCATGGGCTCCACCTCGTTGCTCCAGCGTCGGTTGAAGGTGGGCTACGCCAGGGCAGGACGGATCATGGACATGCTGGAATCGAAGGGCATCGTCGGACCGCCAGATGGTTCCAAGCCGCGCGATGTCCTGGTAGATGTAGAAGAGCTGGAGTCGATCAAGGTGTTCGAACGCCAGGACCGCGAGAACGAGACGTAGGCACGCGCGACCCGGAGAGAGGCAGGTGGCATGGACTCGGTCGGCGAGAAGCTGGCCGCTGAGCGGCGTCGCCAGGGCAAGACCCTCGGCGAGGTCGAGGCTGCCACCAAGGTGATGGGGCGCATGCTCGATGCCATCGAGCACGACCGCTACGGCGATCTCCCGAGCCCGGTGTACGTGAAGGGCTACATCCAGGCGTACGCCCGCTTCCTCGGCATGGACGAAGGCCCGCTCATCGAGCAGTACAAGCACGATGCCGAGGTGACCGATGCCGTCGACCGGATCACGGTGCCCCATGAAGCCGTCGTAGAGCACCGTGACATGCTGCACGCGGTGCCGTTCAGGACGTGGCTCATCGCGCTCGCCGCGGTGCTGCTCGTGGCGCTCGCGTTGTGGGGCATCTCGGCGCTTGGCGGCGAGGACGAGACGCCACCCCCGGTGCCGCCCGAGACCACCGGCACGCCCGAGACCACCGGCACACCCACGCCGGGCGTCACGACGCCGACCGTCCCGGCGACGGACACGGTCTCCTCCGGCGAGGAGACGGGCACCTCGGCCGGCGCGGTCCAGGGCGACGCGTTCGAGCTCGTCGTCACGGTGGCCGAGGGTTCAGCCTCCTGGCTGGAGATCACCGTCGACGGGCTCGAGGCGTACATCGGCACGCTGCCCGGCGGAGAGAGCCGCAGCTACACCGTGAACGAGGCGGCGACCGTCTTCATCGGTCGTCCGCAATCAGTGACCATCACGCGCGACGGCGAGAACGTCCCTGTCCCGCTGGGACAGGGAACCTCGACCGTCGAGCTCAGCGTCGGCGACTGATCCGCCTTCGCGAGCGTCTCGCGCCATCCGAGAGGAGCACCATGGCCAAGGACCAGAGTTTCGACGTCGTATCTCAGACGGACCTTCAAGAGGTGGACAACGCCGTGCAGCAGGCCTCGAAGGAGGTCTCGCAGCGCTACGACCTGAAGGACACGGGCGCTCGCATCTCGCTGGACAAGCACGCGCCGAGCGTGACCGTCTCGGCGCCCAGCGACTTCGTCGTCGGACAGGTCAAGGACATCCTCAACAGCAAGCTCGTCCGACGGGGCGTCGATCTCAAGGCGTTGCGCTGGGGAAAGGTCGAGTCGGCATCCGGCGGAAACGTCCGGGTCGATGCGACGATCGTCAACGGCATCGAGACCGACCTCGCCCGGAAGATCAACAAGGACATCCGCGATGAGAAGTTCAAGGTGAAGGTGCAGATCGAGGGTGACAAGCTTCGCGTCTCCTCGCCGAGCAGAGACACCCTGCAGGAGGTGATCGCGTTCCTGAAGGAGCGCGACTACGGTATCCCGCTGCAGTTCATGAACTACCGGTGACCGTGGGACCCTCACCGGCGATACACATCGTCACCCTCGGCTGCCCCAAGAACGAGGTCGACTCGGACCGCATGCGCGCGTCGCTCGCCGCCGCCGGAGCGCGGTTCACCGACGACCCGGCCGGTGCCGACGTCGTCGTCGTCAACACGTGCGCGTTCATCGAGGCCGCTACCGAGGAGTCGATCGCGACCGTCCTCGAACTCGCCGCCGACGAGCCTTCACGCGAGCGCGGCCGCCGCATCGTCGTCGCCGGGTGCATGCCGTCGCGCTACGGCGGGGAGCTTGCGGCCGCCCTCACCGAGGCCGACGCGTTCGTCCCTGTGGCCGAGGAGGGATCGGTCGCCGAGGTCGTCGGCTCGCTGCTCGGCACGCCGCTTCGTCCCGCCGCCGACGCCCCCGCCCGCACCGCGGACGGTCGCCCGTACGCGTACCTGCAGCTCTCGGACGGGTGCCACCGCCGCTGCGCGTACTGCACCATCCCGTCGATCCGCGGCCCGTACCGCAGCCGACCCCTGAGCGACATCCTCGCCGAGGGCCGGCTGCTCATCGCCGGCGGCGCTCGCGAGCTCGTGCTCATCGGCCAGGACATCACCGCGTACGGGCGGGACTGCGACGACGAGATCGGACTGCCGGAGGTCGTCGCCGCCGTCGCTGCGCTTCCCGGCGCGGACCGCGTCCGCCTGATGTACGCGCAGCCCGACGGGGTGACCGACCGCCTGCTCCACGTCATGGCGGACCTGCCCAACGTGTGCCGCTACCTCGACATGCCGCTGCAGCACGCGTCCGCGGGCGTGCTGCGGGCGATGCGGCGCACCGGTGACGCACGCGCGTTCGTCGACCTTCTCGGCCGCATCCGCGCCGTGATGCCCGACGTATCGCTGCGCAGCACCGTCATCGTCGGGTTTCCCGGCGAGACGGAGGCGGACGTGCAGGAGCTGCTCGCGTTCGTTCGGGAGGCCGCATTCGATCACCTCGGCGTCTTCATGTACTCGGCCGAGGAGGGCACACCCGCGGCAGAGCTCCCGGATCAGGTGGCCGAGGACGACAAGGTCGAACGCTTCCAGCGCGTCCGTGACGTTGCTGACGAGGTGGGGCACGCGCGCGCGGCCGAGAAGGTCGGCGAGGAGCTCCTGGTGCTCGTCGACGGCGTGGACGAGGACGGCGAGACCACCGGCCGCACCTGCGGGCAGGCGCCTGACATCGACGGCGTGGTGCTCTTCGCCGACGCGCTCCGGGCTGGTACGCTCACAAGAGTCCGCATCACTGATTCGATCGGCTACGACCTCGTCGGCGAGGTGCTGTAGATGAGCCAGGTGAACTGGGCCAACAGGGTGACGCTGATACGGGTGATGTTCATCCCCGTGTTCCTTGTCGTGCTGCTCGGCGAGTGGCCGCATTTCGTCCCCAACCCGGCGTGGTGGAGCGCCGCGAAACCCTGGCTCGCGGCGATCATCTTCGCCGCGGTCGCGGCCACCGACGCTGTCGACGGCTACCTCGCGCGCTCGAGGAACCAGGTCACCACCTTCGGCAAGTTCATCGACCCGCTCGCGGACAAGCTTCTCGTGACCGCCGCTCTCGTCGCGCTCGTGGACCTCGGCAGCCTGCCCTCGTGGATCGCGCTCGTCATCATCTCGCGCGAGCTCATCGTCTCCGGCCTCCGGATGGTCGCCATCGCCGAAGGCAAGGTCATCGCCGCGTCGTGGTACGGCAAGATCAAGACGATCCTGCAGATCGTGGCCATCGTCGCGTTCATCGTGAAGGACAGCCCGGTGGTGACCGATGTCCTCGGCTCTACGGCAGCGTCGGCGGTGCAATGGGGCGCATGGATGGTCATGGCCGCCGCCATCATCGCCACCGTGCTCTCGATGGCCGACTACTTCTATCACGCCCGCGACATCCTGACCGGCCCCTGGACGAGGCGGTGAGCACGTGCGCGCGGCAGCGGTGCTCGTCGTCGGCTCCGAACTGGTCACCGGCGTGCGTCTGGACACCAACTCCACCGAGGTGACCGCCGCGCTGCTGGCAGCAGGATTCGCTCCCGATGAGGTCGTCGCGCGCCCCGATGACGAAGCCGCGATCGCCGAGACGGTCCGTCGCCTCGTCGACACGCACGACCTCGTCGTCGTGACCGGCGGTCTCGGCCCCACGCACGACGATGTGACGCGGGAGGCCGTCTCTCGCGCCCTCGGCCTGCCGCTCGTGCCCGATCCCCGGCTCGCCGAGCGCCTCACCCAGGTCGCGCGGCGTCACCGCGACCCTGAAGCAGCGGCGCAGGTGGTCCGGCAGGCTGACGTGCTCGAAGGGGCGCGCGTCCTCGAGCCCGCGACCGGCACGGCGCCCGGCCAGGTGGTCTCGGGCCCGTGGGGACATGTCGTCCTGCTGCCCGGCCCGCCGCACGAGATGCGCCCGATGCTCGAGTCGTTCCTCGGCACGGTCCGCGTCGGCGTCGCCCCGCGATTCGTCCGGTGCGTCGGCATCTCCGAGTCCGATGTGCAGGTCACCGCGCAGCGGCTGCTCGACGCGTACGCCGGCATCGGCTTCACCGTCCTTGCGAGCCCGGCGCTCGTCGACGCCGTGCTGTTCGACGCGGGGGCAGGCGGGGAAGTCCTGGACCGCGCCGCCGCCGAGATCGCGAGCGCGCTCGCCGAGGACTGCTACAGCACGGACGGATCGACGCTGGCCGAGACGGTGATCGCCCTGGCGCGCGATGCGCGATGCTCGGTCGCGGTCGCGGAATCGTGCACCGGCGGTCTGCTCGGCGGTGCGCTCACCGAGGTACCCGGAGCGTCCGACGTCTTTTGTGGCGGCATCGTGTCCTACGCCGACGACGTGAAGACGAGCGTTCTGGGAGTACCGCCCGGGACACTGCAGGACCACGGCGCGGTGAGCGCCGAGACGGCCGCCGCGATGGCCGAGGGTGTCCGTGAGCGCCTGGGTGCGGACCTCGCCGTCGCGGTGACCGGCATCGCGGGACCCGGCGGTGGGACGCCGTCCAAGCCGGTCGGGACCGTGTGGTTCGCCGTGGCCGACGCGGATGAGTCCTCGGCCACGCTCCGCCACCTGTTCGGCGACCGCGATGGCATACGCACGCGGGCCGTCGTGACCGCCCTCGATCTGCTGCGGCGCGAGATCGGCGGCCGAGCGCGGTGATCGCCCGCGCGTTCGTGGCGATCGATCTGCCGCCGGCCGCGCGCGACCTCCTCGTGCGCACGCGGCGAGAGATCTCGGATGCCGCAGTGGCGTGGAGCGGGGAGCGATGGGTCGCCGCCGGTGACCTCCACGTGACGCTCCGGTTCCTCGGCTCGCTCGACGACGCCGCGCAGGACGACGTCATCGAGGCGCTCGCGTCGCTCGGCCCGAGGACGGAGGCGTTCGAAGCGCACCTGTCAGGCGTCGTCGCCCGGCCTTCGCCGCGCTCAGCGACCATGCTGTGGGCGGCGTTCCGCGACGACGACCAGTGGCGCTTCTCGGCGCTCGCGACCGTGCTCGACGACGAGCTGCTGCGCCGGGGCATCCCCACCGAGGACCGGCCGTACGTCCCGCACGTCACGCTCGTACGGGCCCGGCGGAGGCGATCGGTCTCACGCCACGTCCTTGACGCGGGAGATGCGGCGATCCAGAGCGCCGAGGCAGCCGCGCGCACCGTGTCAGTGCGCGGGGTTACGCTCTACTCGAGCACGCTCACGGCACGTGGACCGATCTACGAGCCGGTCGCAACCGGCACGCTCGGTGGATGATTGACATCGAACACGTGTTCGTGTAGCGTCGAATCAGCCTTTCAGGGGTCGCCGACAGGTCAGAAGGAGCGAGAAGCAGATGGAGAAAGAGAAGGCGAAGGTCCTCGATCTGACGCGCGAGCAGATCGAGCGCAAGTTCGGCAAGGGCTCCCTCATGCGCCTGGGAGAGCACGACTCGCTCACGTCGATCCCGGCCATCCCGACCGGAGCGCTCGCGCTCGACGCAGCGCTCGGCATCGGCGGCGTGCCGAGGGGGCGCATCGTCGAGATCTTCGGTCCCGAGTCGTCGGGCAAGACCACGCTGGCTCTGCAGATCGTGGCCGAGGCGCAGCGCCTCGGGGGCGTCGCAGCGTTCATCGACGCCGAGCACGCGCTCGACCCCGCGTACGCGGCGCGCCTGGGCGTGGACATCGAGGAGATCCTCATCTCCCAGCCCGATACCGGGGAGCAGGCGCTCGAGATCACCGACATGCTGGTACGTTCCGGAGCCATCGACGTCATCGTCGTCGACTCGGTCGCGGCGCTCGTGCCGCGGGCCGAGCTGGAAGGCGAGATGGGCGATGTCACGGTCGGCCTCCAGGCGCGACTCATGAGCCAGGCGATGCGCAAGCTCGCCGGCTCGCTCAGCAAATCGAAGACGACGTGCATCTTCATCAACCAGCTGCGCGAGAAGGTCGGCGTCATGTTCGGGAACCCCGAGACCACGTCCGGCGGTCGCGCTCTGAAGTTCTACGCATCCGTCCGCATCGACGTCCGCCGAATCGACTCGATCAAGCAGGGGACAGACATCGTCGGCAACCGCGTCCGCGCGAAGGTCGTCAAGAACAAGGTCGCCCCACCGTTCCAGCGTGCCGAATTCGACATAATGTACGGCTACGGCATCAGCAAGGAGGGCAGCCTCCTGGACCTCGGGGTCGAAGAGGGCATCGTGCAGAAGTCGGGCGCATGGTTCTCGTATGGCGACGAACGTCTCGGACAGGGCCGCGAAGCCGCCAAAGACTACCTCAAGGAGCACACCGACATCCGCGACGCGATCGAGACCGCCATCCGCACCGAACTGGGCCTCATCTCCGCACCGCCCGTCGAGGCTGCGGACGCCGAGCCCGGCGGAGAAGATGACTGACGCTGGCACGGATCACGGAGATACGCACCAGACGTCGCGGTGACAAGCGCTGCACGCTGGTCGTGGACGGCGAGCAGTGGAGACACGTCCCCCGCAGCATCGTCCGATCGCTCGGGCTCTCCGCGGGAGATGAGGTCGATCCGACCGAGATCGCCGAACGCGTCCGGGATCTGGAGCCCGAGCACGCCCGGGAGCGCGCCCTCAACCTCGTCAAGTACCGCGAGCGCAGCAGCGAGGAGCTCGCGCAGCGCCTGGCCGACGACGGATTCACCTCCGAGACGGTCGCGGATGTCGTGTCGACCTTCAACCGGGTCGCGCTCATCGACGACGAGCGGTTCGCCGAGACGTACGCCCGCCAGCTTGCTGCCCGGGGCGTCGGTCGCGTCCGCGCAGCGCGCGAGCTCTCGGCCCGGGGCGTGGCCGACCCGCTGCTCACGGCCGCCCTCGACACGGCGATGCCCCCCGATGCGGAGCATGACCGCGCGCTCAGCCTGGCCCGGCGCTGGGCGCGCAGCACCGCCGACGCGCACAAGCTCACGGCGCGGCTGGTGCGACGAGGCTTCACGTACGATCAGGCGCGCGTCTCAGCGGCCGAGGCGCTTCAGTCAGCCTGGGACCCTCCAGACGGCCCCGAGTAGCCTCAGAACGGATTCTGGCGCGTCTACGTGCCGTTTTATGCCGGTGAGCCCGCGCGTCCCGCTTGACGCTGCGTAGCGCGCCAGGCTACCATATCCGCGGCAACTGTGATCAAGCGGCGGAGTTCGGCTCCGCCGATTTGTGTAGGGTCTTCGTTGAGCGATAGCGGGTGGGCCGCCGAATGAGGCCCACATCCAACCGAATCATCGGTCTTCTCAAGACCCTCGCGTGCATCGCACTTGCCGGGCGCTGAGTCGTCCGGCTTTGTTTCGTCATAGCGGCCGTCGCAACGACGGGACGAGATCGGACGGTTCTCGGCATCGCTCGATGCCTGCGCCCCTTGGTAGCATTCGCACTTCCTGAAGGGAAGGAGGGGTCGCATGACTGGCGTATACATCGCCGCTTCGCTGCTCCTCGGCGCCCTCATCGGCTTCGCTGTCCACCGGTTCGTCGTCGCGGACAAGATCAATCGTTCGCGCGAATCCGCTGAGCGGCTCATCGCCGAGGCTACAAAGGACGCCGAGACGACCAAGAAAGAGATGCTTCTCGAGGCCAAGGACGAGATCTTCCACCTCAAGGCCACAGCAGACGAGGAGATGAAGGAGCGCCGCAAGGAGCTCACCGCGCTTGAGAACCGCCTCATGCAGCGCGAGGAGTCCCTTGAGCGCCGCGCCGAGTCGCTCGACAAGCGCGACCATCAGCTCGCGAGCCAGTCCGGGCAGGTGGCGAAGCGGGAGCGCGACCTTGAGGAGGCCATCGCCGAGGAGAAGGCTCGCCTCGAGTCGCTCGCCGGCATGTCCACCGACCAGGCCCGCACGGTCCTGCTCGACCGCGTCAAGGAAGACGTCACCCATGATGCGGCCGTCATCATCCGTGACGCCGAGCAGCGGGCGCGCGAGGAGGCCGACCGCAAGGCGCGCAACATCGTCGGGATCGCCATCCAGCGTGTCGCCGCCGATCACACCGCCGAGTCGACCGTCTCGGTGGTCCACATCCCGAGCGACGACCTGAAGGGTCGCATCATCGGCCGAGAAGGACGCAACATCCGCGCGTTCGAGCAGGCCACGGGAATCAACCTCATCATCGATGACACCCCCGAGGCCGTCATCCTGTCGAGCTTCGACCCGGTCCGTCGCGAGGTCGGGCGGATCACGCTCGAGAGCCTCATCGCGGATGGCCGAATCCATCCGGCTCGCATCGAGGAGATGTTCGAGAAGGCGCAGTCCATCGTCGACCAGCAGATCCACGAGGCCGGCGACCAGGCCGTCTTCGACACGGGGATCCACGGCCTGCACGCCGACCTCGTCAAGACCCTCGGCCGCCTGCGCTTCCGCACCTCCTACGGACAGAACGTCCTCAAGCACTCGCTCGAGGTCTCGCATCTCGCGGGCGTGGTGGCCGCCGAGCTCGGCGCCGACGTCAAGCTCGCGCGCCGAGCGGGTCTGCTGCACGACATCGGCAAGGCGATCGACCACGAGGTCGAAGGGCCGCACGCCGTCATCGGCGCCGACCTTGCTCGCCGCCTCGGCGAGAGCAAGGACATCCTGCACTGCATCGAGGCGCACCACGGCGACGTCGAGCCGCAGACGGTCGAGGCGGTCATCGTCCAGGCGGCGGACGCGATCTCCGCGTCGCGTCCGGGCGCGCGTCGCGAGACGCTCGAGAGCTACATCAAGCGTCTCGAGAAGCTCGAGCAGCTGGCCGAGGCGCACAAGGGCGTGGAGAAGTCCTACGCCATGCAGGCCGGCCGCGAGATCCGCGTCATGGTCAAGCCCGAGGAGATCACCGACGCCGAGTCGGTCGTCCTGGCGCGCGACATCGCCAAGCAGATCGAAGACGAGCTGCAGTACCCCGGCCAGATCAAGGTCATGGTCATCCGCGAGAGCCGCGCGGTCGAGTACGCCAAGTAGCATCCGCCCGGGAGGGTGTACACTCATCCCCGGCTACCAGCCGTGTGCGAGAGACCGCCCCATCGGGGCGGTCTCTCCGCGTTTCTCGGCCATACGCCGCTTCTCTGGCCTGGCCGGCCACGCTACACTGGCAGCATGCCCGAGAACAACGACGCACTGATCGAGTTCGTATCCGCCGTGTCCGGCGACGCCTTCCTCAAGGTCGAGGAGAACCTCGGGGACGGGTACGTCCGCCTGCGCACCGCCGAGGCCGAGCGCCGTCAGGCGGCCCACGACATCCGGAGCGTCGAGGACGTGATCGTCGAGCTGCTCCGCAACTCCCGCGACGCGCACGCCCGGCGCATCTTCGTGGCCTCCGGGCGTGAAGGCGACCTGCGCGCGATCACTGTCATCGACGACGGCGTGGGCGTGCCCCGACACCTCCACTCGGCGGTCTTCGAACCCCGGGTCACATCCAAGCTCGAGACGATGGTGATGGACCGCTGGGGCGTTCATGGTCGCGGCATGGCACTCTACTCGGTCAAGGCCAACGTCACCGAAGCCCGCATCGCGAGCTCGGACGTGCACAAGGGTGCCGCGGTCAGCGTCATCGCCGACACGACGGTGCTCCCGGAGCGCGCTGATCAGTCCAGCTGGCCCGCCGTCGAACGCGACGAGAGCGGGCGCCTCGTGGTGGTCCGCGGTCCGCACAACATCGTCCGGCGGGTGATCGAGTTCGCCTGCGAGCACCCGGAAGTGGAGGTCTATCTCGGCTCGCCGACCGAGGTCCTCGCTACGCTGCACTGGACCGGGCGTGACGAGCTCGATGCCGGCGACCTCATGTTCTGCGACGACCTCACGCGGATGCAGGTGTGGCACCGCCCGGCGGCGTGCCCGGATGCCGCCGAGCTTGTCGAGGTCGCCACGGACATCGGCCTTCCGATCTCCGAGCGGACCGCCCACCGCATCATCGCAGGCGACCTCACCCCGCTCGAGCCGGTCCTTGCTGAAGCGACCGCCGCTGAGGAAGATCAACCAGCGCCCACACGACCGGACATCTACCGCGACAGACGGTCGCTGCGGATCGACCCGGACGACCTCTCGGCATTCAAGCGCGACCTCGAGACGGCGTTCGAGAGCCTCGCACGCCGGTACTATCTCGCACTGCGCAGCGAGCCGCGCGTCTCCATCGGGCCGGACGATATCCGTGTCCGGTTCCCGGTCGACAAGGAGGACTGACCACGGCGCGCGGCAGTGACCGTCCAGACGCCATACGGTATACTGACTCCGCATCACCGGCACGCTCAGAATACCGTCGTCACACCACCGCGTAACCGACGCAGCCGATACACGCAGAACAGACGTCGCTCCGCCGCACCAGGGAGGGACCAGTGGAAGTCCTCAAAGTCTCGAGCAAGTCCAGTCCCAACTCCGTTGCAGGCGCGCTTGCCGGCGTGATCCGCGAGCAAGGCGCGGTCGAGATCCAGACCGTCGGCGCCGGTGCGCTCAACCAGGCCATCAAGGCCATTGCGATCGCCCGCGGCTTCGTGGCACCCACCGGACTCGACCTCATGTGCACCCCCGCGTTCGCCGACATCGAGATCAACGGCGAGGAGCGCACCGCGATCCGACTGCTCGTAGAGCCACGCCAGATGCACCACACGTAGGCACGAGCGCCTCCATGGCGATCGACCTCCACATCCACTCCACCGCTTCCGACGGCACGCTCGCGCCCGCCGCGCTCGTCGCGATGGCCCGCGATGCGGGTCTGCGCGCCATCGCAGTCGCCGACCACGACAGCGTAGCCGGGGTCGCCGAAGCGCTCGCCGCCGGTCGCGATGCCGGCGTCATCGTCGTTCCTGCGGTCGAGCTCTCGGCGGGACTCGACGCCCGCGGCCTCCACGTGCTCGGCTACTGGATCGACCATACCGACGCCGCGCTCCTCGACACGCTCGAGCGGCTCCGCGCCGAGCGGCTGCAACGCGCCGAGCGCATGGTAGCCGAGCTCGCCCGCGGCGGGTACGGCATCACGATCGACGACGTCCTCGCACGGGCCGGCGGCGGTTCGGTGGGACGCGCGCACATAGCCATGGCGCTTGTCGACGCCGGCCGCGTGGAATCGGTCGCAGCCGCGTTCGGGGACCTCATCGGGCGCGGCAAGCCATACTACGTCCCCAAGCCTGTAGCGTCGTTCGCTGAGGTCATCGGCTACATTCACGCCGCCGCAGGCCTCGCGGTCCTGGCGCACCCGGGGGTCACCAAGGCCGATGACGCGATCGACGCCCTCGTCGACGCCGGTCTCGACGGCCTCGAGGCATTGCACGCCGAGCACGACGACGGCGATCGCGAACGCTACGCCGCTCTGGCCGCTGCCCGCGGCCTGATCGTGACCGGCGGCTCGGACTTCCACGGCCCGGGCCAGGCCGGCGGCCGCATCGGTGCGGGTGACGTCCCTGATGACGTCCTCGAGACGCTCGTCGCCCGTGGAGGCGAACGGGCACGCCGCATGCTAGGCTGAACGGCCATGGACCGCTATCACGTCATCACGTTCGGCTGCCAGATGAACAAGCACGACTCCGAGCGCATCGCGGGGCTCCTGGAGACGCGCGGGCTTGCTCCTGCGCGGTCGGTCGAGGACGCCGATGTGATCGTCTTCAACACCTGCTGCGTCCGGGAGAACGCCGATGAGCGTCTGCTCGGCCAGGTGGCATCGCTCAAGTCTCTCAAGACCGGCGGACGGCCCGACGTCCTCATCGCGGTCGGTGGATGCATCGGTCAGCGGGACGGCGCGACCATCACGGAGCGTCTGCCGCATGTAGACGTCGTCTTCGGGACACACAACATCGACGCGCTTCCGGCGCTGCTTGACGCCGCCGAGCGGGGGAGGCCCGCGGTCCAGGTGCTCGACGGGTCCGAGACGTTCGCGAGCGACCTTCCCTCACGGCGTGAGCACCCGTGGCATGCGTGGGTGCCGATCACGGTCGGGTGCGACAACTACTGCACGTACTGCATCGTGCCGTACGTCCGCGGCCGTGAGCGCAGCCGCCCCATCGAGGACATCCGCACCGAGGTCGATGGCCTCGTCGCTGACGGGGTGAGGGAGATCACGCTCCTCGGCCAGAACGTCAACTCGTACGGACGCGATCGGTACGGCACGCCGCGCTTCGCCGACGTGCTCGATGCCGTCGCGACGAGCGGGGTCGAACGCGTCCGCTTCGCGACGAGCCACCCCAAGGACCTCTCCGACGAGGTCATCGCCGTCATGGCCGAGCGGTCCTCGGTCTGCCGTCAACTCCACCTGCCGGTGCAATCGGGCTCCGACGCGGTGCTGCGGGCGATGAACCGACGCTACACGCGCGAGCACTACCTCGGCCTGGTCGACCGCCTCAGAACCGCCATGCCCGATATCGCGCTCTCCACCGACGTGATCGTCGGTTTCCCGGGCGAGACGGATGCGGACTTCGAGCAGACCCTCGACCTCTTCCGGAGCGTCCGCTATGACCAGGCGTTCACCTTCATCTACAGCCCGAGGGAGGGAACGCCGGCAGCCACGCTGCCCGACCCGGTACCCCGCAGCGTCACGCAGGAGCGCTTCGACCGGCTCATCGAGATCGTCCAGGCCTCGGCGCACGAGGCCAGCCGGCGGTTGCTCGGCACCCGGCAGCGCATCCTCATCGAAGGGCCGTCCAAGCGCGATGAGCGGATGCTCACCGGGCGTACCGCCTCGGGCAAGGTCGTGCACGTCGGGGTGGATGCCGGATCGCTCGCTGCCGAGAAGGCGGGTGAGCTCATGGATGTCCGCATCACCGACGCCCAGACCTGGTTCCTGCTGGGAGAACCGATCGCCTGACCCCGCGGGTTTGCGTGGCACACCGCTCGGGGATACCGCGTGTGTGGGAGGTGTCAGCGATGGGTGACGTGCTGGGGATCATCGCGCCGCATCCGCCGATCATGGTGCCCGCGGTCGGAGGAACAGATGCCGACGTGACACGAGCGTCGGCCGAGGCGCTCGCTGTCGCCGCTTCGGCGCTCGACCGCTTCGCGCCCGAGACGCTCGTACTGATGTCGCCGCACGCACCCGGAGCCGCTGACGCCTTCGCGATCGACGCGTCGACGCGCCTGGAAGGCGACCTCGGGCAATTCGGAGCGCCCGCCGCGCGGATCGATGCTCCCGGCGACCCCGAGCTCGCGCGCGCCATCGCCGATGACGCCGCGACAGCCGGGCTCGGCGTGGTCTTCCGAGATGCCGACGCACGCTTGCGAGCAGGGTGGCTTGACCACGCGAGCTTGGTCCCGCTGTCGTTCCTCGACCCCGCCGGCACGCGGCCGCTGGTGATCGTCTCGCTCTCATGGCAGAGCCTCGGTGCCCACCGGGCGTTCGGCCGCGCCATACGAGACGCGGCGCGCCGCATCGGCAGACGTGTCGCGTTCATCGCGAGCGGCGACTGCAGCCATCGGCTCAAGCCGGGCGCACCCGCCGGCTACGACCCGCGTGGCGCCGAGTTCGACGAGCTGCTCCGCTCACTGGTCGCAGCAGGGGACTTCGAAGCGCTGGAGACGCTCGATCCCTCGCTCATCGATGCGGCGGGGGAGTGCGGTCTGCGCTCGTTCATCACCCTCGGCGGCTTCATCCACGGCACCGATGCGGTCTCGCGGGTTCTCGCGTACGAGGGCCCTTGGGGCGTCGGGTACCTGACGGCGCTCGTCGGGGACGCTGCCACGGTCCTGGCGGACACGACGCCTGCCGCCGGGCGGAAGGGCGGCATGCCGGGCACCGAAGAGTCGGAGCCTGTGGCGCTCGCGCGCCGCGCCATCGAGGCGTACGTCCGGGAGCATCGGGTCATCGACCCTGGTCCCACCGCCGGGTTGCTCGGCGAGCAGGCTGGCGCGTTCGTGAGCCTGCACCGCGGGCACGACCTGCGCGGCTGCATCGGGACCATCGCACCCACGCGCGCGACGTTGGCCGACGAGATCGTCCATAACGCCATCCAGGCCGCCACGAGCGACCCCCGGTTCCCGCCGCTGTCCCCGACCGAGCTCGCGGACCTCGAGATCTCCGTCGACGTCCTGCACGCGCCGGAGGCGTGCTCGTTCGAAGACCTGGACCCCGCCTCGTACGGCGTCATCGTCAGCTGCGATTGGCGACGCGGGCTGCTGCTGCCTGACCTGGAGGGCGTCGACACCGCCGAGCAACAGTGCGCGATCGCGATGCGCAAGGCCGGCATCGACCCCGCCGAGAAGGTCGCGCTCGAACGCTTCAAGGTGGACCGCTACCATTAGCGACATGACCCCCGCCGATCAGATCGAACGCACGTCCACCATGGTCCTCGCCGTGGTCGGGCCGACCGCCGTCGGGAAGACCGCGCTCGCGGACCGCCTCGCGGCGCTCGCGCACGGCGAGGTCGTCAGCGCGGACTCCATGCAGGTCTACCGCGGCATGGACATCGGCACCGCCAAGCCGACCGCCGCTGAGCGCTCGGTCGCCTACCACTGCATCGACCTGGTCGCACCGGGCGAGCCATACTCGGCCGCCCTCTTCCAGCGCGACGCCCGCGCCGCGATCGATGACATCGCGAGCCGCGGACGCCTGCCCGTGCTCGCTGGAGGCACGGGCCTGTACGTCCGTGCCGCGCTCGACGACATGCGTTTCCCTCGAGGTGAGCTTGAGACCGAGACTCGAGACCGCCTGGAGGCGCTCGCTGCCGAGCTCGGCCCGGAGGGCATCCACGACGTGCTCGCGCAGCGCGACCCCGACTCGGCGGCGCTCATCCATCCCCGTAACGTCCGGCGCACCATCCGCGCGCTCGAAATGGCCGAGCAGGGCGTCTCGTATGCCGAGCAGGCCGCGCGCTTCCGCGAGCGGCGCGCGCTCTACGACGCATGCCTCCTCGGGCTGGACATGGACCGTGACGCGCTGTACGCGCGGATCGACGCACGCGTGGACGCCATGCTTGCGGCGGGTCTCCTGGCCGAGGTCGAGCGGCTCCTCGACGCCGGGTACCGTGACGCGCTCACGGCTGCGCAGGCGATCGGCTACAAGGAGCTCGTCCCCGTGCTGGAGGGAGCCGCCGACCTGCCCGACGCGGTCGCCGCGATCAAGCAGGCATCGCGCCGCTACGCCAAGCGCCAGCTCACATGGTTCAGGGCCGACCCGCGCGTGCGATGGCTCGACGTAACCGACTCGTCGCCGTCCGAGAACGTCGAACGGGCACGCACCCTGGTAGAATCGTGGGCGCCCGGTCTGCTCGGCACGTAGGGAGGGTCACCGCATGGAGCTGCGGTTCACCAAGATGAACGGCCTCGGCAACGACTTCGTCTTCATCGAAGACCTGGAGGAGGCCTGGGACCTCGCTCCCGATGCGGTCGCGTGGCTGTGCGACCGTCACTTCGGCGTCGGTGCCGACGGCGTGGTACTCGTCCGCCCCGCGACCACCGACAGCGCCGACCTCTACATGCACTACTTCAACGCAGACGGCTCGCTTGCTGAGATGTGCGGCAACGGCGCACGCTGCTTCGCGAAATACGCGGTGGATCACGGGCTCATCCCCGCCGAGACGACCACGATGGTGATCGAGACGCTCGGCGGACTGAGACCGGTCACGTTCGAACGCGACGACGAGGGAAGACTGGCGACGGCGACGGTGGACATGGGAGTCCCTGTGCTCGACCCTAACGAGATCCCTACGACGTTCGACGGCACCCAGGTCTACGAGTGCCCGATCGAGACGCCCTGGGGCGAGGTGCGGATCACCGCGCTCTCCATGGGCAACCCGCACGCGATCATCTGGGTCGACGATGTCGATCAGGCACCGGTGGAGACCCTCGGCCCGTTCATCGAGACCCATGAGCGGTTCCCGCGGCACACCAACGTCGAGTTCGCCCAGCTCATCGACGACGCGAGGATCCGTCTCCGCGTCTGGGAGCGTGGAGTGGGGGAGACGCTCGCCTGCGGCACCGGAGCGTGCGCGACCGCGGTGGCCGGCACGCTGAGCTGCCGCGTCGGACGCAACGCGACCATCGAGCTTCCCGGCGGTGACCTGAGCATTCGCTGGCACACGGACGACCATGTCTACATGACCGGTTCCGCCGCCGAGGTGTTCACGGGCGTGGTGTGGATCGGCGAGGCCGAGTAGGGCTCGCTTTCTGCTACCATGTTCCGAACACGGGCCGCCACCGGCCGCTCGTGACCGTTTCCCCGATGGCTGAAAGGTGATGGAGACACCGTGAGGACCGCCCAGCGCATGGCCGACCTGCCGCCCTACCTGTTCGCGGAGATCGACAGGAAGAAGGAGGCGAAGCAGGCGCAGGGGATCGACGTGATCTCCCTCGGCATCGGCGACCCCGATACCCCCACGCCCGAGCACATCGTGGACGCGATGGCCAAGGCCATCCGCAATCCCGCGAACCACCAGTACCCGAGCTACGTGGGCGCCAAGCGCTACCGTGAGGCGTGCGCGGAGTGGATGCGGCGGCGCTTCGGCGTCGCGCTCGACCCGGCCACCGAGGTGCTCGCGCTCATCGGCAGCAAGGAGGGCATCGCGCACCTCTTCCCGGCGTTCGTGGATCCCGGAGACTACACGCTCGTGCCGGGTGTCGGGTACCCCGTGTACCACACCGGCGGGATCCTCGTCGGCGGTCGGACGCACTGGATGCCCATGACGCGGGAGAACGGCTTCCTCGCCGACTTCAAGAGCACGCCCGCGGACGTCCTTGCGCAGGCCAAGATGATGTTCCTGAGCTATCCGAACAACCCCACCTCGGCCGTCGCACCGGTCGAGTACTTCGACGAGGCGATCGCCTTCGCCAAGGAGCACGACCTCCTCATCGTGCACGACAACGCGTACTCGGAGCTCGGCTACGACGGCTACAAGGCGCCGTCCTTCCTCGAGCGGCCCGGCGCCAAAGACGTCGCCATCGAGCTCTTCTCGATGAGCAAGGCGTACAACATGACCGGATGGCGTGTGGCGTTCGCGGCGGGCAACCCTGACGCGATCAAGGCGCTCGGCACCGTGAAGAGCAACATCGACTCCGGCGTGTTCACCGCCGTCCAGGATGCGGCGATCGAGGCCATGCTCGGCCCGCAGGAGTCCATCGCCGAGCTCAACGCGCTCTATGAGCGTCGTCGCGACCTGGTCATCGAGGCGCTCGACTCCATCGGTCTGTCCGCCGATCCGCCGCGGGGAACCATCTACGTGTGGGCTCGCGTGCCCGAGGGGTATACCTCGGCCGAGTTCGCCAGCACAGTGCTCGAAGAGGCGAACGTCATCGTCGCCGCAGGTACGGCCTATGGTCCCGACGGCGAGGGTTACATCCGCATCTCGCTCGCGACCCCCGATCACCGGCTCACCGAGGCGATCGAGCGCATCAAGAACGCGCTCTGACGAGGGGCGGCGCACCAGCGCATGACTGAGAGACACGGCGCGTACGAGGTCGCACGGGACGTCTCCGACCGCGCCGTGCTCGTCGGCGTCGACCGCGGCAAGCACGGCTGGCCGATCGAGGAGGACATGGCGGAGCTCGCGCGGCTCGCGGACACCGCCGGGGCCGAGATCGTCGGCACCGTCGTCCAACGCCTCGACCGTCCGAACCCGCGGACCTTCATCGGACCGGGCAAGGCCGAGGAGGTCGCGCGCCTCGCCGCGGACACCCGGGCGACGCTCGTGGTGTTCGATGACGACCTCTCCCCGTCGCAGCAGGCCAACATCGAGGCCGCGATGCCCGGCGTGAAGGTCCTCGACCGGACGGCCCTCATCCTTGACATCTTCGCGCTGCACGCGACCAGCAGGGAAGGCAAGCTGCAGGTTGAGCTCGCGCAGATGGAGTACCTGCTGCCACGGCTGCGCGGGCTGTGGCGCCACCTCGAGCGCACGGGCGCCGCCGCGGGCGGCGCGCTCGGCATCGGCACGCGTGGCCCCGGTGAGACGCAGCTCGAGACCGACCGGCGCCTCGCCCGGCGGCGGATCCAGGAGCTCAAGCGCGAGCTCGCGGCGGTCGAGCGCGCGCGGGCGACCCAGCGGCACGGAAGGGCGCGCTCCACGATCTTCCGCGTCGCGCTTGTCGGCTACACGAACGCCGGCAAGTCCACCCTGCTCAACGCCCTCACCGGCGCCGACGCGCTCGTCGAGGACATGCTCTTCGCCACGCTGGACGCGACGACGCGGCGCCTCGAGCTCCCTGAAGGGCGTGTCATCACGCTCACCGACACGGTCGGGTTCATCAACAAGCTGCCGCACTCGCTCGTCGAGGCGTTCAAGTCCACCCTCGACGAGGTGGCCGAGGCGGACCTGCTCCTGCATGTGGTGGACGCCTCGCATCCGATGGCGCGTGCCCAGATCTCTGCCGTCGCCGAGGTCCTCGGGGAGATCGGCGCCTCGGCCACACCCACCCTGATGGTCTACAACAAGGCGGATGTCCTGCCCGCCGCCGAGCGTGCGCAGCTCGCCGCGGCGACACCCCACGCGGTGATCGTCTCGGCACGCACCGGTGACGGCCTCCCCGGACTGCTCGAGCGCGTCGCCCGTGAGGCCGCGCGCGGCGACAGGACGTACTCGCTGCTCGTGCCGTATACGCGGGGAGACGTGGTGCGCACGCTCCACGAGCAGGCACGGATCATTGCCGAGGAGCACATGCCGGAGGGCACGCGCATCGACGCGCGCGTGCCTGAAGCGCTGCTGGACGGGGTGCGGGAGTTCCTGATCGAGAGCGCCGAGGAAGGCGTCGACGTCGGTCCCCGCTAGACGCGACGGAAGAGCGCGACCACCTTGCCGAGCACGGTGACCTCCCGCGCGTAGATCGGCTCCATCGTGGCGTTCTCCGGTTGCAGGCGGATGCGGTCCGCCTCCTTGAAGAAGCGCTTGACCGTCGCCTCGTCATCGATCATCGCCACCACGATGTCACCATTGGTCGCGGATCGTTGCTGCCGCACGACGACGAAGTCGCCGTCCAGGATCCCGGCCTCGATCATCGAGTCGCCCTTGACGCGGAGGATGAACGTCTCCTCGCCCGCAAGCTCGGTGGGAAGCGTCATCGTATCCTCGATGTTCTCCGCGGCGAGGATGGGGGAGCCGGCCGCGACCTGTCCCACGACGGGGACGGCTTGAACGGAACCGTAGTCGACCGCCCGTCCGGTGTCGCGGTAGTCGAGGACCTCGAGCGCGCGCGGCTTGCTCGGGTCCCGACGGATGAAGCCCTTGCTCTCGAGCGCGGCGAGGTGCGAGTGCACGGTGGATGAGGATGAGAGGCCGACCGCCTCGCCGATCTCCCGGACCGAGGGCGGGAATCCGCGTCGGTGGATCTCGGCACGGATGAAGTCGAGGATCTGCTGCTGACGCTTGGTGAGCTCGCGCTTGTAGACCATGGTGACCCCCTGCACCCGAAAGCATGTTCGCCACGGCCAGTGTAACGCACCGTGTTCCCGGGTGCAAACAGATGTTCGTATTTCCGCTTGCACCGAACGCGTGTTCGCTCTATCATCTGACTACGGGAACAGGTGTTCGGTCGATGTCAGAGCCGTTCGCTACGGTTGCGATGACGGCCGGACGACAGGGAGGCGGACCCGATGCAGCAGACAGTCATAGCCAGGGGACCAGGAGACGTGCGGGCACCGCGCGCACGACGCGCTTCGCGGGGACGGACCCGGCTCACCGTCATCGAGACAGCGATCCTCGCCCTGGCGGCCCTCGCGCTCGTCGCCGCCGCCGTCGGCCCCTCGCTCGCCCGGGCGGATGAGCTCCCCGGCTCCGCGACGATCAAGGTCTCGTCGAACGAGTCGCTCTGGACCATCGCCGCGGGCAATCCGGTCGATGGGCTCACGACCGCACAGACGGTCCACCTCATCAAGGAGATGAACGGCCTCGAGGACAGCGCAGTCATGGACGGACAGCTGCTCACGGTGCCGTCTGACGGCGACACGTCCGCCGCGATGGCCCGTCGGTAGGTACGCATCCGCCGCGTGAAGGGGAGCGGGGCGCGGCAGCCTCTCATCGCGCTTGACGCTCGCGTTCTCTCTCGTTCCGTCGAGATAGCGTGTTGTGGCCCCATATGTAGTGTGCTAGGCTCCTTGGTAGCCTAGATGTGGGGGTAGCGCCATGCGTTGTCCGTTCTGCGGTCACGATGAGACCAAAGTCGTCGATTCCCGCGTCTCAGAGTCCCAGGATGCGATCCGCCGAAGGCGCGAGTGCCTCCAGTGTGCACAACGTTTCACCACATATGAACGACGTGAAGAGACACCGCTCATGGTCGTGAAGAAGGACTCACGGCGAGAGCCGTTCGACCGCGGCAAGCTGCTCCGGGGGCTGATCGTCGCCTCGGCCAAACGGCCGATCACACCCGAGCAGCTTGAAGAGCTCATCGACTCGATCGAATCGGAGTTGCACAACTCGTTCCGCTACGAGATCCCGGCCAAGCAGCTCGGCGACATGGTCCTACGACGCCTCCTCGAGCTCGACAAGGTCGCCTATATCCGGTTCGCCTCGGTCTACAAGGAGTTCACCGACCTCGACGAGTTCACGTCCGAGCTCAAGAAGCTCGGCTAGCGCGATCCACCTGGGGGGACTTCCCCCGTGCACGTCATGCGACAGACAACGGACACGGACGGCGGTGTGTGAGATGGTGCTGGAGCGGGTCGTGAACGTCATCAGGCCGTCGCAGGCGCCGGCGCCGGCCGACTCCACCGACATCGCCCTCCTCGTGTCGACGACCTCGCGCCAGGAGATCGACACGTGGGACCGGAGCAAGATCGTCGACTCGCTGGTCAAGGAGGCCGCCATCGAGCCGGCGATGGCCGAGGAGATCGCCGCGGCCGTCGAGGACCGGATCGACCGTTCCAACCTCATGACGGTCACAACGGCGATCATCCGCGAGATGGTCGACCTCGAGTTCCTCGAGCGTGGCATGACCGTGGCCCACAAGCGCCACAGCCATCTCGGCCTGCCGATGTGGGACGTCGAGCAGATCATCACCAACGCCAACAAGGAGAACTCCAACACCACGCACAACCCTGAGTCGATCAACCTCACGCTCGCCGAGACGATCCTCAAGGAGTTCGCCCTGCGACGTGTGTTCACCGAGGACGTCGCCGAAGCGCACTACGTCGGCGACATCCACCTGCACGACCTCGGCTTCATCATCCGACCGTACTGCGGCGGACACAGCCTCGAGTACATCAAGAAGTTCGGGCTGAACCTCCCCAACATCACGAGCGTGAGCAAGCCCGCCAAGCACGCCGAGGTCCTCATCGGGCACATGGTGAAGATGGCGTCAGCGCTGCAGGCGCACTATGCCGGCGCCGTGGGCTGGGAAGCGGTGAACGTCTTCTTCGCGCCGTACCTCGTCGGCAAGTCCGCCGAGGAGCTCGACCAGCTCGCCCAGATGCTCATCTTCGAGTTCAACCAGCTCGCCGGCGCGCGGGGAAGCCAGGTCGTCTTCACCGACTTCAACCTCTACTTCAACGTTCCACGTCACTTCGCCGACACGCCGGCGATCGGCCCGGGCGGCGTGTACACCGGCAAGACGTACAAGGAGTACGAGGCCGAGGCCCAGGCGTTCCTGCGCGCGATGTTCCACGTCTACCTGCGCGGCGACGCCACCGGGAAGACGTTCGTGTTCCCCAAGCCCTTGCTGCACGTCAGCGAGGATTTCTTCCGCGCCGACGGACATGAGGAGTTCCTCGACCTCGCATGCGAGGTGGCGTCGCGCCAGGGCATCACGTACTTCGTCTTCGACCGCGGGGACGAGGTCACGGTCTCGCAGTGCTGCAGGCTCAAGTTGAAGTTGAGCCGTGACCAGCTCAATGAGACCGCGACGCCGGAGCGGATGCGCTTCTCGGCGCTGCAGAACGTCACCATCAACCTGCCGCGCATCGCGTACAAGGCCCAGGGCAGCGACCAGGCGCTGTTCATGGAGCTCAACAAGGCGCTCGAACTGGTCGCCAAGGCGCACGTCCAGAAGCGCGCGTTCATCACCGATCTCATGGATCTCGGCGAGGACGGTCCTCTCGGCCTGCTGACGCTCGACAAGGACGGACGGCCGTATCTCATGATGGACCGTCTGACGTACCTCGCCGGGCTCATCGGCCTCAACGAGCTTGTCCAGGTACACACGGGCCAGCAGCTCCACGAGGGCGATGAAGCGCTCAGGTTCGGCTTGAAGGTCATCTCGGCCATGAACCTGAAGTGCCGCGAGCTCTCTGAGCGCTACGGCATCAACATGGTCCTCGAGGAGAGCCCGGCTGAGTCGGCCGGCTACCGCCTTGCCAAACTCGACATGAAGTACTGGCCGGCGCAGACCGCCGCCGTGGTGAAGGGCGAGCTCTCCTCTGGAAACTACTACTACACGAACTCCGTGCACCTTGCGGCCGATGCCGAGGTCGACTACATCACGCGCGTGGAGCGCCAGTCCCGCTTCCACCCCCTCATCGACGCCGGCGCGATCGTCCACGTGTGGCTGGGGGAGAGCGAGCCCGATCCCGCCGCGATCAAGTCGTTCGTGGTGAAGACCTTCCGCAACACACAGTGCTCGCAAGTGGCGTTCAGTCCCGAGTTCACGGTCTGCGAGTCGTGCCACCGTACGACGCGCGGGCTCAAGGCACAGTGCCCGCTCTGCGGCTCGATGAACGTGTACGGCGTGACGCGCATCGTGGGCTACTTCAGCAAGGTCCAGACGTGGAACCGGAGCAAGGTCGGCGAACTGTACGATCGCGTGCGTACCGACCTCGCCGCCGAGTCGGACGTGAGCCGGATCGTCTCGTAGAGGGGTCATGGAGGAGGACATGGAGGTCAAGCTGTTCATCAAGGAGGACTGCCCGCGCTGTCCCGCCGCCAAGCGGGCGTGCGAGGGCCTCGCGAACGTGACCGTGTACGACGTCGGCTCCATCGACGGGCTCGCCGAGGCCTCGTTCTACAACGTGCTGGCGACGCCCTCGATCGTGGTGCTGGACTCGGCCGGGCGTGAGATAGCCGCGTGGCGCGGTGACGCTCCGGACGCCTCGGCCCTCCACCGCCTCCTCGCGAACTGACATGCCCGACGTCCGGCAGCGAACCGACGCGACACGGCTGACCGAGCGCCTCGTCGGCTGGATGCCGGCGAGCATGCTCGACTGGCCGGGCCGTCTCGCTGCCACCGCGTTTCTCGGCGGGTGCTCCTTCGCCTGCCCGTTCTGCCACAATGCCGCGCTCCTCGCACCGCCGCGCGACCCCGCGCCCTGGGCGGAGTTCGAGGCGTACCTCGAGAGCAAGCGCGATTGGCTCGACGGCGTCGTGATCACCGGCGGGGAGCCGACCGACGACCCCGCCATCGGCCCGCTGCTCGAGCGCCTCGCCGAGCTCGGCGTTCCGGTCAAGCTCGACACCAACGGCAGTCGTCCGGACGTGCTCGAGACCCTGCTGGCCGAGAAGCTCATCGCCGGGCTCGCCATGGACGTCAAGACGCTCCCCGAGCGCTATGACGACCTGGTCGGCTGCCCCGGCGCCGCCTCGCTCGTGACGCGCTCGGTCGATCTCATCACCCGCTCGGGCGTCCCGCACGAGTTCCGCACCACCGCGTATCCGGGCGCGCTGGCGCTCGACGACCTCGAGCGCATCGCCGCATGGCTTCGCGAAGGCGATGCGCTCGTCATCCAGCAGTTCAGGCCCGAGGTGACGCTCGACTCCCGGGCGGGAGCGGTGCTGCCGTACCGCCCGGATGCGCTGCGGGAAGCAGCGGCCCGCTGCGAGACGTACCTGCCCACGACCGTCAGGGGAGCGTGACCGTGCGACTCGAGATCAAGCGCATCGACCCGGACCTGCCGCTGCCGCGCTACGCGCACGAGGGCGACGCGGGTCTTGACCTCTACGCCGCCGATGATGTCACGCTGGCGCCGTTCGAGCGCGCGCTCGTGGCGACCGGCATCGCGGTCGCCATCCCCGAGGGCCATGCCGGTTTCGTGCAGCCTCGCAGCGGCCTCGCCATCCGCCAGGGGCTGTCGCTCGTCAACACGCCCGGCCTGATCGACAGCCACTACCGCGGCGAGATCAAGGTCATCGCCATCAACCTCGACCCCGCGACGCCGGTGGTCATCAAGCGCGGCGACAAGATCGCGCAGCTCGTCATCCAGCCGGTCGACCGCGTCGAGCTCGAGGAGCGCGAGGACCTCGATGAGACCGTGAGGGGGGAGGGGGGCTTTGGCAGCACGGGCGTCTGACGGCCCCCGCGTGCGGGTGGCAGCCGTGATCCCGTACGAGGACGGCCTGCTGCTCGTTCGCCAGAGCAAGGGCGGCGAGCCCTACTACCTGCTTCCCGGGGGAGGCGTCGAGTCCGACGAGACGCTCGCTGAAGCGCTCGCCCGGGAGGTGGCCGAGGAGACCGGTCTCGCGTGCGCCATCGTGAAGCCGCTGTTCATCAACGACACCATCGATCCCGCGGGAGGACGCCGGCATCTGGTGAACATCACCTTCCTGGCCGAGACGACCGGCGGCGCGCTGCTCGCACGACCGACGGATCCGACGATCGAGGGCGTCGAGGTCGTCGACATCCACGACCTCGGCAGGCTGGACCTTCGTCCCCCGATCGCCCACGCCCTCATCGCCGCGTCCGCTGAGGGATATGACGTACCGGCACGCTACCTCGGACCCATGTGGACGGACGAACGATGACTCACCAGCAGGTATTACATAAGACCTCAAGCGGTCGAGAGCCAGCGGAAGGGGGGATGCGGCAGACGCGGTGACCTCGTCCGGCCCGGCCGGACACCGCCGGCGATCGACCGGCATCCGTGCTCGCGAAGCTCTTCTGGAAAGGAATGGTGCTATGGAACGCTTCTTCAAGTTCAAGGAGCGCGGCACTGACCTCAAGACCGAGGTCATTGCCGGTGTCACGACGTTCATGACGATGGCGTACATCATCTTCGTCAACCCGGGCATCCTGTCGGCAGCCGGCGTGCCGTTCGAGGGTGCCGCTACGGCCACCGCGCTCGGCGCGGCGTTCATGTGCATCGCGATGGGCCTCATCAGCAACCGGCCCCTCGCGCTCGCGTCAGGCATGGGTCTGAACGCCGTCGTCACGTTCTCCGTGATCGGGTTCGAGCAGGCGAACGTGCCCTGGCAGGTCGGCATGGCCGTCATCTTCGTCGAGGGTCTCATCATCCTCGCGCTCGTCCTGACCGGATTCCGTGAGGCGGTCATGAACGCGATCCCGATGAGCCTCAAGCGGGCCATCGGCGTCGGCATCGGCCTGTTCATCACGACGATCGGCCTGAACGAGAGCGGCCTCATCGGCCCCGATGCCATCACGCTCGTCAAGCTCGGCGACTTCACCCAGCCCTACGTCTGGGTGTCCATCATCGGGCTGTTCGCGATCCTCATCTTCATGGCGTTCCGCGTCAAAGGCGACATCCTGCTCGGTATGGCGGTAGCGACCATCGCGGCGCTCATCCTCGGGGTCACGAAGCTCCCGGACGCGGTGGTAGGGACGCTGGACTTCTCGACGTTCCTCGCGCCGTTCCAGACGCCCGAAGGCACGAGCAGCATGGCGCTCATGCAGATCTTCACCCCGACGCTGCTCGTGGCGGTCTTCGCCATCATGCTCACCGACTTCTTCGACACGATGGGAACGGTCGTCGCCATCGGCGAGCAGGCGAACTTCCTCAATGAGGACGGTACCGTGCCCGGCGCCAAGAAGATCCTCGCCGTCGACTCGGTCGCTGCGGCCACCGGCGGACTGTTCGGCGCCAGCTCCATCACCACCTACATCGAGTCCGCGGCAGGCGTGGCCGAGGGCGGCCGCACCGGCCTGACCTCCGTGGTGACGGGTGCGCTCTTCGCGCTCGCCGCGTTCTTCGCCCCGATCATCGCGATGGTGGGCGGCGGCATCATGTTCGAGGACCGCGGCACCGTCTACCCGATCACCGCGGGTGCGCTCATCATCGTCGGCTTCTTCATGATGAAGGGCGTCAAGGAGATCTCGTGGGACAAGGTCGCCGATGCGTTCCCGGCGTTCATCACCATCGTCGGTATCCCGCTGACCTACAACATCAGCTACGGCATCGGCTTCGGCTTCATCAGCTACACGCTCATCAAGCTGGCGACCGGCAAGGCCAAGGAGATCCACCCGCTCATGTACTTCGTGAGCGCGGCGTTCGTGGTCGCGTTCCTGGACGCCGCCGGCGTCTTCGCCGGACTCGGCGCCTAGGCCCACACCGACATGGCATCGCTTGCCAATGGAACATGCGAAAGGTAGGTGAGAGAGGCATTGGCCCAACGACGCGAGATACAGACCGATGAGAAACTGCCGGTCGTGCAAGCCCTACCGCTTGCGCTCCAGCACCTCATGGCCATGTTCGGCGCGACCGTGCTCGTCCCGATCCTGACCGGGCTCGACCCGTCCGTCGCGATCATGACGTCAGGCGCGGGCACCATCCTGTACCTGATCCTCACGAAGGGGAAGATCCCGAGCTATCTCGGCTCATCGTTCGCCTTCATAGGCCCGATCATCGCCGTGGCCACCACCAAAGGCATCCCTGAGGCCCTCGGCGGCCTCGTGGTCGCCGGTCTCGTGTACGTGGTGGTAGCCCTGCTCATCAAGGGGTTCGGGACCGGGTGGCTCAACCACGTGCTCCCACCGGCGCTCGTCGGCGCCGTCGTCATCGTCATCGGCCTCGGCCTTGCCGGCGTCGCCATCAACATGGCGTTCAATGGCGGTGGAGCCGAGTTCGACATGAAGAGCCTGCTCCTGGCACTCGCGACTCTTGCGGCGGCGATCGTCTTCTCGAGCTTCTTCAAAGGCTTCGCGGCCACGATCCCGGTCCTGCTCGGCATCATCGTCGGCTACATCGTGGCGGTTCCGATGGGCATGGTGGACTTCCAGCCGGTGCTTGACGCCGCCTGGATCGGCCTGCCGACGCTGACGTATCCCACGTTCGACCTCGGCGCGATCCTCATCATCGGCCCCGTGGCGCTCGTGGTCATCATCGAGCACATCGGGCACCTCCTCGTCGTCAACGAGATCGTCGGCAAGGACTTCACGCCGATGCTGCCCGAGTCGCTCGCCGGCGACGGCCTCGCAACAGCGCTGTCCGCGCTCGTGGGCGGCACGCCCTCGACGACATACGCCGAGAACATCGGCGTCATGGCCGTCACGCGCGTCTACGCGACCCAGATCTTCTGGTACGCGGGTGCGCTCGCGTTCTTCATCGGCGGCTTCGTGCCCAAGCTCGGCGCGCTCATCTCCAGCATCCCGGTCCCGGTCATGGGCGGCATCTCGCTGCTCCTGTTCGGCCTCATCGCATCCTCGGGCCTGAGGATGCTCGTGGAGAGCGGCATCGACTACAGCCATAGCCGCAATCTGATCCTCTCGAGCGTCGTCCTCGTCGTGGGGATCGGCATGGAGGCCACCGGCGCCAAGGTGCCGATCGGCGACTATGTCCTGCCCGGCATGGCGGCGGCGACCCTGCTCGGCATCGTGCTTAATCTCATCCTGCCGAGAGAGTCCAAGGGCCTTGCTGTGGACTCACCGGACTTCTCGGGCGAGCTCCAAGAGGAGGCGGCCGAAGCCTAAGGGCGCTTCACAGGCGATTCGCGCGGCTGCGTCGCCGCGGATCAACGACGGCCCCGGTCTGCGATCTGGTCGCGGTCCGGGGCCGCTTCGCGTCTTCGGTCGCCCTCAGGCAACGTGCGCCCGTACGGGCTTCATGACCGTCGCCTGCGCGAGCACGGTGCGGCTCAGTGCTGGGAGACCTCGCCCGGCTACCGCTTCCGCACGCGGTACGCCCGATAATCTCTCTTATGTCATCTGCCCTTCTCGGACATCCGCTCCTCTGGGGAGCATGCGTGCCGGTGTGTCGGAAGCCGCTTGACGTGCGAGAAGGGAGGCCGGCGCTCAGTCGGCGGCATCCTCGACGGCATCCGCCGGAAAGTACGTGTCCTCGAACTCGGACTTGGTCATCTCGGCAAGGTCCTCGAGGGTCTCGGTCATCCATGCGTGCGCTGCGGGCGCGCTCTCGAACGTCCCGAGCTCGGTGACGTCCTCTTCGTCATCGACGTGCACCGCCTCGACGCGCCACAGCTCGTACTCGTCCACGTCCTCCTCGGGCGGGCGGCGGTAGAGGATGTCCTCACGCCACTCGAACTCGAGGGGGTCGCTCTCGTCCACGCGCATCACGCGAAGCCGGTAGAAGTCGGCCGCATTGCCGATGACCCGTGCCATCCCCCGCCCCCTACTGTCCCGAACCTTCGCCGAGCAACGCGGTGTACGCGCCGCCGGCCGCGACCCAGCCTTCGGTGCCGTCCGCATCCCGGACGTGGTACCAGCCCGCAGACTCCTCGATGAGCTCGAGCTTGAGATCCTTGTCGAGCTTGCGGATCACATCGGTATCCGTGCCGGGTCCCGAGCGCAGGTTCAGCCCATCCGCCAGCACGAGGACCTGCAGCGTCCCGCCCTCCTCGGCAGCGCCGTCGTCGGCACCGTCCCCGGGGGGAGCCGCAGTCCCCGTCGCATCGCTCGTGGACGTCGCGTCCAGCGTCCCCGTCGTCTCCCCCGCCGGGGTAGCGCCATCGTCACCCGACTTCGCCCAGTAGTTCCCGAGGAAGCCGAAGACGACGATGACGATGACGATGAGCAGACCCCAGGCGAGCACGGCGCGCGAGATCGACAACGCCTGAGACCAGCGCGCGTCGGGCCCGAACCGTTCCATGCCAGACCTCCTCGACCGCCGTCAGATGTAGAGACCGCCGCCGTACACCGTGTCCTGCTCAGCACCGTACGCCTCGGCTGCGCGCGCGAGCTGCTCGGTACCGTCCTGGAGCAACGATACCACGCTCACGAGGTCGATCCGGCCCAACGCGTCGAGCGCGGCGTCGCCGTGGGCATCAGCGATCTCCCGCGCCTGCGCCGCCAGCGCTGAGGCTGCGTCGGCGAGCGCATCGGCCGGCGCGACGAGCCGGCGCGGCAGAGCCATGACCGCGAGCTCCTCGGCGGCGATATCCATGCGTGCCGCGATCTCGCCGAGCGCCCTGCGCTCCTCGGTCTCGGCCTCGAACGCGAAGGCCACGAGCGCGGCGTCGTCGCCGTTCGCGAAGGTGGCCGACATCCGTCGCACGCTCTCGAACGCCGCCTTGACGGCCTCCCGGTAGCTCGTGAGCCGCGCCACGTATCGCCGCGCCTGACGGCGCCACGCGGCACGCGCGAGCAGCACGACGATCGCGACCGCGATGAGCGCGCCCGCGGCGATCGCGCCGAAGAACAGCAGGTCGTCGGACATGCATACCTCCGGATCGGGCAACTACTCCGAGACGCGGCGGTCGATCACCCTGCGCGCCTTACCGGCTGTCCGCTCTATGGTACCAGGCTCCACGAGCGTGATCTTGGCTCTCAGCCCGATGACCGACTGCAGCCGTTCGGCCACACGCCGGGTGAACGCGACCATGTCGGCCATGACGTCCGAGAAGATCTCCTCGGCCACCTCGATACGGACCTCGATGTCATCGAGCGCTCCCGTGCGGTCCACCACGATCTGGTAGTGCGGCTCGATCCCCTCGACCTGCATGAGCACGTCCTCGATCTGGCTCGGGAAGACGTTCACGCCGCGGATGATGAGCATGTCATCGGTGCGCGCGCGCACCTTGCGCATGCGTGCGAGCGTGCGGCCGCACGCGCACGGCGAGGCGTCGATCACCGTGAGATCGTGCGTGCGGTAGCGCAGCACGGGGAACGCCTCCTTCGTGAGCGTGGTGATCACGAGCTCGCCCTCCTCCCCTTCTCCGACCGGCTCGCCCGTCTCCGGGTGGACGAGCTCGAAGAGGAAGTGGTCCTCGGCCATATGGAGACCGACCTGGTGCTCGCACTCGCCGCTCACGCCCGGCCCCATGACCTCGGACAGTCCGTAGTTGTCGGTGGCAAGGATTCCCAGTCGACGCTCGATCTCGTCGCGCATGCCCTCGCCCGACGGCTCTCCGCCGAACAGCCCCACGCGCAGCGGAAGCGCCCGCACGTCGACCCCCGCCTGCTCGGCCGCCTCGGCCATGTAGAGCGCGTAGCTCGGCGTGCAGACGATCGCGGTGGTGCCGAAGTCCTGCATCATCATGAGGTGGCGCTCCGTGTTGCCCGATCCGGCCGGGAAGATGGTCGCGCCGATGCGCTCGATGCCGTAGTGCATGCCCCAACCCCCGGTGAACATGCCGTAGAGGAACGCCATCTGCACGCGATCGCGCTCTGTGACGCCCGCCGCCGAGGCGATGCGCGCCGTGAGCTCCGTCCAGGTGTTGAGATCGCCCTTGGTGTACCCCACGACGATCGGCTTGCCCGTCGTGCCCGACGAGCTGTGCACGCGGACGACCTGCTCCATCGGCACGGCGAACATGCCGAACGGGTAGGTGTCCCGAAGCGCGGTCTTGTCGGTGAACGGCAGGAGCCGCACGTCGGCGAGGCTCCGGATGTCGCGCGGCTTCACGCCGCGCGCGTCGAGCGCCTCCCGGTAGTACGGGACACGCTCGTAAACCCATGCGACGGTGGACTGCAAGCGCCTGAGCTGCAGCTCTGCCAGCTCACCGCGGTCCATCTGCTCGTATTCGGCGTTGAAGATGGGCATCCCGGCCGTCCTTCCCTACTCGGTTCCGTGCCACGCGCCGAGGTAGATGAGGCGCACGTCGTCGTTTGCGATGAGCTCTTCGGCAGAGCCGCCGAGCGCGATCCGTCCAGCGCGCAGGACGTGCCCGCGGTCCGAATGCTTGAGCGCGAGCTTGGCGTCCTGCTCCACGAGCAGGATGCCGAGACCGTCGGCCCGCAGGCGGTCGAGCGCCGAGAAGATCGCGCCGATCACGCGCGGCGCGAGGCCGAGCGAGGGCTCGTCGAGCAGCAGGATGCGCGGTCGCGACATGAGCGCCCGGCCGATCGCGAGCATCTGCTGCTCGCCGCCGGACAGCGTCGCGGCGGACTGGTCGGCGCGCTCGGCCAGCACGGGGAAGAGCTCGCAGACGCGGTCGCGGTCCTCGGCCACGCCCGGATCCCGCGGGCGTCGTGTGTGAGCGCCCACGGCGAGGTTCTCGGCGACCGTCATCGGCCCGAAGAGCATGCGCCCCTCGGGCACGAGCGCGAGCCCCTTGCGTACGAGCCGCTCGGGCGGGGCGCCGGTGACGTCCTCGCCATCAAGGGTCACGCTCCCCGCGGACGGCCGGACGAGACCAGCGAGCGCCTTGAGCAGCGTGGACTTGCCCGCGCCGTTCGCACCGATAAGCGTGACCATCTCCCCCGTGCCTACCTCGAGCGACACCCCACGGACGACGGGCACGTGCCCGTAGCCGACGTGCAGCCCGGAGACGAGCAGCAGCGCGTCAGAGCTCATCGTCGGGCTCCTCTCCGAGGTACGCCTCGAGCACCGCGGGGTCCTTCTGGATGAGCAGCGGCGGCCCTTCGGCGATCTTCCGCCCCCGGTCGAGGACGACGATCTCCTCGCTTACCTCCATCACGAGCCCCATGTCGTGCTCGACGACGACGGTCGTGACGCCGGCGTCGCGGATGCGGTAGAGGACGGAGCCGAGCGCGTCGGTCTCGGAGCGGTTGAGCCCCGCGGCCGGTTCGTCGAGGAGGAGCACCCGCGGGCCGGTGGCGAGAGCGCGCGCGATCTCGCACGAGCGGCGCACGCCCTGCGGCAGGTCCGCGGCGGGCGTCTCGGCCCACCGCTCGATGCCGATGAGCGCCAGCAGCCGCGCGGCTTCACGCTCGGCCCATCGCTCCTCGGAACGCACCGCGATGCGCAGCGCCGAGCGGCCGAGACCGGCCTTCAGGCGTCGGTGGAGGCCGACGAGGACGTTCTCGGCCACGGTGAGCTCTTCGAACAGCTGCGTGTTCTGGAACGTCCGCGCCACGCCGCAACCGACGATGTCGCTCGGCCTCCGGCCGAGCAGCGGCTCGCCGGCGAGGGTCACCTGTCCAGCGTCGGCCTTCTCGAACCCGGTGAGGAGGTTGAAGAGCGTGCTCTTGCCGGCGCCGTTGGGACCGATCACGGCCTTGATGGCGCCTTCGTGCACGTCGAAGCTCACGCCGTCCACAGCGGTGAGTCCGCCGAAACGCTTGGTGAGGTCACGCACGGCGAGAAGCGTCATGCGGCCTCACCCGCCTCGGCCACACGCCGATCCCGACGGCTGACGAGCAGGCGGCCCAGACCACCCGGCGCCAGGATGATCACGCCGATCATGAGGATGCCGTAGACGTCGGCCTCCCAGTCCTGCATGAGGGCGACCGTATCGGCCGAGAGACCCGGGACGAGCGCGTCCGCGTACGGCACGAGGGTGAGCACGACCGCCGCCATGACCGGCCCCGCGAGCGAGCCGGAGCCGCCGATCACCACCATCGCGACCAGGATGACCGACGTCTCGAGCGAGAACGTGGTCGGCGACACGAAGCCCACCGAGTGCGCGTACAGCGCCCCGGCGAGACCCGCGAACGCGGCGGAGAGTCCGAAGACCTGCACCTTCAGGCGCGTCGTGTCCACACCAGACGCGAGCGCGCCGATCTCGCTGCCGTGCAGTGCGCGCATGGCGCGGCCGGGACGACCGCGGACGATGTTGTACGCCAGCGCCAGCACGACCGCCGCGACGCCCCACACGAGCCAGTAGTTGAGCGCGGGGGTGTCGAACCGCGCGCCCGCCACCGAGAAGTACGGGATGCCCGAGAGCCCGTTGTTGCCGCCGGTCACCGCATCCATCTCGACGAAGAGGACGCTCATGATCTCGTTGAAGCCGAGCGTCGCCATGGCGAGATAGTGCCCCTTGAGCCGCAGGCTCGGGAGCGCGAGCGCGAGCCCCCCGAGCCCGGAGATCAGCACCGCCGCGACCACGCCGAGCAGCGGCGGCCAGTCGAGCGTGGTCACGAGGAACCCGGTCGTGTACGCACCGAGACCGCAGAACGCCGCGTGGCCGAGCGAGATCTGCCCGGCGAAGCCGAAGACGAGCGCCAACCCGCTCACGATGATCAGGTTGAGCGCGACGAACACGAGCACCTTCCCGATCAGGTACCGGTCGCCGGTGAGCAGCGGGAGCACCGCAACCACGACGCCGATCGCGATGACCGCCCCGTACCGGACGCGTGTCAGCAGGGTCGCGATCATACCTTCTCCCTCGACGCCCTGCCGAGAAGCCCCTGCGGTCTGATGAACAGCATCGCAAGCAGCACGACGAGCGAGATGGCGTCTTTGTACGTGGAGGAGATGAACGCGATCGACAGGCTCTCGAGCAGACCGAGCGCAAGCCCGCCCACGACCGCGCCGAGCGGGTTGCCGAGGCCTCCGAGGATGGCGCCCGCAAAACCCTTGAGGCCGATGCGCGCTCCGACGTCGAACGACGTCTGCGTGAGCGGCGTGACCACGAAGCCGCCGAGCGCTCCGAGCGCCGCGGCCAGCCCGAAGCTCACCATCACGACCTTCGCCGTGTCGATGCCCATGAGCCGTGCGGCGTCGTGTGAGAGCGAGCACGCGCGCATCGCCCTGCCGAATCGGGTCCGGGCGTGCACGACGGTGAGCGCGACGACGGCAAGCGCCGTGAGCCCCCACATCCACAGCGCCTGCCGCTCAACGGCAGCGCCTGCCACCATCACCGAGGCTCCGGATGAGAACATCGGCAGAGAGAGCTCGTTGCCGCCGAAGGCGTGGCGCGCGAGCGACTTGATCACCATCGAGCCGCCGATGGTGATGATGATGAGCACGAGCGGACCCGCATCTCGGCGCGGACGGAGCAGGAAGCGCTCGAAGGCGAGGCCTACGAGCCCCGTGACCACGATGGCCGAGACGCCCGCGACAGGAAGCGGCATGCCCGCGTCGCGGAAGAAGACCGACAGCATGCCGCCGAGCATGAAGAACTCGCCCTGGGCGAAGTTGATGATGCCCGTGGAGCCATACACCAGCGAGAAGCCGAGCGCCACCAGGGCGTAGATGGAACCGCTTTTCAGCCCGGCGATCGCGAACTGCAGCAGCTCCGCGCTATCCATCGGTCACTCGTCCAGCACCCACGTTCCGTTCTCGATGCGGTAGAAGACAAGCTCGGACGTCGAGAGCCCGTTGTGGTCGTTCGGGGCGTACGTGAACGTCCCGCCCACCCCCACGAGCCCGCTCGTCTGCTCGATCGCATCTCTCAGCGCGACAGGATCGATGTCGCCCTCCAGGCGGTCGAGCGCGTCGGCGACGACCCAGATCGCGTCGTAGGCGTGACCGGCGAAGATGTCGGGAGCCTTGTCGTAGCGCTCGGTGAAACGCTCGATGAAGCCGGTCGCCACGTCGTAGGCCTCGACGTCATCGCCGTACGCCTCGGGCACGAGGATCTTGCCCGCGGCGAAGCGGAAGCCTTCGGCAGCGTCTCCCGCGCCGTCGATGAACTCGACACGACCATTGCCCGGGCTACCGACGAGCGGGACGTCGAAGCCGAGCTGCGCCATGTTCTGCGCCACGATCGCTGCCTCCTTGCCGGCGTTCCACATGAGCACGGCATCCGGCTCGGCGCCGCGGATCTTGGTCAGCTGCGCCGTCATATCGGTGTCGCCGGGGTTGAACGTCTCATCGGCGACGATCTCGACACCCGCGCCGGCCGCCTCGGCCACGATGATCGCGTGCCCGTCGGCTCCGTAGCCGCCGCTGTCGGAGATCACACCCACGCGCGTGAGCCCTCGCTCGGCGAGCTGTTCGAGCGTGAACGGGACCACGATCCGGTTGGGCCACGGCGTCTGGAACACCCACTCGCTGAAGTCGTCGGTGACGACCGAGCCGCCGGCCATCGAGACGACCGGTATCTGCGCCCTCACGCACTCATCGCGCAGCGCCATCGTCTGCCCGGTGCCGGTCGCGCCGATCACGGCGACGACGTTCTCGCGCTCGATCAGGCGCGTCGCCGCGGCCACGGCCTTAGCCGGGTCGGTCGCATCGTCCTCGAAGACCACCTGAAGCGGCCGTCCGTCGATGCCGCCGGAATCGTTGATGCGCTCGACCTCGAGCTCGATCGCCTGCTTCTCGGGCGTGCCGAGCCCGCTGTACGTCCCGCTCAGCGAGAGCACGGCGCCGATCCTGATGGGCTCGCCCCCCTGCGCCTCCCCGTCGCTGCCGGCGTCACCGCCGCATCCCGCGAGCGACACGGTCACCGCAAGCAGTACCGCCATCACCGCCGCCACATGTCGTCTGTTCCTCACCGGGGGCCTCCTCCCTCTGAGACCGTCGCGCCCTTGTGGGGCGCTACAGATGCACCTTCGCGATCTCCTCCTGACCAACCAGCCGCACCGGCGTACCGGACAGCAGGTGCAGTGCCCGAGACACATCGGCGACGTTGATCACGATGTACGTCGCCACGAGCGAGTAGACGTACTCGATGTTCACGCCCGCGGCCGACACCATGCGCAGGACCTCCGCCAACCCCCCGGGGCGGTCGGGCAGATCGATGCAGATGACGTCGTCCATGCGGACCGTGAAGCCGGCCTCCCTGAGCACGCGCGCGGCCTCATCCGGTCGATCCACGACAAGCCGCAGGATGCCGTACTCGGCGGTGTCGCTCACCGAGAAGCCACGGATGTTCACATCCGCCTCGCCGAGCAACCCTGTCACCTCGCTCACGCGCCCTGACTTGTTCTCGATGAACACCGAGAGCTGGCGGACCGTGGTGTCGCTCATGACGAGCACGCACCTCCCTCGCATGCCTCCCTGCCGAGCTCGAACGCCCGCAGGTTGGCCTCGACCGTCTTCGCGGGGACGCGACGCTCGATCACCGAGCGCCAGGTCTCCGCCGAGAAAGGAAGCCCGACCGACGCCGCGCCCATGAGCACGATGTTGGCCGAGCGCGGGCTGCCCGCTTCGCACGCCAGCGCCTCGGCATCGAGGAAGATGGCGCCTTCGTACTCGAGCGCCGGAACGAGCCCCACGGGCGGCGGGAACACGCCTGTCAGTACGGGAAGCGGCTGGATCGTCCGGGTGTTCACCACGAGCCTGCCGCCGGGCGCCAGGTACGGGATCTTGCGCGCGGCCTCGAGGAGCTCGAAGGCGATGAGGTGCTCGGCCACACCAAGGTCTATGACCGGAGCGAACACCTCCTCGCCGAAACGGACGATGGTGTCCACCGACCCGCCCCTTTGCGCCATGCCGTGGACCTCCGAGAGCTTCACGTCGAAGCCCTCGGCGACCGCGACCTTCGCGAGCACGTCGCCCGCAAGGATGGTCCCCTGCCCGCCGACCCCCGCGAGCACGACCGTCGTCACGGTGCTCATGAGGCGCCTCCCCCGATGTCGCAGGCCGGACCGGTCTCGGCGATCGCGTCGTAGCGGCACACCTGCACGCACTGTCCGCATCCCACGCAGACCGACACGTCGATGCTCGCGATGCCCGAAGGCTCCTTGGAGATCGCTGGACACCCAAGGCGCACGCACGCGCCGCACTTGCTGCAGAGCTCGTCATCTACCGCATACCGGAGCTCGGTGGGGCCGATGAGCAGCGCGCAGGGCGCCTTGGCCGCCACGACGCTCACGTGCTCCGCCGCCGTCTCCTCGCGTAGTACGGCGAGGGTGGCCTCCAGGTCCTGGGGATCCACGACGCGCACCGTCGCGGCGCCGAGCGCGACGCCGAGCGCCTCGAGGTCAAGCTCAGGAGCGGGGTCCCCGGCGATCGTGCGACCGCTGACCGGGTTGCCCTGGTGACCCGTCATCGCGGTCGTCCGATTGTCCAGCACCACGACGGTGCCGTGTCCGCCGTTGTACACCATGTGCAGCAGACCGGTGATCCCGGAGTGAGCGAATGTCGAGTCGCCGATGACCGCGACGAGCGGGCGGTCGGTCCCGGCGGCGATCTCCATGCCGTGCGCCATGCCGACGCTCGCACCCATGCAGATGCAGCTGTCCATCGCCTGCAGCGGCGGGAGCGCGCCGAGCGTGTAGCAGCCGATATCGCCGGTCACGACCGCCTTCATCCGGTCGAGAGCCCAGAACACGCCGCGATGCGGGCAACCGGGACACAGCAGCGGAGGCCGTGGCGGCAGGTCGTTGAACGCCTCGCGCTGATCGAGCGGGGTCTCGCCGAACGCCTCGGCGATCATCCGGGGCGAGAGCTCACCGATGCTCGGCAGGCCGTGCTCGACGAGCTCGACACCGAGCGCCTTCACCCTCGACGTCAAGTACGGGTCGAGCTCCTCGATGACCGCGACCCGCTCGACCCTCGAGTTGAAGTCGAGCACGAGGTCCGACGGGAAGGGGTACGGCATCCCCAGCTTGAGCACCGAGGCTTCCGGGAGGGCTTCACGCACGTACTGGTAGACCACCCCGGAGCACACGATCCCCAGCGACGGGTCCCGAAGCTCCATGCGGTTCAGATCGCAGTCGTTCGCGTAGGCGGCGAGCCCCGCCAGCCGCCCATCGAGCAGGCGACGCCGCGCCCTTGCGTGTCCAGGGATCATGACCCACTTGTCGGGTTCCTTGACGTACGAGCGCGTCACGAGCGTCTCGGGGTCCTCGGCGGCGGTCAGGCTCTTCCCGTGCGAGATGCGGGTGGTGGTCCGTACGATGACAGGGATGTCGTGCTTCTCCGAGATCTCGAACGCCACGCGCGTGAACCGGCGGGCTTCGTCGCTGTCCGAGGGCTCGAGCAGCGGCACCTTGGCCGCCGCGGCATGATTGCGCGTGTCCTGCTCGTTTTGCGATGAGTGCATGCCCGGGTCGTCGGCCACGAGATAGACGAGCCCGCCACGCACACCGGCGTACGCCTGCGTGTAGAGCGGGTCCGCGGCCACGTTGAGCCCCACGTGCTTCATCGTCACGAGCGCGCGCTTGCCGGCCATGCTCGCCCCGGCCGCGACCTCGGCAGCCACCTTCTCGTTGGGCGCCCACTCGCAGCGGACGCCTTCGTAGCGCACGAGGTTCTCAAGCACCTCGGTCGACGGCGTCCCGGGGTACCCGACTCCCACCGCGACGCCCGCTTCCCACGCGCCCCGCGCGACGGCTTCGTTGCCCGATGTGAGGGTACGCGACACGACACCTCCGCTGCCGAATGGATACGTCCCGCGTGATGCCGCGGGTTGGGCGAATCATAGCACAGGGAGTGATGCAGCGACCTGCCACCAGGGGGCGGCTCCATGCGGTCTATGCGACGTGTCGCCCTGCCCTCCCGGCCTCGCTAGAAGCGGGACGCGCCGACGTAGTCGCCCCGCGACGCGATGCGCTCTGTGAGCGAGGAGACCTTCACCACATCGCCGGTCTGCGGGGCGTGCACGTAGTTCCCGTCGCCCACGTAGATGCCCACGTGGTGGACGCGCGACGGATCGCCGTCGTAGCCGAAGAAGACGAGGTCGCCGGGGACGAGCAGGTCGAGCCGGCCCGGGGGGATGTGCTGGCCGGCCTTGAACTGGCTGCGGCTCGTCCTCGGCAGGTCGATCCCGATCTGTCGGTAGACGTACTGGCACAGTCCCGAGCAGTCGAAACCGCTCGGCGAAGAGCCGCCCCACTGGTACGGCACGCCAAGGTACTGCAAGGCGATCTGGACGGCCTCGGGGTGACCCGCACCCAGCGAGCCCGGGTCGGTCGGCGTGCGGTTGCTCGCATACTGCGCAGCCGCCGCGGCGGCCTGGCGCGCGCGCTCCTCGGCCAGCTTACGCTGGCGCTCTTCCTCCTCGGCGATCAACTGTTTGATCTCGGAGTCGAGCCTGCCGACGTACGCCGCCTGGTCGGCGATCTTCCGCTCGATGGCCTGAGCGCGCGCCTCCGCCTCGCTGCGCAGCGCAACCTGCTCCGCCTCGCGCGCCTCGAGGGAGCGCTTGAGAGCCTCGACCTGCGCTTTCGCTTCCTTCACGTCGGCCACCACGAGCGCGTCCGAGCGGTTGATGCGCGTCAGCAGGTCGAGCCGCGTCACGAGGTCCTCGAACGACGTCGTACCGAGAAGGACCTCGAGGAACCCGGTGCCGCCGTCCTTGTAGATGTTCGCCGCCCGCTCCGCGAGCTGCACCTGCGCGGCCGAGAGCTCGCGCTCGGCGAGTTCGAGGTCGTCACGGGTCTCGCGGATCCGCTCGCGCGTGGCCTCGAGCTCCTCGGTGATGGCGTTGTACTCCTCGACCTGGATCTCGAGCTCGGCGTTCATACGATCGAGCTCGGCCCGTGCTGCGTCAGCCTCGGCGCGCGCTGCTTCGATCTCCGCATTGGTGGGTTCGGCGAACGCCGGCGTCGCAAGCAGCGAGCCGATCACGAGGATGGAGCACACCAGAACGATGATGCGGCTGTGACGCATGGCGCGGACGTTCACCTCCGGCTGCGTTGGAGAGTACTTCAAGAGGACTCCGAGGCCGGTCACGAGCTCAAGCGTATCGTACCACACCATGGTCATCGGCACTTCTGCTAGCATGTATGAGTCGCGCGCAGGCCACGGAGGGAAAACGCCGTGTCGTCACGCACGTCCAGCGTCTTGGTAGGTCTCGTGCTCGCCGCGCTGCTTGCCGGCCTGCCGGCTCACGCGTCGGCGGAGCCGGTCGCGCCTCCCCTCATCTCCGATGATGCCACGGTCGGCGAGCTCAACGACCAGCTGGACGCTGCAACCAAGCGTGCGCTCGAGCTCGAACGGGAGATCGAATCGATCACGTCCGACCTCACCGCGCTCGAGGCGCGCGTGGCCGTCACCGCCGAGCGCATCCGCGCCCAGCGCACCGCGGTCGAAGCGGCGCAGGCCGAACTCGCAGTCGCCCGCGCTCTGTACGAGGAGCGTCTCGTCGCCACGTACAAGACCGGCCCCGTCAGCCCCATCGCGCTGCTCCTCTCCGCCGATACCGTCGCCGAGCTGTTCGCGCGGGCCTCGCTGCTCTCGCGCATCGCCGAGGAGGACAGCCGCGTCGTCGCCGACCTGAACCTCGCCCTCGCGGAGGCCCGCTACCAGGCCTCGGTGCTCGACGACCTGCGCGCGCAAGACATCGAGCTCAGGCGTCTCCAGACCGAGCGGCTGGAGGCGTCCACGAAGGCCCTGGCCGAGCAGGAAGCGCTCGTCGAGCGGCTGACCGAGGAGGCGCGCGCCGCCCTGCTCGCCGCCCGCAAGCTCGATGCCGAGACGCGTCAGCGCTGGCGTGACAGCTCGGTCCCCGGCGATTCGATCGATCGCGCCGAGGCGACCGTCCTCCCCTACACCGACCGCGTCTATCTCTGCTCCGCCTACATGCCGCGCACGTACCAGACCACGAACACGAGCTTCACCGCCGTGTGCTCCTGGTACGGCAATGAGTTCCACGGACGCACGACCGCCTCCGGCCAGATCTTCAACGAGAACGACTTCACCTGCGCCTCTCGGACGCTGCCGTTCGGCACCATCCTCGCGCTCACGCGCGCCGAGAGGCGGATCATCGTCGTCGTGAACGACCGCGGCCCCTTCATCGCGGGCCGCGACCTCGACCTCTCCAAGGCGGCAGCACGGGCGCTCGGCTTCTCGGGCGTCGAGCCGGTGCACGCCGAGATCGTCCTGCCGTCGGGGTCCTGACACGCCGAAGGGCCGCACCGGCAAGCGGCACGGCCCTTCTCGGCACACGCCCGCAGGCGCGTCGGATGCGGTCAGACCACGTGGATGAGCGAGACGATCGGCCGCTGGGGCAGCTTCTCACGCCCGCCGAGGAAGTCGAGCTCGATCAGGAACGCGAAGCCGACCGTCTCGGCGCCTGTCGTCTCCACGAGCCGGTGCTTGGCGGCCGCCGTGCCTCCCGTGGCCAGCACGTCGTCGACGATGAGCACCCGGTCGCCGGGTCCCATCGCGTCCGCGTGCACCTCGAGGGCGTCGGTGCCGTACTCGAGCTCATACTCCGCGCGCGTCGTCTCCCACGGCAGCTTGCCGGGCTTGCGAGCGGGCACGAAGCCTGCACCGAGCCGGTACGCGAGCGCTCCGCCGAAGATGAAGCCGCGGGCCTCGGCACCGAGCACCTTGGTGACGCCCTGCTCAGCGAACTCCTCGGCGATGACGTCGATCGCATCCCGGAAGCCGTCAGGGCTCGCGAGCAGGGGCGTTATGTCCTTGAAGACGACCCCCTTCTTGGGGAAGTCCGGGATATCACGGATGTATGACGACAGATCCACGCTGCTGCCTCCTCGTTCGAGAACATCACTGACCCAGAGTACCCCTAGCCGCCCTCCCCCGCTACGGGCGCAGCAGCGCGGTCAGGCTGTCGAGCTGTGCCCGCGTACCGAGCACGACGAGCTCGTCACCCGGGACGAGGCGCGTGTCCGGCGACGGATTGGTGTCGAGCATGCCCCCGCTATGCACCGCGAGGATGTACGCGCCCGTCCGGTCGCGCACATGGCCGTCGGCGATGCTACCGCCGGCAAGCGGCGAGCCCTCGGGCACCCGCATCGACTCGAGGCGGAACTCGATATCGTCGCCGTGTGTGACGATGTCGAGGTAGTCCGAGACGATCGGCTGGAGCACCATGGCCGCCATACGGCGCCCGCCGATGACGTTGGGGGTCACGACCCGGTCCGCTCCGGACTTGAGGATCTTGGCCTCAGAGGCCACGGTCGAGGAGCGTGCGACGATGTAGAGGTCTGGGTTGAGCGTCCGCGCGCTCAGCGACACGAAGAGGTTGTCGGCGTCGGTGTCGAGCGCCGTCACCAGGCCTTTCGCCGCCATCACACCCGCCGAGCGCAGCACTTCCTCGTCCGTCGCGTCGCCGCTGATGTTCAGCCAGCCCGATTCGTTCGCGGCTTCGATACGGTCGTCCGCGGAGTCCACCACCACGAAGGGCACGCCGTCCTCGGCCAACGTGTTCGCGACGATCGAGCCCACTCGTCCGAGACCCACCACGATGTAGTGGTCCCGCAACTCGCTGATGCGCCTGCTCATACGACGTCCCTCCATCAGGCCCCTGAACTGGCCTTCGACCACGAAGTCCACGAGCGTCCCGAACGAATACACGATCCCGCCGACACCCGCGGCGATCAGCACGAGGGTGAACGCCTTCCCGCCCGGACTGAGCGTCGCAACCTCCCGGAAACCGACGGTGCTGATGGTGATGACGGTCATGTAGAGCGCGTCAAGCACGGGCCAGCCTTCGACGAGCACGTATCCCACGGTGCCGAAGACGAGCACGCCCGAGAGGACGACGAGCGCGCGCAGGACGCGCCGCTGCATCACCCCATCACCTCGTCCTTGAGCGTGGCGATGAAGGGCAGGTTGCGGAAGCGGCCGCCCAGGTCGAGGCCGTAGCCGACGACAAAGCGATCGGGGCACGCGAAGCCGCGGTAGCGCAGGGGCAGGTCCGCGATGCGCCGTGCGTCCTTGTCGAGCAGCGTGCACACCTCCAGTGTCGCCGGACGCCGCTGTCGCAGCATCTTGAGGAGGTAGTGCAGGGTGAGCCCGGTGTCCACGATGTCCTCCACGACGAGCACGTGGCGCCCCTCGATCGGGTCGTCGAGGTCTTTGGTGATCCGAACCGCGCCACCTCCGCCCGCATATGAGGAGATCGCCATGAAATCGAGCGTCACCGGCACGTCGACGCGACGGCACAGGTCGGCCAGGAAGATCAGGCCGCCACGCAGGACGGTGACGAGCGCGACCTCCTGTCCACGGTAGTCTTCGCTGATAGCGGCCCCGAGCTCCGCGACCCGCTCGGCGATCTCGTCCTGGGAGTGCAGCATCCGATCGAGGACCGGATCGGCGAGGACTGCCCCGCGCGGTCTCATCTCGGCTCCTCGGCGTCCGCGGCAGCCAGGCCGCCGCCGTCGCGGTGGTCGCGCTCGGCCACAGGGATGCCGTACTTGAACAGGAGCTTCCTGAAGTCCTTCTGGTAGAAGATCTTGATGTTCACGTCCGGATAGAGCTCACGCAACCGCCGCACCTTCCGGTTCTTCTTGGTGACGAGCTTCTGGCTCATCGTCGTGAGCTCTATGTAGAGATCGAAGTCCGGAAGGTAGAAGTCGGGCGCGAACCACGCGATCACCGTGCCCTCGCCGTCCCACTCGATCGGGAACCTCGTGGGCTCGTACTCCCAGCGCAAGCCATAGAAGTCGAGTATCTGTGCAGCGACACGCTCGCTCGGGTGCGCGAAGTCGATGGATGCGACACGCTCTGACAGCGGCAGCGGATCGTGGGATGGCTCGGTCTCGGTCATCGTCCCCTACATGACGTCTTCGAACACGCGCGCGAGCGCGCGGTGCAGTACCGATCGCTTGAGTTCCCCGGTGAGCTTCTGAAGCTCGCCGAGCGTCTCGACGAGGCGCTGCCTCGTCTCCGGAGTGCGGTGCCGGAACGCCGGCATGAGCACCTGGCTGAAGAACGCCGCCTCGCGGTCGGCGAACGACTCGTACATGCGCAGGTGTCGCGGCTCGATGCCGAATCGCCGCAGGTCCCAGCATGCGTGCGCGATGGGCACATCGGCGGCGGGCAGCTCCTGGCCGTGGGCGCCGTCCACGAGCTCCACGAGCCCGAAGCTCGAGAGCTCGGTCAGGAAGCTCTCGGGGACCCCGATCATGTCCGAGGAGCGCGTCACCGGGACGGTCTCGGCATCCTCCAACGGCAGAGGCACGGCCTCGGCGTGAGCGACGACCGGCTCCAGCTCCGCGGGCATGCGACCCTTGTCGTACTCGGCCAGCTTCTCGCGGATCACCGCGAGCGGCATGAAGTGCTCCTTCTGGAGGCGCAGGATGAGTTCGAGGCGGTTCACGTCAGCTGGGCGGAACTTGCGGTAACCGCCGGCGGTGCGCTCGGGGTCGAGCAGGCCTTCCTCCTCGAGGAAGCGGACCTTGCTGATGGTGAGGTCGGGGTGGCGCTCGGTGAGAGCATCGACGACCTCGCCGATCGTCATGTAGTCACGGTCCGCCATCTACGCACCTCCCGCAGCAAGGAACACCATCTGGAAGCGCCCGATCTGCAGCGCATCGCCGTGCCGGAGCGCGGCGGAGTCCACGATGACGTCGTTGACGTAGGTGCCGTTGAGCGACCCCGCATCCGCCACGGTCACGCTGCCGCCGACCGCCGTGAGCACGGCATGACGGCGCGACACGGTGATGTCGTTCAGGAAGATGTCGCTCGCCGGATCGCGTCCGACGGTGTACTCGCCGTCTTCCAGGTAGAAGCGCTCACCGGTCTCGGCGCCCTTGTGGACGACGAGCATCGGGACGTCGCTGCCTTCCATGCCGAGCGACGCCGTCTCCTCCGGCGCTCCGACCGGAGCGAAGGACGCGGTGGCTCCCTCGATGCGCGCGCCGCACCCGGGACAGACAGGGGTGTCGCCCTCGACCGCTGCGCCACATGCGGGGCATGTATCCATCCGTATCATCCCCATCGCGTCGGATGCGACGGCTAGTCCAGGAAGCCGAACTCCTGCTTCTTGAACGAGCTCGCGATCTGCTCCTCGAGCGCCTGCGCGACCTCAGGGTTCTCCAGCACGTGGGCCAGCTTCTCGTCGCTCAGGCGGTTTCGCACATACGGGTCGCGCAACGCGTCGGTGAGCTTGCGCCCGTTACGCACCTCGCGGATGACGTACTCGACCACGCGCTCTTCGACGGCGTCGACGGACAACTCGTTCAGGAACGCTTCGATCTTGCTGGCGATGCTCGGCACGCGTCCTCCTCGGTCGTCCCGCTGTACGCGGGGCTGGCCTACTCGTCCTCGTCGTCGGCGGTGACATCCACGCGCGAGACGCCACGCATGTCGCTCGAGAGGATCTCGATGAGCCGCTCGATGTCGCGCGGCGAGACGACGTCCTCACCCGCTTCGCGCTGCGCCTTCAGGCGTCGCACGAGCTCGGCTCGCAGGATGTCGATCTTGCCGTGCAGCACCCGCCGACGATAGCTCACCCGCTGCTCTTCCTCGTAGAGCGCGTCGAGCAGCTCCCTGAGCTCCTCGGCAGACTTGCTCTCGAGGTCGACCAGCGCGTCCTCGGGGATGTGCTTGTCCTGATCCATGTCCCCTCCGCTCGGTCCATGACCAGCTCGGTTCTCGCAGGTCGATTGTAGCAGACGACACCGACGTCAACGCCTCGACCTCGGCTTGAAGTTCACGGGCGAACCGGTCCCTTCTACGGTTGATTCCCGTCCACGTGCAGCACCCGGTGCTCGGGCTCGAGCGTATCCGCCACCGCGCGCTCCGCGTCCGTCAGATCACCCGCCTCGAGCGTCACGCCGAAGACGCGCTCCACAGCCCCGGCGAGCGCTTCCGCGATCGCTTCGACCGCCGGAGCCGCGCCCAGGGCGTCGGCGAGCGTCGCGGTGGTGGCCGCAAGCCGCCCGGCGGCATCGGCGTCCAGGCGGAATACGTCCGCCTCCGCGGTAACGTCACGCGTGCGGACGAACGAGCCGTGCTGAAGGCACGCTTCGCGCTCCCACACCTGTGCGCTCCCTGACAGCTTCGCGGCTCCGAGCGAGAGGTCGGCATTCGTCGCGTGCAGGTAGCAGGCGGCCGAGGAGCGCTCTCCCCTGCTGCGCTCGGTGAGCGCAGCGTCCACGCCGAGCGAGCGGTACGTCTCGGCCAGCGCCGCGCACAGATGCCGGTACGACGCCGCAGTGCCGCGGGGCAACCCGTCGCGCGTCGACGCGACGATCGAGTATGTGAGTTCGTCATCGTGCAGTACGCCGCGACCGCCGGTCGGTCTTCGTACGACGTCGAACCCGCGCCTGCGGCATGCGCCGAGATCCACCGACGCCTCGTCCTGGAACCTGCCGAGCGTGACGGTGGGGATGCGCCACCGATAGACGCGCACGGTAGCGGGGGCGGCGCCGTCGGCCCGCGCGCGCAGAACGGCCCGGTCGATGGCCATGGTGCGCGCGCCATCCACCGGGCCGTCGACGATCAGACGCCACGCCGTCACGACCGGCGCCTACGCGTCGGGGCGCCACGCGAGGTCGGGCTGCTTGACCGCCCGTGCCTCGTCGAGGCGTCGCACCGGCGTCGTGAGCGGCGCCTCGTGCAGCAGGTCGGGGTTCTCGGCGGCCTCCTCGGCGATGCGAAGCATCACCTCGGCGAACCGGTCGAGCGTCTCGAGGCCCTCGGTCTCGGTCGGCTCGATCATGATCGCCTCTTCGACGATCAGCGGGAAGTACACCGTCGGCGGATGGATGCCGTAGTCGAGCAGCCGCTTCGCGACATCGAGCGTGCGCACGCCGTGCTCCTTGCGCAGACGGCGCCCCGACAGCACGAACTCGTGCATGCAGGTCCGGTCGTACGGCAGCTCGTAGGCGCCGCGCAGGCGCTCCTTGAGGTAGTTGGCCGAGAGGACCGCCTGCTCCGACACGGCGGCGAGCCCATCTCCGCCGAGCGCCCGGATGTAGGCGTACGCTCGCACGAGGACGCCGACGTTGCCGAGAAACGACCGCACGCGCCCGATGGAGCGCTCCGGCCACGTCAGCCCGAACGTGCCGTCGTCACGTCGCTCGACGAGCGGTCCGGGAAGATAGGGCGCGAGCGCGTCCGTGACGCACACCGGCCCCGCACCCGGTCCCCCGCCGCCGTGCGGCGTGCCGAACGTCTTGTGCAGGTTGATGTGCAGCGCGTCGAAGCCCATGTCGCCGGGCCGGCTCTTGCCGAGGATGGCGTTCAGGTTTGCGCCGTCGCAGTACGCAAGAGCGCCAACGGCGTGCACGGCCTCGGTGATCGCGAGGATGTTCTCGTCGAAGAGCCCCAGCGTGTTGGGGTTGGTCAGCATGAGCGCGGCCACGTCGGTATCGAGCGTCGCCCGCAACGCGTCCATGTCGACCCCGCCGCGCGCATCGCTCGGCACGGTCGTGACCTCGTACCCGCACATCGCCACCGTCGCGGGGTTAGTCCCGTGCGCCGAGTCCGGGATGATGACGCGGCGCCGTGGATCGCCGTTGGCGGCGTGGTACGCGCGGAAGCACATGAGCGCCGTCAGCTCGCCATGCGCGCCGGCGGCGGGCGCAAGGGTGACCGCCGGGAAGCCCGCGACCTCCGCAAGGGCGTCTGCGAGCCCCGCCATCAGCTCGAGCACGCCCTGGGCGGTCTCCTCGGGCTGGTACGGATGCGCGCCCGCGAAGCCCGGCAGGCGGCACGCCTGCTCGGCCACCTTGGCGTTGTACTTCATCGTGCAGCTGCCGAGCGGGTAGAAGCCCGTGTCGACGCCGAAGTTGGCCGAGGCGAGATGCTCGTAGTGTCGCGCGATGTCGACCTCGGTGACCGCGGCCAGCGCCGGCGGCTCCGCACGAACCGCGCCATCCAGCGCCTCGGCGAGATCGATCTCGGGGACGTCGAGCGCTGGCGGCTCGATGCAACGCGACTCGCGCGTGCCCTTCTCGAAGATGAGCCGCCCGGTGAGCGGCTGTGCGGTCGGCTGGCTCACAGCGACATCACCGCCTCGACGAGGCGGTCCATCTGCGCGCGCGTGCGCTTCTCGGTCACCGCGAAGAGCACGACCCCCGACGCGTCGACGCCGGGGTCGGGACGCCGCGCCGCGATCCGCTCGAGCGGGACGCCGGCGAGGAAGCCGTGGTCGACCATCGCGCGGACGAACTCCTCGGCATCGCCATCGAAACGCAGGGCGAACTCGCGCGCGAACGGAGCGTCCCACGGAGCCGAGAAACGACCCGTGCCGATGAGCGCGTCGCGCAGGTAGTGCGCCCTGGCGACGCATAGACTGCCGATCCCGCGCAGCCCGGCGGAGCCCACCGCGTTGAGATAAGCGCCTGCGGCCAGCGCGTTCAAGGCATGGTTCGAACAGATGTTGGACGTGGCCTTCTCGCGACGGATGTGCTGCTCGCGGGTGGCCATGGTGAGCACGAAGCCGACGCGACCGTCGACGTCCGCCGTGCGGCCCACCACCCGGCCGGGCATCTGGCGGACGAAGCGGTCCCTGCAGGCGAATATGCCGAGGCCCGGACCGCCGAAGGACTGCGCCGAGCCGAGCGACTGGCCTTCGGCCACCACGACGTCGGCGCCGAGCGCTCCGGGAGCCTCGAGCACGCCGAGCAAGACCGGGTCGGTCACGGCGATGGCGAGCGCGCCCGCCTCGTGCGCGACCTCGGCCACCGCGGCGACGTCTTCGACGACGCCGTACACGTTGACCTGGGCGACGCAGACCGCGGCGACGTCGTCCGCCAGGAGCGCCGCCAGCCTCCCGAGGTCGGTCCGGCCGTCGGCCGTCGGACACTCGGAGAGCTCCGCTCCGGTCGCGACGGCGTACGTCGCGAGCGTCTCGCGCCACTCGGGATGGATGCCCGCCGAGACGATCACGCGCCCGCGCTTGGTCGCACGCGTCGCCATGAGGGCGGCCTCGACGAGCGCGGTCGCGCCGTCGTAGAGCGAGGCGTTGCTCACGTCCATCCCGGTCAGCTGGCAGATCATCGACTGGTACTCGTAGATAGCCTGCAGCGTGCCCTGGCTGACCTCGGGTTGGTATGGCGTGTAGGCGGTGAAGAACGACGGCTTGCTCACGACGGCATCGACGATCGCGGGCACGTGATGGTCATAGCAGCCGGCTCCCGCGAAGGACACGAGGGAGCCCGCGTGAGCGGTCCGTGCGGCCAGCTCCTCCAGATGAGCGACGAGCTCCACCTCCGACATGCCGCCGGGAAGGTCGAGCGGGCGACGGAGGCGTACCTCGTCAGGTATGACCGAGAACACGTCGTCGACGCTCCGGGCGCCGACGACGTCGAGCATCTGTTCCCGCTGTTCGCAGGAGATCGGTGAGAAGCGCATGGGCGGCGGTTACGCCTCCTCGGAGACGAACGCCTCGTACTCCTCGGCCGCCATAAGCTCATCGAGCTCGGCGGTGTCGCCGAGCGAGACCTTGATCATCCATCCGTCGCCATAGGGATCCTCGTTCACGACCTCGGGGGCGTCGGAAAGGCCATCGTTGACCTCGATGATCTCGCCCGTCACCGGCGAGAAGAGCTCGGACACCGACTTCACGGACTCGATCTCGCCGAACGTCTCGCCCGCGGTCACCGCGTCGCCGACGGAAGGGAGGTCGACGTAGACGACCTCGCCGAGCTGGTCCTGTGCGAAGTGGCTGATGCCGATCGTCACGACATCGCCCTCGACCTTCACCCACTCGTGCTCTTTGTCGTACTTGAGGTCCTTCGGATACATCGCTGAGCGCTCCCTTCCTCCCCGCTACGACGCGGCGCTGGACAGTGACGTGTTCTTCACGAACGGCGGACGCACCACGCGCCCCGCCACCTCCTTGCGGCGGATGGCGAGCGTGACCTCGGTGCCGGGGACCGCGATCTCAGACGGCAGGTAGGCCGTCGCGATGCCGTGCCCGAGGGTCGGCGAGTACGTGCCGCTTGCCACCTTACCCACCTCGCTCCCCTCGTGCAATACGGCGTAACCGGGCCGTGGGACGCCTTCGTCGACGGTGATGCCGACGAGCTTGCGCTCGGGGCCCGCCTCCTTGATGCGGGCGATCGCATCGCGACCGATGAAGTCGCTCTTGGCGAGCGCGACGGTCCAGCCCAGGCCCGCCGAGACGGGATCCGTGCCGCGGTCCATATCCGACCCGTAGAGCGGGTATCCCATCTCCAGCCGGAGCGTGTCACGCGCTCCCAGTCCGCACGGCGTCACCTCAGGGAAGCTCAGGAGCGCGCGCCACACGCCAGAGGCGTGCGAGGCGTGGCAGACGATCTCGAACCCGTCCTCGCCCGTGTAGCCGGTGCGCGCGAGCAACACCTGCGTCCCGCCGAGGCGCGCCTCGGCGATCGTGAAGCGTGCTGGCGGCTCGAAGCCCTCGTGAGCGAGCTGCGCGACGATCTCGAGCGCGCGCGGCCCCTGGACCGCGATGAGCGCCGTCCGGTCGCTCTCATCGGCGGTCTCGACGTCCTCGGGCAGGTGCGACGTGATCCAGTCCCAGTCGGTCTCGCGTCGCGACGCGTTCGCGATGACCAGGTACTCCAGATCGCCGGTGTGGTAGACGATGAGGTCGTCGATGATCCCGCCGTCCTCGTCGCACATCACCGTGTAGAGCGCCGAGCCCAGCTCGGCGATGCGGCCGAGGTCGTTGGTGACGATCCGCTGCAGCGCCTCGGTCGCGCCGAGGCCGAACACGCGGAACTCGGCCATGTGCGAGACGTCGAAGATGCCGACGCTCTCCCGCACCGCGCGGTGCTCGTCGATGATGCCCGAGTACTGGACCGGCATCGACCAGCCCGCGAAATCGACCATCCGGGCGCCGAGCAGGACGTGCTCGTCGTGGAGCGGCGTACGCTTGAGCTCGTTCATGAGATCCTCATCACCCTTCTCCCGTCACATCACGTAGACCGGCTCGGCCTGCTGCTGTCCGCCGAAGACGCCGCGCCACGCGCGCGTGAACCAGATGCCGATCCGCTCCCAGAAGCCCGGCACGGCCACGTCGGCGGCGGCCACGACCGGCACCTGCGCGAGCAGGCGGTCTCCCTGCCTGACCGTCAGGGTCCCGAGCCGCTCACCCTCGGCCACCGGCGCCGCGATCTCACCCACGACATCAGCGCGCCATGTCACCTCGCCGGCAAGGTCGAAGACGGGCGTCGTGGTCGTCTCGGCGACCATCGCCGCCACCGTCACGTCGAGGTAATCCGACACCGGCACGCGGGCGACGGGCATACCGGCCTCGCTCACCTCGCGCACCGCGTAGTGGGCGAAACCCCACTCGAGCAGGTCGGCGGCCTCATCGAAGCGCTGCCGCTCGGTCTGGGCGCCCAGGATGACCGCCACGAGCTCCACGCCGCCGCGCTCCGCGCTCGCTACGAGGCAGTAGCCGGCGTCGCTCGTCCAACCCGTCTTCACGCCGGTCGCGCCGTCGAACGTGCCGATGAGCTTGTTCGACGCCTCGATAAGACGCGTGCCGCCGCCCGGAGCGGGGATCCGCGTGCTGCGCAGGCCGACGAGCTCGCGGAAGAGCGGGATGCGCATCGCATACTCGGCCAGCGTGGCGAGGTCGGCGGCGCTCGTATGGTGGCCGGGCTCGTCGAGCCCGTGCGGGTTCGTGAAGCGCGTGTGGTCCAGATCGAGCTCGGCGGCCTTGTCGTTCATCCGCTGGACGAACTCGTCGATCCCGCCCGCGACATGCTGGGCGAGCGCGTACGCGGCGTCGTTGGCGGAGTGGACGAGCATGGCCGAGAGGAGCTGGCGCACCGTGAGGTTCTCTCCAGGCTCGAGGTCGATGCCCGCCTCGCCGATCTTGGCCGCCTCGGCCGAGACGACCACGACCTGCTCGAGATCGGGTGCCTGCTCCAGCACGACGATAGCGGTCATGATCTTGGTCGTGCTCGCCATGGCCCGCTCGGCGTCCGCCTCACGGCTCCACAGCTCGCGCCCATCGATCGTCTCCAGGATGCCCGCCGGCGCGTCGATGTCGGGTGCGGCAGCCATGAGGTGCGGTGACTCAGCGAGCGTCGTCCTGGCGATCATATCGGCCTGCGAGACCGACGCGCTCGCGACGCACGGCGCGCCCGCGAGGATCGCCACCAGGAGCATCGCGACGAGCGGAGCGAGGCGCGTTCGTGCGGCTGCGAGCATGTCACCTCCGTGACGATCGAGAGTCGGTGCACCCGCGTGAGCGCACCACGTGATTGTAGCGTTTCCCGTCCACACGCGGACGACCGCGACGCCAGATGCACGGAAGAGGCTCAACCACATCGGGCCAAACGCCGAAACTACTCATGGAACCGCTGGTACTCGGCTATACTCGCGTCGGAAGCTGCGCGGGGCACCGGGGGGCAGGCATGGGGCGACAGGGCACACCATACATCTTCAACGATGACGGGTTCACGCTCACCGAGATCCTGTTCGTGCTGGTGATCATCGCCATCCTAACCGCCATCGCGATCGCGTCGTTCACGATGTCGACGGGGCGCGCCGCCGAGGCCGCATGCTGCTCGAACCAGCGCGTGCTCAACGGGCTGATCCCCGCCTACGAGGCCGACAACGGCGGCGCCGCGCCCACGAGCGTCGATGACCTTGCGCCCTTCGTGAAGAACAGCGACACGGGTACGGTCTGCCCTTCCGACGACACGCCCTACCAGTGGGATGCAGCGACGGAGCAGTTCACCTGCGTGAACCATCCGTGACCCGGAGCCGCGGTCATGACGACAGTGTGGAGGTAGCCCTGTGAGGTACACCCGGTTCGAGTGGCTCGTGTTGACGCTTGGTGCGGCGGTGATCATCGGCAGCATGTTCCTCGCCCCCACCGAAGGCCTCATCTACCAGGAGGTCATCGGCCAACTGCTCATAGTCGGCGTGCTGGTCGGGGCAGTGCACTGGGGTCGTGACGGAGGCTTCCTCGCCGCGGTTGCGGCAACGCTCGTGTACGTCGTGCTCCGGATCCCGCTCATGAACGAGCAGGGCCTGAGCGCCCCGGTGCTTACCATGATCCTCACCCGGGTCATAACCTACATCGTCGTCGGTATCGTCGGCGGCGAGATCTGCGGGCGCATCAAGTACGTGTTCGCGCGTGTCGAAGGAAACGCGATGATCGATGACACGACCTCGGTGTACAACGCGCGCTTCGTCGCTGCCGCCCTCAAGGCCGCCATCGGCCAGTACCAGCGCTATCAGACGCCCTTCGCAGCAGCGATGCTCAAGCTCTCCCCCACGCTGATCGTGGACCTGCGCCCCGTCAGGCAACGCTCGCTGCTGCGGTCGGTCGCCGCGCACATCAGGAACGACGTGCGTCTGGTCGATGATGTCGGGCACGCGGGTGACGGACAGTTCTTCCTGCTCTTCCCCCAGACGCCGCGAGCGGGCGCCGAGATCGCCGCGGACCGTGTGCGATGCGGCGTACGCGATCTCGTCGGCGCGAAGGAAGAGTCAGTCACGGTCACGGTGTATGCGCTGCCTGAAGACGCCGAGGCGCTCTGCGCCCTCGCGCGCGACCTCGACCCGGCGCGCGAGGGCGTATCGGGCGATCCGTGCGAGATCGGCTACGAGGGGCCCGAACGGCGTCAGGCGTCCGCCCGGTAGAGGTCGGCGGCCCCCAGCACGCGGATCCCGCCCGCGTCCAGCGCACGGCTCGCACGCTCGGGGTCCTCGACCCGGAAGATGTCGATGGCGCCCGTACCTGATGGCTCCACGAAGCAGTACGCATACTCGACGTTGAGCCCGTCCTCCCCGAGCAGCTCCAGCACGTGCGCGAGACCGCCCGGGCGGTCCGGCACTTCGACGGCGATCACCTCGGTGACCGACACCCCGAAACCCGCGCCCTCGAGGACCTCCTGCGCGCGGACGGGCGTGTCGCAGATGACCCGGACGACGCCGTACTCGGCGGTATCGGCGACCATGAGCGCGCGCATGTTGACCTCGGCGTCACCGAGCACCCTGCAGAGCTCGGCGAGACGACCCGGATTGTTCTCCAGAAAGACCGAGAGCTGACGGATCACCGCTCACGCACCCCCCTCGTCGCGCAGGTCGACGACCCGCTTGGCCTTCCCTTCAGAGCGCTGGATCGACTTGGGCTCGACCAGCTTGACGTCGATGCTGATGGCGAGCGCCGAGGCGATCTCGCCGCGGACGTGTCGCTGGAGCCGCTCGAGGGCCTTGATCTCGTCGAACGCGAAATCGGGTCCCACCTCGACGTGCACCTCGACGTGGTCCATCACGCCGCGCTTGGTGAGCACCACCTGGTAGTGCGGCGCCACTCCCGGGATGCCGGTGAGCACCTGCTCGATCTGGCTCGGGAAGACGTTCACGCCCCGGACGATGAGCATGTCATCGGTGCGCCCGCTGATGCGCTCCATGCGACGGAACGTCCGGCCGCACGTGCACGTGCCCGGGACGATCCGCGAGATGTCGCGCGTCCGGTAGCGGATGACGGGGATCGCTTCCTTCGTGATCGTGGTGAAGACGACCTCGCCGTACTCGCCGTCGGGCACCGGGAGCAGCGTCTCGGGATCCACGATCTCGATGATGAAGTGGTCCTCGTTGACGTGCAGCCCGTGCTTGGACGCGCACTCGGCAGCCACGCCCGGTCCGAGGACCTCGGAAAGGCCGTAGATGTCGATGGCCGAGATGCCGAGCAGCTCCTCGAGCTGCACGCGCATGTTCTCGCTCCACGGTTCGGCCCCGAAGACACCCGCGCGCAGCGGGAGATCGCGGACGTCGACACCCATCTCGAGCGCGGTCTCCCCGAGGAGCAGCGCATAGGACGGGGTGGCGGCGAGCAGCGTCACGCCGAAGTCCTGCATGACCTGGATCTGTCGCCTGGTGTTCCCGCCCGAGATCGGGATGGTGGTCGCTCCGAGGCGCTCTGACCCGTAGTGGACGCCGAGCCCACCGGTGAAGAGGCCGTAGCCGTAGGCGACCTGGATGATGTCATCGGCCGTCGCTCCCGCCGAGGCGAGCGTCCGGGCCATGAGATCGGACCAGCGCTCGATGTCACCCGCCGTGTAGCCGACCACCGTGATCTGCCCTGTCGTGCCTGATGACGCGTGCACGCGCACGACATCGCGCATCGGCACGGCGAACATGCCGTACGGGTACGCAGAGCGGAGGTCGTCCTTCACGGTGAACGGCACGTGGCGCAGATCCGCCAGAGAGCGCACCGACTCGGCGTCGAAGCCGGCTTCGTCGAACTTGGTTCGGTACAGCGGGACGTTCAGATAGACGCGCCGCAGCGTCTCCCGGAGCCTCTCGGACTGCAGCTCGTCCAGCCGCTCGCGGTCCATCGCCTCGAGCTCGGGTTGGAACACCGCTCCCCCTCTCGGCAGACCGAGGCCGCCGCGGTCACGGCGTGGTCGTAGCCGGCTGCGATGCCGGTGCCTTGGTCCCGACGGTCACGACTTCTTCTGTCGGCCGGTACACGGACTTGAACGTGTCGGTGCGGATGACCGCCCCGCCCTTCTTGACGACACGCGTGACGACGATCGTGCGGCCCGTCACGCCCTTCGTCTCGACGACCTTCGTGCCGAGCGGCAGGTCGGGGTCTTGAACCTCGCGCACCGGGAAAGGCTTCACGTTCGTCCACGGCCCGGTCTCGTATTCGACATCATAACCTGGATCGGTCCCGTACAGGCTGATGGTGACCGACGAGTTCGTGTAGCTCGTCGAGATGAGCACCCAGTGCTCGGTGTCGTTCTTGAACTTGAAGTCGGGCCCGCCCCACGACACCGTCGCATCGCGGCCCTTGGGGTAGTGGCTGATGTAGAGCGAGTGGTTGCGGCGCTCGACGACCGGCAGGCCCGAGAAGAACACGGTGTTGAAGATCGTCGTGCCGACCTGGCAGACGCCGCCGCCGAGCTGGGGCACCAGCTCGCCGTTCACGATCGCGTTCGCCTCCTGGTAGCCCTTCTCGGCGGTCCGCGGTCCGATCGTCCCGTTGAACGAGAACGTCTCACCGGGCGCGAGCAGCGTTCCGTCGAGCGCGTCCGCCAAGACGTGGATGTTGTTGACGCGCGGCCTGTTGGCCGAGGAGAACTCGGTCGTGTACGTAGAGATCCGCTCCGTGATACCCATGGCGCGGGCCTTCTCGGTGGTGATCTCCGGCTCCACGCGCTCCATCTTGAGCTCGACGGTGCGCGTACCCGCGATGAGGCTGGCGGTCAGCTCGGCGGCGAGGTCGTCGCTCGCCAGCCCGAGACCGTCCTCGGACGGGATGATCGTGACCTGGCCGCTCGACGTCTTGAACGATGCGTTGCGCGCGACCTTCCCGACGTCCTCGACCATGGGGAGGATCGTGGCCGAGACGTCCTCGCTCGCGAGGTACGCCTCAAGCAGCATCGGCCCCGAATCCGCGGTGGAGCCCTCGGCGGGCACCGGCCGGAAGTCGAGCCACCCGGCGACCTCGCTGGCGGTCACCTCCCACGACTTGTCCTCATATGTGAGGGTGACGGGTCCCGAGACGATGGCGAGCGCGTCTTCATAGGCACCGCGAGCGCCCGCTTCATCGATGCGCGGCTGCGACGGGACGAGCTCGAGCTCCACCGACCGCTCTTCCGAGAGGAACGCGGTGAGCAGCGCGGCGCGCGCAACCTCGCGGTCCAGGTCGAGGCCCGTCTCAGGGGGTACGAGCCGCACATCGGTGCCCTCGACCTCGACCGCAGCGTCCGTTGCGGGCACCGCTACGGCAGCGCTCACCTCGTCCAGGAACGCATTCATGAGCTCGTCCTGAGCGGTCACGTCCACGGGGAGCCGCACCGCTCCGGCCCACGCGCGCAGCCGCTGGCCGACGCGGTCCAAGAAGCCGCCTTCGCGTCCGACGGCGTACGCCGCATCCGCCACGGTCGTGGCGTCCACCGCCGCGCCGACGCTGGCGGCCTCGACGGCCCATGACTCGCCTTCGGCGGCCAGCGCGACCGGCTCGGCGAGCAGAGGCTCGGCATGCGCCCGGACGGCGTCGATGGCCTCAGCCCGGCTCATGCCGCCGAGCGGGACCCCGCCGGCAGCTACACCCGGGTGGATGGATCCTGCCGAGAGCGCGACGTCCAGACCGGTGAACACGACGACCAGGATGAGCAGGCCTACAGCGCCGCCGATCGCCCATCGAGCGCCCGGCTTGAGCGCCAGGAACCGGTCGAGCAGCGTCCGACGGCGCATCGAGCGCCTCCCGGTGCGAGCGCCCTGCGCTGTATCGTTCTTCGTGTCGGTCTCGGCCATCGCTCCACCGGTTCGAGTCATCGGATATGGTCCATCGCCCGGCGCGCGCCTGCCGGCGCCGCGCGAACGCAGCGATTATACGTGCTCGGCACGCACCCGTGGAACCCATGGGGCGACCGTTCCGAGGACGTCATCTTGGCGACCCTCTGCGCCGGTGGCCAGCAAGAACCTCACCACATGCGCGGGGCCGACGACCCCCGACGCCGGCTACGATGCGTCGATGATGGTCCTGACACGCTCGACGACCGAGCGCACCGCATCCTCGGCGTCCTGCTCGTCGGCACCCTCGGCATACACATCCACGATGCCCTCGCTTGGATGCGGCAGCACAAGCGCCCATCCCCCGTCGCGTTCGATCCGTACGCCCTCGACAGCTTGCGCCGATGACGCGTCGGGCGCTGAGGCCATCTCTCGCATGACCGCTCCCTTGCGGTCGAAGGGGCATGCGACGGGGACGTGACGCATGTGGCTGGCCGGCAGATCGTCGCAGATGGCGTCGAGATCGGTGTCGAGCGTCCGCAGCATCCTGAGCATCATGCCGAGCGACATCACCGCGTCATACGCTGCCATGAACGCGGGGAAGATGTACCCCCCGTTGCGGGAGCCGGCGAAGCCGATCCCCTCCCGCTGCGCAGCCTCGGACAGTGAGCGTCGCGCGGTGCCGACGCGCAGCACGCTGCGACCGTGCTCGGCGGCGATGCGGTCCACGACCTCCGAGGCGTTCAAGGGGACGGCGATGCCCGCGCCGCTTCCGTCGGTGCGGCACCACAGCGACACGAGCGCGTGCAGCGCCTCGTCGCCGGTCAGCACCCTCCCCCGGGGCGTCACGAGGGTGATGCGCTCGGCGGTGGCGTCCATCGACACGCCGATGACCGCCTGGAACGCATCGACGGAGCGCGCGAGCTGGCCGAGGAGGAGGTCTCGCTCCGCCGGCTCGATCTGCGTCCGTTCCGAGTCGACGAACGCGCGCAGCGAGATGAGTTCGACATCCCAGTAGCCGACCACCGCGGGAAGCACGAACGACGCGGGGCTCAGCCCCATGTCGACGACGACCGTGCAGCGCGGGCAGAGCGTGGCGCCGTCATCGAGCGCCTCCATGAGGCCTGCCGAGTAGTACTCGAGCGCGCGCGGAGGGTAGAGGATCTCGCCGACCTCGTCGAAGAAGGATCGGCGGAACTCCTGACGGAAGTAGAGCCGCTCGATCTTCTTCTCGGCCCATGAGGCAAGGTCCAGCCCGCCCTGGTCGTAGAAGTGGAGCTCGACGACCTGCGCGTCGCGCGGGGATGCGCACACATGCACGCCACCGAGACAGCGCGTGTCGCGGGTCGTGAAGCGTGTGACGGCGGGCGACGCGACCCGGAGGTCCCGCACGTTGCAGCCGGTGGAGTTCAGACCCGCGACCACCGCGCGCTTGAGCATCCGAGCCGCCCGGCTGGCGTCACGCGACACCACGACGTGCGCCTTGCCCGGCAGCGTGCTGCCGAACGCCTGGGCGACGCGCATCGCGAGGTCCGGGGTGATATCGATGTTGACGAGGCCCGATACGCCGTCAGTGCCGAAGATGGAGCGCGGTCCGGTGCTCTCCCAGATGAGCGACGAGGTGACCGTCGCGCCCGACTCGACGCGCTTATAGGGGTAGACCTGCACGTCGTTCCCCACGACGGCGCCGTGCCCGATCATCGTCTCGTCGCCGATGGCCGCGCCCGGCGACACCTTCGCGCCCGCGCGGATGTCCACGCCCCGACAGAGAACCGCGCCGCGCACCTCTGATCGCGCACCGATGAACGCATCGTTCCAGACGACCGAGTGCTCGAGCGTCGTGTCGGCGCCGACAAGGCAGTTGTCGCCGATGATCGTATACGAGCCGAGACGCGCGCCCCGCCGGACCTTGGTGTTGGCGCCGATGACGACCTTCTCGCCGATCTCCGCGCCGGGGTCCACGTCGGCCCCCTTGCCGAACCATACGTCGTTGCGTGCCCGCGCCCCCGGCACGTAGATCATCGCTTTGCCGTCGAGCACGTCCCGGTGGGCCTGAACGTAGGAGTCGAGGCTGCCGACATCGCACCAGTAGCCGTCTGCGACGAAGCCGTAGAGCGGCAGGCCACGCTCCATGAGCAGCGGGAACACCTGGCTCGAGAAATCGAACTGCTCGCCCTCGGGTATCACGTCGAACACCGTCGGGTCGAGGACGTAGATCCCCGTGTTGATGGTGTCCGAGAAGACCTGCCCCCATGACGGCTTCTCGAGGAAGCGCTCGATGCGCCCGTCGGCGTCGGTGATCACCACGCCGAACTCGAGCGGGTCGGGGACACGTTTGAGCGCGATGGTCACCGGTCCGTCATGCGCCTCGTGGAACGCGACGACCGCGGAGAGGTCGATGTCGGTGAGCGCGTCGCCCGAGATGACGAGGAACGTGTCGTCCAGTGCGCTCGCGGCGTTCTTGACCGAGCCGGCCGTGCCGAGCGGGCTCTCCTCGACCGCGTACGTGACGCGCATCCCCCACTCCTCGCCGTCCCCGAAGTAGTCCTCGATGACCTGAGGCATGAACGCCAGCGTCGCCACAGCCTCTTCGATGCCGTGGTGCTTCACGAGCCCGAGGATGTGCTCCATCACCGGCTGGTTCACGATCGGAACCATCGGCTTGGGCCTGAGGCTCGTGAGCGGACGCAGGCGGGTCCCCTCCCCGCCCGCCATGATGACGGCTTTCACCCGGCGTACCCCCTATTCGGCCTGGCGCACCTTCTCCAACGCCTCTCGCGCCTTTGCGGTGTAGACGACCGCAGTCGCCAGCGAGAGCGCGATGCCCGCGTACACGAACCAGAGTCCCACCATCGAGTCCCCCACAGTGGGCCACCCGGCGATGAGCAGCGTGAACCCGAAGAGCAGCACCGCCGTCGTGACCTTGCCGATGTAGACCACCGGTAGGATCCGGCCGTGCCGCTCGAGCACGTACGAGCCGTAGAGCAGATAGACGTCACGCAGGATCAACACGAGCGGTATCCAGAGCGGCAGCCGGCCGATGAGGTAGAGCCCGATCACGCCCGATGCGAGCAGCAGTCGGTCGACGAGCGGATCGATGACCTTGCCCACCTGCGTGACCGTGTGGGTCCGGCGCGCGATCTGCCCGTCGACCCAGTCGGTCGATGCCGCCACGGCGTAGAGCACGAGCGCTATCGTGTCCGAGCGCGGCGATTCGGATATCAGCGCCGCGAAGAAGAACGGCACCAGCAGCAGCCGGAGGACGGTGATCAGATTGGCGACCGAGTAGACGGAGTGATGGATGACCTCTCCGGTGTCGTCGGTCTGTCGCGGTTCAGGGGTGCGGGTCTCTTCTACCACCAGTCTCTCCTTCGGAAGAACCAGATCATCCAGACGCCGAGCGCGAGCATGACGCCGAGCACGACGAAGTAGCCGTAGCGCCAACTGAGCTCGGGCATGTACTCGAAGTTCATCCCGTATATCCCCGAGATGAGCGTGAGCGGCATGAAGATGGTCGCGACGATCGTGAGCGTCTTCATGACGGCGTTCATGCGGTTCGAGGTGGCCGAGAGGTAGATGTCCATCGTGCCCGCAGCCACCTCGCGGTAGGTGTCGATCGTATCCGAGAGCCGCGCGAGGTGGTCGCCGATATCCTGGTAGTACATGTACGCCTCCGGGGCGACGAACGCCTCGAGGCGCGCCAGCGCCCGCACGACCTCGCGTTCGGGATTCACGATGCGATGCAGGTCCACGAGCGACCGCCGCGCCCGGTGCAGGCGCTCCAGGTGCGCCGGCTGCGCCTGCTCGAGCATCGCGTCCTCGAGCGCCTCGAGCTCGTCCGACAGCTCCTCGACGACCGGGAAGATGTCATCCACCGCACGGTCGATGAGCGCGTGCAGCGTCCATTCCACGCCGCGCGCAAGATAGGAACGCGCGTCCTCGGCCACAGCGTTCACGGCGGCGAGCTCTTCACGGTGCACGGTCACGAGGTGCTCTGGGCCGAGGAACACGTCGAGCTCGCGGCTCTCGATGCCGTCCCCCGTGAGCACGTGCGGAAGAAGCCAGATGGCGAAGGTGACGTCGTCGTAGACGTCGAATTTCGGGCGCTGCGGGAAGTGCAGGCAGTCCTCGATCGCCAGAGGAGGGAGCGGGTAGGCAGCGGACACCGCCCGTAGCGCCGCCTCGTCGGGCGCCAGGACGTCGATCCACACGTGCCCGCGCCCCGAGAGTCGCGGCAACACCTCGGCGCCGCCTTCGAGCAGCTTCGAGTCGTCAAGCCAGCGAACCGTGATTCGCGCGGTCATGCACTTCCCCCTCGAGCGGGCGGCGGGTCTGCTAGCAGGATACAGGGTACGGACGGCGTCGGCATACACGAAAGCCCCGCCGGATGCCGGCGGGGCTCGTGTTCGCATGGTCGGGCTTAGTGGACGCGTTTGTGACTGTGGCGAGGGAGCATTCGGGGCCCAGATCTCAGGAATAGGAGTGCGGTGGCAAACGAACGCCTTCCTGGGTAGGCTTCTCTGATTCTTGTCCTCGTCCTCGAAGTGGGCCTATTGCTCGGCATCGAATCCCGGCGCCCGAAGCTTCTCCACCCGCTCCTTGAGTCCGATGTGGCCCCTGTCTCCCAGCCGATTCATAAGGTCGGCCGCCCGATTCGCCACCTCGGCGTCGCCGCTATCAAGCGCTGCCGCGATGACTTGGGGCACGGCGTGTTCGATTAGGTCGTAGTACATGAGGCCATGATCGACTGGCGCGTCGGTTAGAACGTTCTCGAGGATCTTCAGACTGGTATCCGGATCCGTCGCTGCAACGCGAGCGAGTTTCTCTCCGACCATGCCGTGCATGTCGTAGTTCGGAATCACGGACGAAGCGTATTCGAGTCTGGGCAGCCACCATTCCGGCCCGAGCTTGTCGCTGCGCGCAAACCAGTAGGCACCGGACAGTTCGGCCGCATCTTCCGGATGCTCCCTGACGTGCTCGGTGCGGCGATCCCATAGCACTGCTACTCGCTCGAGAACATCGTCCGGCACCGTCCGCCAGTGCATGGTTTGCCAAGCCAAATGCCCGAGGACCTCACCTCGCAGATCGGCATCAGCACGTGTGAACCACGCCTCCACCAGAGGATCATCCGGAGCCAGGTGGCCACCGATCATTGCGGTGACAAGCCAATCCCCGATGAGCTGCGGGAACGTCCGCGTGTGAGTACGCCAGCCAGCTGTCAGGGCCGTGTCAGGCATCTGCTCGATGGTCAGCGACAGCGGCCCCCTGAGCAGCTCGATCAGAGCCATATGGACGCGATGGGTGGCCAATGCGGTTGAGAGAGCAACCTGCTGCCATGGACTTGTTGGCGCGGCATTCCCATACAGGATGCCGACGCGCTCCTCGATCCACGGCTGGACTGAGTCGTAGAGCCGCCCGGTTCCCTCTCCGAAAGCGGCTGCGACTGCGAGTGACTCATCGTGGCCATCGAGATGTTGGTCCAGAAGCGACAGTGCCGCGTCGGCAGTCGCTGAGCCCGAGAACCGGTGCACTAGTCGGATCAGCGCTCTGACCGCAACGGGACGCGTCGTGTTCAGCGACAGAGTCAGCGGATCCATGCTGTCTCCGCCGTACTCCGCCTCGTACTCAGGCGCCGGCTCGGGGTCAGATGCGAAGACCGTCAGCACTCCCAAGACCCGAACAGCGAGGTCGCAAGGAATGGCGGCCGATTCGTCGCCTTGTTTGGCCGACAGGCCCGACTCGATGAGCCTTAGCAGCTCGGACTTCAGCGCGCGGTAGTCACGATCGTCGTCGAACTCGTCGCCCTCCCCCTCTACCTTGATGTCGTCGTGAAGGCCGACTACCCACTCTGCGAACGTCAGAACCGAATCCCAAGGCAACGGAAGGCCCGCCTCAACCGCCGATCGCCATCCCTGTACAACGGCCCGGATATACGTTGGACGGAGTGTCTTCAGGTGCTCCAGCTCACTGACGAACCTGGTCGGATCCTTAGCAACCACCTCGGCGAGCACTCGCCCTTGTCCTTCATGCGTCGGCCCCATGAAGGTGTCAGGATCGGCATGCCACTTCGCCAGGTGATCGAGCAACTGACCGTTGTCCATGGCTCGCATCGTCTCGACGTCAATTGGACTAGTCGATCCGGTGAACAACTCGATATGGACCAACTCGTCCCGCACCTCGATGACTCCGTACTGCTCGTCGAGGGACGATAGTAGAGCGTCGAGGTCATCCGGCAGCAGGCCGTGACCCACCAAGGTGAGCATGCTGTGCTGCCAGTGCTTCCTGTAGTCCTCGCGACGCTCTTCTGCCTGTTCCGGCGTGTCGCCTTCCTGGGCGAAGCGCTCGCGACGTTCGTCCCTCAGAGACAGCGGCCCCCTGCGCACCTCTTCAAAGAAGGGTGAGACGTCGACCATCAAACGCCATCCAAGGCACGCCCTAACGAATGGGACATACTCGCCCCGGTAGTTGCTGTCGATGAATGTCTCGTCCTCGAGGACTCGCTGAGCGGCCTGAGCAAGCTGCTGCTCATACTCGGACGAGGCTGCGGCGCGTTCAGCTGACTTATCTTCGACCCCTTCAATCGCTTCGGCCAAGACATCCAGGGCAATGCGTCTCAGCAACGGCTGATCGTCTGCAAGCAAGGCGCAGACTGCGTCAGTGGACGTTCCTAGCGAGTCGACGAGGGCGGCACGCAGCTCATCGACCAGTGCGTCGCCAATCTCATGACCGGAGTGCTCTGGCGATTCCCGGATGATCGGGCGCCAGATGTAGCTCATGTCCGAGCCAGAAGCTCCACTGAAGGAAGTAGAGTGCTCCTGATAGGCACGCAGCCACTTCACCAGAGTGGGCACGCGGGAACGCCCGAGCGCGGCGGCCACCTTCGGCAGTTCCTCGTGATACCAGTAGAGCTCCATGCCCGAGTCCGGCTCCGGTATGCCGTACTTCGGCGGGCGGGCAGCTGGCCGAGGGCCAAAAAACGCGACCGCGAGCTGCATCCCCTTGGCGTGTTGCCCACCTTCGAGCAGACGGACGATCACCGACGAGATATCCCGAGGGTCGAGGCGGAAGTTGGCCAACTCGTCACCCGGCCACTGCTTCATCTTTGGGACTAGGCGGGCGACATCAGCCGGGTCCATAACCGTGCACGCTTCCATGATCCCCCGCCGCACCCACTGATTAGTCGAACCTGCGATTGGCTCGAGCACAGCGGCTACCTCACTGCTCACGATGGGAGCCATGCGGACGAGATAGTCGATCTCGGGCCAGACGTCCGATCGAACCAACCCGTCTGGCATCACTTCGGTAGCGGGCGGGTTCTTGAACACGTCCTGCTTGGCCAGCGCCGTCACCCAATGCGGATTGTCCAGCTTCGAGTAGAAGGCGGTGCGAAGCGGCAACTTGTTCAGCCGCAGTCGGATTGCGTGGACCTCTGCGTCGGTCGGAACCTTGTACTTGTCAGCTTCAGTCATCGCCAGCCCCCTCCTCCTCGGCAGCGTTGGCGATCGCCAGTAGGTCATCGATCTCCCCAAGGGAGTCGAAGAACGGCCGCATACGGGCGAGAAGAATCGCCTCGACGTTCTCCAGATGCGCCAGCGCTTGATCGTCGCTGGGCAGATCAACCGCCTTGGGTTTCGAGCCGTTCTGCCGGTCGAAATGCGAGTAGCGGGTGAAGAACCGGCGAGCGTCGCGCCAGGGCTTCATGCCCGGTGCGTTGACGTCGACCCGACCGGCAACCACCGCCGAATCACGCTCCCGGAGATGACGCTCACCAAGGCGGTAGTAGATCGCGAGAGACTCGACGGCCCGCAGCAAACGACGCTGCACAGTCACAAGCTCTGAGAGGTCTGAATCGGCGTCGGCAGAATCTGCGGGAGGTTGTTCGGGGATCCCGTAGATCTCGCCGTAGGCGCCCACCACGGACTTCTTGGCGTTGTCCTCGTCTTCGCGACTACTCGTCGTGAATGCCGGGACATCACCCAGGGCGTTCGGCAGGTTGTTCATTAGCTCTCGAAAGCAATGACCAATGACTGCCAGCCGCGCACGTTCTTCGCCGGGTTCGCATGGCGTCTCGAGCGCCCGCACTCCTTGTCGGTACAGCCCCGCCAGCTCCGGACTACGCGCCTCGATCAAGTCGTGGAGGGCTTGCCGGTCTTCATTCCATATGGGGGGCACTTCTGCGGCCAAGACACTACTCCCCAACAGGTCCAGTCAAGTGCAACGCGATCTGACCACGCTCGGCGGAATCCAACCTTGTCTCAGGATATCGTAGTGATTCGACGCAGGCACATGCACCAACTCAGCCGCAAGCTCTTCTACTCGAACCCCGATGTACGGCGGTTCATGACGTTGGTCGTCGTGGACCAAGCCAAGGTGGGCTTGGACTCGCCGGTTCCTGGCGGACCCGACCGGACCTAGTGGAGAGCAGCCGGACCCTGTGATTGGGAGACCTCCGGTAGCCAGAGCGAAGGGGAAGGACCGACACGACGCGTTTGTAGCCGCATATCATATCTGGGTCATTGCCATAACCGCTGGTAGACGCAACGAGGCACCCTTGCGGGTGCCCCGAAAAGTGCTGGTCGGGCTGACAGGACTTGAACCTGCGACCCCTTGACCCCCAGTCAAGTGCGCTACCAAACTGCGCCACAGCCCGATGCGTGCTGCCTTGGGGGCAGCGGGATACATAGTACGGCTCCGGAGAGCCTCGTTCAAGTGACTAGCGGACCATCCGGCGCAGGTAGGGATAGGGATTGACCACGCCCGGCCTGTGTATCTCGAAATGGAGGTGGGGATTGCCGCGAGCGTTGCCGGTGTCGCCGACGGTACCGATCACCTGACCGGCCTTTACCGTGCCCGAGCTGACCTTCACCGTATCGAGGTGCGCGTAGTAATAGCGCACACCGTTCTTCGCCTGCAGGAAGATGACGAGCCCGCCAAGGCGATTGCGGTCCGCGCGTACCGTGCCGTCGAAGACGGCCACCACGGGGGTCCCGCGCTTCGCCATGATGTCGGTGCCCTTGTGGCTCCGCCCGCCGCTGCGGGCGAATCCCCATGAGTCGATGTACTCGACCGAACCGCGTACGGGGAAGTACCCGCGCTCCGCGGCGGCGCGAGCGCGCCGGGCAGCCACCTCGGCCTGCTTCGCCTCTTCAAGATCGGTCCCGGCCAGCGCGACCCGACCCTCGAGGTAGGCGTCGGATGCCTCCAGGCGCTCGATCTCGACGAGCAGGTCCGTGCGCTCCGACTCGAGCGTCTCGATCGTCACCGTCGCGGCGGCGATCGCGTCGACCTCGGCGCCGAGCGGCGGGTACAGCGTCGCAAGATATGCCTTCACCATGAGGGCAGCGAAGCCTTTGGGGCTCTCAGGCACGAGCGCCCGGGCCTGGTCCAGCGTCGCACCGATCTCGTTCAGGCGGTCACGCGCCGCATCCAGGCGGGCGTGCACGTCGTCGTGCTGTTCGCGGGCCGCTTCAACCCGGACCTCGGCCGTGGCGACCGTCGGCGCGAGATCGCGCGCCGACGCCGCTCCGGCTGGTCCGATGACCGCCGCCGCGACAAGCGCGATGAGCAGCGCGCGCATGCGCTTCGTTCGTCCGTTCATGTGCCTCCTTGGTCGGCTACAGTGCCGGACCTCGACCGTCCTCACGAAGGGCGTTCGAGGTCACGAAGCGACAGGAGGCGCAAATGGGATGCCAAACGGGCCCACGGGGGTCGCAGCAACGCGCGGACGGAGCATCGGTGGCGACGTTCGGTGGTGGGCAGCGCTCTGCGAAACCGGTGGTCCAGCGAGGCGTATCAGACGGTCTTCCCGCCGCGATACGCCAGCACGATGACGTCCTCGATCGTGATCAACCCGTCGCCCACCATCGCGCCGAACACCTCGGCGAGCGCGGCGATGCGGTGCTCCTCATCGATGACGCAGACGACCACCGGCAGGTCCGAGGACATACGCAGGAGGTGCTCGGCGTGGATGACGCTCGTGGCGCCGAAGCCCTCGATGCCGCGCAGCACCGTCGCGCCGCCGCAGCCGGACTTGCGCGCCTGGTCCACGAGCGCGCTGTACAGAGGCTTGCCCTCGTATCGCTCGTTCTCGCTCACGTAGGCCATCAGCCGCTTGGCCGGGCCGATGAGATCTCGCGCCATCGTCATCGCTCCTTCTGGGGTGTCAGTCTCGATGCGACGCGATCGAGCAGCTCACGGGCTATGACACGCTTGTCGAGCACCGGGAGCGCCTCTTCGGCGTCCGGGGTGATGATGTGCACCCGGTTCGCCTCGGTGCCGAACCCGAGCGCCGGGTCGGACACGTCGTTGGCGACCACCATGTCGAGCCGCTTGGCGCGCAGCTTCTCGCGCGCGTTGCCGACGACGTCGGTCGTCTCGGCGGCGAACCCGATGAGGAGCACGCCGGACTGCCGCTCCCCGAGCTCGGCCAGGATGTCGGGGTTGCGCTCCAGCGGCACGGCATCGGGCGCCTCGTGCTTCTTGATCTTCTCGGCGGCGAACGCGGCCGGTCGGAAGTCGGCCACCGCGGCGGTCATGATGAGCACGTCTGCGGCGTCGAACCGTGCGAGCACCGCCGCCCGCATCTCGAGCGCGGTGCGCACACGGACGACCTCGCAGCCGTACGGATCGCCCAGATGTGTGGGTCCGGTAACGAGCGAGACCCGCGCGCCGCGCCGCGCCGCTTCCTCGGCGATGGCGAAGCCGGTCTTGCCCGATGACCGGTTCCCGATGAAGCGCACGGGGTCGATGGGCTCCTCGGTGCCTCCGGCGGTGACGAGCACGCGCACCCCCGCGAGGTCCCGCGAGCGGCGCGCCTCGGCCTCGATCGCATCGGCGATGAGAGCGACGTCGGCCAGCCGTCCCTCGCCGACGTCTCCGCAGGCGAGTTCTCCGGTGCCGGGCTCCACGAAGACGACGCCGCGCGCCCGCAGGGCCGCGACGTTGCGCTGCGTGACGTCCTTGCGCCACATGTGCGTGTTCATGGCGGGTGCGATGACGAGCGGCGCCTCGGTGGCGAGCGCCGTCGTGGTGAGCATGTCGTCCGCGCGGCCGTGCGCGAGCTTGGCGATCACGTTGGCCGTGCACGGCACGATCGTCATCACGTCGGCTTCCTCGGCCAGCGAGACGTGGTGCACCCTCGATTCAGCCTCATCGGCCCAGAGCGACGTCGCCACGGGCTCCCCGGTCAGCGTGCGGAACGTCAGCGCGCTCACGAACCGTGTCGCCGCCTCGGTCATCACGACCTTGACCGAGAAGCCCCTGCGCTGCAGCAGCCGGACGAGCTCGCAACTCTTGTACGCGCCGATGCCGCCCGTGACGCCCACGAGCACGCGCGGCTTGTCTGGTGTCTGACTCATCGGCACCCTCCAGATGCCCCAGGGTACACCGAGCGGGGCGCGATGTCGCGTCGGCGGGGCGGTTGGGGAACAAACCCACACGTACCCGACGACGAGGAGGCGCGCTCATGGCCGAGCGTAACGCACCGGGCGAACTGCGTGTGAGGATCGGCGGCGAAGCCGGCTTCGGCATCAAGGCGGCCGGACAGACGCTCGCCCGCGTCTTCGCGAGCACGGGGCTCTGGACCTTCGATCTCACCGAGTACCCCTCGCTCATCCGCGGCGGCCACAACAACTACCTCCTGCGGGTGGGCCCCGAGCGTCTGTACAGCCACGCCGAGGGCGTGGATGTGCTCGTCGCGCTCAATCGCGAGACCGTCGACCTGCACCTCGATGAGCTCGTCGACGGTGCCGCGGTCATCTTCGACCCGGACGAGACGTCCACCGACGGCTGGCTACCCTCCAACCGCATCCGTCCGGTGCCCGTCCCGCTCACGAAGTACGCACGCGAGGCCGGCGGGAAGATCATGCGCAACACCGTCGCGCTCGGCGCCGTGCTCGCGCTCGTGCACTTCCCGCTCGAACCGCTCATCGAGTCGCTGCGCCGGCAGTTCGCGCACAAGTCGCCGGAGGTGGCCGAGCAGAACGCCGCGGCAGCGACCGTCGGTTACCAGTACGTCGCGCGCATGGCGCCTGACTTCTTCCTCACGATCGAACCTGTCGAAGACGCCGCGCCCCGCGTCCTCGTGGACGGCAACGAGGCGGTCGCACTGGGCGCGGCCGCCGCCGGCATCGGCTTCTACGCCGCGTACCCGATGACGCCGGCGACGTCGATCCTGCACTTCATGGCCGGTCACGGGCGTGACATGGGCATCGTCGTGAAGCACACCGAAGACGAGCTCGCCGCGATCAACATGGTGTGCGGCGCCGCGTTCACGGGAGCGCGCGCGATGTGCGCCACCTCAGGCGGCGGCTTCGCGCTCATGAACGAGGGCTTCGGCCAGGCGGGCGTCTCCGAATCGGCGATCGTAGTGAACGTGGCGACCCGCCCGGGGCCCGCCACCGGCATGCCGACGTGGACCGAACAGTCCGACCTCCTCCACGTCATCCACGCCGCGCAGGGCGAGTTCCCGCGCGTCGTGCTCGCGCCGGGCGACCGCACGCAGGCCTTCGAACTCGCGTGGCAGGCGTTCAACCTCGCCGACCGGCTCCAGACGCCCGTCGTGATCCTCACCGACTCGTATCTGGCCGAGAACCGTGCCGCCGTGCCGCCCTTCGACCTGGACGCGGTGACCATCGATCGCGGGAAGCTCGTGGCCGAGGGCGACATCGCCGATCATGCCGACGCCCTCCACGAAGACGGCCGGTACCTGCGGTACCGCGTGACCGACGACGGCGTCTCCATCCGCGCGCTCCCCGGCGTCACCGGCGCGCAGCAGGTCGTGAACTCATACGAGCACGACGAGTACGGGTACGGTCAGCGCGGCGAGATCGCCGCCGAGCGCGTCGCCCAGAACGAGAAGCGCATGCGCAAGCTCGACCTGGCGCGGACGCTCGTCCCGGGGCCGGTGCGCTTCGGCGCCGAGCCGGCCGAAGCAGACGTCGCCGTGCTCTGCTGGGGCTCGACGGTCGGCCCGTTGCGCGAGGCGGTCGCGCAGCTCGCCGAGGAGGGCGTCGGCGTCGCGGCGATGCAGGTCGTGACCGTCTGGCCGTTTCCCGCCGAGGAGGTGTGCGGCTTCATGGGCGCTGCGAGTCGGACGATGGTGGTCGAGGGCAACCTCACCGGTCAGCTGGAGCGGCTCATCCGCGAGCACTGCCTGCGCGCACCCGACCGCTCGCTGCATCGCTACGACGGACGCCCGTTCTCGCCCGAACGCATCGTCGCGGGCATCAAGGAGGTGCTGTAGCCATGCCGACCGTCAACGACTTCGAGAAGGCCCTCACCCCGACGTGGTGCCCCGGCTGTGGGAACTTCGGCATGTGGCGTGCGCTGAAAGAGGCGCTCGAGGAGCTCGGATGGGCGTACGAGGATTTCGCGGTCGTCTGGGGTATCGGCTGTCACGGCAACGGCGCCGATTTCCTGAACTGCCAGGGATTCCATACGCTCCACGGCCGCGCGCTCCCCGTCGCTACCGGCATCGCGCTCAGCAACCCCGACCTGCACGTCATCGTCGAGATGGGCGACGGCGACGGCTACGGCATCGGCGGCAACCACTTCATCCACTCGTGCCGGCGCAACGTGCGCATGACCGCGATCGCGCACAACAACCAGATCTACGGCCTCACCACCGGTCAGGCGTCGCCTACCTCGGACCAGTTCATGAAGACGCCCAGTACGCCGGGAGGCGTGGTCGAAGAGCCCGTCAACCCCGTCGGCGTCGCCGTCGCGCAGGGCGCCACGTTCGTCGCGCGGGGCTTCGCGGGCGACATCCCGCACCTGAAGGAGCTCTACAAGGAGGCGGTCGCCCACGACGGCTTCGCGCTCGTCGATGTCTTCCAGCCGTGCGTGACCTGGAACAAGGTGAACACCTTCTCCTGGTTCCGCGACCGCGTCTACAAGCTCGAGGAGACCGAGGGCTACGACCCCACCGATCGCACCATGGCCTTCGAACAGTCCATGAAGACGTTCCACGAGCTCACGTGCGCTCCGGACGAGTGTCGTGTGCCGATCGGCGTCTTCTACCGGGAGGAGGGCTCGTTCACGTACCAGGACGGGCTCCCGCAGCTCGACCGCCCCGCGTTCAAGCGGGCGTATGAGCCGCGCGACGTCAGCGAGGCGATGGAGCGCTTCGGCTAGCGCGCGAGCGGCGCGACGGCGAGCTCCCAATACGCGCGCAGGGCCCGCTCGTGGTGCCCGCGCACGAGGACAACGTGGTTGCCGAGCGGTGCGGTGAGCAGGTCCCGGACGCTGCCGCTCGTCAGGCGAACGTCCGCCTGCGTCCGGCACAGGTCGTCCTCGCCTCCGGTCGCGACGATGTCGCCCTCGGCCACCCACAGCCGCTCCATGCGCGTGCCGCCGATCCTCACGAGCGTCACAGGGCCGAGCGGCAACGTGCCCTGGATCCCGACGCCGAGGCCGGACTCGAAGTGCGACCGCAGCGCGTACGACTCCACGAGACCGCGCGGTACGGTGCAGTGCGCGAGGGTGACCTTCTCGGCGGCCTCGTCGAGACGCGCGGGGTTGGCCATCCACGGCACCTCATCGAGCAGACGCGACACCCATAGCAGCGCCACGGTGCTCACGACATCGCCCTCGCAGCCGGCGATGACGTCCGCATCGGTGAGCTCTGCGAGCGCCACGCACCCGGTCGTCCCCGGATCGAGCACGAGGTCGAAGCAGCGGACGGTGACGGCATCGAGCTCCTCGTCGGCCACGATGGACGCGAGCGCATCGTGCACCGCCGACGCGGCCTCGAGCGCCGCGGCATCCGGCTCGCGCGTCTCGGTCGCTCCGTCACCGATCTCTTCCGCCTGCCCGGCGATCCCCCCGCGGTCCGCCGCGCCGATGCCCTCGCGCAGCGGTCCCAGCGGCAGGCTCACCACCTGCGGGCCCCACACCTCGCGGACGACGTCGGCATCCGGCGTGCTCGCCACGAGCCAGTCCGACGGCTCCCCTATCACGCCGAGGCGCGCGGCAGCGAGCTGTGCGCGTACGACGAGCGCGCGAACGGCCCCCGCGACCGCCTCGTACCCCTCGGCATCCCCGGGTCCCCGCAGGTAGCAGATGCGCCCGCCGACGCCGTCTTGCTGCAGGCGCGCCAGCACCTCGAGCGCCGCCGGAAGCGAGTTGTTGCCGGGATGCGCCACCAGGAGCACGGGCTCGGCCGGGACATGTGCGACCCGACGCTCGCGCAGGTCGAGCAAGGCGCGTTCGGTCCCACCGGTCGCGATCAGGTAGATCACCGGCGCCGGGTCGGAGAGGTGCTCCCCGCTCCACCGTTCGCCGCCGAGCTCCTCGAGCCCGGGCACGTAGGGCGCGACGACGCTCTCCTCCTGGTGGGCCCCGACGAAGGGCGGGACGACCGGGACGAAGCCGAAACGGACGCTCATCGCTGCCTCCCTGATCCGACGACACCGCAAGCGTATCACCACACGGCGCGCTATCGGGTATCCTCGGCACCGGGGCAACCGTGCCCGATCGTCCGTCCGCGTCGGGAAGGCGCCATGATCCGCAGGACCGCGCTCGCGCTCGTCTCGGCCGTCGTCGCCGCGCTGCTCGCCGGCTGCGGCACCGGCGGCCTGCCGCAGGGCGTCGTCTATCCGAGCATCGAACCCGACCCCTCGGTCACCGAGCCGCTCATGGTGGAGCATTCCTTCACCTTCGAGGGCGTCGGGCGGTCGGTCACGCTCGCCGTCGACGGCGCGCTCTACGCCGGGGCGCGTGACGCCGAGAAGAGCGTCATCCGCTTCGGCAACGCACGTGAGACGGACTGGATCGAGGACTACTACCCCGCGTTCGTGAACGAGCCGCACCAGGACCCGTTCTTCGAGGACCTTCTCGGCCAGCTCCGCGCCATCCGCGACCGCGAGGGGCTCGATCCCGACCGCTATGCGGAGCTGCTCACCGTCTTCGTGCAGTCCATCCCCTACGCCACCGATCCGGTCGACCTGTCGCCCAAGTTCCCCGTCGAGACGTTCGTAGACCGGGCGGGCGACTGCGACGACAAGACGCTCCTGCTCGCGGGCCTGCTCTCACGCGAGGGGTACGACGTCGCCGTCCTGCTCTTCGAGCCCGAGCAGCACGTAGCGCTCGGGCTGCGCAGCGACGCAGCCACCTACCGCTCCACGGGCTACGCGTACGTCGAGACCACCACCGAGGGGCTCGTCGGCATGGTGCCTGACGACCTCGCCGGGGGCGTCGTCCTCACGAGCGAGCCGCGCGTGTTCGGAGTGGACGGCGGGACGACGTCGTACGGCGCCGGCGACGAGGTCACGGCGATCCTCGCGGCCCTGGAGGAGTCCTCCGAGGAAGCCCAGGCGCTCCGGCCCGAGGTGGACGCCGCCGACCGAGCGCTTGCGACGATGTCGGCCGAGGTCGACCGCCTCTCGCAAGCGCTTGACGAGGCTTCGGCGCGCGGCGATGTCGCCACGTACAACGCGCTCGTCGACGAGTACAACGACGCCGCTGCCGCGTACAACACGGCCACGAGCGAGCGCAACGCGCTCGCCGACCGGTACAACGCCGCGATCGCCATCGTGAATGGCATCCTCGAACGCCTCGACGACCGCCGCGGCGCCTACGCGCTCATCGGCGGGTAGCAGCCTAGCGCCGATCGGCTCCGGGGCGGCTGCCCGCATCCCGGAACTCGAGCCGCGGCCCCGGCCCGAGCAGGTCATCCCGGCTGACCATGCGGATGAAGAGCTCCGCGACCGTCGGATCGAACTGCGTGCCGATGCCGAGGTCGATCTGTTGCAGCGACGCCTCCACGGACATCGCGGCGCGATGCGGCCGCACCGACGTCATGGCGTCGAACGCCTCGCACACCGCCAGGACGCGCGCCTCCAGCGACGCCTCCGCGCCGGCAAGCCCGTCGGGGTAGCCGCTCCCATCCCACCGCTCGTGGTGCCAGCGCACGATCCGACCGACCTCGCTGAGGTGCGCGGCGGAGATGATGCGCTCGCCAAGGACGGGGTGCTCGTAGACCGCCTCCCACTGACGCGGGACGAGCGGTCCGGCCTGCAGCAGCGTCGTGTCCGGCACAGCGAGCATGCCGATATCGTGCAGCAGCGCCGCCTGCTCGAGCGCCTCGAGACGCCCCGGCTCGAGGCCGAGTTCGCTGCCGAGAAGCACAGCCAGGTTCGCGACCCGCCGCGAGTGGTCGACGAAGCCCGGATACCGCGCCTCGTGGGCGAGCGCCACCGTGCCGAGGCACTCGACGCTCCGGGCCCGCGCGCCGCGACCCGTGTGCGACACTCGCTCCGCGGCATCCACGGTGGCGCTGTAGAGCACGACGCGGTCCCGGCCGTTCGCCTTCCCCCACCGCAGCGCCGCCTCGGCATGCTCGACCAGCTGCTCGCCGTCCTGCGCGTCGAACGGGTACGCCGCGACACCCGCTGAGATGGTGACGGGCGTGCCGCGCGACACGCGGTCCTCGGCGATCGTCGCGCGCATCGCACCGAGCGCGTGGCTCGTCTCGGCAGGTGTCATCCCCGGAAAGACGATGGTGAAGCCATCGGTGCCCACACGGAAGACGCGACCCTTGGGCGGGCAGGTCGCCTGCGCGCGAGCCGCCACCTCGCGGACGAGGTTCTCGGCCTCGGCCACGCCATACACGCTGCGGAACCACGCCATGCGGTCGATATCGAGCATCGCGACGGCGAGCGGCTGGGCGTAACGCTCGGCCGCGCCCATGAAGCCGGCCATCGCCTCGGAGAAGCTTCGCCGGTCCCCCACGCCGGTCAGGATGTCGGTCCTGGCCTCGCGCATCAGCTCGCGCGTCTCCATCGCCGCCAGCAGCGTGCGAACGACGAAGATCAGGCCCAGGACGGCTGCTGCTGTACCGAGCGTCGACGTCGGGAGCGGAGCGCGCGTCCCGGCGAGCGCCTCGAAGCCGAAGAGCATCGCCGAGCCCGCGAAGACCAACGGCACGACGAAACGGGAGACGGTGACACCCGACGCCTCGACGGTGTTGAGTGGGCCGACCGCCCAGCGCTCGGTGGAGTCGAGCCTGAAGAGCGCGGCCGAGAACGCCAGGAACAGGCCCGAGGCCCAGAGCGTCTCGATCGCTTCAGGGACGAGGGGCGTCCGCTCGAGCATGGCGATGTACCAGGCGGGCCAGAGCACGAGCCCGGCCGCCAGCAAGATGATGCTCCACGCGATCAGATGCTCCCAGCGTCGCCACATGCGCACCTTGGGCCCGACGAGCCGCGCTATGGTCCCGACCACGACCGTGAGGCCGAACACGGGATACGCGGCGCCGAGGATCGCGGCGGCCTGTGTCGCCCCTTCGACGCTCGCGAACCACGGTGTCACCACATAGGCGTAGAGCAGCATGAACACCGTCCAGCCGAGGCCGACGATGTCCACCGAGAGGCGCCAGGGGCCGATGCTGCCCTCCGGCAGCCGCATGAGGGTCAGGAGGAGGAGGCCGAAGACCGCCACCGCGAGCGTGTCGAAGACGTTCGACAACGAGATGGGCTCGGGCCAGGTCCCTCGGGTGACGATGGACACCGTCCAATAGGCCTGGCTGCAGAAGATGGCGCCGCAGGCGACGCTGATGAGGAGCCACACGCGGGCTTCTCGGCCATCCGTGCGCAGCGCCACATACCCGGCAAGCACCGCGGCAGCGAGGACGACCACAGTGAAGACGACCTGCCCGAACATGTAGGATGCGGCCTGGTCCTCGATCACCAGGTCAGCGCCGAACACCGTCGCAGTGAGGAGCAGCGCCGTCCCCGCAACGACCCATCCCGCCCGCCTGCCGCTGCCCCACGACCAGTCCATCAGTTCCTCCTGCCCGGGTCGACCCCGCCCGCCAGGCCGCCGCCTCCGAGCAGCGTCGAGCCCGACTCGCGTTCGAACCCGCGACCACCCTCCGGACGGAGCAGCGGACGGGCGGAGATCATGCGGATGAACGTCTCGGCCACTGCCGGGTCGAACTGCGTTCCGATGCAGAGATCGAGTTCTTGCAGCGCGGCCGAGGAGGAGAGCGCCGATCGGTACGGGCGGTCGGACGTCATCGCATCGTACGCGTCGCAGACGGCCATCAGGCGCGCCTCGTAGGGGATCTCCCCCGCCGTCAGACCGTCGGGATAGCCGTTGCCGTCCCAGCGCTCGTGATGGTGGCGCACCCACGGCAGGATCTCATGGAGGTGGGTCGACGCGAGGATGCGCTCGCCGAGCGCCGGATGCTCGCGCACGTGTCGCCGCTCGGTGGCGGTGAGCGCTCCGCGCTTGCGCAGCACCGCGTCGGCGACGCCGATCTTCCCGATGTCATGCAGCAGGGCCGCGACCTCGAGAAGCCGCGTCTTGTCCACGTCCAACCCGAGCTCCCGCGCGAGCATGACGGTGAGCACGGCCACGTTGCGCGAGTGGTACTGCGTGAGCGGGTCGCGCGCGTCGACCGCCGCCGCGAGCGCCCGCACCGTCGAGAGGTGCGACTGCGACTCCAGCGCGCGCAGCCGATCCTCGGCCGAGAGCGCGTCCACGACGTCCTCGTCGAACAGGAGCACCCGGTCCTTGCCGTGGTACTTGGCCCAGTACTGCGCTCCGTCCGCCTTGTGGATGAGCGCGTCGGCCGTCTCGCCGTCGCGCGGGTAGCCCGCGACGCCCGTCGTCGCCGTCAGCGTCCTGCCGTCAGGCCCGATGACGCGCGCCACGCGCTCGTGCGCGCGCTGGCAGACGACCATGGCCTCGTCCGCTGACGCGCCCGGCAGGATGATGCCGAACTCATCGCCGCCGAGTCGGCAGACGGTGTCCGACGCCCGGATGCAGCCCTCCAGGCCGCGCGCTACCACGCGCAGCACCTCGTCGCCACCGGCGTGCCCACCTGCGTCGTTCACCCGCGAGAAGTCGTCGATGTCGAGGATCGCGACCGACAGCTGGTCCTCGTGTCGCTCGGCGAGCTCCACCTCCATCGCGAGACGCTCGTGGAAGTAACGGTGGCCGAGAAGCCCGGTCACCGGATCCGTCACAGCTCGCTTGAAGAGCGTCCCGTTCTCAAGCGCGGTCAGGACCGTACGACCGACGACGATCACCGATGCCGCGATGCCCGAGAACCACCAGACGCCCTCCAGCGACGGCGTCGCTCCCGAGCGCGCAGCAGCGAAACACGCGGGGATCGCGAGCACGAACACAGCGGGAGCCGCAGAGGCGACGACGGTGTGACGCATCGGACGCATCCTCGGCAAGCCGTGCACCGGACGACCGGTCCGCCCCGCCGCGAGCCGTGCGTGGCCGGCCTCGGCGATCAGATACAGCCCCGCAAGCGTCAGCGTCTGCACGCCACGGTCGAGCGGCGAGGCCGGGTCGAGGACCGCGCCGAGGTACCACGCCGGGAACAGCGCCAGGGCGACGCCGACGCAACCGAGTCCCCACACGAGCAGTCGCTCCCACGCCGAGCGCGCGCGCAGCCGCGTTCCCGCATAGTTGACGAGCGCCCCGACGACGAGCAGCGCGCCGAGGACCGAATAGACCGACATGACGACCAGCATCGCCGTGCCTGCGCCACCGTACGCCTCGCTCATCGGGTAGACCACCCAGCGCAGCACGACCGTGAAGAGCACGAGGCTCCCCGCAAGGAGGTCGAAGAGGTGCCGCCACTCCACGAACGGCGATGCGGTGCGGAAGCCCGCGGTCAGCACGAGCGTCGCCGCGGATGTCAGGGAGCCGACAAGGATCAGTACGACCGACAGCAGCGGCCACGCGGGAACCCCGAGCGTGACGACCTCGGCCGCGACGACGAGCCCTGACGCGCTGAACAGGCCGATGCCCAGCGCCAGACCGGCCCAGAGCCGGCGCTCGCGTGCAGCCGTCCGAACCGCGGTCAGCACGAGCAGCGCGCTCGCGAGCAGCGGTGTGACCACGTAGATCGCGTGTCGCACCGACTCCGCCAGCATCGAGCCCGGTGCCACGTAGCCGATCGCGACGAAGACGCCTACGAGCGTCGGGAGCCCGTAGTAGACGCGGCCGGGCACACGGCTGCGGCCCTGCGTTCCAACGGTGGCCGGATCGTCGGTCACTGGCGACCTCCGGGGTCGACGTACGCGAGGATCGTGCGAGCGGACAGGTGCCGGTACGCCGCGCCCCCGGCGGCAGATCCGGATAGCACGAGTATAGCCCGTCGCACCCCCCGAGCGCACAGGTCGCGGGGTATATAGTGGAGGACGCGAACGCCGACGACGAGAGGGGTCCCTTGTGGCAACGGTGCTCATGGTGATCGCGCCGGACCAGTTCCGCGACGAGGAATACGCGCACCCCAAAGAGGTGCTCGTGAACCGCGGCGCGCGGGTCGTCACCGCGAGCGTCGCACCGGGACCGTGCCGGGGCAAGCTCGGCATGCTCGCCCGCGCCGAGGTCTCGATCGGCGACGTCGATGCGGACGACTACGACGCGGTGCTGTTCGTCGGCGGAGGAGGCTCGGCCATCTTCTTCGACGATCCTGATGCGCACCGCATCGCGACCGAGATGCACGCCGCCGGGAGGATCGTGGCGGCCATCTGCATCGCCCCCTCCGTCCTTGCGCACGCCGGGTTGTTGCGCGGCGTGCGGGCGACCGCGTTCTCGAGCCAGCACGACGACTTGCTCGCGCACGGCGCGCTGTGGACCGGGGAGCCGGTCACCGTCGACGGAGCCATCATCACCGGGAACGGGCCGTCAGCCGCCCACGACCTGGGGATGGCGGTGGCCGACGCGCTCGGCCTGCCCTGATCGCGTCATCTTGGGAGGAGACCGATGAAGCTGTACCGCTGCCGCATATGCGGCGAGACGTATCTCGGCGACGAAGCTCCCTCGCAGTGCCCCTTCTGCGGCGCTCATGTGGAGTTCCTCGTCCCACCCGAGGAGTATTCGGAGTCGATCAACGACGTGCCGGCGACCGAGAGCGAGCAGGCGGACCTGGAGCGTTCGATCGAGCTCGAGCGGGCCAACACCCGTTTCTACCTCGGCATGGCCGAGCGGCGCGACAACGACACGCTGCGCTCGGCATACAAACGGCTGGCGAAGGTCGAGGCCGAGCACTGCTCGCTGTTCTGCAAGCTCGCCCGCGTCGAGAAGCCGGCAGACCTCATGACGCCCGGGGAGACGACCGGCAGCTGGTCGGGCGACATCGCCGAGTCGCTGGCGCGAGAGCAGAGGGCGAGCGCGCTCTACGCCGAGTTCGCGCAACGCGCCACGAACGCCCGGCTGAGGGAGGTCTGGGAGGCCGTGAGCGCGGTCGAGGCCGACCATATCGACCTCGACCGTGTCGCTCAGCGATACGTCTGATCTACAGCTCGGCCTTCCTGAACCCGAATGCCGCGCCGACGAGCGCACCGGCGCCGAGCAGCACGCCGGTCACCAGCGGCCACAACGTGTCGGCAGCCTGACCGAGCACGAGATCGGTCGGCATGTTGACGAGTCCTGCCGGCGAGTAGTCGAGCGCCGGTCCCCACATCGTGAGGATCGAGAGCACGAGGAACACTGCGAGACCCGTGCCCGCCGCTCCTGCCTGCGAATTCACGAGGACCGATAGGAGCGTCATCACGGCAAGGAACATGACGCCGAACACGAGCCACGCACCGGTCGCCTCGGCCAGCGGCGCGAACGGCGCCTCGCCGAAGATCGCCGCCGTGATGCCCCATGTGATGACGGCGCCGACGACGACGGTCACCGCGAGCATGACCGCCTGCGAGACGAACTTGGCGACCACGAACGCCGGTCGTGTCACCGGCTTGGTCAGCACGAGGATGGCGGTGCCGCTCCTGCGCTCACCCGACACGATGCCGCCGAAGATGATGATGACGGCGAACGTCACGATCTGCGCGAGGTTCTTCGTCCACTGCAGGTAGGAGTCGACGTAGGACGGCTCCGGGAACTCGAACACGACGCCGGGCTGACCGGTGGCCACCGATTTCAGCAGCTCCGGGGTGAACTCGGCGATGACCGGCCCCGTGATCGCGAAGAAGAGCACGATCCCGGGCAGGACCCAGATGCGCCAGGTGCGGACGATCTCCGCGAACTCCTTGCGCATGAATGCGCCGAAGCCACGCATCACGCCTCACCTCCTACCAGGTCCACGAAGACCTCCTCCAGGCTGATCTCCCCCGCGTCCATGCGCTTGAGCCCCACTCCGCGCTCGACCACGAGCGCGGGGATGGCGGTCCGCGCCGGAGCGATGTCGCTCACGGTCAGCACGATCGCGCCGCTTGCGGTGCGCTCGAGCGAAGCGACCCACTCGGCGGCGGCGAGCGCCGCGGCGATCTCATCGGCACGGTCGGTCACCTCGAGCACGATCTTCTGCGCGCCGTAGCGCTCCTTGAGCTCCTCGATGGGCGCCTGTGTGACGACACGGCCCTTGTGCAGTATGGCGACCGTGTCGCACACGCGCTCGACGTCGGAGAGGATGTGCGTCGAGAAGAAGACGGTCGTCCGCCCCGCGAGGGAGCCGATCATGTCGAGCACCTCCTTGCGCCCGATGGGGTCGAGCGCCGAGGTCGGCTCGTCGAGCATGAGCAGCTTGGGCGCGTTGATGAGCGCCTGCGCGACGCCGAGGCGCTGCTTCATGCCGCGCGAGAAGCCGCCGATCCGCGTCGAGACGCCCGTGAGCCCGGCGAGGTCGAGCAGCGCGGCCACACGCTGTTCCAGCACGCCGCCATTGATGCCGAAGAGCCTGCCCGAGAAGCGCAGGAACTCCTCGGCGGTCATCCACGGATAGAACCCGGGGACGTCCGGCAGGAAGCCGATGTCGGCCCGCACCTCGTTGGTCGCGCTGACCACATCGCGACCGAATACCGTCGCGGTCCCGCTCGTGGGCGCGGCCAGCCCCGTCAGGATGCGCAGGGTCGTCGTCTTACCCGCGCCGTTGGGGCCGAGGAATCCGTAGACCGACCCCTCGGGCACGGCCAGGTCGATGCCGTCGAGCGCCCGCGTCTCCTTGTAGACCTTGGTGAGGCCGGAGATGACGATCGCGTCGCTCACCGGGCGTCACCTCCCGCATCCTGATCGCCGTAGAGCAGCTCGGCGGCGCGCGTCGCGCGGTCCGCTGCTGGAGCGCCGGTCGTGGGCGCGCCCGGAGCGCTCGCGCGCGCCGGGTCCACTGCCTCGGCCGGCTTCTTGCCCGCAACGAAGTAGATGATCGCGCCGAGCATGTTGAAGAACAGCACGACGATCGCCCACAGCCACTTCTTGCCGGTCTGCAGGCGCTCCGCCGGCGTCCGCAGAAGGTCGACGAGCGCCCAGACCTGCACCGCGAGCTGGATGGCGCCGTATACGATGATCGCCACCTGCAGCCCTGACGGGATCTCGCTCCAGGGGATGTTCGATTCCATTCCTGTCCCTTCCATTCCGGGCGGCTGTACCGCCCTCCACGCGCGCCCGTGGCGCGCTCCTGCCCTAACCTTCCTGATCGTCCAGGTCACGCCACTCGGTCCTGAGACCGAGGCGCGCGGGGACGTACAGCACGAAGAAGCCGAGCACGACACCACCGACGAGCGCCGCCCAGAGCGGGACCGGGTGCGACCGGTCTCCCTGCACGGTCATGATCGCGAGCGCGACTCCGAGCGCCGAGAAGAGCGACAGGACGGACGCGGCGAGCACCCGCGTGCGCTGACCCGCCCCACGTCGTAGTACACGGACGTACGTGACGACGACCGGAAGCACGCCGAACGCCAGCACGATCCCCGCGCCGACGGTCTTCGGCGCCCAACCGTCCGGCGTCCCGCCCGGCCCCCAGTGGACCGGGACCTCCGCCGGCAGCGAGGACCAGCTCACGGCGAGGATGAGCACGGTCGCGAGCGCCATCACCGCCGGGATGGCGAGCGCGGCCCACACCGCGGCCGCCGGCGCTCGCTCGAACTGCTCTGCGTCGGTGTCATCCGGTCGGATGAGCCCCAGCTTGACGACGAGCGCTCCGAAGTTGACCGTCCACCCCAGGCCGAAGGTGCGCGGCGTGAAGATGCGGGGGTCGGCCGGGTTCCACATCCGCGACCCGATACGGTCCGCCGAGGGTCCCCTGAAGTCGTACGGCATGCCGAGCAGCCGGCCCTGCGGCCTGGCGCCATCCACCTGCTCGTCAGGCACGATGGCTGCTCTGACCTCGCGCGCGTAGTCCTGCGGCGATCCGAATCCCGCAAGCAGCTGCCCGACTTCGGCGCCGGCTTCCGCGCTCTGTGCGAGGTGCGCCCTGATCTCGGCGACGGTCTCGTCGACGACGCGCGAGGGCAAGCCGCGCAGCTCGGCGCGCAGTGCGTCCAGGTACGCTTCGATACGCGCGTCAGTCACCGAAAGCCACCTCCGAGATCAGGGCGTCGATCGCCTCGGACACGCCCGTCCAGGCACGTGCCAGTTCCACGAGCTCCCGCTCCCCCTTCCGGGTGAGCCGGTAGTACTTCCGTGGCGGGCCGACGGGGGACTCACGCCAGACCGAGGCCACCAGTCCCGCCTTCTTCAAACGAGAGAGCAGCGGATACACCGTGCCCGCCGTGATGGCGAGTCCCGGGAGCTCCGCGAGCCGTTCGACGATCTCGACCCCGTACAGTTCGCCGCGGTCGAGCAGCGCGAGGATCGCGAGCTCGAGCGCTCCCTTCCGAAACTGGGACAGCCGCCCCGCCGTCTCCGCAGTCATGCCGTCCTCCAACCGCTTGAATGTCTCACCTGCTTCCTTGTATCACACGCTAGCGTGTCTTACAAGGTACTAGGTCGAAGAATCAAGCGAAGTGCTAGCCGCTCTGCATGAGCTCCTCGAGCGCCGCAGCATACGCCGCATACGTCGCGTCGTCGAAGAGCACGAACGTCGCTTCCCGCACGAACCGCGCCCGACGGAGCTCCTCGGCCACCGTCGCGAGCGCGACCGTCGCCGCGGCGCGCACCGGATACCCGTACGCGCCGGTCGAGATCGACGGGAACGCCACCGTCGCCAGCCCTTCGGCGTCCGCGAGGCGCATGCTCGCGCGGTACGCGCTCGCGAGCGTGGACTCCTCCCCTGCCCCGCCGCCGCGCCATACCGGCCCGACCGTATGGATCACGCGCGCCGCCGGCAGGTCGCCTCCGGTGGTGATGACCGCCTCGCCCGCGGGGAGCCGACCGCGCTCGGCGACGATCGCACGGCACGCCGCGAGGATCGCGCGCCCTCCCGCGCGGTGGATCGCGCCGTCGACGCCCCCTCCGCCCAGCAGGCTCGAGTTCGCCGCGTTCACAACGGCATCGACCGCGTAGCGCGTGATGTCGCCCGCTCGAGGCGCAGGATGCGCCCCCTCACGCCGAACTCCCGCACGGCGCACCACCTCCGGGTGAATGCTACCCCCGCGCCACGGCTTCGAACACCCGCTCGTAGGCGGGCAGCAGGCGGTCGACGGTGAAGCGCTCGGCGATGGAGCGGGCCGCGTGCGGCGCCGGGCGATGCGTGACGAGGTGCCGGAGCCGCGCGACAAGCGCGTCGTGCTCCTGTCTCGGCGTCGCGCCGCCGTAGCGGAACTCCTCAGGGTAGAGCTCGGGATACGCCAGACGGTCGGGTACGAGCGGATGGCAGCCGCAGTAGCACGCCTCGAGCATCGCGAGGCCGAAGAACTCGTTACGCGCGGTGGAGACCGCGATGTCCGCGCTCGCGAGCAACGCCGCGTACGCTTCCCGGCTGTCCGGCTCTCCAAGGTGCACGAGGCGCCGGCCGAGCGCCGAAGCCGCGTCGCGCATCTCCTCGCGCGTCTCGGCGAACGCCTGTCCCGCGACGGCGACCTCGAAGTCGAGGCCCTCCTCGGCAAGCGTTGCGACCGCCGAGAAGAACGTCTCGGGCGCCTTGTCGTGCTCCCAGCGGTGCGGCCAGACGATGCGGGGGCACGCGCCGCGCGTGACGGTCGCAGCGTCGAACGGCGCCGGGTCGAAGGGGGGCGCGAGCACCTCGGATCTCGCCGCGATGCGTTCCGCGACGCCGGTCGGAACGTGATCTGGGAACTGCCCGAGGAAGCCCGGGACCTCGCTCACGAAGCCGTCGAGGTTGTAGCGGCTGTTGAACAGGCAGCGGTCGGCCGCAAGCGCCGAGGTGATGTTGGTGAGCGGGAACTGGAAGTCCCACTCCGCGGTATGACGCACGGGATAGAGCAGCTGGTTCTCGTGGAAGTAGACGACGGCGGGCACGGTGGCGACCGCGTCACCGGCAAGCCCCCGGAACTCGGCCAGGTTCACGAACGTGCTCGCGAAGACGACGTCCCACCGCGCCCCCTCGCGGTGCAGCTCGCGGACCTTCTCGGCCATGGTGATCGCGGCGCCGCGCATCCGCCACTTCCACTTGCGCGCGGGAAGCGTCAGCAGGTCGTGCTCGGCCTCGAGGCGCGGCAGCAGCGCCTCGAGCACCGCGCGGTGCGATCCGCCGAAGTACGGCTCGAGGACGAGAATCCGCATGGGGCTACTTCAGGCCCACGGTCTCGGCCAGAGCGAGCGCGTCGCTGACCATCCGCTCGAGGTCGAGGTCGACCTCGCCCGCCTCGACCTGCGCGACGGTCGCATGCGTCTCGGGCGTGCGCGGCATGAACAGCGTGCAGCAGTCGTCGTGCGACTGCGTCGAGATCTCGTACGTGCCGAGGGCCTGCGCTTCGGCGATGATCTCCTGCTTGTCCATGCCGATGAGGGGTCGCAGCACGGGCATGTTCGCCACGGCGTCGACGACGGCGATGTTGTCGAGCGTCTGGCTGGCCACCTGGCCGAGCGATTCACCGGTCACGAGCGCTCTCGCCCCGGCGCGCCCGGCGATCGTCTCGGCTACGCGCACCATCAGCCGCCGGTAGAGCAGCACGCGCAGGTCCGGCGGGCACGCGAGCGCGATCTCGCGCTGCAGGTCGCCGAAGGGCACGACGACGAGCGCGTCCACCCCGCCCCAGCCGCCGAGCGTGCGGCAGATGTCCGCCACAAGGTGCTCGGATGCCGCGTCGGTCTGCGGTCTGCCCGAGAAGTGCACCGCGGTGACGGTGGCACCCCGCTTCATCATGCGCCACGTCGCGACCGGCGAGTCGATACCCGCCGACAGCAGCGAGACCACGCGCCCGGAGGCGCCGATCGGCAGGCCGCCGGCACCCTCCACACGGCGGGCGTACACGTACGTGTCGCCCTGCACGACCTCGATCCGGACCGTGACATCGGGGGCACCGAGGTTGACCGCGAGCCCCGTCTCGGCCTGCACGTACGCGCCGACCCGCCGGTTGATCTCCATGCTCGATTCCGGATGGTCGGTGGCCGAGCGACGCGCGTCGATCGCGAACGTCGCTGCCCCGCCCCGCCGCTCCGACTCGACCCGGAGCGCGTGCAGCGCCGCACGCGCCATGTCGTCGGGGAGACGCGACGCGACGTACGCGTCGCCGAGGTAGCTCACGCCGGGCGTACGCGCGACACGCTCGATGAGCGCCTCGAGCGCATCCTCGTCGGTGATCGGCACGAACAGCCTGCTCGCGAAGCGCGAGACCGTGCCTCCGGTGAGGCCGCCGGCGGCGGTCTGGAGATTGCGTACGAGCTGACGCTCGAACCGGCCCCGGTTCTTCCCCTTGAGGCCGATCTCGTGATAGTGGACGAGCAGTCCTCGCTCGAACATGCGCTCCCCTTCAAGACGACGGGTGCCCCGCAGCCGAAGGCAGCGGGGCACCGCGGTCAGCTGCGATCGCCCACCGGCGCTACTTGTAGCTCTCCTTGGTGCGCTCGTAGGAGATGTCGCCGTTCGCGATCTCGTCGAGCGCGAGCGTCAGCGGCTTCGTGCTGGTGATCTGCGCGATCTGCGGCGCCTGCATGGTGAGCAGCGCCTGGTCACGTACGCCGTGGATCATGTCGTTGATCTGGCGCGCGCGCTTGGCGGCGATGATGCAGAGCGTGTACTTGGAGTCGACCGTGGAGAGCAACAGGTCGACGTCGGGCTGGATGACCATTTCAGGATTCCTCCGATGCGAGGTTCTCGACGTAGGCCACAAGCTTGTCCGTGGCCTGGGAGACATCATCGTTTTCTATCACATAGTCGTAGCTACCCACAAGCTCGAGCTCTCGCACCGCGGTCGCAAGACGCCGCCTGACCTGCTCGTCTGTCTCGGCGCCGCGACGGCGGATGCGCCGCTCCAGCTCGTCGAGCGACGGCGCCACGATGAAGACGAGCGAGGCATGCGGCATTGCGTCCTTGACCTGGAAGGCGCCCTGCGGGTCGATCTCCAAGACGACGTCGCGCCCCTCGGCCATCCGCTCCTCGACCGCCGAGCGCAGCGTGCCGTAGCGGTTCCCGTGCACCTCCGCCCACTCGAGGAAGTCTCCTGAGGCGAGACGCCGGTCGAACTCCTCCGGGGACAGGAAGAAGTAGTCCTCGCCGTCGACCTCGCCGGGCCGGGGAGCGCGCGTCGTGGCCGAGACCGACACCCAGACGCGCGGAACCCTGGCCTCAAGTCGCTCGACCAGGGTCCCTTTTCCGGCCCCGGAAGGACCGGAGACGATGATGAGATTGCCGTGAGCCGAAGAGCGTGCGCTCAACGCCGGATCAGCCGAGCCGCTCCATGAGCTGCTCACGCTGGCGGGCGCCGAGACCCTGCACGCGACGGCTCTCGGAGATCTGGAGCTCTTCCATGATCTTGGCGGCCTTGGCCTTGCCGAAGCCCGGAAGGCTCTCGAGCAGGGTGGAGACCTTCATCCGCGCCACGATGGGGTCGGCCGAGGACTTCATGACCTCGGCGAACGACATCTCGCCGCCCTTGATCTTCTGGCGGAGCTCGGCGCGCTTCTGGCGCGCCTCGGCCGCCTTCTTCAGTGCAGCCTGGCGATCGGCCTCAGAAAGGTTCGGCAGAGCCATGATTCCTCCTCGTCTCATGATCCGACGTATCGTGCTTCGGGCTCGGCCAGGCCGACCCGATACCGGCCAATACGGTGTTGATGATACCCCTGACCTGCGGATATGCCAACCCTTAGGAAGAAAGTCGTCTGCTACCGGGTGAGTAGAGCGGTATCCCGGCCGCGCAGAGCTCGCACGCGGACGGCTCCCAAGACTCGACGTCCAGTCGAAGGAGAGGATGATACGTCACGTCGAACGCCTTCTCTCCGCCCCGGTCGATCAGGGAAGCGACGGCCGCCGCCTCGCCTCCGGCCGAGCGCACCAGCTCGACCACTTCGGCGACGCTGCCACCCGTCGTGACCACGTCTTCTACCACCAGGACGCGCGCGTCTTCGGGCACATCGAAGGAACGACGGAACACCATGCGACCATCCTGGCGCTCACTGAAGATGAACTTGACCCCCAGTGCCTGCGCGACCGCGAATCCGATGATGATGCCCCCGACCGCCGGAGCGGCGACCAGGTCGAAACGGTCCCCGACGCGACGAGCGATCTCGGCCGCGAGCCGGGTCGTCAACGCCGGGTCTTCCAGGACGCGGGCGCACTGGATGTAGGTCGCCGAGTGCCGCCCGCTCGTGAGTTGGAAGTGGCCGGCCAGCACAGCGCCCGACTCTTCGAACGCCGCGAGGACCTCGGCATCGGTGAGCTCCATCGTCACTCCCTCCCCTGTATGGCGGTCTCGATCTCCGCGACGATCGCGTCCGCTGCCGCCCCGGGACTCGGGGCTTCGGTGACCGGCCGCCCGACCACCAGGTGGCTCGCTCCGGCAGCGATCGCCTCGGCGGGCGTCGCGACACGCGACTGGTCGCCCGTCTCGGCGCCCGACGGGCGCACTCCGGGCGTCACGACAAGCGCCTCGGGGCCGAGCAGCGCACGCATGCCCGCGGCTTCGGCCGGCGAGCAGACCACGCCGTCCACGCCCGCGTCGCGCGCGAGTGCGGCAAGCGCGGCCACGTGCTCGCCGGCGCTCTGCGAAAAGCCCATCTCGGCGAGAGCGGCGTCATCGAGGCTCGTCAGCACCGTCACCGCGATCACCGCCGGACGCGGCACCCCGAAGCGCTCGGCGGCCGCGGCGGTGGCGGACGCGGCGGCCTCGAGCATCGCCCGCCCGCCCGACGCATGGACGGTGAACAGGTTGGCGCCCTGGCGCACGAGGACCCCGCAGGCACCGCGCACCTGGTGCGGTATGTCGTGCAGCTTGAGGTCCACGAAGACCTTGAAGCCGAGCGCCCGGAGCTCGCGGACGATGTCCGGGCCGGCACCGTCGTAGAGCGTCATGCCCACCTTCACCCACCCGCAGCGACCCTTGAGGTCACGCGCGACGGCGAGCGCCGCATCGCGCTCCGGGAGATCGAGCGCCACGATGAGCGCGTCCCGCGCTCGAGCGGGTACCGTGACAGCGGTGTCAGTCAAAGCTCATGCCCACCTCTCCGTCGATCGGCGGTCCTTCCCAGATCACCCTGATCGGAGCGCCGATCCCCTCCTGGAACGACGCCACCAGCCGATCGGTGTCGGTGGCCGAGTCCCACTCCTGCGTGATGGCGACGAGTCCCGCATCCTGCGCCCACGCCGCACCCGTCCAGTACGCGCCGCCGAGCCGGTCCGGTCCGTCAGCGCCCAGGCGCCAGAGCGCCTCGTCGCTCAAGAGCAGCGGGCCTTCGGGACTCCAGCCGATGAAACGCAGGAAGTACGCGGCGTCGAGACGGCCGCGTCGTTCCCAGCCTTCGGCAGCGAACGCGTCGACGGGCTCCTCGCCCGGTTCGACGCGCCAGACCTGCGCCGGAAGGTCGTCACCCGTCTCCGGGTCCCACAGCGACGAAGCGACCGTGTAGAGCGTGTCCTCGTCCGCCGCCCAGACGCTCGCCGGCGCGTGGTCGACCGCCTCGTCAAGCGGGCTGTCGCCGACGAGCGCGCCCGTCTCGGCATCGACGACCAGTAGGCGCCGTGGGGACCGCTCGCCGGGAGAGGCCTCCCCGAGCGGGTCGGCATCCGGGTCCGTCCAGGACGTGCCCGTCAGGTCGGCGAGCTCCTCAAGAGCGAAGTAGCGACCGGACGGCGACCAGCCCACCGGCAGGAACGTACCGACGTCATCGGGCAGCTCGGCCTTGACGCCCTCCCCGCTCGACGCCGCGTTGTTGATGAGCACCTTGGCCGGAGCCGCGCCCTTGAGCGGGTCGACCTCCAGGTACGCGACGCGATCGCCGGGTCCCGGCCACGCACGCCACTTTGCGGGAGCGTCGTCGGTCGGTGTCGCGCCGGGCACATCGAGCCGCCACACGAGCAGGCGCTCCGGGCGGTGGTCGGCGATGTCGGCGATACCGTCGACCCAGTCCACGACATCCGACCGCGGCTCGAGCCACACCTGCGCTCCGAACGTCTCGGCAGCGACGAGCACGTAGCCGCGCTCGGTCCGCACCTCATCGGTCTCGCGGTCCCAGACGACCACGACCGGGATGTCGAAGTCCTCGTAGTGCTGGATCACCGCGTACCGGCCATTCCCCGACCAGACGATGCTCTCGCCACCCGGACCTCCGAACGAGACCGGGATGACCGGGTCGTCGAAGGATGCTTCGTCGCCGAGCAGGCTGTCGACGAGGTAGTAGCTGCCGACGCACCCCGCGATGATAACGACCACCGCGATGATGCCCACGATCCAGGGCCATCGCGGCCGGCGCCGGACGGGCACCTCGACAGGGGCCGGCACGGGTGGCAGGTCCGTCACGGGCAGCGGAGCGGGCGTTGCGCGCTCGGACGCGTCGTCGGCTCCGCTCCTGTGCTCTTCGCTCATCGCGCTCCCCGCTCTCGGTCAGGTGCGTGCCGCGCCGGTCAGTTCCCGCACCGCGGCGATGCCGCGCTCGGCGCAGAAGCGCCGTAGGCCGTCCGCCACCTTCGTCGTCGCCGTCGGGTCCACGAAGTTCGCGGTGCCGACCGCCACGGCCGACGCTCCCGCGAGCATGAACTCCGCCGCGTCCTCGCCGGTCATGATACCGCCCATCCCGATGATCGGCACAGCCACAGCCGAGGCGACCTCCCACACCATCCGAAGCGCCACCGGCTTGATCGCGGGACCGGAGAGTCCGCCGACGCCACGCGCGAGCACCGTCCTGAACGTGCGCGTGTCGATCGCCATGCCGAGCAGCGTGTTGATGAGGCTCACGGCGTCGGCGCCCTCGTCGGTGACCGCGCGGGCGATCGGCGCGATCTCCCCCACGTTGGGACTAAGCTTGACGATCACGGGCAACGTGGTGACCTCGCGGACGGCACGCGTGACCTCGGCGGCCGCGGCGCAGCTCGTGCCGAACGCCATCCCGCCCTCGTCGACGTTGGGACAGGAGATGTTCACTTCAAGCGCGTCCACGCCGTCCTCGCGCGAGAGGCGCGCGGCCACTGCCGCGTACTCGGCCACCGTGTGACCGATGACGTTCACGACGACCGGGACGTCCTGCGTCCGGAGCCACGCGAGATCGGCGGCGCAGAACGCCTCGACGCCCGGATTCTGCAGGCCGATCGAGTTGAGCATGCCCGAGTCCGTCTCGGCGATGCGGGGCGCGGGATTGCCGGGCCACGGCTCGAGCCCGACGCCTTTGGTCACGACCGCGCCGAGAAGAGCGAGATCCACGAAGTCCGCGTACTCCCGCCCCGAGCCGAACGTCCCGGACGCGGTCATCACCGGGTTGCGAAGCTCGAGCGAGCCGATCCGCACGCGCATGTCGACGTCGTGGCTCATGCTACCCCTCATGCTCAGGAGACTCGTCCCGGTCCCACAGGATCTCGGCGGCGTCGAACACCGGTCCGTCGACGCAGGCGCGGCGCTGCCCGTGCACCGTGCTCACCACGCACGACAGGCAGGCGCCCACGCCGCACGCCATGAGGCGCTCGAGCGAGACCTGGCACGCGATGCCGCGCCGAGCGGCCTGCGCCGCCACGATGCGCTGCATCGGCTCGGGTCCGCACGTGTACACCACGTCGGGGGCGTCGGCGTCCATGAGCGCCTCCGACCGCAGCGTGACGAACCCGCGCTGCCCGGCCGAGCCGTCATCCGTCGCGATCTCGTGCCGTCGCGCCGCCGCCGAGAACAGCTCGCGCGCCACAAGGCGCTCGGCCGTCGGCGCGCCCTGCGCCACGCTGACCGCGACGCCGCGCCCGGCGAGTTCCTCGGCAAGCATCCCGAGCGGAGCCGCACCGAGCCCACCGCACACCAACAGCGCGTGCGCGACGCCCTCCGGGATGCTCCAACCGGTGCCGAGCGGGCCGATGAGGTCCATCTCGGCGCCGCGCTCGGCAAGCGACAGCGCACGCGTTCCCACGCCGAGCACCTGGTAGAGCACCTCGATGCGGTCCCCGGCGGCGCGGTGCACCGAGAACGGACGACGCAGGATGAACGACGCTCCCTCGGCGATGCGCAGATGCACGAACTGACCGGACCGGATATCGCGCGCGACACCGGGCGCCGCGAACACCGCAAGCCCGACGCCCTCGGCGACGCGCTCGTTCGCCATGAGCGACACCCGCTCGAGACACCGCCGGGGCGTCATGTCCTGCGCGCAGCTCACGCGGTGCCGCCGAAGTCCTGAAGCGCGATGACGTCGAGCCGGCCGCTCAGCATCGCCTCGATCGCCTGCGCGCTCGCCTGGGCCGCCGCGAGCGTCGTGATGTTGCTGACGCCGTGCTGCACGGCGGCGGTCCGGATGTGATAGCCGTCTGAACGCGTCTCCCGTCCGAACGGCGTGTTGATCACGAGCTGCACGTCGCCGTTGACGATGGCGTCCACGATGTTCGGCCTGCCTTCGTGCACCTTGAGCACCTCGCGCACCGCAAGGCCGTTGGCCCTCAGCAGCCGAGCGGTGCCCGTGGTGGACATGATCGAGAACCCGAGCTGCTGGAGGTGGCGCGCGATCGGCACCACGCTGCGCTTGTCGCGGTCGCATACCGAGATGAACGCGGTCCCGCCCGACGGCAGCGAGTAGTCGATAGCGAGCTGGCTCTTGGCGTACGCCGCCGGGAAGTCGGGTGCGACGCCCATGACCTCTCCCGTCGACTTCATCTCCGGACCGAGGATGCTGTCGGTGCCAGGGAACCGGCCGAAGGGCATGACCGCCTCCTTCACGCAGTACCGCCCGAGCTCACGGTCCTCGGCGGGAAGGCCCATCTCGGCAAGAGGACGACCGGCCATGACCCGTGCCGCCACCTTCGCGAGCGGCACGCCTGTGGCCTTGCTGACATAGGGAACCGTCCGGCTCGCCCGCGGGTTCACCTCGAGGACGTAGACCTCCTCGTCCTTGACGGCGAACTGCACGTTCATGAGGCCGCGCACGCCGAGCGCGAGCGCGAGGTCACGGGCGTGGGTCTTGATCCGGTCGATCGTGTCGGTGCCGAGCGAGAACGGCGGGACGCAGCAGGCCGAGTCGCCCGAATGGATGCCCGCCTCCTCGATGTGCTCCATGACGCCGCCGATGTAGACCGACGTCCCATCGCACACCGCGTCGACGTCGACCTCGATCGCGCCTTCGAGGAAGCGGTCGAGCAGCACCGGATGGTCCGGCGAGACCTCGGTCGCCTGGCGGACGTAGCGCACGAGGTACTCCTCGCCGTACGCGATGACCATGCCCCGGCCACCGAGCACGTAGCTCGGGCGGACGAGCAGCGGGTAGCCGATGCGCGCGGCGACCTCGACGGCTTCCTCGATCGTCGTCGCGGTTCCAGCTGCGGGGTACGCGATTCCGAGGTCGTCGAGGACGCCGGCGAAGCGCTTGCGGTCCTCGGCGAGGTCGATCGCCTCGGGGGGCGTCCCCAGGATCGGGACGCCGCGCTCCTCTAGCGCGCGCGCCAGCTTGAGCGGCGTCTGCCCGCCGAACGTGACGAGCACGCCCTCGGGCTGCTCGGCGTCGCAGATGTCGAGCACGTCTTCCAGGGTCAGGGGCTCGAAGTACAGGCGGTCCGAGGTGTCGTAGTCGGTCGACACCGTCTCGGGGTTGCAGTTCACCATGATCGTCTCGTAGCCGAGCGCGGACAGAGCGTACGCCCCGTGCACGCAGCAGTAGTCGAACTCGATGCCCTGGCCGATACGGTTGGGACCAGCGCCGAGGATCATGACCTTGGGCCGGTCGGACGGCGCCACCTCATCCTCGTCCTCGTACGTCTTGTAGTAGTACGGGGTCTGCGCTGCGAACTCGGCGGCACACGTATCGACCGACTTGAACGTAGGCCTCACCCCGAGGTCGAGCCTTTGCTGACGGACCTGTGCCTCATCGGCACCTGTAAGGTACGCGATCTGCGCATCCGACAACCCGGAACGCTTCGCCGCGCGCATCGCCTCAGCATCCATGCCGTCGAGGCCGCGTTCACGCACCGCGTTCTCAGCGGCGACCATAGCCTCGATCTGGTCGAGGAACCAGGGATCGATCCTCGTAAGCGTGGCGATCTCCCCGGTCGTCCATCCGCGGCGATAGGCCTCCGCGATGTAGAACGGCCGCTGTTCGTTGGGCGTGGCAAGCAACGCGTCGAAGTGCTCCTCGTCGAACTCGTCCTTCCCGTCCGCGCCCAGGCCCGCGCGCCCGTTCTCGAGGGAGCGCATGGCCTTGCCGAGCGCCTCGGCGAACGTCCTGCCGATCGCCATGGCCTCGCCCACCGACTTCATGCGAGTGGTGAGCGTGGTGTCCGTGCCCGGGAACTTCTCGAACGCCCAGCGCGGGACCTTCACCACCGTGTAGTCGATGCTCGGCTCGAAGCACGCGGGCGTCTCGCGCGTGATGTCGTTCGGGATCTCATCGAGCGTGTAGCCCACCGCGAGCTTGGCGGCGAACTTGGCGATCGGGAAGCCGGTCGCTTTGGAGGCGAGCGCCGAGGAACGCGACACGCGCGGGTTCATCTCGATGACGACGAGCCGTCCGTCGTCGGGGTCGACCGCGAACTGCACGTTGCTCCCGCCCGTCTGGACACCGATCTCGCGCATGATGGCGAGGGACGCGTCGCGCATCGTCTGGTACTCGCGGTCGGTGAGCGTCTGCGCCGGCGCGACCGTGATGCTGTCGCCGGTGTGCACGCCCATGGCGTCGAAGTTCTCGATGGAGCACACGATGACGCAGTTGTCCTTCGCGTCGCGCATGACCTCCATCTCGTACTCTTTCCAGCCGAGGATGCTCTCCTCGACGAGGACCTCGCCCACCGGCGAGAGCGCGACCCCGTGGGTGACGATGTCGCGCAGCTCGTCCACGTTGTAGGCGATCCCGCCACCGGCGCCGCCGAGGGTGAACGACGGCCTGATGACGGCGGGGAAGCCGATCTCCCCGACGAGCCTTTCGGCATCCTGGACCGAGTACGCGTAGCCGCTCTTCGGGACGTCGAGCCCGATGCGCTCCATCGCCTCCCGGAAGAGCTTGCGGTCCTCGCCCTTCTTGATGACCGGCAGCGTGGCGCCGATGAGCTCGACGCCGTAGGCATCGAGGATCCCGCTCTCTGCGAGCGCCATCGCGGCGTTGAGGCCGGTCTGCCCGCCGAGGGTCGGCAGCAGCGCGTCGGGCCGCTCGGCGGCGATGATTTTCTCGATGAACGTCGGAGTGATGGGTTCGACGTAGGTGCGGTCCGCGAACTCCGGGTCGGTCATGATCGTCGCCGGGTTGCTGTTGACGAGCACGACCTCGTAGCCGTCCTCGCGCAGCACCTTGCACGCCTGCGCGCCCGAGTAGTCGAACTCGCACGCCTGCCCGATCACGATAGGACCGGACCCGATGATGAGGATCTTGTGGATGTCGTCTCTGCGTGGCACGCGCTGCCTTTCGACTAGGGCACGATCATGACGGGACACGACGCCTGCTTGAGCACGGTCATCGAGACGCTGCCGAGGAGCATCTCGGCCACGGCGTTGCGCCCGCGGGTCCCGGTGACCACGCCGGTGACGCGACGCTCGTCGATCTCGCTCAGCACCGCGCGGGCGGGGTCGCCCCGCCGGATGGCGATGGCCGCGGTGATGCCCTCCTGACGCGCCATCGCCTGCATGTTGCGGAGCTGGAACTCGGCGCCCTCCTCGGCACGACGCAACTTCTCCCCCGACAACGCCGGGTCGATCGCGTGCAGCAGGTAGAGGGTCTTGACGGCCCCCTTGGGCAGCTCGAGGACCATCGTGAAGGCGTGCTGAGCGGCGAGCGAGAAATCCGTCGGCAGCAGGACCTTGTCGCCGAACCGGCGCACCAGCTCGGCGGGGTCGGCTTGATTGCGCAGCAGCTCGAAGCGCACGAGCATGCTCGGGACGCTCGCGTCGCGCAGGAGCCGCTCGGATACCGAGCCGGCGACCAGCTGGTCCACGAGCGACTTGGCGTGCGAACCCGCGACGATGGCGTCCACGCCCATCTCGGCGGCAAGCGCCACGAGCTCGTCGAAGACGTCGCCGGTGGGCACGCGCACCTCGACGCGCATGCCGCTCGCCTCGAGCGCGCCCGCCACGTCGCGCAGGCGGTCGCGCACGGCGTCCACCTTGGCCGCGATGACCGGGCCTTCCATGCCCGACGCCTCGACGACGTTCGCGAGCACCACGCGGCGCACGCCGAGCGCCGGCAGGCCGTGCGCGAACGCGAGGACCTGTCCGGCGTCGGAGGTGAAGTCCGTGGGCACGAGCACCGTGGTCAGCATCAGTCCCCCTGCACCTCGTAGATCGCCTCGTCACCGTCCATGAGCCGCGCGAACGCGCCGAACAGGTACCGCGCGTCGTGCGGCCCGGGCGCAGCCTCCGGGTGGTACTGCACCGAGAACGCCGGCAGGTCGAGCGCGCGCACGCCTTCGACGGTCATGTCGTTCAGGTTGACGTGCGTGAGCTGCACGCGACCGAAGCGCTCGGACCGCACGACCGGCGCGACGCCGGAGCGGACCCAGGCACCGAGGTCGTCCACGTCGTGCGCGAGGCCGCCGCTCTCCTCAGGCATGAGCGGCCCTATGGCCGAGAAGTCCACGCAGAACCCGTGGTTCTGGCTCGTGATCTCCACCCCGCCGGTGAGCAGGTTCATCACGGGCTGGTTGCCGCCCCGGTGGCCGTACTTGAGCTTGTACGTCGACGCGCCGAGCGCGAGCGAGAGCATCTGGTGGCCGAGGCAGATGCCGAAGACCGGCCGCTCGCCGAGCAGGTCGCGCAGCGTCTCGTACAGGTAGTCCACCGCCGAGGGGTCGCCGGGCCCGTTGGCGAGGAAGACGCCGTCCGGCTCGAGCGCGAGCACGTCTTCGGCGGTCGTCGTCGGCGGCAGCACGATGCACTCGCAGCCGAGCTCGGCCAGGCGGCGCAGGATGTTGTACTTGATGCCCGAGTCGAGGCACGCGACGCGGTAGCGTGGGTTGGCCGGCAATACGCCGGTGTCGACCGGGATCTCGCACTCGGGCGGCATCTCGCCGCCCCACACGAAGCGCTCGGCGAACGCCACCTCGGCGACCAGGTCGCGCCCGGCGAGCCCCGGCGCGGCGGCCGCCTTGGCCACCAGCGACGCGGGGTCGAGGTCCTCGGTGGAGATGACCGCCCGCATGGCGCCGGCCTCACGGATGTGGCGCGTGAGACGCCGCGTGTCGATCCCCTCGATCGCGACCACACCATGACGCGTGAGAAAACCGCGCAGGCTCTCCTCGGCACGCCAGTTCGACGATACGCGAGAGCACTCCCGCATGACGAAGCCGGTGGCGAAGACGCCGCGCGATTCCATGTCGGCCTCGTTGACGCCGTAGTTGCCGATGTGCGGCATCGTCATCGTCACGATCTGCCCGGCGTAGGAGGGGTCGGTGAGCACCTCCTGGTAGCCCGACATCGACGTGTTGAAGACCGCCTCACCCGACGCCTCGCCCGCGGCGCCGCATGACCGGCCGGCGAAGACCGTGCCGTCCTCGAGCGCGAGGAGTGCGCGTGCGCCGTCCGTCACGCGACCACCTTCCCGTTACGCAGCGCGAAGTACCCGCCGATGAGCACATCGCTCGCCTTGCCGAGCAGCCGCGCGCCGAGGAACGCCGAGTTCTTGGACGTCCCCACCAGCCAGTCGCGCGTAACCTCGACCTTGGCCTCAGGGTCAACGATGGTGATGTCGGCGACGGATCCCGCCGCCAGCGTCACGTTCGGCAAGCCGAGCGCGGCACGAGGGCCGTGCGCCATCAGGCGCGCCACAGCCGCCCAGTCGAGCTTCTCGGTGGACACGAGGTGCGTGTTCACCAGGGAGAGGGCCGTCTCAAGACCGGTCGTGCCGAACGGTGCCAACTCGAACTCCAACTCCTTCTCGTGGAGCGCGTGAGGGGCGTGATCGGTGGCGATGCAGTCGACCGTCCCGTCGCAGACGGCCTCGATGAGCGCCTCGCGGTCCGCGGCGGTCCGCAACGGAGGGTTCATCTTCAGGTTCGTATCGTAACCGGAGAGCGCTTCTTCATCCAGGAACAGGTGGTGCGGCGTGACCTCGCACGTCACCGGCAGCCCGCGCTCCTTGGCGTCACGCACGAGCGCGATCGAACCCGCCGTCGACAGGTGCGCGAGGTGCAGGCGGCAGCCGGTGAGCTCGACGAGTCGGATGTCGCGCGCGACCATCGCTTCCTCGGCGGCGGCCGGCCAGCCGGGCAGACCGAGACGCGTCGAGATGACGCCCTCGTTCACGACGCCTCCCGACGAGAGCGAGCTGTCCTCCGCGTGCGAGATCATGACGGCGTCGAACGCCTTGAGGTAGTCCATGGCGATGCGCGCCATGCCACCGGTCTGGATGCCGTGGCCGTCATCGCTGAACGCGACGGCGCCCTCGGCACGCATGTCGCCGATCTCCGCCAGCGCCTCACCGCGCTGCCCGCGCGTCACCGCGCCGATGACGTGCACCCGCACGACCCCGACGTCCTCGGCGCGCTCGAGCAGGAAGCGGACGCCGGAACCCGTGTCGCACACCGGATCGGTGTTGGGCATCGCGCAGACGGCGGTGAAGCCTCCGTGCGCCGCGGCGCGCGTGCCGCTCTCCACGGTCTCCTCGTCCTCGCGCCCGGGTTCCCGCAGGTGCGTGTGCGCGTCCACGAGGCCCGGAAGCACCACCTTGGCCGCGCAGTCGATCGTCTCGCCCTTGGGGATCGAGAGGTCCTCGCCCACCTCGGCGATCACCCCGTCCCGGATGACGATGTCGAGCGTGGCATCCAGGCCGACCGCGGGGTCGACGACGCGTCCTCCCTTAAGCAGCAACGCCACTCTCGGCACCTCCCAGCAGCAGATACATGACGGCCATGCGGACCGCCACACCGGCGTTCACCTGATCGAGCACGAGCGAGCGCGGCGAGTCGGCGACCTCCGCCGAGATCTCCACGCCGCGGTTCATCGGCCCCGGATGCATGACGATCATCTCGGGCTTGGCGGCGGCCAGACGCGCTCCGTTCATGCCGTAGAAGCGAGCGTACTCGCGGTTGGACGGGAACGGCATGCGCTCGGCACGCTCGAACTGGACGCGCAGCATGTACGCGACGTCCAGCTCGGGCAGCGCCTCATCGAGCGAGTACACGACATCGGCGCCGAGCACGTCGGGGCGGGCCGGCATGAGCGTCGGCGGCCCGATGACGATCGGCCGGGCGCCCACCTTCTTGAGCGCCGGCACGAGCGAGCCCGCCACGCGGCTGTGGTAGATGTCGCCCACGATGCCCACCGTGAGCCCCTCGAGCCTCCCAAGACGGCTGCGCATCGTGAAGAGGTCGAGCAGCGCCTGGGTGGGGTGCTGGTGCATGCCATCACCACCGTTGACGATGCATGCGTCCATCGACTCGGCCAGCATCTGCGGCGCGCCCGCGTACTTGTGTCGCACGACGACCAGGTCGCAGGACATCGCCGAGAGCGTCCTGGCCGTGTCGCGCAGGCTCTCGCCTTTCACGGTGGCCGAGGAGGACGCGGTGAAGTTGAGCCCGTCCGCCGAGAGACGCTTGGCGGCGATCTCGAACGAGGTGCGCGTGCGCGTGGACGGCTCGAGGAAGAGGTTCACGACCGTGCGACCACGCAGCGTCGGGAGCTTCTTGATGCGGCGTTCGTTGACTTCCGAGAAGGAATCCGCCGTGTCGAGGATCTGCACGATGTCGGCGGCGGAGAGGTCGTCCATCGTGAGGATGTGCTTGCACGACAGCATGCTACTCGTCCTCCCCGTCCTGCTCGTAGATGACCGCGCCGTCGCGGTCGTCGTGCTCGGTCAGCAGGACCCGCACCCGCTCGCGCCGCGCCGTGGGGACGTTCTTCCCGACGTAGTCGGCACGGATCGGAAGCTCGCGGTGGCCGCGGTCGACGAGGACTGCGAGCTGTATGGTGGCCGGACGGCCGTAGTCCATGATCGCGTCCATGGCGGCCCGGATGGTGCGGCCCGTGTAGAGCACATCGTCAACCAGGACGACGTCCCGGCCCTCGACGTCGAACGGGATGTCGGTCCGGTGCACCTCGGGGTTGAGGTGCGTCGCGACGTCATCCCGGTAGAACGAGATGTCGAGGCTCCCCACGGGGACGGCGACACCCTCGAACCGCTCGATCCGCTCGGCCAGCCGCTGCGCCATGCTCGCGCCCCGGGTCACGACGCCGGCCAGGGCGACGTTGTCGACGCCCCGGTTCGCCTCGGCGATCTCGTGCGCGATCCGCGTCAGCGCCCGGTCGATGGCCGTGGCATCCATGACCTCGGCCTTCATCCGATAGCCCATCGCTCGCTCCCTGCTCGCGGGTCCTGAGACGTCCCCGCAAGGAAAACGCCTCCTTGCGGGCGGCAAGAAGGCGACTGTGGCGGTCTGCGCGGGCTGCGACGATGGACTGCGGCGCGACGTATGCGGTTCGGCTCCTTGCCGGCCTCACGGGACCGGTATTAAAGGTCTTCAGCAGCCTACCAGCCCCGGCGCGCGGCGTAAAGCGGCCCGCCGCAGGTTCACGCGGACCCGGCGGTCACGAGCGGCAGCGTGATGCGCACGACCGTGCCGCCGCCCTCGACGCCGTCGAGCGCGACCGTGCCGCCGTGACGCTCCACGATCTCCCGCACGACCGCGAGCCCGATGCCGAGGCCCCCGCTCGCGCGCGCGCGTGCCGGATCGGCACGCCAGAAGCGCGTGAACGCCCGGTCGCGGTCCTCCGGAGCGATGCCGATGCCAGTGTCGGCGACCTCGATCACGGCCGTGCCCTTCTCGGCCGAGACGCCCACCCGTACTGTGCCGCCCTCGGGCGTGTAGCGCGCGGCGTTCGACAGGAGGTTGGCCACGGCCTGCGTCAGCCGGTCAGGGTCGCCCATGACGGTCAGACCAGGCTCCACATCGGCCGTGAGCGTCAACCCGACTGACTCCATGAGCGCGCGCGAGCCTTCGATCGCCTGCTCGACGGGCGCGGCGGGATCGAGCGGGCCGAGCGTCACGGCCGCCGTGCCCCGCTCCAGCTGCGACAGCTCGAGGATCGAGCCGACCAGACGTCCGAGACGTACGGTCTCGTCGTGCAGCACGGAGAGCCGCTCCTCATCGGTGGGCAGGACGCCGTCCTGCATCGCCTCGACGGTGGCCTGGATCGCCTGCAACGGCGTCCGGAGCTCGTGAGCGACGTCGGCGGTGAGGCGGCGTTCCGCCTCTCGATCCGCCTCGATCGCGTCGGCCATCGCATCCAGGGTGCTTCCGAGCGCTCCGATCGCGTCCTCTCCGTTCATCCCGGTGCGCGCCGAGCGGTCGCCGGACCGCAGCGCGGCGGCGACCCGGGTCACCGCGTTGATGGGCGCGACGATGGACCTCGTGTACGCGGCCCCGGCGATGCTCGCGGCGATCGCCGCGACGAGCCCCACGACGACGAGCATCCAGAGAAGCGAGCGTCGGAACGCCAGATCGCGCGCGGTGAGCAGCCCCCCGGGGCTCGTCGTCGCGATGAGCACTTCGCCCACGTAGCGGCCGTGCACGATGATGGGCGCCCGCGCGCTCACCGTCCGCGGCGCGTCGTCGGCTTCAGGCGACCGCACCATGCCGCCTTCCACGGAGTACGCGACGAGGTCGCCGTGCGGGCCGAGCACCCGCAAGCGCAGGTCCTCCCCCGCGGCGAACTGCGCGAGCACCGAGAAGTCCGCCCGTGCCCACGTGCCGCTCCGCTCGTACTCGCTTCCGAGGAGCGTCGCGGCGGTATCCGCGCGGTCCTGGAGCCGCTGCGTCACGTACTGTCCGAACTGCCGCTGCACCCCGACGCCCACCATCACCATGGCGAGCGCGATGGTGAGCACCGCCACGATCGCGAACGCAAGGCTCAGCCTGACGCCGAGGGCGCGAGCAGCCATCACGTCGTCCCGGCGTCGTGGCCAGCGCCCTCGGCCGTGTCGTCTCCCGGATCGAAACGGTAGCCGACACCGAACACCGTGTGGATGAAGCGTGGCTCGCGCGGGTCATCGCCCAGCTTGGCGCGCAGGTTCTTCACGTGCGAATCGATGGCGCGCTCGTATCCTTCGAAGTCATAGCCGAGCACCTTCTCCACGAGCTCCATCCGCGTGTAGACACGACCCGGGAAGCGCGAGAGGACCGTCAGCAGGCGGTACTCGCTCGCGGTGAGCTCGATCTCCTCACCGTCGCAGAACACGCGGTGCGCTGAGAGGTCGATCTCGAGCGGCCCGTAGGCGACGCGCGCTCGCTGCGGCTCCTCGCCGACATGGGCGCGTCGCAGCAGGGCCCGCACGCGAGCGACGAGTTCGCGAGGGCTGAAGGGCTTCACGAGGTAGTCATCAGCGCCGAGGTCCAGGCCGGCGACGCGCTCTTCCTCGGCGCCCTTGGCGGTGAGCATGATGATCGGCACGTCAGAGACGTCGCGGATCCGGCGGCACACCTCTTCGCCCGGGAGACCGGGCAGGTTGAGATCGAGCACCACGATGTCGAAGCGATGGTGAGCGAACGCATCCAACGCCTGCGAGCCGTCGCCCACCGCGGTGACCCACAGCCCCTGGCGCTCCAGGTACGCCTCCACCACTTCTCGGGTATGCGGTTCGTCCTCCACCACGAGCACTCTTCGTGCGGTCACATCCACCCTCCTTCGAGCGCCACTCCCCATCCAGTAGACCACGACCGGATGGTCGAACCGCTCAGGCGATGTGGAGTTCTTGTGGAGAGCGCGCGCTCACCGCGCGTGCGGCTTCGTGCCGACAGCACGGGGCGTCCGGCTCGTCACGCGGGGCCGTCCAGCGGTATCCGTATCGTGAACGTCGATCCGGCGCCCGCTGTGCTCTCGACCTCGATCGTCCCTCCGTGCGCGTCGACCACCTGCGCCGCGACGAAGAGGCCGAGGCCCATCCCCCCGTACGACCGCGTGGAGGACATGTCGCCCTGGCGGAAGCGGTCGAACAGGTACGGCAGCTGCTCGGGCTCGATGCCCACGCCCGCGTCGGTGACCCTGATCGTCGCGGCATCCCCTTCCACGGCGACGGTCACGTCGATGGGCCCGCCTTCGGGCGAGTACTTCACCGCGTTGTCCACGAGGCTCGCCACGGCTCGCCCGAGCCGTTCGGGGTCGCAGCGGACGAGCGGCAGGTCCGGCGCGACCGCGATGGAGAGCCGGTGGTCGCTCGTGCGGGGAACGGCGTCCGCATGCACCCGGACGACCTGCTCCAGGTCGGCCTCGCGCAGCTGCAGCCGGAGGCCCTCTTCCTGCATCATCGACACCTCGAGGAGCTCCTCCACGAGTTGCTTCAGGTGCAGGCTGTGAGCGCGCACCTTGCTCACGATCTCGAGCCCGCGATCGGCGAGCGCGTCCGGCCTCATCTGGCCGAGAAGATCGGTGAAGCCGATGATGCTCGTGAGCGGGGTGCGCAGCTCGTGCGAGACGCTCGCGACGAACCCCGATTTCATCTGCTCGAATCGCCGCGCCTCGCTGATGTCGCGCTCGATCCACACGTAGCGCGTCTCGTCCAGCCCTGTCACCGGCGCGATGGTCACCTCTTCCCAGAACCGCTGGCCACCCTTCCGCACGCCCAGGGTCTCAAGGCGCGCGGCGCCGCCGCCGGCGTGCTCGATGGCGTCGAGCAGCCGCCCGAACTCCTCGGCATCCGGGCTGATCTGCGACTGCGAGAGCCCCTCCACCTCGTCGGGCCCGTAGCCGGTCAGCTCGGAGAACGCCGGGTTCGCCCACACGATGCGGTGCTCGGCGTCGGTGATGCAGATAGACTCGGCCGCCGACGTCAGACCGGCGGACTGCTGCGCCAACAGGTCACGGCTCTCCACGAGCATGAGCGCCACTCCGACGCGCTCGGCCAGCCTGCCGAGGATCTGCTGCAGCTCATCGTCGAACGCCCGCGGGTCGTGACTGTACAGGCCGATGGCGCCGATGGCCGCCCCGTCCGCGAGCAGGGGGAACGCGAACGCCGACGCGAAACCGGACTCGCGTGCCGCGCGGGCCCACTCGTCATCGGAGGCCGCTGTAAGGCGAAGGACCGGGGCGCGGTCGTGGATCGCGGTCGCGAGCGGGTACCGCATGCTCGCATCGGCGGCGAGCCGCTCCGCCAGCGCGACGTCCCCCGCGGCGGCACGCATCCGGATGCCCCCTTCACCCTCCGGTGATGCAGCCCAGACGAGACCGACATCGAAGTGCTCGAGCAGGAGCTCGCAGACGGAGCGCAGGATCTGGGCGCGACTGCGACCCGCCACGACGCCGTGCTCGGCCGCCGCGGCCACACGCTCGGCGCCCGTGCCGCGCAGACGGTCCGTGACGTCGGCACCGAAGCCGATGATCGAGCGCACCTCGCCCGTGTCGCTGAACGTCGCGGTCGTCGACCAGTCGATCGCGCGCCGCTTCCCGTCCTTGGTCAGGATCGCGCCGACGTAGCGTTGGGGGACGCCGCTCTCGGCAAGCGTGCGCATGAGAGCGTCGAACTCCTCCTGGCGCTCATCCGGCACGAAGAGCGACCGGTATCCCGTGCCGAGCACCTCGTCCACCTGGTAGCCGCTGATGCGTTCCGCGCCCTCGCTGAACAGCACGACGTCGCCCGACCCGTCGAGCACGACGATGAATAGGTCGGCGAGCTCGATCACGTTCCGCGTGAAGTCGCGCTCGTCGCGCAGCTCCGCCTCCACCCGCTTGCGACGCAGGACGTCGGCGTTGAGCTCGGCGATGAGGTTCGCCTTGATCGAGACCTCCTCGGCCAGTATCTCCATCGCACGCCGGAGCTCGGCGTTCGCCTTCTCGAGGCTCGTCGCCTTCTCTTCCAGTTTGTGGACGAGCCGCTCGCTGTACTCCCGCAGGATCTCCCGCTCGTCGGTGAGCTCCGGCTGACGGACCGACGCCTCCGTGGCCCCCTCGCTGGCAAGCTCGGCGATACCCCGGAGGAGCTCGTCCGCATCCATCGGCTTGCGCCAGAACGCGTCGGCGCCGAGCGACCGCGCGAACCGCTCATCCGCCGGGTCGGTGTACGACGCGGTGTAGAACACGAGCGGCACGCCGGCGAGCGTCTGGTCTTCCTTCCAGGCGCGACAGAGCTGGTAGCCGTCCATGATCGGCATGAGGATGTCGGTCACGATGATCGCGGGCGGATCGCTGCGCGCGGCTTCGAGGGCCTGCGCACCGTTCTCAGCCTCGACGACCTCGTGGCCGCCCGAGGCGACGATGGAGCGAAGGAGGTAGCGGCCTGCCGGGTCGTCGTCGACGACGAGTACTCTCACGATCGCCCCTCCCCCTGCCGGCGGTCAGACGCGTTCAGCACCTGCTCGACGGTCGAGACCAGGCTCGACTCATCGAGCGGCTTGACGAGCGCGGCCTCGGCGCCTTCCGGCACGTGCTCGAGGCGTATCACGCTAGCGCACACCACTGGTATATCGGCAGTCGCGGCTTCGGCTTTGAGCGCACGTAGGATCTCAAGGCCGTCGGTGTCCGGCAGGACGATGTCGAGCATGATGAGATCGGGATGGAGCACGCGCGCCCGTTCGAGCGCCTGCGCGCCGGTCAGCGCGCGCACGACGCGATACCCGCGACGGCCGAACTGGTAGCCGTACGAGTCGAGCGCGTCGACGTCGTCGTCGACGGTGAGGATGAGCGGCTTGGGAGTGTCGACCGCCCCGGCGTCGGGCTCGGGGACGATGAGCGGCAGACGCAGCGTGAACGTGGAGCCCGCCCCCGGCTCGCTGTTCAGCGAGATCGACCCGTGCAGCAGGCCGGCGAGCCGCTGGGCGATCGCCAGGCCGAGGCCGGTCCCGTCGGCGCGGTCGTCGGGCGACACCTGCTCGAACTCCTGGAAGATGCGCTCCTGCGCTTCGGCAGGCACGCCGATCCCGGTGTCTGTGACCTCGAACAGCACATCGCCGTCGTCACGGCGCACCGAGAGCCCGACCGAACCCTCGCGCGTGAATTTCACTGCATTGCCGAGCAGGTTGGCGAGGATCTGTATGACCTTGCGCCGATCGGTCTCGAGCACGACGTCCGGGTCCGCGACGTCGAGCTGCCACGCGAGTCCCTTCTCGGCGGCGAGCGGCGACATGAGGGCCGCGATCTCTTCGGCAAGCTCGCCCACCGCGACGTCGGCGAACGTCAGCTCGAGGCGACCTGCCTCGATCTTGGAGAGATCGAGCACGTCGTTGATGAGCTCCAGAAGGTGCGCGCCCGCGCCCTCGACCATCGCCAGCTGCTTGCGCTGCTCGTCGTTGATCGGACCCGGCATCTCTTTGAGCAGCAGCCGCGTGAAGCCGATGATCGAGTTGAGCGGCGTGCGCAGGTCGTGGCTCAATCGCGCGAGGAACGCGCTCTTGGCGTTGGTCGCCTCGGCCAACCGTGCGTTCGTCTCGCGCAGCTCGGTCGTGCGCTCCTCCACGAGGTCCTCGAGGTGCTCCCGGTAGTCGGCGAGCTCGGCACGCATGCGCCGCTCGGCCGTGACATCCTCGAACACAGCCACGATGCCGACGGCCCGACCGTCTTCTTCAGCCGTGATGGGCGCGGTGTGCAACCGCAGAGGAACCATCACGCCGTCCTTGCGCAGCCGAGCGATCTCCGCCCCCCTGATGGCCTCTCCTGCAAGCGCCCGGCCGATGAGCGCCTCATACTCCCCGCGCGAGCCGGCCGGGACGATCGGGTTCGTCTGACCGATGACTTCCTGGGCGCTCCAGCCGAAGGTGCTCTCGGCCGCCGTGTTCCACATGACGACGGTGCCGTCGCCCTCGAGCGCGACGATCGGCAGCGGCATCGCGTCGAGGACTGCGCTGAGATGGCCGGCGATGCGCTCGTACTCCTCGTTGATGATCTGCGCCGCCTGCTCGCTCCGGACCGCCTCCGCGGCCGTCGCCGCGAGCTGACCGGCGGAACGGCGCTCTGCCACGTACAGGACCACGCCGGTGACGAGGACGAACGCTACCCCTTTGATGATCGCGGCAGGACCGGCGAGCTCGACGTCGAGCAGCACGAGCACGCCATCGGACACGAGTATCCACAACAGCGCGAGCACCATGTACGCGCCGGCAACACGGGATGCATGTCGTCCGCTCATCGGCCCACCCGTCGTCCCATCCTCGCTCACAGCCTTACCCGACACGAGGCGCGCGATAACCCATCGAGACGCTTCAGCCCGCCTCCGGCAGAACGATCGGCACGACCTCGTCGCCTGCCCCGGTCCGGCCCATCGAGCTCTCCTCGAGGTCACGGAGCGGCCCGGCGAGCTCATCGGGCAGCGGATCGAGGAGCTCGATGTGCTCTCCGGTGATCGGATGGTCCAGCGCGAGCTTGTAGGCATGCAGGAACTGGCGCTCCAGGCCGAGGTCGGCCTTGGGGTGGTTGCGGCCGTACATCGGGTCTCCGACGACCGGATGATCGATGTAGGCCATGTGCACGCGGATCTGGTGGGTGCGACCGGTGTAGAGCTTGCACTCTACGAGCGTGTACCCGTCGTCGTGCGTGCCCGCCATGAAGCGCTCGAGCACCCGGAAGGTAGTGACCGCCTGCTTGGAGCCGGGCCCGTCATCGACGGCCATCCGCATGCGGTCCCGGGGATGCCGGCCGAGCGGAGCGTCCACGATGCCGGTGTCCGGGGCGATGTAGCCATGTACGAGCGTCACGTACCGCCGCTCGATAGCCCTGATCTTGATCGCCTCGCCGAGGACAGCCTGGGTCTCGTCGTCCTTGGCGACCATCATGAGGCCGGACGTGTCCTTGTCGAGACGGTGCACGATGCCGGGACGCTCGTCTCCTGCCAGCGTACCCAGGTCCTCGCTGTGAGCGAGCAACGCATGCACGAGCGTACCGCTCCAGTGGCCGTGCGCGGGGTGGACGACCATTCCCGCCTCCTTGGAGAGCACGATGAGATGCTCGTCCTCGTAGCGGATATCGAGCGGGATGTGCTCCGGCGTCAGCGCGGGCGGGGCCATGTCGGCGGGCGTGACGGTCACGAGCTCGCCGGCACGCACGATGTGCTTCTTGCCGACCACCCGGCCATCGACGGTCACGTTGCCCGTCTCGATCAGGCGGACCGCCGCCGAGCGGCTCGGCAGGAAGTCCAGATCGCCAAGAAGACGATCGAGCCGCATGCCCGATTCGTCATCGCTGACGACGTGTTCGTGCGACGTCACTGCTCGGCCGCCATACCGGGTTCCGCGTCATCTGGCGGGCAGGGCTCGGGCGCGACCCCGTCCGGCGTGATGTCCTTGGTGAACAGCAGCCACAGCAGCAGGAGCAGCACGCCGGTGTCGAGCGCAGCGTCGGCGATGTTGAAGACGGGCCACACATGCACGTTGAAGAAGTCGGTCACGCGACCCGCGAACACCCGGTCGATGAGATTGCCGAGCGCTCCAGCGGTCACGAGCGCGAGCGAGATGACGAGCGGCACTCGGCGCGGGCGATAGCGCCACCACGCGAACGCGATGCCCGCCAGAACGAGCAGCGTGATGCCGACGAACAACCACAGCTTGCCGGGGAGCAGCCCGAACGCCGCGCCCTCGTTCCGCACGTGCGTGAGGCTCAGCACGCCCTCGATCACCGGGATCGAGCGTCCGAGCGGCAGCTCGGCGCGCACGATCGCTTTGGTGACCTGGTCGATGGCGAGCACGATGAGGACCGTCGCGGAGAAGACGACTCCCGCGCGACGGAGGACTAGCGGCTTTCTTCCCATTCCTTGCACTCCACGCAGAGGTCGGCCCACGGCACAGCCTCGAGACGCTGCACCGGTATCGGCTTGCCGCATCGCTTGCAGGTCCCGTACTCGCCCGTGTCCACGCGCTCGAGCGCACCCTCGATCTGCGTCAGCAACTGGCGGGCGTTGTCCTCGAGCGTCATGTCGAGCTCACGCGCGAACGTGGCGCTGCCCTGGTCGGCCATATGGTCCCGGTAGTTGTTCTCGCCCGAGACCTCGGAGAGGTTCTCCTGGCCGTCGCGCTCGTATTCCTCGATCTCGTCGAGCAACCGGGCGCGCTCGGACTGCAGCTCCGCTCTCAACCGCTCCAACGTCTTCTCGTTCATGACCGGACCTCCCTTGGACGGGCTGTCGCGACGCTCGCCTCGGAATATCGGAAAAGCGCCCCGCCGGGGGCGCTGATCGTCTCACACGGATAGTATACCCTAGCTGACCTCGCCGTACTGTCCTACCTGCCGAAAGATGACGCGCCGGGCCGAGAAGCCCTAACGCGCCACCACGTCCTCGCAGCGGGCGCAGAGCCCCGCGGCGCCGAGCGCGCGGTAGTTCCAGCACCGCGGGCACTTCTCGCCCGCAGCCGGCAGGACCTCGACGGACAACGACCCGTCGGCGGAAGGCGCGACCTCCACGGCGCTCACGATGAACATCGCCGCCAGTTCGTCGGCGCCCCGCTCGGCGAGCACGGAACGGACCTCCTCGGCGGCCTTCACGACCACGCGCGCCTCCTGGCTCTTGCCGATCGCCTTCGCGTTGCGCGCGTCCTCCAGGGCCTTCATGACCTCGTCTCGCACCTCGAGCACGACGCCGTACGCCGCGGTGAGCTCCGCGGCGCGGGCCGACGGCACTTCAAGCGTCGGCCATCCGGCGAGGTGCACGGAGTCGATGCCCTCCCGCAGGGGCTCGGGCATGAAGCGCCAGACCTCCTCGGCGGTGAACGAGAGGATTGGCGCCACCATGCGCACGAGCGCCGTGAGCATCTCGGCCAGCACCGTCTGCGCGCTGCGCCGGGAGTCGGAGTCGGCCTCGTCGGCGTAGAGACGGTCCTTGAGCACATCGAGGTAGAACGCCGAGAGGTCGGTCACGCAGTAGTCGTAGATGGCGCGGTACACCTGGTGGAACTTCCAGTCGTCGTACGCCGCGCCGAGACGGGACACGAGCCGGGCAAGCGACGTCATCGCCCACTGGTCGAGCTCGGGCATACGGTCGAACGGGACCGCTTCTCCGGGCTCGAAGTCGTAGATGTTGCCGAGAAGGAAGCGGAACGTGTTGCGGATACGCCGGTACGCCTCGCTCGTGCGCTCCAGGATCTCGCTCGACACGCTGATGTCCTGCCCGTAATCGGCCGAGGCCGTCCAGAGGCGGATGATGTCGGCGCCGTACTGCCCGACGACATCCGCCGGGGAGATGACGTTGCCGAGCGACTTGCTCATCTTGCGGCCTTCGCCGTCGACGATGAACCCGTGCGTGAGCACGGTCCGGAACGGGGCCTCGTCGTAGGCGCCCACGCTCGTGAGCAGCGAAGACTGGAACCAGCCACGGTGCTGGTCCGACCCTTCGAGGTAGAGCTCGGCGGGGCGTCGGAGCTCGTCGCGCGCCTCGAGCACGGACGTATGCGACACGCCGGACTCGAACCAGACGTCGACGATGTCCTTCTCGGGCACCAGTTCAGAGCCACCGCAGCGGGGACATGCGATGCCCTGCGGCAGATACTCTGAGGGCGCGCGGGTGAACCAGGCGTCCGCTCCCTCGGTGGCGAAGAGCGCCTCGACGGCGGCGAACGTCTCGTCATTGGCGACGGTCTCGCCGCAGGCGGCGCACTCGAAGACGGGGATCGGCACGCCCCACGCCCGCTGTCGGCTGATGCACCAGTCGGGACGGTCGGCGACCATCGACGTGATGCGGTTCACGGACCAGCCCGGCACCCACTCGACGGTGCCGATGGCCTTGAGCGCCGCGTCGCGCAGCCCGGTCTTGTCCATCGAGATGAACCACTGCTCCGTGGCGCGGAAGATGACCGGCTTCTTGCAGCGCCAGCAGTGCGGGTAGCTGTGCGTCGTCTTGCCGGCAGCGAGCAGCACACCCTGCTCGGCCAGCCATGAGATGATGACCGGGTTCGCGTCATCGACGTGCAGCCCGGCGAAGGGGCCGCCGCCGTGATCGAACACGCCCTGGTCGTCCACGGGCATCGGGGCGGGCAGGCCGTACCGAACGCCCACGAGGTAGTCCTCCTCGCCATGACCGGGCGCGGTATGGACGGCGCCGGTCCCGGTGGAGAGCTCCACGTGCTCGCCGGTGATGATGACGCCCGTCCGCTCGGGGAACACGGGCAGACGATACGTCAGGCCCTCGAGCTCCGAGCCCCGCATGCGCACCGGCTCGCCATCGGCATCCCGCACCACCTCGTAGGAGTCCCACCCGGCCACCTGCGCGACCGCGGGGACGAGGTCCTCGGCCATCACGAGCACCTCGCCGTCCGCCAGGACGCCGACGTACGCCGCGTCCGCGGCGAGCGTGACGGCGACGTTGGCGGGAAGCGTCCACGGCGTGGTGGTCCAGATGAGGACGGCGACCTTCTCGGCCACCCCGGAGAACGCGGGCGGGGGATCCGTCAACCAGAACTTGACGTAGATGCTGTCCGAAGTCTCCTCGGAGTACTCGATCTCAGCTTCCGCGAGCGCCGTCTGGCACCGGTAGCACCAATGGATAGGTTTGCGGCCCTTGTACACCATGCCGCGACGGTACAGCTCGGCGAAGACGCGCACGTCACCGGCCTCGTAGCTCGGCTTGAGGGTGAGGTACGGGTCCTCGAAATCGCCGCGAACGCCGAGACGCTTGAACTCCTCGGCTTGCACGCCTACGAACTCCATCGCGTACTCTCGGCACAGCGCACGCAGCTCGGCCTGCGAGATGGTCTTCATGCGCTCAGGGCCGAGGTTCTTCTCGACCTGATGCTCGATCGGCTGGCCGTGGCAGTCCCAGCCCGGCACGTACGGCGACCAGTAGCCCCGCATCGTCTTGTACTTGACGATGAGGTCCTTGAAGACCTTGTTGAATGCCGTGCCCATGTGGATGTGGCCGTTGGCGTAGGGTGGGCCGTCATGGAGTATGAAGGTCGGACCGCCTTCGTTGACCTCGAGCGAACGACGGTAGACGTCGATCTCCTCCCAGAAGCGGAGCTGTTCGGGCTCGCGCGTCGCAAGGCTCGCGCGCATCGGGAAGTCCGTCTGCGGAAGGTTCATCGTCTGCTTGTAATCGTTGCCCACCGTCTCGTTCCTCTCCTCGGCCTCTGCGCACGAAAAAGCGCGCCACGTCCCAGCTGCCGGGACGAAGCGCGCACTCCGCACTCCGCGGTACCACCCAGCTTGCGCGAGCATCGCCGCGCGCCACTCGGTCGCCCTGTAACGGGAGCTCCCGTCGGCGCCTACTCGGCGTGAAGCCTTTCGGGCCGAGGCTCGGAGGTGATCTTCGATGAGCGCGCCTGCCGCGGGCTTGCACTGTCCCCGCTCGCTTCAGGAGGCGTCCGCTCGCCTACTCGTCCTCGTCAGCGCCTGCCGTACGCCGCGCGACCTCGTCAGCCGCGCTTCGCGGCATGATACCGCGCTCACGAACCGGCGGTCAACGAAGGTCGAGCCCGCCCGTGCGCTGCGCGAACGCGTTCACCCGCTCGACGACCTCGATCGCCTCGCTGTCGGTGAGCGCGGAGCCGAAGCGGACGGCGCCGGTCGACGAACGGAACTCGACCGCGGCGGTGGTGCGTCCGTCGCCGCGGTCGAGGATCTCGGCTCGCGAGAGCCGGTCTCGTGCGATCTTGAATGGCAGCGTGACCCCGAGGGCGGTGCGGCGGACGACCGCGCGGTCGCCCGTCAGCGCGAACGTCTCGGTCCCCGCCCGCGCGTAGCCCAGTGCCCACACGCCGTACGCGGCGAGCACGTGGGCGAAGACCGTGAGCGCCATGGCCGCGATCCATACGATGACCCTGAGAAGCCAGCCGTCAGGCACGCCCCAGCCGAGATACGCTATGCTCGCGCCGATCACACCGAGGAGCCACGCCCCTCCCAACATGGCTGCGAGCCATCGCCACGTGCCGGCGGGGGCGGTCGGCAGGCGGACCACCAGGCGCGTGTCGCTCTCGTCCACGGTCATCCGGCCGTCAGCCGAGGCGCCGGACATCGTCACGACCTCGCCCCGAATGCGCGGTCCAGATCGGCGTCGGTCACGCCCTCGATCGACAGTCGCTTGTGTCGCGAACTCTGGCCGCGCACGACCGCGACCGCGCTCTTGGGGAGCTTCAGACGTTTGGCCAGGAGCGCGCAGACGGCGACATTCGCCTTGCCTGCGTCGGGTGGCGCGGTGACCCGCACCGACAGCTCGCCGTCACGCCAGCCAACGACCTCATCTCGGCCGGCGCGCGGAGTGACGTGTACCGCGAGCATCACGCCCATCGAGCGTCAGTCGATCTCCTCGATGTCGATGTCCTCGTCACGCTCGCCGAGTGAGCCGAAGTCGAGCTTGAACTCGGCGGGGTCCTCGAACACCGGTTCCTCGACGACCGCCGGCGCCTCCGCGCCGACCTCACCGAGCTGGATACCGGCGACGAAGCCCGAGCTGGGCGGCTCGATCGGCTGCGTGTCGCCGGTCGGCTCCGAGGGAGCGGGCTCCGGCGCAGGAGCCGGCGCGGGCGCCGCGGGAGCTACGACATCGACGTCACCGATGGTCTCGTCGGCTGTCTCGGCAGTGAGCACCTGGATGTCTGAGGGAAGCTCGATCTCGCCGAGACCGCGCTGGTGGTCTTCGAGCAACGCACGGAAACGCGAGCGGAACTCCTCCTCGGCCTGCTTGATCCGCATCAGGTCCGCAGCGGCCTTCTGCTTCTGCGTGAGCGCGTTGTGGATGATGTCCTTCGCCTTGACCTCGGCGTCCTTGAGGACGACATCGGCCTCGTGCTGAGCCTTCGCCAGGATCTCATCGGCGGACTTCTGCGCGCTGACGAGCGTGTTGTGCAGCGTGCGCTCCATGTCCTGGTACGACTTGACGCGCTCCTCGGTCGCCTCGAGCCTCTCATTGAGGTCGATGTTCTCCTTGAAGAGTCGCTCGAGCTCGTCCGCGACCTGGTCCAGGAACTCGTCCACCTCGGCCTCGTTGTAGCCGCGCAGCGAGTGGGTGAACTCCTTGTGGTGGATGTCGAGCGGGGTGAGCTTCATGCGCTCGGTCCTTCCTGACCGTCTACAGTCCTGCTGTCCATAGGATTCTAACCAAAACTCGCTGGATGAGATACAGCACGAAGATGGCGGCCATCGGCGAGAGGTCGAGCATCCCCACCTGCAGCGGCAGCCGGCGGAAGATGCCGATGTACGGCTCGCAGACCTGGGCGAGGACGCGGTAGATGTCGTAGAGGAATCCCGTCGGGCGGAACCACGACATGATGATGTAGATGAAGATGAGCAGGACGTAGAAGTCGATCAGACGCGAGACGAGTGCTGCCAACGACACGGACGGACCTCCCGGGGGTGAGGGTCAGGAACCAAGCTCCCTGGCGCGCCGGACCGCGGCTTCGACCGCCTCGGCCACGCTTGCGCGGAAGCCCTTCTTCTCGAGCGCTTCTATTGCAGCGATGGTCGTGCCACCCGGGCTGCTGACCGCATCGACGAGCTCCTCGGGGTGCTTCCCGGTACGCTCAAGGAGCTCGACCGTGCCACGCAGCGTCTGCGTCGCCAACTGTTGGGCCACGTCACGCGACAACCCCTGACGAACGCCCGCGCGGGCCAAAGCGTCGATGAACAGCGCGACGTACGCCGGTCCGGAACCCGAGATGGCGGTGGCGGCGTCCTGGTAGCGCTCGTCCAGGACGATCGCGCTGCCGAGCGCCTCGAAGAGCGCCCGGATCTCCTCGACCTGCTCGGGCGAAGCATGCGTGCCGCCGCTCACGACGCTCATGCCGGCGCCGACGAGCGCGGGGGTGTTCGGCATGACGCGGATGACCGCGACGCCGTCCTCGAGGAGAGCCTCGAGTCGCGCGCAGCGAACACCCGCGGCGATCGAGACGACGCGAGCGCCCGCGGGGACGTCCTCGGCCAGATGTGCGAGGACCGCATCGATGACCTGCGGCTTCACGGCGAGGATGACGATCTCGGCGTCCTGCACGGCATCGTGCCCATCCCGCACGCACCGCACGCCATGCGCCTCGAAGACCGCATGCCGGGCGGGGTCGGGCTCGGCGACCACGATCGAAGCCGCATCCGCGGCTCCCGCCGAGATGAGCCCGGCGACGATCGCCTCGCCCATCCGACCGCCACCGATGATCGCTATGGTCCGCTCGTCAGCCACGTAAGGCTCCGTCACATGTCCAGGTCGAACAGGCCCTTTTCGCGCAGCGCGCGACGCTGCTCGGTCACGTCGACGTTCGCGGGGGTGAGCATGAAGACCTTGTCCGACACCTTCTGCAGACCGCCGTTCAGGCCGTACGTAAGTCCCGACGCGAAGTCGAGAAGCCGCTTGGCGAGGTCGGGATCGGTCATCGTCAGGTTCATGATGACGGGGACGCCGGTCTTGAACTTGTCCGCAATGGCCTGCGCTTCGCCGAACGTGCGCGGCTCGGTGATCTGCATCTTCACCTGCGGCACGGCCTGCATGCCGGGGCCCGGCGCGACCGCGCCGCGCGAGGACGCGGTCTGCCGCGCCCGATCGAGATCCGGTTCTCGCTCCAGGCGGCGCACCGCCTTCGAGTCCCCATAGCCGTACGGGCTCTTGTAGAGGTCGGGGTCGGGGTCGGGCTCGTAGCCCTCGACGTCCTCGTCCTCCCCGTAGTAGTCGTCGTCGTACTCGTCGTACTCGTCCGCCAGGCCGAGTCGCTCTTTGATCGATCGCCACAAGCCCACGGTGTTCTCCTGTGTTTTCGTCGCCGGCTCAGCCGCGTCTGCCGAAGATGGCCCGCCCGACGCGCACGATCGTCGCACCTTCCTCGATGGCGATCGTGAAGTCGTTGGTCATGCCCATCGACAGCTCACGCAACTCGATTCCATTCAACCGTAACGCGTCCAAAGAGGCAAAGAGCCGCGCAAGGCGCCTGAAGACCCATCTCACGGCCTCCGGCGACCGCACGAGCGGGGCGATCGTCATCAGCCCGACCACGTCGACTCCGGGCATCTCGACCGACGAGCGCAGCACGTCCTCCACGTCCTCGGGCGGCAGGCCGAACTTGCTCTCCTCGCCCGCCACGTTGACCTGCAGCAGCACCTGCTGGACGACGCCCCGCGCCTGCGCGACGCGGTCGATGTGCTCGAGCAGCTTCAGCGAGTCCACCGAGTGGATCAGGTCCGCCCTACCGACGACATCCTTCACCTTGTTGGACTGCAGGTGACCCACGAAGTGCCACCGGACGTCGGGGAACAAGCCACGCTTGCCGAGGAACTCGTTCGCGCGGTTCTCGCCGAAGTCGTTGCACCCGGCTGCGATCGCATGGCGGATCTCCTCGACGCCGACCGTCTTGGTCACCGCCACCACGGTGACGTCCTCCGGATCGCGCCCGGCGGCGTCCGCCGCGTCCCTGACGCGCTGACGAACCGCGTCGTATCGCTCCGCGATCGCGCTCACTCAGCCGACGCTTCCTCCGCGGTCTCCTCGGCCTCACCGATCGACTCGAACTCGCCCGTCACCATGTAGACGATGCGCTCGCCGATGTCCACGGCGTGGTCGGCGATACGCTCCAGATAGCGGGAGGCGAGCACCATCGAGCTTGCCCACTCGATGTCCTCTTCGTCCTGCAGGCGCGCGAGCTCCCTGAAGAACTGCTTGAAGAGGTGGTCGATGGGCTCGTCCAGGTCAGGCAGCTTGTGCGCGAGCTCGAGGTCCTTCTTCTCGAGCGCCTCGAGCATCGCCTCGAGCACGCGGTGCACGAGGTTGCCCTGAGCCTGGATGAGATCGTAGAGCGTCTGGGGTCCGCGGCGGTCCGCGGTGCGTCGCGCGGCTTTCGAGATGTTGACCGCGAGGTCGCCCATGCGCTCGAAGTGCATGCTGATGTATGCCAGCGAGTGCAGCAGTCGCAGGTCGCGGGCCACCGGGAACTGCGTCGCGATGATCTCGAGCGAGTGCTCCTCGATGCCGAGGCAACGGCTGTCGAGCTCATCGTCAGCGGCGATCACCTGCGCAGCGAGGTCGACGTCCCCGTCGACGAGCGCGCGCACGGCGTCCCGGGTGCGCTCTACGACCGAGCGGCCGATCGCCACGACCTCGGCCTTGAGTTCCTTAAGCTCCTTGCGAAAACCCTCGCGCATTGCGCTCCTCCGTCTGGTCGCCACCTTCACGCCATTATAGACCCTGCGCCTCCCGCTACCAGGTCTACCAGGGCGGATGTCACACCCATGTAACGGACGCGGGCTTCCCTAGCCGAAGCGCCCGGTGATGTAGTCCTCGGTCCGTCGGTCCTGCGGGCTCGTGAATATCTCGGCCGTGCGCCCGAATTCCACGAGCTCGGCGGCTTCGCCCATACGCTCCTGCAGGAAGAACGCCGTCTCGTCGCTGACGCGGGCAGCCTGCTGCATGTTGTGCGTCACGATGATGATGGTGATACGGTCCTTGAGCTCGGCCATGAGGTCCTCGATCTTCTGGACCGAGGTCGGGTCGATCGCGGAGCACGGCTCGTCCATCAGCATGACGTCGGGCTCGACCGCGAGCACACGCGCGATGCACAGACGCTGCTGCTGCCCGCCCGAGAGCGACAGCCCGTTGCGGTCCATGATGTCCTTGACCTCTTTCCAGAGGTTCGCGCGCTCGAGCGACTTCTGGACGATCTCGTCGAGCTCGCCCTTCTTCTTGACTCCATGCAGACGTGGGCCGAAAGCGACGTTGTCGTAGATGGTCATCGGGAACGGGTTCGGCTGCTGGAAGATCATCCCGACGCGCCGCCGCAGGTCCACGGGGTCCACGCCTTCTCCGTAGATGTCCTCACCGTCCAGGGTGATGGTGCCATCCACGCGCGTGCCGGGGATGAGGTCGTTCATGCGGTTGAGACAGCGCAGGAACGTCGACTTGCCGCAGCCGGAAGGGCCGATGAACGCGGTCACGCCGCGCTCGCGGATGTCGATGTCGATGCCGGTCAGGGCGTGGAAGTCCCCGTAGTAGAAGTCCAGGTCCCGAACGGCGATCTTGACGCCATGGTCATCGACGGGCTCCCGGAAGTGGTCGGCGAGCGCGTGGTCGGTCATCGGATCCTCCTACTCCTGCGCAGCAGCCAGCGCGCTGTGAGGTTGAAGAACAGGATCATCGCCATGAGCAGCAGGGCGGTTCCGTACGCCGCGGGCAGGTTGATCCCCTCCATGGCAAGCAGATACAGGTGGACGGTCATCGGCCGACCCGAGTCCATCGGGGTGATCGGGACGTTGATGGCCTGCCCCATGGTATAGATCACGACAGCGGTCTCCCCGACCGCGCGCCCGGTGGCCAGGATGATACCGGTGAGGATGCGGGGCATCGCCGCCGGCAGCACGGTACGGCTCACGGTCTGCCACTTGCTCGCACCGAGCCCGTAGCTGCCCCAGCGGATGTACTTAGGCACCGCGCGGATGGCTTCCTCGGTGGTCCGCATGACGATGGGAAGCATCAGGAACCCGAGCGCGAGCGCCGCCGAGAGCATGCTGAAGTCGAAACCGAGCGCCTCGACGAACAGCGCGAGGCCGAACAGGCCCATGACGATCGACGGCACCGAGGCGAGCGTGTCGGCGGCGAAGCGGATGATCCTCACGAGCCGGCCCTGCACGGCATACTCGGCAAGATAGACCGCCGCCAGGATCGCGACGGGCGTCACGATGAGCATCGCCAGCGCGGTCACGTAGACCGTGGAGACGATCGTGGGGCCGATGCCGCCTTCGGCGTTGACGCCGTGGGGGCGGGTGAATATGAACTCCGGCGTCATCTGACCGATGCCGTTCACGAGCACGTAGATGATCACCGCCGCGAGGACCACGACCGTCGTGATGCCTGCCACCCACAAGAAGCCGAGCGCGATCGCGTTGGAGAGCCGCTTGTCCATCAGCGCACCCGCTCGTTGAAGCGCGAGAGCAGTCGGACGGTACCGACGAGACCCATGGAGAACAGGAACAGGATGATCGCCATGCCGAAGAGCGCCGTCCGGTGCAGGTCAGTGGCGTACGGCATGTCCATGACGATCTGGCTCGTCAGGGTCGAGATCGGCATGTCGACACCCTGGAAGAACACGGCCGCGTTGCCGACGACCATGAGGACCGCCATCGTCTCGCCGATCGCCCGCCCCATGCCGAGGATGATCGCGTCGATGATGCCGATCTTGGCTGCCGGCAGGAGAACCTTGTAGATGGTCTGCCAGGTCGTCGCGCCCATGGCGTACGACGCCTCGCGGATCCCCGGATGGATGCTTCCGAGCGCGTCCTCGGTCAGCGTGGCGATGGTCGGGACGATCATGATCGCGAGGATCAGCCATGCGGTCAGCGGGCCGAAGCCGAGTCCGCCGGTCAGGTCGGCGACCACCGGTCGCAGGATCATGAGGCCGAAGAAGCCGTAGACCACCGACGGCACGCCGGCCAGAAGCTCGATCGCGGGACGCACCACGGCGCGGACGCGCGGTGGTGCGATCTCGGACAGGAACACAGCGGCGCCGACCGCCAGCGGTGCACCCAGCACGAGCGCGCCCGCCATGACGACGAGCGACCCCGTGATGAACGGCAGTATCCCGAACGCTCCCTCACCCGGATGCCACAGCCCGCCGAACAGGAAGTCGCCAGCCCCGACATCGGTGAAGACCGGCCACCCGCGCACGCCCACGAAGACGAAGATGAGCGCGACGCCCATCACCGCCACGAACGCGCAGAGCAGGAAGAGGTACTTCAGCGCGCCCTCTTTGAGATACGTCGCCGCCGAGAGGCGCTTGAGCGTGGTCGTCGCGCGTCGCTCGTCAGTCATCCTGCCCCCCGATCACATCGGGCGGAGGATCACCTTGCGTGATCGGCACGAATCCCGCCTCGCGCACGAGCGTCTCCTGGACGGTGGGTGAGAGAACGTACTCGATGTACTCCTTGGTGAGGCCCTCCGGTTCGCCGAGGGTGAAGAAGTGCAGCAGCCGCTGGAGCCCGTAGCTGCCGTTCAGGACGTTGGCCAGCGTGGGCTCCACGCCGTCGATGGTGACGGCGGCGACGTCATCGTTCACGAAGCCCACCGAGATGTAGCCGACCGCGCCGACCGCTTCGCCCACCACCATGCGGACCTGCCCCGTACCGGGCAGGATGACGGCCGTGCGGTCGAAGTCGGTGTCGCCCATGACGATCTTCTTGAACGCCTCGCGCGTGCCGGACGCCTCATCCCGGTTCACGATGCCGACCGGGAGGTCCGGCCCGCCGACCTCGGCCCAGTTCGTGATCTGTCCGGCGAAGATATCGCGCACCTGCTCACGCGTGAGCGAGCGGACCGGATTCTCTGGGTTGACGATGACAGCGATCGCATCGTAGGCGATGGGCGTGTCCACCAACCCGAGCGAGAGCTCGGACTCCTTGAGGTCGCGCGAGGCTGTCCCGATGTCGCTCGTGCCCTTCGATACGCTCTCGATACCCGCCGAGGAACCAACTCCCGATACGAGCACCTTGGTGCCCGGGTTCTCCTCGGTGAAGTCCTCGGCAGAGATCTCGGCGATAGGAAGGATCGTGGTGGACCCGGTGACGACGACCTCGTCCTCGGCCCTCGCACCGTCGTCGCATCCGGCAAGCGGCACGACGATCGTTGCGAGCATGACCGCGATGAGCGCCACGCGAAGGATCGGCGGGCGCACAATCACCGGACACGCGAGTGCGTGCCACCATGACGAACGACGCGTGTTCAGAGGGACGCTCCGAGGATCGCGGCGACGGCGCAGTGCCGTCCGGTCAGTCCTCCCTCGGCCCGGTAGGAGTAGAACGTGTCTGTGTTGTCGGCCGTGCACAGACCGAGATGACTCTGGCGTTCCATCGATACTCCGGCTCGGACGAGGTCCTCGGCAACCGCCGCCCCCAGATCGAGGCGGCCGGAGGCCGCAGAAAGAGTAACAAACTTGTCACGGAATTGCGACAGCACCTCGTCGCCGACTTCGTAGCAGCAGACGCCGATGTGCGGGCCTATGTAGGCGCTCACAGCGGCCGCCGCGTCACCCCCCGACAGCGCCCGCGCCGCCGCGCCCACGATGCCGGAAAGCGCGCCGCGCCAACCGGCGTGGACGACCGCGATCGCGGGGGTGTCGGTGCGCACGAGGATGACGGGGACGCAGTCCGCGAACAGCAGCATGAGCGGGGTGTCCGCTCGCGCGGTCACGAGCGCATCGACGCCAGGCACCGGCGGCCGTCCCACCGCGCCCGCGCGCGCGCCGGCTCCCACCTCCGCTTCGGCCACGATGCCGACCGACGCCCCGTGGACCTGCTCCGCGCATGTCAGAGCATCGCGTGCATGCCACAGACCGAGGGCGCTGAGCAGACCCTCGCGGTTGGCGTCCACGTCGCGAGCATCGTCCCCGACGTGCGCCGCGAGGTTCAACGTGGCGTACGGGCCATCGCTCACCCCGCCGCGTCGTTCCGAGAAGGCCACCACGATCCCGTGCTGTTCGCGCAGGTCGGGATCGGTCCAGACCGCCGTTCCGTTGCGCTCTTCGCGCGTCAGTCTCATTGGCTCACTCCTCCCACGCGGGGCGTCGCGGCGGCGGACGTCTCCACACTAGCACTCGTCCCATGAAGGCCGATCGCCATCGCGGGTGACCCTGGTAATCCGCACCAGCTTGGGGCACTATTAGCACAGGTGCTCCGTCACCGAAGCGTTACCTCACGGCTGCGCTTGAGAGGGGGTGACAATGCAATGAAGCAGCTGTTCAAGAAGTATGCCCCCATCGCGCTCGGCATCGCGACGGCCCTGGCCGCGACTCCCGCATTCGCCCAGGACTACACGTACGAGGCAGAAGGCGAAGCCGCCGGCTTCCTGGTGCTGTGCTGTTGGGGTCTGGCCGGGCTGCTCGGGCTCGCGTTCCTGGTCTTCTGGGTCTGGATGTTCATCGACCTCATCGGCCGCAACGAGTACGAGTTCCCCGCCGGGCAGAGCAAGACCACGTGGCTGCTCATCATGCTGCTTACCTGGGTGGTAGGCTTCAACTGGCTGGCCGCGATCTTCTATTACTTCATGGTCTACAAGAAGGTGAAGCGCGGAAGCGCTCAGCCGCCGGCGAGCGGCGGTGGCTATCAGCCGCCGGCGCCCCCTCAGGCTCCGCCTCCCCCGCCTCCGCCCTCGGCTCCGCCGGCGCCCCCTCAGGCGCCCCCGGCCCCGCCGTCCGACGAGTAGGCGCGGCGCGTATCTCGCACGGCCCGTCTCGGAGGAGGCGGGCCGTGTGCATATCGGGAACCATCGACTCATGCGAAGGAGGTGAGATGCTGTGAGAGATCGACTCACCCGCGTGGCGGCTCCGCTGACCGGACTGACGACGCTGGCCCTCGCCTCACCTGCGCTCGCCCAGGACTTCGGCACCAGCGACGATGCCGGCGCGATCGTCTGCGGCAGCTGGATCTGCGTGGGACTGTCCCTCGTCGTAGGCCTCGCGTTCACTGTCTTCTGGGTCTGGATGCTCGTCGATGCGATCCAGCGGCAGGAGCACGAGTACCCCAACTCGTCGGGCAACAGCAAGATCATGTGGATACTGCTGATCGTGCTCGTGAACATCAGCGTCGCGTTCTACTACTTCATGGTCTACAAGAAGGTGAAGCGCGGAAGCGCTCAGCCGCCGGCGAGCGGCGGTGGCTATCAGCCGCCCGCGCCGCCGCAGGCTCCGCCCCCACCGCCTTCGGTGTAGCGGCAGACTGCGAACGACAAGGCCTCGCCCGACGTGAGCGAGGCCTTGTTCGTCCCCTGAACGCACGCCACCGCGTGACGAGTCTCCTCGGCACGCGGTGGCCAGATCGGTCGTGGTGTCACGCCCTGAAGGCGGTCGGGTCAGTACTGGCGGCGCTTCAGGAACGCGGGGATGTCGAGTTCCTCCTCGGGCAGCGGCTCGAACGAGGGGACGCTCTCCGTCTCCTCGGCCGCGAGCGTGTCGAACTCCATCGTCTCCTGGCGGCGCTTCGCACCGAAGCCCGTGGCGATGACCGTCACCCTGATCTGATCCATCATCGAGTCGTCGATCACCGCGCCGAAGATGATGTTCGCCTCGGGGCTCGCCGCCGCCGCCACCACTTCGGCGGCTTCGTTGACCTCGAACAGGCCGAGGTCGCTGCCGCCGCTGATCGAGAGCAGCACGCCGTTGGCGCCTTCGATGCTCGACTCGAGCAGCGGGCTGGAAATCGCGGCCTTGGCGGCCTCGTGCGCGCGGTTGTCACCGGTCGCGATGCCGATGCCCATCAGGGCCGATCCGGCGTCCTGCATGACGGTGCGGACATCCGCGAAGTCGAGGTTGATCAGCCCGGGAACGGTAATGAGATCGGTGATGCCCTGGCAGCCCTGACGCAGGACATCGTCGGCGATCCTGAATGCGTCGAGGATCGATGTCTTCTTCTCGGCCACCTGCAGCAGGCGATCGTTCGGGATGACGATCAGCGTGTCCACGAACTCCTTGAGGCGCTTGATACCTTCCTCGGCCTGCAGTGCCCGCTTGCGTCCCTCGAACGCGAACGGTCGCGTCACGACGGCGACCGTCAAGGCACCGATCTCCTCTTTGGCTACCTGAGCGATGACCGGCGCGGCGCCGGTCCCTGTGCCGCCGCCCTCGCCCGCCGTGATGAACACCATGTCGGCGCCCTGGAGCGCCTCCTTGATCTCAGCGCGGTTCTCCTCGGCGGCCTGGTACCCGACGTCCGGGTCCGCGCCCGCTCCGAGCCCCTTGGTGAGCCCGACACCCACATGCACCTTGTAGTCCGCATCGGACATGAGCAGCGCCTGCGCGTCGGTGTTCACCGCGATGAACTCCACGCCCTTCACCCCAGCCTCGACCATGCGGTTGACGGCGTTCGTTCCGCCGCCGCCGATGCCGACGACCTTGATGACCGCGAGGTAGTTCGCCCCCGTCTCCAGCATCGTGTGCCTCCCGGACGTGCGGTTGCCTGTCGTCTAGAACCCTTAACCTCTACTTGATGCTAATGGTACTCGCTGAACAGTTAATCTTGACACAAACCTTACCCTATACGCAAGGTCTTTCGCAATGGATTTCGACACGGTTGCCAACGCGGCTCCAGCAGCTACTCGGCAAGCCCCCGCGACACCGGTCGCTCGACGTTCCGCACGTCGATGAAGACGACCTTCCCGGCCTGCTCGCGCATGATCTCCGTTACGATCGCGTCTTTGCGCGACAGGTCGACCGCCTCCCCTACCAGGATCTCCACCGTGTCCGTGGTGAGCAGCGTCGTCTCATCGATGCTCGGAGCGGAGACCGCTCGGATCTTGCCTCGCAGCTCGGCGCTGATCCCCGCCAGCACGTCCAGCGCGTTGCCGAGCGGCTCCGAGGAGATGGCACGTCCTGGCTTGGGGTCGAGCCCGGGAACGTCCCGGATGACCACCAAGGTCGCGGTGTCCTCGATGGACTGCTCTCCGAGCACTACCCCGGCAGCATCGATCACCCAGAACGCGTCGCCCGTGTCGAGCAACGCGGCGGGCTGCCGCTCGGCGACCCGGATGCGCAACGTGTGCGGGAAGTCACGCGTGATCTGAACGGACTCGATCCACGGGTCCGCGACCAGCGTCTCCTCGATCGCACGCTTGGGGAAGCGAAGAAGCGTCGCCCCTTCAGGGACCGCGGCCGCGGCACGCACACCGTCCTCGGTGAGTCGCTCGACGCCCACCACGTCGACGACGCGGATCTCGAAGAGCGATGAGCGATACAGCGCGACCGCACCGGCCACGACCGCGATCAGGATGACCGAGACGAGCGCGATGCGTCGGGTCCGTCGGCGAGACTGCTCGGCGAGCCGGCGCTGCCGTTCTTCGCGCTTGAGCCGCGCCGCCTCGCCACCCGCACGGGAGTCGTGACCGCGCGTGCGCGCCGACCGCGGCGTGCGCTTCGCGCGTCGCGATCGCTCCTCCGGCTCGTGATGCTTCTCCCGGGCATCAGGTTCGACGTTGACCCGAGGGTTCAACACCGCATCGCGGCTCGCGGCGCCGGTTCCGACATGGACCTTGCGCCGGCGCTCAGAACTCCCCGAGGAACCTGATCTCCGTCCTGAGGTCGATGCCATACGTACCCTTCACGACCATTCGTATCTTGTCGATAAGACCGAGGACGTCAGCCGCAGTGGCACCGCCCTCATTGACGATGAAGTTCCCGTGCACGGTGGAGACTCGCGCCCCGCCGAGGCGCATGCCCTTGAGACCTGCTGCCTCGATGAGCCGTCCCGCGGAGTCGTCCGGCGGGTTCACGAAGACGCTGCCGGCGCTTGCGACGCCCATCGGCTGCGTTCGCTTCCGACGGGCCAGGCTCGTCTCCATCACCCGGCGGATTCGTTCCGCGTCTCCGCGGACCGCGCGCAGCACACCCTCCACGATGATACCTCGCTCCGGCAGGTCGCTTCGGCGGTATCCCCAGGCGATCTCGTTGCCGTGCAGCCGCTCAAGGCCGCGCTCCGCCGAGTAGACCGTCACGGACTCGACGACTCCGTCCATCCACTCGCCGCTCGACCCGGCGTTCATCGCCAGAGCGCCGCCGAGCGTCCCCGGGATGCCGACCGCGAACTCCAGACCCGCGAGGCCGCGGTTGAACGCATCCTGCACGAGATACGCGAGGATGCACGCGGCACCGGCCCTGATGTGGTCGCCCTCGGCGGCGTGCCGCTTGAACTCCTTGCCGAGCGTGAGCACCGCGCCGCGGTATCCGTCATCCGACACCAAGAGGTTGCTGCCCTTGCCCACCACCGCGTGAGGCACGCCCTCCTCGGCCAGCACGGCGAGCGTCTCCTTGAGATCGGCGGTCGTATCACACACCAGGTAGAGGTCTGCGGGTCCGCCGATCCGGTAGGTGGTGTGACGGGACATCGGCTCATCTCGGCGCACCTCACCGGACAGGCGGCCGCTCAGTCGCCGGAATGCCTCCCGGGCGCCCATCACTGACCTCCGGCGCGCGCCTCGAGCAATCGAACGAGCTCCCCGCCCATGCTGGTGACGTCGCCCGCGCCCATGGTCATGACAAGGTCCCCGGGACCGACGCGCGACGCTACGTACTCGGCGACATCGGCGCGGTGCGGGAAGTAGGCGACCCGGGAGCGCGGCGCGGTCGCGAGTACCGCATCGACGAGGGTCTTGCCTGAGACGCCGGGGATCGGAGCCTCTCCGGCGCTGTAGACATCCATCAGCACGAGCCGGTCAGCATCCGCGAACGAGGCGCCGAACTCGCGCCCGAGGGCGGCGGTCCTGCTGTACCGGTGCGGCTGGAAGACGACCCAGATGCGCTCGAAGGCGCCGTGGCGAGCAGCCGCGAGCGTCGCACGCACCTCAGTGGGATGGTGCGCGTAGTCGTCGACCACGGTGATGCCGTCGACGAGCGCCACCTGCTCGAAGCGGCGCCGGACGCCCGTGAACCCGGCGAGCGCGCGTGCCGCTCCCGCCGTATCGAGCCCGAGCCAGCCCACGGCGGCGAGCACGCCCGTGGCGTTGACCACGTTGTGCACGCCGGGCACCCTGAGGCTGCCGGTGACCGACGTCCCGTCAGCGAGCCGGACCCGATACCGATGGCCGAGACCCTCGGCGACGGCCTCATCGATGCGGACATCCGCGTCTTCGGCGAATCCGTACGTCACGACCGCGCCGGCGCATCGCTCCCGCGCGATGGCCACCAAGGCGCGGTCATCGGCGCACACGACGGCGGCGCCCTCCGGGCCGATCTTCTCCAGGAACCTGCCGAACGTCTCGGTGACGTCGGCGAGATCGCGGTAGTGGTCGAGGTGGTCCGCCTCGATGTTGGTCACGACGGCGACATGCGGCTCGAGGTAGAGGAAGGACCCGTCGCTCTCATCAGCCTCGACCACGTAGTGCCCGCCGCTGCCGCAGCGCGCGTTCGCCCCCATGTCGTTGAGCTCTCCACCGATGAGGAACGTCGGGTCGAGCCCGATTCCGTCGATGGCGGCGGCAAGCATGGACGAGGTCGTGGTCTTCCCGTGGGTACCCGCCACCGCGAGGCACAGATCGTCACCCGCGAGATGCGCGAGCATCCGGGCGCGCGGCCAGACCTCGATGCCGCGCCGACGCGCCTCCACCACCTCCGGATTCGTCTCCGGGATGGCCGAGGAGACCACGACGATCCGGGGGTCGCCGACGTTCTCGGCAGCGTGCCCCACCGCCACGGGCACTCCCTCGGCCATGAGCGCGGTGGCGTACCGCGAGGCCTTGAGGTCGGAGCCGGTCACGGCGCATCCCCGGTCGTGCAGCACCTTGGCGAGCGCGCTCATTCCCGCGCCGCCGATGCCCACGAAGTGTGCGTATGTCTCGGCCACCGCCGTCCCTTCGTCAGTCGTCATCGCGTCCGGCGGCGTCGCGCACGAGCGCCACGAGCCGCTGCGCCGCATCCCGCCTGCCGAGCGCGGCGGACGCCTCGGCCATCTCTGCCCGCAAAGCCGGGGCTTCGATCAGCCGCTCGATCGCATCGCCGAGCGCCGGGCCATCGAGCTCGGCGTCGGGTACCACCACCGCGCCGCCGCCCACCGCGACAGCCCGCGCGTTCAGCGTCTGGTGATCGTCGGTGGCATACGGATACGGCACCAGCACCGCGGGGCGTCCGATCGCGGTCATCTCGGCGATCGACGTCGCCCCCGCGCGCGCCACCACCACGTCGGCAGCGGCGATCGCGCTGCCCATATCGTCGATGTACTCGAAGACGCGGTAGCTATCGTCCTCGCCGCCGGTCGCCTCGAGCGCCTCTCGCACGGATGCGGCCTCAATCCTACCGGCGACGTGCACCACCTGCAACCGGCCGTGACGTTGCAGTCGCTCCCGGAGCGCCACCATGGCCTCGTTGATGTGACGGGCCCCCCTGCTGCCTCCGAACACCAGCACGACGAGCGCGTCGGGCGCGAGACCGAGCGCCTCCCTGCCGCGATCGCGGTCCGCCTCGAGGATCGCCTGGCGCACCGGATTGCCGGTCAGCACCGCGCGCTCGGGGCGACGCAGGTATCGCGCGGAGCCTTCGTAGGTGACGGCGACGGCCCGGGCCCAACGCGAGAGCACTCGGTTCGCGAGACCCGGGACCGAGTTCTGCTCGGCGAGGATGAGCGGCGTCCGCGTGGCGATGGCGGCGAATCCCACGGGCAGGGAGACGTACCCCCCGAACCCGAGGACGACATCGGGCTTCTCGCTCCGCATGATGGCGAGCGCACGCACGAACGACAGCGCCACCGTCACGGCGCCGGTCAGCATCGTGAGCGGCCTGGAGCGATCGAACCCGCGCGATCTCACCCCGAGGAACCGGATGCCCGCCTCGGGAACGAGACGGGCCTCGAGACCTTCCGGCGTGCCGACGAAGACGACCTCGTCACGCCCGTCGGCGCTGATCGCCTCGGCCACCGTCAATGCTGGATAGATGTGACCGGCGGTTCCGCCGCCGCTCATCAGAACCCGCACGCTGAGACCCCCTGCCCTTACCGCCGGCGCGGGCCGCGGTCCCCGGGAACCGCGCCACCGCGAGAATCAGACCGATGCAACCAAGCGTGAACGTCAGCGATGAGCCGCCGTAGCTCACCAGCGGTAACGGGATGCCGGTGATCGGCATGAGCCCCGTCACCGCCGCCATGTTGAGCAGCGCCTGCACGACCACCATCGCTGTCAGCCCTCCCGCAAGCATACGCCCGAACGGCTCCTTGCAGTCGAGCGCGATCCGGAATCCCGCGTACGCGAACAGCGCGAAGGCGACCACGACCGCGAGCGTTCCCACAAGGCCGAGCTCCTCTCCGATGATGGCGAAGATGAAGTCGGTATGCGCGGCCGGGAGGTAGAAGAACTTCTGCCGGGAGAGGCCGAGGCCGACGCCCGTGAGCCCGCCTGACCCGAACGCGTATGTCGACTGGATGATCTGATAGCCGCTTCCGAGCGGATCGGACCACGGGTCAAGGAACGCCGTCACCCGCTCCATGCGATACCCCTCCACGGCGACCATGAGCGCAGCCAGCGAGACGCCGAAGATGCCGATGCCGCCCACGATGCTCGCCCGTACCCCGCCGAGCCACAGCAGCACGAACACGGATACGACGATCGACACGGTGGTGCCCATGTCCGGCTGCAGCATCACGAGCGCACCGACGAGACCGACGGCGCCGGTCAGATACGCGAGCAGCTGCTTGTCCTCGATCTCGTGCCGACGCCACGCTGCAAGCAGCACCGCCGTCACGAGGATGCAGCCGAGCTTCGCGTACTCGGACGGCTGTATCGCGATCGGCCCAAGCGAGAGCCAGCGGGTGGCTCCCCACTTGCCGACGCCGACGAACTTCACGGCGATAAGCCCCGCAAGGGACGCGCCCCACACCGCCCATGCGACGAGTCTCGGCGCGAGGACGCCGACGCGACCGCGCGGGTCCCAGCGGGAGAGCAGCCACAGCGCCAGCGCACCCGCTACTGCCCACCGCGCCTGCCGGAGCAGGTAGTAGGCGCTGTCACCCTCCTGCACGTATGCCGCCACCGAGGAAGCCGAGTAGATCATCATGAGACCGCCGAGCACCAGGAAGACGGTCACGCCGATCAACAGGTATGCGGCGCCTGAGAACCTGCGGGCCGCCACGCTACTCGCCGTCCTTCTCGGCGAGCATCGAGACCAGGTCCCGGAACCGCTCTCCGCGCTCCTCGTAGCTTGAGAACTCGTCGAACGACGCGCACGCGGGCGACAGTACTACGACGTCGCCCGGACGCGCGAGGTCATTGGCGGCATCCGTCGCGGCGGCAAGGTCGCCCGCGACGACGAGCGGCAGCGAACCCTCGGGGAACGCCCGGGCGATCTGGGGTCCCGCCTCCCCGAAGAGCACCGCCGCCCGGCAGCGTGCCGCCACCGCCTCGGCCAGCCCCCGGAAGTCATTGCCCTTGTTGCGCCCGCCGAGCAGGACGATCAGCGGACGATCGTCGAAGGCGGTCAGCGCTTTGAGCACGGCGTCGGGGTTGGTCGCCTTGGAGTCGTTGAAGTACTCCGCGCCGCCGACCTCGCCGACAGGCTCGAGCCGGTGGGCGACGGGTCGGAAGGTCCGCAGACCCTCGCGCACGCTGTCGGGGTCCGCCCCGGCCGCGAGAGCGGCGGCGGATGCGGCGAGCGCGTTGCTCACGTTGTGCTCACCCCGGATGGCAAGCTCATCGGCGGCCACGAGAACGGTCTCGCGGTCGCCGCGGCGGACCACGAGCCTCCCGCCGATGACCCCGGCTCCATCATCGCACGGGGCTCCGAGACTCACTCGAATGACACGCACGCCCTGCCCGGCGACGGGCTCGACGAACGCGGCGGCGCCCGGATCGTCGATGTCGATCACAGCGACGTCGCCCGGACCCTGATTGGCGAAGACCCGCCCCTTGTCCCGCGCGTAGGCTTCCAGACTGCCGTGCCAGTCGATGTGGTCGGGCGTCACATTCAGCAGCACCGACACATGCGGGTGGAACCGCTCGGTCAGCGCAAGTTGGAACGACGAGACCTCGGTGACGAGCACGGTCGCCTCACCGGTGTCTCCGGCGATTCCGATCGCCGGATCGCCGATGTTGCCGACCGTCTCGCACGGGATCCCCGCTGTCCGCAGCAGGTGCGCGACCAGCATCGTCGTGGTGGTCTTCCCGTTCGTGCCCGTCACCGCCAACCAGGGCGACCGCGACACACGGTACGCCAGCTCGATCTCGCTGATGACCGGCGCTCCGGTGCACAGGGCGGACCTCATCAGCGGGCTCGCCGGCGGTATCCCGGGGCTCGCCACGACGAGCGCGGCGCCGGAGGCGACGTCCGAAGCTCCAAGCTCGACCTCGATGCCGGCCGAGCGCAGGAGCTGCGCTCGCTCCTCGAGGGCAGGGCCGTACGCGGCATCGTAGACGCTCACGCGCACATCGGCATCCGCGTGCGCCGCGATGTGCTGCGCCGCCGCCATGCCTGAACGGCCGAGCCCCAGCACGACTATGTGACCCTCGAGCGGCACGCTAGCTCCCGACCGAGCTCACGAAGTACAGGGCGAATCCGGCGCCCGCCATGATGCCGGTCACGATCCAGAACCGCACCATGACCTTCGTCTCAGACCAACCCTTCATCTCGAAGTGGTGGTGTATCGGCGCCATACGGAACACTCGCTTCCCCGTCAGCTTGAACGACAGCACCTGCAGGACCACCGAAAGCGTCTCAACGAGGTAGATGCCGCCGATCAACAGGAGCAGCAGCTCGGTCTTGGTCACGATGGCCAGGGCGGCGATCGCCGCGCCGAGACCGAGCGAGCCCGTGTCGCCCATGAAGATGTCGGCGGGGTACGAGTTGTACCACAGGAAGCCGAGGCATGCGCCCGCGATGCTCGACGCCAGAAGCGCGACCTCGAGATGGTCCTGCCGGAACGCGATGCCCGCATAGGCCAGGGTCACGATCATGACGGTTCCCGCCGCAAGCCCGTCGAGCCCGTCGGTCAGGTTCACCGCATTGCTCTCGCCCGTCACCATCACCCACACCAGCGCGACATACAGCCAGGGTACGGTGATCGAGAACCCGCCGATCTCCAGCTGCGACGTGACGACGCCCAGATCCAGCTCGCCCAGGAACGGCACGAGGACATGCGTGTCGATGTGCGCCCAGTTCACGGCAAGCAGGCACACGGCCGAGGCGATCACGCCCTGCCACAGTAGCTTCGCCCGAGGCCGCAGCCCGAGCGACCGCTCGTGCACGACCTTCGCGTAGTCATCGATGAAGCCCAGGATCCCGCACGAAAGCAGGGCGAGCAGGACGATCACGCCAAGGCGCCCCACTTCGCCGGTGGACAGGTAGACGCCCGCGACCACCAGGAGGATAAGCACGCCGCCCATGGTGGGTGTGCCCTGCTTGACAAGGTGTCCCTGCGGACCGTCGGCGCGGACCTGCTGCCCGATGCTCCTGAAGCGCAACAGCCGGATCCACAGTGGGAACAGCGACCCCGCCAGGACGAGCGCGACGACCGCCACCAGGAAGAGCTGGTAGGTGGGATAGCGCGCGATGTCAGGTATCAGGCTAAACATGAGGTTGAATGATTCCCTCGACGACCCGCTCCAGCTCCATCACCCGCGAGGCCTTCACGAGCACCACGTCCCCGGCCTCGAGGAGATCATCGAGCACCTCGCTCGCCTCGTCCGACGTCACGCACGGGCGCACTGAGGACTCATCCATGCCCTCTGCGCGAGCCCCTTCCGCGATCCTCCGAGCGCGCTCCCCGACCGTGATCAGCACGTCGACCTGCAGGCGAGCGACGAGCTCCCCCATCTGGAAGTGCGCCAGCTCAGCCAGGGAGCCTAGCTCGGCCATGTCGCCGAGGACCGCGATCCGGCGCCCGGTCGACGGCATCTCCGCAAGCGACTCGAGCGCCGCGCGCATCGACGTCGGATTGGCGTTGTACGCATCGTTGATCACCGTGACACGCGTGGCGGACACGAACGTCTCCATGCGCATGCCCGAGAAGGACGCCCGCTCAAGCCCCGCGGTGACGTCCTCAAGGCTCAACTCGAGGTAGAGCCCGATAGCTGCAGCCGCGAGCGCGTTGTACACGTTGTGCCGCCCCGGAACGCCGAGCGTCACGCAGGCGCGGCCCTGCTCGGCATGGAGCGTGAACGCGGGAACGCCGTCGCTCACCTCGATGTCGGTGGCCCGGACATCGCACGTCTCCGATGTCCCGTATGTGGTGACCGCGGCGCGCGAGCGCTGCGCCAGCGCATCCGACCAGCCGTCGTCGCCGTTGAGGAAGACCCTCCCGCGCCCGGAGATCGCTTCGACGAGCTCGCCCTTGGCGTCCGCGATCGCCGCTTCGGTACCGAGCAGTTCCACGTGACTCACGCCGACGTTGGTCACCAGACCGACCGTGGGGCGGGCGATCTCGCACAGTCGGGCGATCTGCCCCGACCCGCGCATCGCCATCTCGACCACGAGCACCTCGGTGTCAGCGCCGGCGTCCATGAGCGTCAGTGGCACGCCGAGCTCGTTGTTGCGATTCCCCGTGGTGGCTACGACTTTCAGCCGCGTGCTGAGCACCGCGCGGAGGAAGTCCTTCGTGGTCGTCTTCCCCACCGACCCTGTGATGCCGATGACCGGGCACGCAAGGCGCTCACGGTGCCAGGCGCCCAGGTCCTGGACAGCGGTGAGCGCATCCTTCACGAGAACGAGCGCGATATCGCTGCGTCGCGCGGTGGCGACGAGCTCCCGGAATCCGTCCTCCTCCCGCGTCACCAACAGCGCCCTCGCCCCACGGCGGATCGCCTCCGGCAGGAACGCGTGGCCGTCCACGCGCTCACCGGCGAATGCGACGAACGCGCTTCCCGGCTCGACCTGCCGGGAGTCGACCGCGAGCCCGTTGATCGTCACGTCCTCGGCACCGCCGATAAGCTCACCGGCGACGACGTCGAGGAGCGTTGCGAGCGGCAGGGTCAGCACTGCTTTCTCAGCTCCTCTCGGGCGACCTCGCGGTCGTCGAAGCGGATGGTGCGGTCGGCGAAGATCTGATAGTCCTCGTGCCCTTTCCCGGCGATAAGGACAGCATCCCCGGGACCGGCCAGTTCGAACGCTCGCGCGATGGCCTTCCTGCGGTCGAGCACGGTCTCGTACCGGTCGCGATGCTCCCGCAGACCGTCTTCTATGTGCATGATGATGCCCACCGGGTCCTCGCTGCGCGGGTTGTCGCTGGTGACGATGACATGGTCAGAGCGCGAACCGGCGGCGGAACCCATCAGCGGGCGCTTCTCGGGGTCGCGGTCACCGCCGCATCCGAACACGGTGATCACCCGCCCCGGTGTGACGGCACGCACGGCCTCGATGGCCTTGGCGAGACTGTCGGGTGTGTGCGCGTAGTCCACCAGGACCGAGAATGGCTGCCCCTCATCGATGCGCTCGAGGCGCCCGGGGACCTGCGGCGCCGCCTCAAGCCCGCGCACCACGGCATCGAGCGGCGTACCGAGCGCGAGCGCGCACCCCGCCGCAACGAGCGCGTTGCTCACGTTGTACGCGCCGGCCAGCGGCAGGAGGACCGAGGCCCTCCCCTGCGGCGTGACAAGCGTGAAGCGGGTCGACACGGGCCCGGGTTCCTCGGCCTCGGCACGCACCGCCGCCGACGTCGAGCGCCCGACCGTGATGACCGACCCGAGCTCGGAGGCGATCTGCGCTCCGCGCTCGTCATCGATATCGATGACACGCTCCGCCACATCCATCTCGGTGAAGAGACGCCGTTTGACCGAGAAATACTCCTCGATCGTCTGGTGGTAGTCGAGATGGTCCTGCGTGAGGTTCGTGAACGCGGCGACCGCGAAACGGACGCCATCGACGCGCCGGAGGTCGATGGCGTGCGATGAGACCTCCATCGCGACCGCCTCGACGCCCTCGTCGCGCATCTGTGCGAACAGCTCCTGCAGGTCGTAGGCTCCAGGCGTGGTGTGCGTCGCCGACACCCGCCGCTCGCCCACGCGCACTCCCACGGTGCCGATCAACCCCGTCGTCCTCCCCGCCGCGCGCAGGATGCTGTCCACGAGGTAGGTCGTCGTCGTCTTCCCGTTGGTCCCGGTGATACCGACGACATCGAGCGCGTCGGTCGGATGGTCGAAGTGGGCCGCGCTCGCCAGCGCGAGGGCGCGACGCGCGTCCGGAACGACTGCTTGCGGAAGATCGACGGGCAGCACGCGCTCGACGACCAGCGCCACCGCGCCCCTGGACGCGGCATCCGGCGCGAAGTCGTGCCCGTCGGCCACGAACCCGGGGACGCAGAAGAAGGCGTCGCCAGGGTGGACGCGGTCGGAGCGGTACGCGATGCCGTCGACGACGACGTCGTCCCCCGCGGGCAGCTGCGCGTCGATGTCTGCAAGGATTGCTGAGAGGGTTCGTTTCACCGTGTTCACCGCTCGGGAGTCGTCCGATTCTAGCACGCCCATGACTGGCTCACCGGCCCTGTCCCGGTCCCGTTACCGGGGCGCCGTCCGGGGCCGCGGTGGCCTCGGACGACCCGCCGACCGCCGGTGGGATCTTGAGGTGGGAGACGCAGAACGCAGCGAGCCTGCTGAAAGTCGGAGCGGCGACCGTGCCGCCATAGATGGAGCGTGACGGCTCGTCGATCGTGACGATGATGAGGATCTCCGGGTCATCGGCCGGGATGAATCCCGAGAACGACGCCACGTACTTGCCCGCGGCGTATCCGGGGACCCCGTCCGTGCGCACCTTCTGAGCCGTTCCCGTCTTGCCCGCCACCTCGTAGCCCTCGACGCGGGCGTTCTCACCCGTGCCCTCGCTCACGACCGCCTTCATCACATCGCGCATCTCGGAGGATGTCCCCGGTGAGAGGACCTGCTCTTCGGGCCATGACAGGACCGTCTCGGCCGAGTCGGGCAGCGACTTCAGGAAGTGCGGGGTCACGAGCCTTCCGCCGTTCGCCACGGCGGCAAGGGCCCGCGCCAGCTGCAGCGGGGTCACGGAGACGCCCTGTCCGAAGGGGATGTTTCCGATCGAGGAGGCCGACCACTGCACCACGGGCGGCAGGTAGCCGAGCGCCTCGCCGGGGAAGTCGACGCCGGTCTTCTCGGTCAGGCCGAGCCGCGCGAGGTACTCATACAGGCGCTCCTCGCCGAGCGCGAGACCGAGCTTGACCGCACCGACGTTGGAGGAGTTCGTCACGATCTCGGTCAGCGTCCACTCGACCCGCGCGCGATCGTGCGCCTCGTGGATGGTCCGCCCGCCGACGGTGATCGTCGGAGGCAGGTCGAACACGCTTGTCGCCGAGTAGAGCCCCTCCTCGATGACCGCGGCAGCGGTCAGGGACTTCACCGTAGAGCCCGGCTCGTACGCGTCGGTGATCGGACGGTTCCGGAATGCGGCTTCATCGGCGCTCGCGAACGAGTTCGGGTTGAACGTCGGCGTCGACGCCATCGCCAGTATCTCACCGCTATCCGGGTCCATGATCACGACCGAGCCGCCCTTGGCGTCCCACTCATCGACCGCCTTCGCCAACTCGAGCTGTGCCTGGTATTGGATGTCCTTGTCGATGGTCAGGACGATGTTCTGGCCATCGACCGGCTCCTCTCGCGCGGTCACGCCTCCCGGGATCGGTCGGCCCGCCGGGTCTTTCTCGGCGATGAGCAATCCCGCCTCACCGGCCAGCACATCGTCGTAGTACTGCTCGAGGCCGGCCAGGCCCGCATCGTCCACGCCGACGAAGCCGAGCACCTGGCAGGCAAGCTCATTCGACGGGTACACACGACGCGAGTCATCAAGGAAGCCGATGCCCGCAAGGTCCATCTCCTGCAGCGCAGCAGCCGCATCGCTGTCGGCCTTGCGCGCGATGTAGACGAAGCTCGTGTCCTTCGTCAGCTTGGCGCGGTAGTCCTCGGCGGTGCCGCCGAGCGTGCTCGCGAGCACGGCGGCGGTGCCCTCCGGATCCTTGACCGCATCAGGCACCGCGTAGACCGTCCGCGCGTCCATCGTCACCGCGAGGGGCTCGCCTTCGCGGTCGAAGATGGACCCGCGCCGGGGGGTGAGGACCATCTCACGCGTGCGCTGCTCCGCTGCTGCGACCGCGTACGCGGGACCCTCGATCACTTGGACTTGGACGAGCCTGCCCCCGACAGCCACGAGCGCGAGGACCAGGATGACGAGGGTGCTCACGTAGCGGCCCACGCGGGGTGTCGATCCCGCCGCCCGCCGCCGCGTTCCTGCCACCTTACGCCTCCTCTGTCTGCGCGGTCACTCGCCCCTTCATTTGGCTGACGCCAGACCGACGTCGCCGACCAACAGGACCTGGGCTTCGCCCGCGAAGACGTCCATGACCGTGGACACGGCGCGGGCCAGCGTCCCGTCATCGGCCGGCGTGTCCGCCGCGACCGGATCACCGGCTGCGGGTCGGCCTCCGGACGCTTCCGCGACGGGAAGCTCCAGATAGCAAACGTTCGAGGGCTTGTTCATGTTGAGCGAGGCGCTCGCGATGGACTCGATCCGCGAGGGAGCGGCGAGCGCGCTGCGATCGGCCTCCAGACGCTTCGAAAGCTCCTCTTGCGCGGCGATGTCGGCGCGGATGTCGCTAGCGTCGATGGACGCCTCGGCAGCCTGCACCGCGAGCGCGACGCGCGTCATGCCGACCGCGGCAAGCACGATCATGGCCGCGACGGCGACACGGAGCAGGGCACCGCTCGCCGAGGAAGAGCGCGCGCGGCTGGAAGCGCTCGCGCGGGGCGCGGCGCGTACGAGACGAAGATGCGGTCGGGCAGCGACAGCACCGCCCGACAGCTTGCGTGCCGCCTGTGCCACTGCTCGCCTCCTTCGCTCCTCGTCAGACCTTCTCCACGACCCGCAGCTTGGCGCTTCGCGCCCGCGGGTTCCGTTCGATCTCCTCCGTGGCAGGCGCCACGGGTCTGCGCGTGATGACCCGGACTACCGGCACGCGCCCGCATCTGCACACCGGCAGGTCGGGCGGACATGTGCACCCCGTGGCGAGGCCGGTGAACAGATTCTTCGTGATGCGGTCCTCAAGAGAGTGATAGCTGATCACTGCCAGCCTCCCTCCTGGACCGAGCCAGCGGACCGCCGCCTCGAGGCCGCGCTCAAGCGCCTCCAACTCACGGTTGACCTCGATGCGCAGGGCCTGGAACGTCCTGCGTGCCGGGTGTCCTCCCGAGCGCCGGGCTGAGGCGGGGATCGCCGCCTTGACGATCTCCACGAGCTCGCCCGTGGTCGTCACCGGATGGTGGCCCCGCGCGGCTACGATGAATGCTGCGATGCGCGAGGCCCACCGTTCCTCACCGTACTCACGAAGGACCCGTGCGAGGTCCGGTTCGCTGTAGGTGTTGACGACGTCGGCCGCGGTCGGCTGCGATGACGAGGGGTCCATGCGCATGTCGAGCGGCGCGTCCTCCTGGTATGAGAAACCGCGGCCGCGTACGTCCAATTGGGGTGAGGAGACGCCGAGGTCCATCAGGATCCCGTCGGCGTACGGGATGCCGGCCTCGGCGAGCAACTCGTCGAGATCGGCGAAGTTCCCCTTGAGCAGCACCGTGTGCGGTGCCGCTCCCTCACGGGCTTGCTGGCCGAGGCGGAGTGCGTCTGATGCTGCAGCGAGTGCGGCGTCATCTTGATCGATTCCCACGAGGATCCCTGTGGGTGCGATAAGCTCGGCGAACCGCCGAGCGTGTCCTGCCCCGCCTAAGGTACAGTCGACGATGATCGACCCGTCGTGCGGCGATAGGTACTGCGTGACCTCGGCCAGCAAAACTGGGGTGTGCCGGTATGCCATTTTCAAGGCCCTACAGAATGCCGAGTTCGGCAAGTTCTTTCGTCACGTCTTCGATCTGCTCGGCCGTCTCTCCGTTGTAGGCGGCCCATCGCTCGGAATCCCACAGCTCGATCCGGTCGCCGTTGCCGATGACCGCGACGTCCTTATCGAGCCCTGCGTACTCCCGGAGATGCGCTGAGATCGAGATGCGTCCCGCCGAGTCGAGCTCCGTCTCAACGGCGCCCGATGAGAAGAAGCGGCGCGCCTTGCGGAACTTGGGATCGAAGTCCCCCCGCTCCGTGAGCTGACTGAAGAACTGCGAGTACTCCTCGGCGGAATGCACGTAGAGGCACCCTTCGAGGCCCTTGGAGACGACCAGGCTGCCGGTCATCTGCGCCCGGAACTTTGCGGGCAGCGACAAGCGCCCCTTGGCGTCCAGCGTGTGCTGGTGTTCGCCGAGAAACATCCCGTCCCTCCCTGCTCCTCCGGGTGACACCTGTGCGGCCCCGTCGGCCCCATCAGGCTCAACTCTATGCCACTTCATCCCACAATGCAACACCTCATTGCACAAACGCCCCACCATAGCCCACGACACCGACACGACGGCCCACGCCGCCCCCCCAAGGGCGCCGCGCCCGCTCCCCCGCATCGGCCGCACGAGCCTGCTGATGGCGGTCGAGATGATGTCTTTCTCGGCCACCGCGTGAACCGTGATGCTGCCGCACGCGTCTTACGGTGTGACAGGCAGGAATCGGACGTTCACAGCGGAATAGAAGGTGATGGGGGCGAACAGCGGTTGCCGGGCGCCTCCCCGGAACGGTAGAATCCAGGAGTACCTGCGGGCGCGATGGAGGTGAATGACCCCCATGGGATTCGCACCACTCGGTTACAACGTTGCGGCCATCGTGTTCAACATGCTTACCGTCGCCTTCTTTGCCGTGGTCGCCATCGGTATCGGTTTCCTCGTGTACGCTGCCAAGCAGCTCAAGAAGCGGGAAGAGGCCGTAGCCGAGGAGGAATAGGCATCACGACTCCGCTCGATGCGTGATCCGGACGTCCCGCCGCCTGTCGGACAGGCGGTCATGGGGCGTCCGCTCCGTTTCCGGACCGACGCCGGTGAGGAGGTCACCATGTGGGACAGACGGAGTGCACGACCCCTGGCGCGAGCGATCGCCGCGACGCTCGCGCTCGCGCTGCTCGTGCTGGCAGGCTGCTCGACGCTCGAGGCGGATCTCGGGCTCGACGGCCAGACGGCCAACAGCGAGGAGTACGGCGGGGCGCCGGGCGTCGCCGAGCGCGCCGCCACGGATGAAGCGCTTGCGCCCGACGTGGTCACCGAGCCCGCGACGGGAGATGTGAGCGACCTCCCGCCCGAGGATCGCCTGATCGTCCGCACCAAGACGCTCCGCCTCGAGGTGGATGCCGTCCGCGACGCGATCGATGACATCCAGGCGCTCGTCGAGAAGCACGGGGCGGTCGTGACCGCCCTTCAGGTGGCGAACGACTCCGAAAGCCCCATCTATCGCTATGACGAGGCGACGTACACGGACTCGGGTCCTCTCGTGGGATACGTCACGGTGCGCGTGCCGGTCGCGGACTTCAACGCGTTCGTGAACGACGCGTCTGGCGTCGGCAAGGTGCTGTTCCAGGCCGAGACGAGCGATGACGTCACGCAGCAGCACGTGGATCTCTCGGCGCGGCTCGAGAACCTCCGTGTCGAGGAGCAGCGGCTGCGCGAGTTCTTCGACGCGGCCGACAAGGTCGAGGACATGCTCGCGATCGAACGCGAGCTCTCCCGCGTCCGCGGAGAGATCGAGAGCCTCGACGCGCAGGTGAGCTACCTCGAACGCCAGGCCGCGATGGCGACCGTGACCATCGAGTTGAGCGAGCCGAAGCCGATCGTGCGGCCCTCGGGGACCGACTGGGGTTTCGCTGACGCGATCACCACGGGATTCCGGGGCGCGGCGGGCGTCATCAAGGTCCTCATCACGTTCCTGATCGCCGTCTCACCGTTGTTCGTGCTCGCGATCGCGCTGTTCTTCATCATCCGCGCGATCGTCCGCGCCCGGTCGAAGCGGCGCCGCACCGCATCGGCTGATACCGCTTCGCACGACGCCTGACGTGCTCCGTCCGCAGGTGAAGATGCCGCTCTGGGCGGCGATCGGGGTACCGATCGCCGCCTACGGGCTACGGGGACTGGCCCGTGGAAGCCTCGCTCCCGACCTCCCCGCCGATGCCGTCGTCGCCGCCCTGTGGTTGCTGGTCGTCGGTATCGCCGTCGTGTTCCGCTCCCGCACGGCGTCCCCGGATGATGGCAGCAACGACCTGGATGCACAGGTGCACGAGGAAGACCACTGCGAACGCGGCGAGCGGTAGCGCCACCAGGTCCATGAGCGGGTCAAGGTCCTGGGTGCCCGGCGCACCCGAGCCGCTCACGAGCGTGAGGTATCCGCCGATCGCCGCGCCGATGGCGGCACCAAGCGCCCACGTCGACGCCCAGAACGCCGCAACCCGCCATGCGAAGGCCGACCCGTCGCGGCTGACGAGCGGCATGCTAGCCCTTCTTCTCGTACGGCTCGCCCACCGCTGCCGGCGCCACTGCCCGGCCGATGACGCCCGCAAGAACGACCACTGTCAGCACGTACGGCAGCATGAGGAAGAACTGGGGCGGTATGCGGATCACGTCACGAAGTATCTGCAGCTTGATCTGGAGCCCGTCTGCGAGCCCGAAGAGCAGCGAAGCGCCGTAGCTCCCGAGCGCCGTCCAGCGACCGAAGATGTTGGCCGCCAGGGCGATGAACCCCCGGCCGTTCGTCATGTTCTCGGTGAACGAGCCGACCTGTTCGATCGTGAGATTCGCACCCGCAAGGCCCGCGAGGGCGCCGCTCATGAGCACGGCCACCCACCGGCCACGGTAGACGTTCACGCCGACGGTGTCGACGGCGCGCGGATGCTCACCCATCGCACGCAGGCGGAGCCCCCACCGGGTGTTGTAGATCGCCCACTGGGCAAAGATCGCGATGAGGACCGTGATGTACACGATCGGTGTGTGCGTGAGGAAGATCCCGTTCACCCAGCGCCATACCTCGCCGAGGAATCCCCCACCCTCGGCGGTGAGCCTCAGGATGGGACCGAGCGTCTTGATCGGGTCGGTCGTGCCGGGATGCCCATACCAGCGTTCCATCAGGAATCCGGTCACACCGAGCGCGAGGAGGTTGATCGCCGTGCCTGAGACCACCTGATCGGCCTTGAGGTTCACCGAGGCGAAGGCGTGGATGGCCGAGATGACCACGCCCGCGACCATCGCCATGAGCACGCCGAACCATGGGCTCCCGGTCGCCAGCACTGCCGCCGTACCGAAGAACGCTCCGGTGAGCATGATGCCCTCAAGCGCGATGTTCACGACACCCGAACGCTCGCAGATCGTGCCGCCGATCGCCGCGAGCGCGAGCGGCGTGGCCATCCTGAAGGCCGAGGCGAAGAGGTCGGGCGTGATGATGTCACCCAGCATGGCTCATCGCCTCCTTCTGACGACGCCGCACGAACCACAATACGATCTCCTCGGCAGCAACGAAGAAGATCACGAGCGCCTGGATGATGAGGATGATCTTCTGCGGGACGTCGGCCTCGAACTGCATCGTGCCGGCGCCTGCGGACAGGGCGCCGAAGAGCAGCGCGGCGGGGATCACACCGATCGGGTGGTTCTTCGCGAGCAGGGCGACCGCGATACCGGTGAAGCCGAATCCCGAGGAGAACTGGTCGAAGAGCCGGTGATGGACGCCCATGACCTCCACCGAACCGGCGAGCCCCGCCAGCGCCCCTGAGATGCAGAGCGCCTTCACGGTCGTCCACTGGACGGATATGCCGGCGGTCTCGGACGCCCAGGGGTTGAAGCCGACCGCTCGGTTCTCGTACCCGAGCGTCGTGTACTTGAGGATGACCCACACGAGCACCGCCATCAGCACCGCCACCACGATGCCGAGGTGCGCGCGGCCGAGCTGGAGGAACGGCAACGCTTCGAGCGTGCCCGCCGAGAAGAGCTCCTGGATCCTCGGCAACTGGGCCTCAGGCGGTATCGCGACCGTCTGTGGGATCTGGCCGGGCGCCTTGAGCGGCCCGATTACGAGCCACGACACGAGGTATCGTCCGATGTAGGTGAACATCATGGTCGTGATGACCTCGTGTGCTCCGATCCGGGCTTTCAGGATCGCTGGTATGAACGCCCACGCGGCACCGGCCAGGGCCGACGCGATGATCATGATGGGCACCACGATGATCCACGGAAGGCCCGCGAGCACGACGCCGAGCCATGCTGCGGCGAGGCCGCCGAGGAACAACTGCCCCTCGGCGCCGATGTTGAACAGACCGGCCCTGAAGCCATAGCCGACGGCGAGGCCCGTGAAGATGAGCGGGATCGCGCGCAGGATCGTATCGCCGATCTGTTTGGGTCCGCCGAGCGAACCCTTGAACAGCGCCGCGAAGGCCGCGCCGGCATCATAGCCTGATGCCCAGATGATGATCGATCCCACCAGGACCGCAAGCGCAGCCGATACGAGCGGCGTCCCGACCTTCTGAAGAACGGTCATCCACCTGCGCTGCGCGGGGAGTCCCTCCCTCGAGTCGCTCATGCATCCCCTCCGCTCTCGATCGGCCCGGCCTGCCGTGCATCGTCGTCGAGCTTCACGCCGCCACCGCCGGTCATGTAGTACCCGAGCGTCTCCTCATCCGCCTCGTCGGCGGTGAACTCACGGACGATCCGGCCCTCGTACATGACGAGGATACGGTCCGCGAGCGAGAGCACTTCCTCGAGCTCAAGGCTCACGAGCAGCACCGCCTTGCCCTCGGCGCGCTCGTCGAGGATCTGCCGGTGCACGAACTCGATCGCGCCGACGTCAAGGCCGCGTGTGGGCTGGGCGGCGACGAGCAGCTCGGGGTCGCGCCCGATCTCTCGGGCCACGACCAGCTTCTGCTGGTTGCCGCCGGAGAGGTTGGACGCGATGACCTTCTCGGAAGGTGTGCGCACGTCGTAGTCGTCGATGCGCTTCCGCGCCATCGTCGTCACGGCCTTGGGGTGCAGCAGACCGCGCGTCGAGTATGGTGGCGTCCGGTGATCGCCGAGGATGAGGTTCTCGGCAAGGTCGAACTCGAGGACGAGCCCGCGGCGATGCCGGTCCTCCGGTATGTGCGATACACCCGCTTCGATCGACGATCGGGCGCTGGCGTGGGTGATGTCCTTCCCCTTGAGGTGCATCGTCCCGCCCGTCGGCCTGCGCAGGCCGACGATGCAGTCGACGAGCTCGGTCTGGCCGTTGCCGGAGACACCGGCCACAGCGACGACCTCGCCTCCGCAGACGGAGAAGGAGACCCCTTTCACGGCTTCCAGACCGCGCTCATCATCGGCATGGAGGTCGCTCACCTCGAGCACGGTGTCACCACACGTCGACACGGGCTTCTCGACACGCAGCACGACGTCGCGCCCCACCATCATGCGCGCCAGCCCGATCTCGTCGGTGTCTTCGGGCCGGGTCTCCCCCACCACTCTGCCGTCACGCATGACGACGATACGATCCGCGACCGCCATGACCTCTTCGAGCTTGTGCGTGATGAACACGACCGAGAGGCCCTCGTCCACGAGCGAGCGCACGACGCCGAAGAGCTCGCGCACTTCCTGCGGCGTCAGGACGGCTGTCGGCTCGTCGAGGATCAGCACGCGCGCCCCCTGGAACAGCGCCTTCAGGATCTCCACGCGTTGCTGCATGCCGACGGAGAGGTCCTCGATGCGCGCATCCGGATCGATCTTCAGCCCATATCGCTGCGAGATCTCGATCACGCGCTCCCGGGCGATCTTGAAATCGATGACGCCGAGTCGGCCCGGCTCGCGTCCGAGCACGATGTTCTCGGTGACAGTGAGGGGCTCGACCAGCATGAAGTGCTGGTGGACCATGCCGATACCATGATCGATCGCCTGACGCGGCGACTTGATCTTCGCCGGCTCGCCGTCCATGAGGATCTCGCCGCCATCCGCGGAGAGCAGCCCGTAGACGACGTTCATGAGCGTCGTCTTGCCGGCGCCGTTCTCGCCGAGCAGCGCGACGATCTCCCCTTTTTCCAGCTCGAGGGAGACCCGCTCGTTGGCGATGACGCCCGGAAAGACCTTCGTGATCTCTCGCAACTCCAGTACCGGCATGGTCGATCCTCTCGGGAACTGGTGCACCCGTTCATGCGGGAGGGGCGGCCAGCGTCTGTGGCCGCCCCTCCGAGTGTAACCTAACACCTGGACGCTGGAGAGCGCCCGGGGCGGCAGTGCCTACGGAGCCTCAGGAACCGTGATGGCACCGCTGATGATGTCCGCGCGCGCCTCCTCGACGGCGTCCTTGATGTCCTGCGGCACCGCGTCCTCGAAGTCGTGGAACGGAGCCAGGTCGACACCGCCCTCGGCAAGACCGAAGTACTGGATCTCGCCACCGGGGAAGGTGCCCTCGACGGCGGCCTTGACCGTCTCGAAGACGGCGTTGTCCACGCGCTTCATCATGGACGTCAGCATGACGTCACCGCTGCCGGGAACCGTGAGGTACTGGTCGGCATCGACACCGATGAAGAGCGCGCCCTGCTCCTGGCATGCCTGGATGGTGCCAAGACCCACCGCGCCGGCCGCAGCGTAGATGACATCAGCGCCCTGCTCGATGAGCGAGAGGCCGAGCTCCTTGCCCTTGGCCTGGTCGGTGAAGTTGCCGGCGTACAGCGAGATGACCTTCACGTCGGGGTTGACCGCCTTGGCGCCGGCGATGTAGCCCGCCTCGAACTTCTTGATAAGCGGAACGTCCATGCCGCCGACGAACCCGATCACGTTGTCGCCGTTGAGCTTCTCGTCGAAGTCGGAGACGGTGGCCATGCCGGCGACGACGCCCGCAAGATAGCTGCCCTCATGCTCCTTGAAGTTGAGACCGACGACGTTGGCGGGAACCGGGTCGAAGAACTCGTCGACACCGCCGAAGTTCGTGTCAGGGTACATCGGGGCGACCTTGGCGACCGTGTCGGTCATGAGGAAGCCGACCGCGAAGATCGGGCTGAAGCCGGCCGTCGCGAGCTGATCGATGTTGGACTCGTAGTCGGTGATCTCCTTCGATTCCAGCACCTCGATCTCGACACCAAGCTCTTCCTCGGCCCGCTTCAGGCCTTCGTACGACAGGTCGTTGAACGACTTGTCGCCGAGACCGCCGACGTCGGTGACCATGGCGGCCTTGACGTCGGTCGTGGGCGTCTCCTCGGCGGGCTCCTGCGTCTCCCCGCCCTCGTCCTCCTGAGCGCAACCGGGCACGAATGCGACGAGCAGCATCAGCGCCAGAAGCACCGCGAGGACCTTGCTCCACTTACTCTTCACGCTCCATTCGCCTCCTTCAAAACGAACGAACGTTTCGGCACAACCCTATTCATTCTAGCCGTTCCAGCATTCACACGATAGACGCTCCAGACGGAGATCTCGCCTCCTTCGGCCGCTTCTCGGGGCCTGCTCCGAGCCCGCTCCCTGCACGCTTCCTATCGTATCTTTGCCCGAGGATGCGTCGTCAGATACTCCTCGCGGATGTGCGACCTGTCGACATGCGTGTAGATCTGCGTCGTGCCGATATCAGCATGGCCGAGCATGTCCTGCAGCGCCCGCAGATCGGCGCCACCTTCGAGCATGTGCGTCGCGAACGAGTGCCGGAGCGTGTGCGGGTGGAGATCGAGACCGACAAGCCCACCGTAACGCCGCACCTGTTCGAAGACCGTCTGACGCGACAAGCGTCGACCGCGCTGGCTCAGGAACACCGCTGAGGGGTCTTGCAGCGCCGTCGACTTCTTCGCACGCAGGTACGGTCTGCCGTGCGCGAGATACTCCTCGAGCGCCCGGAGCGCGGCACCGGCGATGGGTACCAGCCGCTCCTTGCTCCCCTTGCCGAAGACCCGGATGAAGCCCGCCTCGGGATCGAGGTCGGACATGTCCAGCCCGGTGAGTTCGCTCACGCGCAGACCGCATCCGTACAGCAACTCAAGGATCGCGTGGTCCCGATAGCCCACCGGCTGCGCGGGGAATGGTTGCGTCAGCAGCTTGGTCGCCTCAGCGATGGAGATCACGTCGGGCAGGCGCTCGGGGACCTTGGGCAGCGGGATCTGCTCGGTGGGAAGCGTCTCGGCAAGTCCTTCGCGCACGAGGAACTTGTGGAAGCTCTTCACGGCGGACAGCTTGCGCTCGATGCTGCTCGGCGCCAGGCCGCGCGCGTGCAGCTCGCCGAGGAACGCCGTCACGTCATCGCGCTCGGCGTCTCGTGGCGAGCTCCTGCCGCGTTCTCCGAGGGTGCGCTCATACTCGGCCAGGTCTCGGCGATAGGCGTCCACCGTGTGCGGCGATGCGCCACGCTCGGTGACCAGGTAGCCGAGGAATTCGTCCACCGTTCGATCCATAGTCACAGTATTCCACGAAATGGACGGCGGCGACCCCTTTTCGGACCGCCGCCGCACGGGTTCTTCCGACCGGTTCGCTAGAGAAGCTTCTCAAGCGGCGTGTAGTTCATGCCGTGCGCCTCGGCGACCGGCTTGTAGGTGATCTTGCCATCCAAGACGTTCACGCCCTTGGCCAGTGCTGGATCGTCCTTGACCGCATCCTTCCAGCCCTTGCCGGCGATCGCGAGACCGTAGCGCAGGGTGGCGTTGGTGAGCGCGAGAGTCGACGTGTTGGGCACGGCACCCGGCATATTGGCTACGCCGTAGTGCAGCACCCCGTCCACGAAGTACGTCGGATCGGCGTGGGTCGTGGGGTGCGTCGTCTCGATACACCCTCCCTGGTCGACGGAGACGTCGACGACGACCGAGCCGTCCTTCATCTGCGGCAGCATGTCGCTCGTCACGAGATACGGGGTCTTGGCGCCCGGAAGCAGCACCGCGCCGATCACGAGGTCGGCCTGGTAGACGGCCTCTTCGATGTTGTGCTTGCTGCTGAACAGCGTCCGGATCCGGTTGCCCCAGATCTCGTCGAGGTAGCGCAGGCGGTCGAGATTGACGTCCATGATGGTCACGTCGCCGCCCATGCCCATCGCCACGTAGGCGGCATTGGTGCCGACGACGCCTCCGCCGAGCACGACGACGCGCGCCGGCGGCACACCGGGAACGCCGCCCATGAGCACGCCGCGGCCGCCGTTCGGCTTCTGCAGATAGGCCGCGCCCACCTGGGCCGCCATGCGTCCCGCGACCTCGGACATCGGAGCCAGCAGCGGGAGCGAGCCGTTGGCAAGCTCGACGGTCTCATACGCGATGCAGACCGCGCCCGACTTGATCAGACCCTGCGTCTGAGGCAGATCCGGAGCGAGATGCAGGTACGTGTAGAGGATCTGGCCTTCTCGGAGGCGATCGATCTCGACCGGCTGGGGCTCCTTGACCTTGACGACCATCTCGGCGCGCGCGAAGACCTCGTCCGCTGTGCCGACGAGCTGCGCTCCCGCCGCCTCGTACTCGGTGTCGGGGAACGAGGAACCCTCGCCCGCACCTCGCTCGACGAGGACCGTATGCCCGTGGGCCACGAACTCCTTCACGCCGCCTGGAGTCATGGCGACGCGGAACTCGTTGTCCTTGATCTCCTTCGGTACACCGACGATCACGTGCACTCCTCTCGCTGGTTTGGATGCGTCCGCCAGTGCTCATGCATAGCGTGAGCACGCATCTGGCCGAGTGTTCGTATAGAGAAGCGCACATCGGCCCCACCAAGTGTATCTCATGGGACCGGCCGCGCAAGCATCGTCGGTTCAGCCGAGAATGTCTGTTGCCAGGTACCCCGCAGCGGCCGCGGCCTCGAAGAACGCCGGATCATCGTCCGCCGAGCGCCCCATCGAGCGCATCTCGATGCCGCGGGTGTCCGGCAGGCGCGGCACCGGGACGTCGTGTCGTCTGTGGCGGTCGAAGATCCCGCTCGTCCGCAGCGCGTCCTCGAGCGGCGTGGCGTGCTGCGCCGGGAGGGTGGGCACCGGCACGTCGGCCGCGGCGAGCGCGACGCGCCCGAGCGCGGTGACCGTATGGTGGCTGAGGCCCCGGTGCTCCGGTCGCGCGTCCGCGAATGACATGCGCAGCACCGCAACGGGGGTCCCGGACAGCGCCGCGACGGCGTTGATCGCCTCAGCCTGCGCGACGCCGGTGTGACCGAACGCTGTCGCCGTGCCGACGTTGCCGGGTCCGATCGAGACCACGATGACGTCGGCGTCGCTCACGATCCTCGCAGCGATCAGCGCCGAGTGCAGCGTCACCGCCTCCACTTCGCCCCCGAACGCCTGCCCGCACGTGTAGCTGACGTCGATCAGTCCGGCAGCGCGCATCTCGGCCACGACACGCGAGACGGCGAGCGGCAGGGCGGCTTCATCGGTCATGACATATGCCAGGCGCGCATCAGGGCGCCGCTCCTTGAACGCGGCCGCCACCGGCAGCACCTGGCTGTGCAGGCCGCAGCAGACCACCGGAGTCCCGTCCAGGTCTGTCGGCGCCGCCAGAACGTCGTGGTCCGGACTTGCCGGCTCCTCCACCGCGAGCACGTCGTGCTGCAGCGGCGTGTAGCGCAGCTTCATGATGTGCCCGCCCGACGCGGCCTCATACAGCTCGCCGGGAGCGATGCGCGCGACGACGAAGTGCGCGCCGCCGGTGCCGAGCCCCAGATCGACCGCCGTGGTGTTGACGACGACGCGGTCGCCGACCAAGCAGCGCCCTGTCAGCACGGGATAGCAGATCGCGGGAGCCGAGGGGACCCGCGCATCGCCCTCAAGCGTCAGGCGCTGGGTGTCGCCGAGGTCGCTCACCGCCGTCACGGTCGCCTGGACGAGACGCATCGTTCACTCCACCGCGTGGGCGAGGACCGCGCCGACGAGCGACGCGAGGCGCTCCATGTCCTCGACGGCGATGCGCTCATCGATGCTGTGCACCGACGTCATGCCCGAGGAGAGCACGAGCGTCCGCACGCCATGCCCCGCGAAGATGCTGCCGTCGCTCCCCCCGCCGGTCGCGAACGTCCGAGGCTCGACGCCGATCGAGCGGCAGGCGTCCTTCACGATCGCCACCTCGGCGGCGTCATCGGCGAATCGGAAGCCGCGGTACTCGAGCGTCCACGTCACCTCGACCTCGCCGCCTGCCTCGTTGGCGGCGCCGCGGAGCGCGGCGTCGAGCGACGCACGGACCGCCTCGACGCGCCCGGTGTCCAGCGATCGGCACTCACCCGTGACGACGCACGTGGGGGCGACGACGTTCGTGGCCGTTCCGCCGCGGATGGTGCCGATGTTGGCGGTCGTCTCGGCATCGAGCCTTCCGAGCTCCATGCGGCACACGGCCGCCGATGCCATCTCGATGGCCGAGACGCCCTTCTCGGGCTCCACGCCGGCGTGTGCGGCAGCGCCCGTGAAGCGCGCGATGAAGGTGTGGTGCGTCGGCGCCGCGGTGACGATGCCGCCCACCGGGCCGTCCGCGTCGAGCACGAGGCACAGGTCCGCCCGGCAACTCTCGGGAGCAAGCGCCTTGGCGCCCCGAAGCCCGGCCTCCTCGGCCACCGTCAGGACGACGCGGACGTCTGGCCGAGGCGTCCCGGCCTCGATCACGGCCGCCATCCCTTCGATGATGGCGGCGATGCCCGCCTTGTCGTCAGCGCCGAGAACGGTGTCGCCCGCAGACCGCACGACGCCGTCCTCGATGACGGGTTCTATGCCCTCGCACGGGCTCACGCAGTCCATGTGCGCCGAGAACGCGACGCTCCTGCCGTCCGCGGTCCCCGGCAACGTCGCGACGACGTTGCCGGTGTTCGATCCGGTCTCTGTGGCGGTGTCGTCAACCTGCACGTCGAAGCCGAGCGCCGCGAGCCGGTCGGCCGCGTAGCGCGCGACGCCCAGCTCGCTGCCGGTGGGACTGTCGATCCGGACGAGCTCGAGGAACGTCTGCACGACCGGCGCGGTCACGTCCCTACTCCGCTCGCTCGCGACGCCGTGCCACCGCCGCGCCGATGAAGTCACGGAACAGCGGCGCCGGACGCGTCGGCCGGCTCTTGAACTCAGGGTGACCCTGGTTGCCGAGGAACCACGGGTGATCGGGAAGCTCCACCATCTCGACGAGCTTGCCGTCCGGCGAGACGCCGGAGACGACGAGACCCGCGTCGATGAGCTGCTGGCGATAGGCGTTGTTGACCTCGTAGCGATGGCGATGCCGCTCGTAGATGACCTCTTCCCCGTACGCGGTCCGGCCCTTGGTATCGGCGATGACGGTGCACGGATACGCACCGAGACGCATCGTCCCGCCCATGTCCGCGACGTCGTGCTGCTCGCGCATCAGGTCGATGACGGGATGCGGGGTGACGGGATCGAACTCCGCCGAGTTGGCGTCGGTGAGCCCCGCCACGTGCCGCGCGAACTCCACGACCGCGACCTGCATGCCGAGGCAGATGCCAAGATACGGCACGCCGTTCTCGCGCGCGTACTTCGCGGCGCGGACCTTGCCCTCGATGCCGCGGATGCCGAACCCGCCCGGCACGAGGATGCCGTCCATCTCGGACAGCATCGCCTCGACCTCCTCGGGCGTGAGGCTCTCGGCGTCCACCCAGTGCACGTTGATGTCGTGGTCGTGGTAGATGCCGGCGTGGTCGAGCGCCTCGGTGACCGAGAGGTACGCGTCGGGCAGCTGCACGTACTTGCCGACGAGCGCGATGTCGACCGCGTCGGTCAGCGAGCCGCTGTGCTGGACGAACCGCTCCCACTCCTCGAGCTGCACCTCGCCGCACTCGAGCTGCAGACGGTCGATCACCATGGCGTCGAGTCCCTGCTCGTGCAGGCTGATCGGCACCTCGTAGATCGAGGGCGCGTCCATGGCCGAGATGACCGCCTTGGGCTCCACGTCGCAGAAGAGCGCGATCTTGCGGCGGATCCCCGCGTCGATGGGCCGGTCTGAACGGCACACGATGAAGTCGGGCAGGATGCCGATGCTGCGCAGCTCCTGGACCGAGTGCTGCGTCGGCTTGGTCTTGAGCTCGCCGGACGCGGCGATGTACGGCACGAGCGTGACGTGCACGTAGCAGACGTTCTCGCGACCCGCGTCCTTGCGCATCTGGCGGATGGCCTCGAGGAACGGCAGCGACTCGATGTCGCCCACCGTGCCGCCGACCTCGGTGATGATGACGTCGGGCTTGGTCTGCTCGGCCAGCCGCTTGATGCGGTCCTTGATCTCGTTGGTGACGTGCGGGATGACCTGCACCGTCCCGCCCAGGAAATCGCCGCGGCGCTCCTTGGAGATGAGCGACTGGTACACCGACCCCGCGGTCACGTTGCAGTCACGCGACAGCGACTCGTCGATGAAGCGCTCGTAGTGGCCGAGGTCGAGATCGGTCTCTCCCCCGTCGTCGGTGACGAAGACCTCCCCGTGCTGGAACGGGCTCATCGTGCCCGGGTCGACGTTGAGGTAGGGGTCGAGCTTCTGGATCGTCACCTTGAGGCCGCGGGACTTGAGAAGGCGGCCGAGCGACGCGGCGGTTATGCCCTTGCCGAGCGATGAGACGACGCCTCCGGTGACGAAGATGTGCTTTGCCATGCTCTCGATCACGCCTCCCTGTCGTCTCGGCTCTCTCCGGCATCATACCGTGACTCACCGACGCTGTGGGGTCCCGACGCCGCCTCGTGCGGCGCGTCGACACGCCTGCCGAGACCATCGAGCCAGCGCAGCACCGTGACACGCTCGATCACCGCCGAGAAGGACACCCGCTCAGACGTGACGTTCGCGAGCCCCAGCAGCAGTACCGCGATCCCGAGCCCCACCGGCGGGAGCACCAGCGCGTACAGCCACCCCGCCACGGCCCCGGCGGCGTTCGATCCCGCGTCGCCGAGCATCGCGCGCTCGCCCAGATCGAACCGCCACACCGCCGACACCGGCCCGAGGAAGACCAGCGCCAGCGCGACCGTCAGCACGGCCTGATCGAGCGACGTGAGCGCGGCGGCACCGAGCAGATCCAGCTGCGGATCGATGACCGCGCGAACCCCGGCCGGCAGCAGGAGCACCGCGGGCGTCACGAGCGCCACGTACCCCTTGAGCGCCCGACCGGGTCGCAGGTCGAGCAGATTGACCAGGTTGGCCATGAGCGCGATGACGAGCGCGGAGCCGGACCAGGTCGCGAAGAACATCCCCGACCCTGCCGACAGCGGGCCGTCGGCATCCCACACACGCCAGCCGGTGGTGCGTGTCAGTGCGGCTACGAGGGACGCCAGGCCGATACCGAGCAGCTTGAGCATGCCCGTCGTCAGGCGCCCGCCGAGGAGCGCCCTGACATGACCGGAGAAGCCCTTCTCGGCAGCGGCGCCGAACACGTCATCGAACGCACCGAGCGCGAACGCGGCCAGCGTGAGCAGCGCCGGGACCGAGCCGAGCGCGACGCTCAGGTAGCCGCTGTAGAGGAGCTCGCCCGCGCCACCGGTCTCGGGAACGAGCGCGCGCCACGCCGTGACGGCGGTCGACGCCGTCAGCAGGCCGAGCACCCACACCACCCACACGATGCCGAGCCCGACCGGCAGCGACACGCCACGGTAGTTGACCACCCTCACAGAGGAACGCTCGAGCGCGTGGACGAGCGCCCGCATCGCGACGACAGGAAACAGCACGCCGCCCAGCAGCGGGGCGCCGAGAGCGATCGCGTAGGCGATCTCACGAGTCATGAACGGCCTCCTCAGTCCGAGAGCCCGCCGTCTGAGACAGCGCCTCGCCGAGCATCGTCAGACCCGGAGCGAGCAACGCGAGCCCGGTGATGGTCACGCCGCTGTCCTCGGTCACCGCGGCAACGAGGCCGGCCACGAGGCCGGCCGCCACAGCGCTCGCCATCCCCCGGTGTCGTGCCGCGGCACGCCCGGCGGCGCCGCGGTGACCCCAGACGGCGCGCGCGACCACGACGACCAGCGGCAGTACGATGATCGGCAGCGGCGTCGCCATGAGCGTGGTGAGGTTGAGCGCCGTCTTGCTCACGACGATGGCGATGAACGCGCCGATGCCCTCATCGGCGACCGCCGCGACGAGCTGCCCCAGATGCGACGGCTCGCCCGAGCTGTAGTCGATCCACGCGAGCGCGCCGAGCGCCGCCACGACGAACACGCCGATGCCGAGCACGACCTTCCACGACACGCGCCGCCGCTCGAGATACGCCCACTGCGCCACGAACGCCACGCTCCCCCACCCGAGGACACCGACGTTGGCACCGATCGTCGGCAGGGCCAGGACGGCGACCGTCGGCGCTCCGACGATGCCGGCAAGCCAGCGACCCGATCCCGGCCAGCGCTCCGCCGCGGCACCCACCGCGAGCAACGCTCCGCCGACCATCAGGCCGGCAGCCTCGTTCCCGAGCCCGTAGAACCGTGCGCCGAACAGCGGTGAGTAGCCGAACAGCCCGATGTGCGAGAGCGGTGCGCCCGCCAGGCCGTCGACCGCGATCAGGAGCACCGTCAGCGCTCCGACGCCGCCAGCCGCTTCGACCAGGCCCCACCGCCTCCAGCACGCGACGGCCGCAGCGAACACGCCGACGCTCGCGACGCTGGCGCCGATGAGGACCTCCATGCTCGTCTCGGGCCAGCGCACGAGAGCCGCGGCTATCCAGGAGCCGGCAGGCATGCTGATCGCGGCGAGCATGATGGCCCGCACCGCGGTCACCATCCAGGCGCGCAGCGGTCGACGCCGGCCCCAGACCAGCAGCGCCGCGGCCCAGAGCGCCGCGAGCACCGCGAACGATGCGAACGCGATCTGGAAGTCGAGCTGATGGCCGCGGACGGCCAGCAGACGTCGCTCCTCGGCCAGCATCGTCTCGACGGGGTCATCGGCGTCGCGCGCGACGATGGCATGCGGATACTCGTCGGAACCGGATCCGGTGAGCAGGCTCATCGCGGTCTCGCCGAGCGCCCCGGGCGTCACGAGTCCCTCGCGACGAGTCGCCGATGTGTATGCGACGCCCATCCGCTCTCCGTCGACGAGCACGAACGGAGCGAGTCCCTCGCTCGCGTGCGCCGGCCGGGCGACCACGAGCAGGCGGCCGATCGCCTCCAGCTCATCGAGATACCCCCCGACGCGCTGCGCATCCGCCTCGCTCAGGTCGACGATGGCGCCGCCATGCTCGCCGAGCGCGTCCAGCACGGGATCGAACGCGGTCTGGAAGTCGGTGCCGTTCCGGGCGCCGAAGACGACCGACCCGACGACCCCCCGTTGGGCGAGGGACGCGAACGCGGGCTCGCTACCAGCCGCCACGTCGCGCCACGTGGAGGAAGGGAGGATCACGAGGGTCAAGCCCCGCTCGCCACCCGGCGCGCCGGCAGCCAGAGCGGGAGACCATACGGATGCCGAGAGCAGCGCCACGAGCAAGAGCGTCAGACGGCGCACGGTGCTCCTCTCGGCAGACATGACAGACTCCGACCGCGTCGACGGCGTTCCGCTCGGGGATGCGCCCGGACCGGGCGTGACACATCGCCCGGGCGCGAGATGCCCGTGGAGAAGTATACCGGATGCCGACGGCGCCGCAGGAGTGCGGTCACCGGGCCGTCGCTTCGCTACACTGAGAGCCGTACCACGGCCAAGGAGGCGTCATCAGCACCCCATCGGTAGCACGATCGACGGCGTCCATGTCGGTCTCCACCGCCATCTCGCGCGTGACGGGATTCATCCGCACGTGGGCGATGGCGTTCGCCCTCGGCGTCACCGTCGTGGCCGACTCGTACGACATCGCCAACAACCTGCCGAACATGATCTTCGAGCTGCTCGCAGGGGGAGTCCTCTCCTCGGTGTTCATCCCGTTGTTCATGGAGCAGCTGCAGAAGCATGGCGATGCCGAGGCATGGCGCTTCGGCAGCTACGTGCTCAACATCATGGTGCTCGGCCTCGGCGTGGTCGCGTTCCTGGCTACCTTGTTCCCGGAGCCGTTCGTGCGCTCCCAGACGCTCACGATCTCTGCCGAGCGTGCCGAGCTCGCCATCCACCTGTTCCGCTTCTTCGCCGTGCAGATCGTCTTCTATGCGGCGGGGCTCGTCTTCACCGGCGTGCTCAACTCCTATCGCCGATTCCTCGCCCCCGCTATCGCGCCCATCTTCAACAACCTCGTCGTGACGGTGACGCTGCTCGGCTTCTACGTCCCGTTCCGCGACAGCGACCCTGATCTCGCGATCACCGGACTCGCCGTCGGCACGACCCTCGGCGTGCTCGTCATGGCGCTCGTCCAGATCCCGAGCCTGGTCAAGCTCGGCGTCCACTGGACCCCGCGGATCGACTGGCGACATCCGGGGCTTCGGAAGGTCGCGGCCAAGATGGGTCCCACGCTCATCTATGTGATCACCAACCTTGTGACCATCACGTTCCGCACGAACTTCGCGGTCGCCACCGGCCCGGGCGGTCAGGCTGCGCTGCGCTACGCGTGGCAGTTCTACCAGCTTCCCTACGGCATCTTCGCCGTGGCGCTCGCGACAGCGCTCTTCCCGGAGCTGGCGCAGCGCGCGAACGCCGAGGACTGGGGCGGGTTCCGCTCGATGTTCTCGCGCGGGTTCCGCGCCACCGCCGCGCTCATCATCCCCCTCGCCGCGCTCCTCGCGGTGCTCGCCACGCCGATCATCACGCTGTACCGGGCAGGACGCTTCACTGCCGCTGACGTCCCGGTCGTCGCCGGCGTGCTCACGTGGTGGGCACTCGGTCTCTTCTTCTTCGCCGGCTACATGTTCGTGCTCAAGACTTTCTACGCCCTCCAGGACACCAAGACGCCGATGTACACCAACATCGGCGCCAGCGTCGTGCAGATCGCGCTCTATGCCGTGCTGACCACCGGTATCGGGGGATGGTCCGGCCTCGGCATCACGGGCATCCCCATCGCGGACGGCGTGTTCTTCTTCGGCCACCTCGCCGTGTTGCTGCTGATCCTGCATCGTCGCGTCGGATCCTTCGGCATGCGCGACATCGCCGCCACCACCGCGCGGATCCTCGTCGCGGCGGCGGCAGGCGCAGCGGCAGCCTGGGGGATACTGCGCCTCTCGGAAGGATTGGCGTCGCTTGCGCTCGGCTTCCTGCTGCAGCTGCTCCTCGCGGGCGTCGGCGGCCTGCTCGTCGCGTACGGCATGTCGGCCATCCTCGGTGTGGACGAAGTCGCCGACATCGTCCGCCGCGTGCGTTCCCGGATGACGCGGGGACGGGAGCGGACGTGAACGTCGTCGCGCTGATACCCGCCCGCAATGAGGCCGAGCGCGTCGGCGCGACCGTCCGCGCGGTGCGAGCGCTCCCCGCGATCTCGCGCGTCATCGTGGTCGACGACGCATCGACCGATCTCACCGCTGACGAGGCGCGCACGGCGGGCGCCGAGGTGGTCACCACCCCGCGCCGCCTCGGCAAGGGCGGCGCGCTCGACGTCGGACTCGCCGTCGCGGCGGACGCGGACGCGCTGTTGCTGCTCGACGCCGACCTCGGCGCATCGGCTGGCGAGGCGTCGCGCTTGCTCGACCCCGTGCTCGACGGCTCCGCGGACATGACGATCGCGACGTTCCCGCGTCCGGAACGGCCGGCGGGCTTCGGCCTCGTCAAGGGACTGGCCCGCTCGGGGATCCGCGTCCTCGGCCGAGGGCTCGAGACGACCGCGCCGCTCTCGGGGCAGCGGGCGCTCAACCGCCAGGCATGGCGTGCGGTGACGCCCTTCGCGTTCGGCTACGGCGTGGAGGTCGCGCTGTCCGTGCGCGCCGCACGGAAGGGACTGAGAGTCATCGAGGTCCCCACGTCGATGACGCACCGGGCGACCGGCCGCGATGCCGCGGGGTTCGCCCACCGCGGGCGGCAGTTCGTGCATGTCGCCCGGGCGCTGCTCCGGCTCGCGTTCGAGCGGTAGCGCTACTCGGCGGTCCGCATCTGCGGATAGGGCGCCTCCGCCTCAGGCCGCACACCGAAGTAGCCGCGCGTCTCGCCGGACAGGATCCACACGAGGGACACCTCGCCCTGCGGCGTGCCGATGTCATCCACTGCCGAGTAACCCAGCTGGGTCGCGGCAGTGACGACGCCCGTCTCGCGCCCTGACGTCTCGACCGCCACGACCGGCAGGTCGTCGTCCGAGAAGGCCGCACCGATTCCCACCGCCACCGGGTCGGCGGCGTCCGCCCAGGCCGCCATCACCACTACGCCGCGAGCGGGGCCGAACGTCTCGGTGCTCAGGCCGACGACCTGCGCTTGCACGAGCGCGTCTGTGAGCGGTCGCTGTCCGGCCTGCTGCCACTCGTTCGCAAGGGTGTCGGCCACCGCCGCCGAGAGACGACCGGCGTCATCGGCCACGTCGCCGTCGATCCCCCAGAACGCGAGCGCGTCAAGCACGGCAGTCCGATGCTCATCGGCCAGCGCCGATAGACCGAAGCCCCGCTGCTCGAGCGTGACGACGACGGGTATCCCGCCGGCTTCCTCGATCGTGGTCACCGTGGCGTTGAGCCCGTCGACCCGCCCCGCGTTCGCCAGCACGATGATCGTCTGGCTCGCGAGACGCTCCTCGATGAGCAGGGGCACGACATCCTGCGCGAAGGCCCGGTCGAGTTCGAGCCCTTCACGGAGGTCGGCGTTGTCACGGCGCAGATCCTCGAACTGCTTCTGCAGGTCGCTGACGAGCTGTGCCCCCTGGTCGGTGATGGTGCCCTCCTCGGCCACGACGGTGCCGAGCACGAGCCCCACCGCCAAAGCGAGGAACACCGCGATGAGCGACGCGACATGGTAGCGGAGATTGAACATCGAAGCTTCCCTTCGTCTCAGATGCCCAGCGCCGTGCGGACCCGCAGAAGCAACAACGAGATGAACATGCGGGCAGGCGGGGAGATGAGGATCGCGGAGGTGACGACCGACAGGGCGGCGAGCACGAGCAGTACGAGCTGCGAAGGACGGACGGTGGCGCGCCAGAGCTTGTTGACGCCCTTGGCGTCGACAAGCTTCGGGCCGACCTTGAGGCGCACGAGGAACGTCGATGCCATGCCGTTGCGGCCCTTGTCGAGATACTCGACGAGGCTCACATGCGTCCCGACGGCGACGATGAGGTCCGCGCCGGACTCATGAGCGAGCAGCAATCCGATATCCTCGCTCGTGGCCTGGATGGGCCACGCCACACCCGAGAGGCCGAGCGTTTCGATCCGCTCCATACCCGGGCATCGACCGTCGGGATACGCGTGAACGACGAGTTCGGCCCCGCTGCGCAGCGCCCTGTCTGAGACCGAGTCCATGTCGCCGACGATGATGTCGGGCGTCAGACCCGCCTCGAGCAGCGCGTCCGCGCCTCCGTCGACGCCGATCAGGACCGGTCGCATCTCGTGGATGTAGGGCTTGAGCGCCCGGAGGTCGTCTTTGTAGTCATAGCCGCGCACGACGACCAGCACCTGTCGCCCATGGATAGCGGTGCGCAGGCGCGGCACCTCCACACCCTCGGAGAGCAGCGCCTTCTCCTTCTCCAGGAACTCGAGGGTGTTTCGCGCGAAGCTGTCCAGCCGGTCACCGAGACCCTCTCGGGCAGCCTCCATCGCGTGTTCGATACCATCGATGGTGAGGCGTGTGCCCCGCGCGACCACCACATCGTCCTTCAGCACGTCCCCGCCGACGATGGCGACGCGGTCGCCCTCGGAGACCGCCTCGAACACGTCCTGCCCCACGTCATCGATGACGCGCACGCCAGCGCGCACGAGCAGAAGCGGTCCGACGTTGGGATACGCTCCCGAGATGGACGGCGCGGCGTTCACCACGACCTCGACGCCCGTCTCGAGCAACGCTTCAGCGCTCACGCGGTCCATGTCCGCATGATCGACGATAGCGATGTCGTTGCGCCCGAGCCGCTTGACGAGATCCTTGGTCCTCTTGTCGAGCCGGGCGGTGCCCTCGAACCGCATGGACGTCCTTCCCGCGTACGCACGTCATGGCGCACGCATATCCCCAACCGGGCCGGGGTCATCCCGCGAGTCTACCAGAGCGACGGATCGCTCCAGAGACACCGTCAGCGAGCCGCAACCTGCGACAACAGCTCGCGTGCGTGCGCCAGGCCGGTCTCGCTCGCGTTGCCGGAGAGCATCCGCGCGATCTCGGCCACGCGCTCCTCGTCGTCGACGACGCGCACCCGCGTGACCGAACGCTCCCCCTCGCGCGCCTTGTGAACGACGACCTGATGGTCCGCGAACGCGGCCACCTGCGCGAGGTGCGTGATCACGAGCACCTGGCGATCCGCGGCGAGCGACGCCAGCCGCTCTCCCACCGCGAGGGCTGTCGCACCTCCGATGCCCGCGTCGACCTCGTCGAACGCAAGAACCGGGACGTCATCGGCGTCTCCCAGGACGCTCTTGAGCGCAAGCATCACGCGAGATGTCTCACCGCCGGACGCGATCTTCGCCAGCGGCTTGGGCTCGTCTCCCGCGCTCGCGCTGAAGAGGAACTCCACACGTTCAGGTCCGTCGGCCGTCCACGCCTCGAACGGCAGCTCCTCGCGTCGGACGCGGAACACGGCCCCGGGCAGCGCGAGCTCGGATGCAGCCCTCTGCAACGCGCTCTCGAATCCTCCGACAGCCGCGTCGCGGACGCCCTGCAGCACGCCGCCCGCATCGCGGAGCGCACGTTCGCTCTCGGCCACGCGCTCGCGCGACGCGCTCAGCCCCTCCTCGCCGGCATCGAGAGCCGCGAGCCGCTCCACAGCCTGGTCCCTGACGCGCGCGACGTCGCCGAGCGTCGGTCCGTACTTGCGCTTCAACGTGTCGAGCACGGCACGGCGTGCCTCGGCCTCATCGAGCGCACGGGGATCGTGCTCGACGCTCTCGGCATAGGCTCGCAGACGCGAGCCGACGCCATCCACCGCGGCTGCCGCCTGGACGAGATCGTCGTGGAGTGCATCGAGCGCGGGGTCGAGTCCGGACGCCCCGGACAGCGCGGCCACCGCCGCGCCGAGCGCCTCCCACGCGCCCTCCTCGTCGCGCAACGCCGCGTGAGCGGTCGCGGCAGCGTCCATGAGCCGCTCCGCATGCCGCAGACGCGGCAACAGCGCATCGATCTCATCGTCCTCTCCGGTGCGTGGAGCGGCGCTCTCGATGTCGTTGAGCTGGAAGCGCAAGAAATCCGCCTGTCGCTCGCGATCCGCCAGCGACTCTTCAAGCTCGGCCAGCGCGGTCCTCGCCGCGGACGCCGCAGCGAACGCCGTTCGGTACTCTGCGAGCGCCCGTTCCGCCTCGGCACCGATCGAGCGGTCGAGGTATGCACGGTGGTTCGACGGATGCAGCAGCGCCTGATGGTCGTGTTGCCCGTGGAGGTCGACGAGGGGGCCGAGTCTCTCGGCCAGCATCCCCACCGTCGCCATCGTGCCGTCGAGCGTGCATCGCGAACGGCCGTCCGCGCTCACGCGGCGCTGCACGACGATCTCCGCCCCGTCGGCTTCGAAGCGGCCCTCGACGAGCGCCTCCTCAGCGCCGGAGCGCACGAGCGTCGAGTCCGCGCGCTCCCCGAGCAGCAGCTTGAGCGCCTCGACGAGCACGGTCTTTCCGGCGCCGGTCTCACCGGTGAGGACCGTCATCCCCGGGTCGAACCGGAGCCAGACGTCCTCGACGAGCGCAAGGTCCTTGACGTGCAGCTCGAGCAGCACGTCAGTCTCCCAGGAACGAATCGGCGAGCACGTCGTAGAAGCTCCTGCCATCCATGCGCAGGAGCCTGACATCGTGATCGGCGACCCCGATCGTCACGCCGTCGAGCATGCGGCGGCACGGCACCTGATCGCCGTCGATCGACACGCACGCGTCCGCGCGCGCGGGGTTGGGACATGCCACCTCGATGTGGTCCGACGGGCCGAGGACGACCGCCCGGGATGTCAGGGTATGCGGCGCGACGGGCACAAGCACCATCCCCCGCACGTCCGGCGAGACGATCGGGCCGCCCGCAGAAAGCGCATACGCCGTCGAGCCCGTCGCGCTGGCGATGATGACGCCATCGCAGATCAAGCGTGTCAGTCTTCCGCCGTTCACCTTGATCTCGAGCTCGACGACGCGGGTACCCGTGCCACGTCCGATGAAGACCTCGTTCAACGCGCGATACCTCCCGGCATGACGTCCTCCGACCGCCACGTCGGCGAAGAGCGTCTGCCGACGCTCGATACCGACCTCGCCTGCAACGGCTGCGGCAAGCGCCTCCTGGAGGTCCTCGCCCTGTGCTCCCGAAAGGAACCCGAGGCGGCCGAGATTCACGCCGAGCACCGGCGTATCCACGTCACCCAGCAGATGCACCGCCTTCAAGATGGTGCCGTCACCACCGAGCGCGACCGCGAGCTCCGGTGCACCGATGTCGGTCCGCGCGACGGCATACCTCCCCAGATCGCAGGCCTCCGCATCGTCCGCCGCGAGCAGCGGCTGATAGCCCCGGGAGACGAGCCACGTCGCGGCATCGACCGCCGCGCCCGTCGAGCGTGGATTGGCCGGATTCGGTACGAGCAGAACGCGCACGCCTACTCCCCTAACGCCTCATGAGCCGCGGCCACGACATGGGCGACCGACACGTCGCTCTCTCTGCCGCTTCTCGTGAACCATGCCCAAAACTCGATATTACCTTCAGGCCCCTTGACTGGCGACCAGCCGAGACCACGCACCGTCCATCCTGCCGAACGCGCTTCGGCCGCCACCGCCTCGAGCACCGCTTCGTGCACTGCGGGATCGCGCACTACCCCCTTCTTACCGACACGACCTTTACCGGCCTCGAACTGCGGCTTAACAAGAGCCAACACCCAGCCGTCGTCGGAGATCATCGGCAGGAGCGTCGGAAGGACCTTGTCCAGACCGATGAACGACACGTCCACCACAGCCGCTTCGAACGGTGCGCCGAGCGTCTCCGGCGCGGCATGCCGTATGTTCGTACGCTCGAACACGCGGACACGGTCATCGGTGCGCAGGGTCCAGGCAAGTTGGCCGTAGCCCACATCGACTGCGGTCACCTCGGCAGCGCCCCGCTGCAGGAGACAATCAGTGAACCCGCCCGTGGACGCACCCACGTCTATGACTCGGAGGCCGTGCGGATCTATGCCGAACCGCTCAAGCGCTCCCTCCAGCTTGAGCCCGCCGCGTGAGACGTACCGCTGCCGCTCAGCGACGGCGAGCGCAGCGTCGTCCTCGACCTCATGGCCGGCCTTGCGTACAACGACGCCATCGACCGTCACATCACCGGCCAGGATCGCGGCCCGGGCCTGCTCGCGCGAGGGGAAGAAGCCGCGCTCAACGAGCACGACGTCGGCTCGACGTCTGCTCATGAGCCACGTCCTTCCGAGACGAAACGCCGTCTTCGAGATCGAGGAGGCGCCCCATGACCGCACCGCGGATGCCCTCCGGGGTGAGTCCGACCTCGGCAAGCAGTCGCGAGGTCGCTCCGTGCGTGACGAAGCAATCCGGGATCGCGAGCCTGAGAACGGATGAGAACGCTCCGAGGTCCGACAGCGATTCCAGCACGGCCGCACCAAGGCCGCCCAACGCCGTGTTCTCCTCGACCACCACGACCAGCCGATGCTCGGCCGCCCACGCCACGACCTCGAGGTCGATCGGCTTCAGCCAGCGCATGTTGACGACCGATGCGTCCACGCCCTCCGTCCCCAGCAGCTCGGCCGCCCTCTCGGCGGCACCCACCATCCGACCGATCGCGAGGAGTGCCACATCGCGCCCCGGGGCGTCCCTCCTGATCTCAGCCTTCCCCGCCTCGAGTACGACGGGCGTCTCGGGCAGCGGCCTGCCTTCGCCGGCGCCACGCGGATAACGGATGGCGACGGGGCCGTCGGCGGCGAGCGCCGTGTGCAGCATGTGGACGCACTCGGCTTCATCGGCCGGGGCCATGATCATGAGGTTCGGGACGGCGCGCAGAAACGTCATGTCGAACACGCCGTGGTGCGTTGGTCCGTCCTCGCCGACCAGCCCTGCGCGGTCGAGCGCGAAGACCACGTGCAGGTTCTGCAGCGCGACATCCTCGATGACCTGATCGTACGCCCGCTGCATGAAGGTCGAGTAGATGGCGACCACCGGAACCTGTCCCCCATGCGCGAGTCCCGCGGCGAGCGCGACGGCGTGCTGCTCTGCGATGCCGACGTCGAAGAAACGATCGGGGTACGTCTCGGCGAAGTAGCTCAGGCCTGTGCCCGCAGGCATCGCCGCCGTGATGGCGACGATGCGTTCGTCGTCCGCGGCCTCAGCGACGAGCGCGCGGCCGAACGTCTCGGTGTAGCTCAGCGCGTCCGCGGAGCCGCCGTTCACCTTGCCGCTCTCCACCGAGAAGGGTGAGATGCCGTGGAAGGTGTCGGGGCGGTCCTCGGCATGCGAGTATCCCTTGCCCTTGCGCGTGACGGCGTGGATGATGACCGGGCCGTCGTTCGACTTGGCCCAGGTGACCGCGTTCTGGACCTGACCGACGTCGTGGCCGTCGACGGGGCCGATGTAGGTGATGCCGAGCTCCTCGAAGAGCATCCCGGGAACGAGCAGCTGCTTGACCGACTCCTTGGCGGCCTCGCCCGCGGCGACCATGGCCGCTCCGAGACGCGTCTTCGCCAGCGCGGACTCCACGTCATCGCGCAGGCGCCGGTAGCGCGGGTCGAGTCGAACCCGCGCCAGGTAGCTCGAGAGCGCTCCCACGTTCGACGCGATCGACATCTCGTTGTCGTTCAACACGATGATGAGTCGCGTCCCCAGGTGCCCGGCGTGGTTGAGCGCCTCGAACGCCATACCTCCGGTGAGGGCACCATCGCCGATGACCGCCACGACGTGCTCGGTCCCTCCGACCGCGTCACGGGCGGCGGCAAGGCCGAGCGCTACGGAGATGGAGTTGCTCGCGTGGCCGGCGTCATGCACGTCATACGGACTCTCGGTGCGCTTGGGGAAGCCGCAGACCCCGCCGTACGTGCGCAGCGTGTCGAAGCGCTCGCGGCGGCCGGTGAGCAGCTTGTGCACGTAGGACTGGTGACCGACATCCCAGACGATCTTGTCCGACGGACAATCGAGGGCCCGGTGCAGACCGAGCGTGAGCTCGACGATGCCGAGATTGGGTGCGAGGTGACCGCCCGTCACCGAGACGGTCCTGATGAGCTCCTCCCGGATCTCGGCGGCCAGGCGGACGAGCTGCTCAGGCTCGAGCGGCTTGAGATCGGCCGGTGAAGCGATCGAGTCGAGTATGCGTTCCTCGCCCAAGCGTGACCCTCTCTTGGCTCGGCGGTGTCTCTCGCAGGAATCCGGACAATCGTATCACGCACGCCCGTTCGCTCCATGACCGACCCCGCGCCGTAACGACGCGGAAAACCGAACGTCAGCGCGCCTAGGCCTCCGTGGGCTCGTCGACGTCGGCCCCTGCATCCGCCTCGGTCGACGCATCCTCGCCGGTGCCCATGGATGCGGCATGATCTCCGGCCGGTCCTGCGGGCTCGGCATCGGCAGCCGGGATACCGGCCTCGCCGTCCTCGCCCTCGCCCGTCGCCTCATCCTCTACCGGCGGAACGGCTCTCGTCTCGCTGAAGTCCGTGTGGTCCACGAGCTCGGTGCAGATCCCGGCGAGCCGCACGCCCTCTTCGAGCAGCTCGAGGCTCTTCTCGAGCGAGGTGTCCTTCTTGCGGACCTGGGACGCGATCTCATCCAGCCGAACCCTGGCCTGCTCGAACGTGTACCGCTCGTCCGCCATCCCCTACTCCGCCTCCGTCTCGTGTGGTTCCACACCTTCAGCATGCCCCTCAGCGTACTCCTCGGCGATCCTGCCGAGCACGCCGTTCACGAACTTCGACGAGTCGTCACCGCCATACACCTTGGCCATCTCGACGGCCTCGTTGATCGCGACAGAGGCCGGGACGTCCCGCTCGAAGACGATCTCGTAGACAGCGAGACGCAGGATGTTGCGGTCTACGAACGGCATCCGCGACAGCGCCCAGTGCTCGGACGTGCCCTCGATGATGCGGTCGATCGCCTCCTGGCGCGCCTCGGTCTCGCGCACCAGCGTGCGACAGTACTCGGTCACGGGGCCGTCCTCGGTCACGACAAGGCCGCTCTCGAGGATGTCTGCGCCGCTCGTGCCGGTCATCTCACGTTGGTAGAGGATCTGGAGCGCCTGCCGGCGCGCTTTGGTCCGTTCGAGCATCAGCCGTCCGTGGTGTACGGGGAGCTACCGCTCCGGGAAATCGATACCGTCGATGAAGACGTCGACCGCCGAGACGGTCTGACCCGTCTGGCTCAGCAGCGCGTCGGCGACCGCGCGCTGTACTTCGGTCGCCACTGCGCGCAACGGGGTCCCGTACGCGACCGTCACGTGGAGCTCGACGTGGAGTGAGCCGTCGTCGCCGATGCTCACGCAGACGCCGCGCGAGCCGCCGCGCGAGCCGCCCTTCTGCACGAGACCCGCGAGCCCCTGCCCTGCGACGCTCGCGACGCCCTCGACGTTGTTCGTGGCAAGCGCGGTGATGGTCTCGAGCACGCCCGGCGCGACGCCAAGTCCCTCGAGCCGGATCTCCTCAGACATCGCGCGCCTCCTCTTCCGCCGACTGCCGGACGCCGGTCCCGTGTGCTGTAAGGTCCTCGGGCCGCACGTGCCGCTCCACGTAGTCAGTATAGACCTCGCCGCGCTCGAAGTGCGGCTCGTCCACCACGTACTGGTGGAACGGGATGGTCGTGGGGATCCCGATGATGATGAACTCGTCGAGCGCGCGCCTCGCCCGGGCGATGGCCTCAGCGCGTGTCTCGCCCCATACGACCAGCTTCGCGAGCAACGAGTCGTAGTACGGCGGCACGTCGTAGCCCGAGTACAGGTGGCTGTCGACCCGCACGCCGAATCCGCCGGGCGAGTTGTAGACCTCGATGCGTCCCGGGTGTGGCCGAAAGCCCGCGAACGGGTCCTCGGCGTTGATGCGGAACTCGATGGCGTGTCCGCGGACCGCCAGAGCCGACTGCTCGGTGTGGCGCATCGGTTCGCCGGCGGCGATCCGGATCTGCTCCTTGATGATATCGACACCGGTGATCTGCTCGGTGACGGGATGCTCTACCTGGACGCGCGTGTTCATCTCCATGAAGTAGAACGACCCGTCCTCGTCGAGCAGGAACTCGACCGTGCCGGCGTTGACGTAGCCGACCGCTCGTACCGCGGTGAGCGCCGCAGCGCCCATGGCCTCGCGCAGCTCGGTCGAGAGCGCCGGGGACGGCGCCTCCTCGATGAGCTTCTGGTGCCGACGCTGGATGGAGCAGTCACGCTCGAACAGGTAGACCGCATTTCCGAGAGAATCGGCCAGCACCTGGATCTCCACATGCCTCGGCCGGGTCAGGTACTTCTCGATGTAGACGGTGTCGTTGCCGAACGCCGCCGCCGCCTCGGTCTTCGCCGCGGTGAAGTTCGCGCGCAGCTCCTGTTCATCGCGAGCGACACGCATGCCCTTCCCGCCGCCGCCAGCCGATGCCTTGATGAGCACGGGGAAGCCGACTTCCTCGGCGAACGCGAGCGCCGCGTCTGCGGTCTCCACAGGTCCGTCACTGCCCGGCACGCACGGGACCCCCGCCGCCATCATCGTGCTTCGCGCGACCGCCTTGTCGCCCATGCGCTCGATCGCCTCGGGCGCCGGGCCGATGAACGTGATGTTGGAGTCAGCACACGCACGTGCGAACGCGGCGTTCTCGGCAAGGAAGCCGTACCCCGGGTGGATAGCGTCCGCGCCGGTCACCAGGGCCGCCGAGATGACCGCCGGCATATTGAGGTAGCTTCGCGCCGAGGGGGCCGGTCCGATGCAGATCGCTTCGTCCGCCATGCGCGCGTGGAGGCAGTCGCGGTCCGCCTCCGAGTACACCGCGACGCTCGCGATACCCATCTCCTTGCACGCGCGCACGATGCGCAGCGCGACCTCGCCGCGGTTGGCGATGAGGACCTTGTTGAGCGCCGAGGCCACGCTAGGCGACCGGCTCGTAGTAGAAGAGCACCGTTCCATACTCGACGGGCTGAGCGTCGGTGGCGGCGATCTCACGGACGATGCCCGGCTCATCGGCGGCGATCTCGTTCATGAGCTTCATCGCCTCGAGGATGCAGAGCGTCTGGCCCTCGGTCACCGAGTCTCCCACCTGCACGAACGGGTCAGCGCCGGGTGAGGGGCTACGGTAGAAGGTCCCTACCATGGGCGACGTCACGGTCTTCCATGTCGCAGGCCGTTCGCTGGGCTGTGCGGCAGCGCCGACCACCTGTGGCGACTCGGGGCTCTCGGGCGTGGCGCCGGGAGCCGGGCCGGACGCCGTCGCGACGGCGACGGGGGCCTCGGCAGAGACGCCTCCCTTTCGGACGACCACTCGCGAGTCGCCCTCTTCGATGACGACCTCGGTCACGTCGGATGCCTCGACGAGCTTCACGAGCTCGCGTATCTGGTTCACGTCCACGGGCTCTTCCTCCCTGTAGCTGTCGAACTCCTCGCCCATCATGAAGACGGCCTTCTCGGCCCCTTCCTGGTGCGCCTGCAGGTACTGGCGCGCCTCGTTGGGGAAGAGCGCGTACATCAAGACATCCTCTTCCGAGTGCGCCAGCTCGCCGATCTCGGCCTCTACCTCGTCGTACGTGGTCGTGACGAGCGAACCCGGCCGCACGTCCGGTGGCAGCGGGCTGTCGCCCGCGAGGACGGCGTTCACGATGTTCACATCCATCGGACCGGGCGGACGGCCGTACAGGCCGCGGATGTAGTCCTTCATCTCGCGGGGCACCACCGCCCACCGCTTCCCGGTGAGCACGTTGATGACCGCCTGCGTGCCCACGATCTGCGACAGCGGGGTGACGAGCGGCGGGTAGCCGACCTCGGCGCGGACGCGCGGGATCTCCTCGAGCACGTCAGGCAGCCGGTCCTCGGCCTTCTGGAGCTCCAGCTGGCTGGCGAGGTTGCTCATCATGCCGCCGGGAACCTGATGGCTGAAGACCTCCATGTGGAGCAGCGAGGTGACTCCGCGCTTGAGCTTCTTGCGCTCGCGCACGCTCTCCCAGTACTCGGCGATCTCGAAGAGCAGGTCGAGATCGATGCCGCTGTCGTACTGGCTTTCCTTGAGGGCCGCGACGATCATCTCGACCGCCGGCTGGCTGTTCCCGAACGCCAGCGCCACCACGGCGGTGTCGACGATGTCCGCTCCTGCCTCGGCGGCTTTCAGGTAGTTCATCGGGGCCATGCCGCCGATGTAGTGGCAGTGCACGTGGACCGGAAGGCCGATCTCTTCCTTGAGCGCACGCACCATCTTCTCAGTGCGGAACGGCGTCAGCATCCCCGCCATGTCCTTGATGCAGATCGTGTCTGCGCCGAGGTCCTTGAGCACGTGCGCGTACTCGAGGTAGGCGTCGAGCGTGTGCACCGGGCTCACCGTGTAGGAGATGGCGCCCTCGAAGTGCCCGCCGCATTCCTTGATGGCCTCGGCCGAGACCTCGACGTTGCGCGGGTCGTTCAGCGCATCGAACACGCGGAAGACGTCGATACCGTTGCGCTTCGCCGCATGCACGAAACGGCGCACGATGTCGTCGCTGTAGTGCCGGTAGCCGACGAGGTTCTGCCCGCGAAGGAGCATCTGCAGCGGCGTCTTGGTGACGTGGCGCTTGATGACGCGCAGCCGGTCCCAGGGATTCTCGTCGAGAAACCGCAGCGCCGCGTCGAATGTGGCGCCGCCCCAGACCTCGAGCGACCAGTAGCCGACAGAGTCCATCTTGGGAAGGATCGGCAGCATGTCGGCCATCTGCATGCGCGTCGCCCACAACGACTGATGGGCGTCACGGAGGGTGGTGTCGGTTATGTGGAGCGGTCGCATGGCACCATTCCCCTGTCGCGTGCTCGGGAGCCTGCGGGCATTCGCCTCCCTGGGTGGTCGGAACAGTATACCGGAGCCTAGACGCGGGTTACATACCGCCCGTCGCGCGTATCGATCTTGAGCGTGTCACCGACCTCGACGAACATCGGGACCTGGACGACCGCGCCCGTCTCGAGGGTCGCCGGCTTGGTGCCTCCCTGGACGGTGTCTCCCTTGAAACCAGGATCCGTCTCCGTGACGGTGAGCTCGACGAACATGGGCGGCTCGACGCCGATCATGTCGCCGTCGGCGGTCAGGATCTCGACCTCGTCGTTCTCCTTGAGCCACTTGGCGGCATCGCCGATGAAGTCGGCCGGCAGCTCGACCTGCTCATATGTACCGGTGTCCATGAAATGGTACGCGGCACCGTCGTTGTACAGGTACTGCATCCGCTTCGTCTCGACGCGGACATCGTCGACCTTCTCACCCGCACGGAACGTGACGTCGACGACACGTCCGGTCTCGAGCTCCTTGAGCTTGGTGCGGACGAACGCACCGCCCTTGCCGGGCTTGACATGCTGGAACTCCTGGATGATCCAGCGCTTCCCGTCGTAGAGGATGCACATGCCGTTCTTGAAGTTGTTCGTGGAGACGGACATACCGACCCTTTCTAGATCTCGATGAGCGTCTTGGGCGCATGGCTCAGCAGCCGGTACCCATGCTCTTCGACCACTACCAAGTCCTCGATTCTAACACCCGCCACGCCCGGCTCGTAGACACCGGGCTCGACGGTGACGACCGACCCGGCGCGGATCGAGTCGTCGCTGCGCGGGTTGAGCGTGGGCAGCTCGTGCACGTCCAGACCGACGCCATGGCCGAGCCCGTGCGTGAAGAGCTCGGCGAGACCCCGCTCGGCGAGAGCCGACCGCGCGGCCTCGTGCACCTCGGCGCCGACGACTCCAGCACGCACGGCCTCGAGACCCGCCTCGTTCGCCGCGAGCACGGCTGCGTACACCTCGCGCTGGCGCTCGCTTGCCTCACCGATGAAGACGGTCCGCGTCATGTCCGAGCAGTAGCCGTGCACGCGCGCACCGAAGTCCATCTTGAGTGCGTCACCCGTCGCGATCACCCGGTCGGTCACCGTCGCGTGCGGCTTGGCCGAGTTGGGGCCGCTCGCCACGATGGGCGGGAACGGCATCCCGTCGGAGCCGTTGCGGCGCATGAAGAACTCGAGCTCAAGCGCGACGTCACGCTCCGTCATCCCCGGCTTGATATGGCCGAGGATGTGGTCGAACGCGCGATCGGCGAGGCTCGCCGCAGCCGCGATGCGCTCGATCTCGTGCGACTCCTTGACCTGCCGAAGCTCCTCCACCCAGTGCCCGACGACCTTCACCGAGCCGCCGAACTGCTCGGATATGAACTTGAAGCGCCCGTACGGCACCTCTGGCTCGAGCGCGATCTCACCGATGCTGTCGTTCGTCAGCTCGTCGCACAGCTCGATGTAGAGCGACTCGCGCTGGACGCGCACGGCCCACGGCGTGCCCTCGGCGGCACGCTCGGCCGCCTCGCTGTACCGGCGGTCCGTGTAGAACCGCGCTATCTCGGGTGTGACGAGACACGCGGCGTTGATGCCCTCGTCGAACACGTTCTCGAAGCCGGTGACGTAGCGCATGTTCGATACGCCCATCACCAGGATCGCCGGCACCTCCTCCAGCGCCAGCCGCCGCCGCAGAGATGAGAGACGGGCCTGGGCGTTCATCGCTCATCACCCTTCAACATCGCCACGACGGCATCGAGGCCGAGGATGTAGGAGCGAGCCCCGAAACCGGAGACCTGCCCCGCGCACACCGGCGCGATGACGCTGCGCTCGCGGAACTCCTCCCGGGCCGTGATGTTGCTGAGATGCACCTCGACGCACGGCACCCCGACGGCCGCGACAGCGTCGCGGATCGCGTACGAGTAGTGGGTGTAGGCGCCCGGATTGAGGACGATCGCGTCGTCGTCGCCTCCGGCCGCCTGGATCCGATCGACGATCGCGCCTTCGTGGTTCGACTGGAAGAAGGCGATCTCGACGCCGAGTTCGGCGGCGCGCTGCATGACCTGGGCCTCGACATCTTCGAGCGTGAGATCGCCGTAGACGTCGACCTCCCGTGTGCCGAGCAGGTTCAGATTGGGACCGCTGATCACCGCGACGCGTTTCATCACGCCCGCCTCCGCTCCTGTCGAGACCACGCGAGCAGCGCCCGCATCAGTGTCTCTTCGTCCACTTCCATGACCGTGCTCCGCCCGGGCGCCTCCAGCAGCACGAACCGCGGCCGCCCGAGGGCGCCCTTCTTGTCGCGTGACATCGCTTCCCGGACCTCATCGGCCGACCACCGCCGGTCCACGCGTCGCACCCCCAGCACCTCGAGGAGCGACTCGACTCGCCCGAGCACCGTCTCCGGCATGCCGAGGACATCGTGCGACAGCTCGAGCGCGAAGACCAGCCCCTCGGCGACCGCCTCGCCATGCGCGATGCCCACGAAGCCCGCCAGCAGCTCGATAGCGTGCCCGAGCGTGTGACCGAGATTGAGCGTCTCGCGGGTCCCCGCGTCGCGCTCGTCGCCGCTGACCACGCCCGCCTTGTGTCTGACGCACATCTCGACCGCATCGCGCACAGCGGCCTCGTCGCGGACCGCCAGGTGCGGAGCCGTCTCCTCAAGACGCGCCAGGCGCTCCTCACCCGCCAGCAACGCGGTCTTCACGACCTCGGCCAGCCCGTTCGCCCACTCGGCATCCGGGAGCGTGTCCAGCGTCGCGGTGTCCGCGAGCACGAGGCTCGGCTGCCAGAATGCTCCCGCCAGGTTCTTGCCGCCCGTCAGGTCCACCGCGGTCTTGCCCCCGATAGCGCTGTCCGTCTGCGCGAGCAGCGTCGTGGGAACCTGGACGACCGGGACGCCGCGCAGGTAGACGGCGGCGACGAAGCCGGCGAGATCGCCGACCACCCCGCCGCCGAGCGCGATGATCACGCCTCCACGGTCGAGCCCGGACGCGACGAGCTCGTCAAGCAGCTCCCCGGCACGGGTCCACGTCTTCGAGACCTCGCCCGGTTGCACCGTGAGCACCCCCGAGATGGGAACACCCGCGGTCGCGAGCGATGCTTCGACGGTGGCCGAGAAGAGCTCGCCCGCGATCTCGTCCGTGATCACCACGGCGCTCGACGGCTGCAGCAGCGAGGCGACGCGGGACCCAAGGCCGCTCAGGATGTCCCGGCCGACGACGACCTCGTAGGGCCGGTCGGTGGCGACGCGGATGACGAGATCGTCGTGCGACCCGAGCGCACGCGCGACCTCCTCGGCCACCTCCTCGGCGGATCGCCCGTGCGTGTCCACCGTGTGGTGCGCCGTGACGCGATAGAGCGAGAGGCGCGCGTCGAGGATGCTCGTGGCCATGCCTTTCGCATCGCCCACGAGCAGCGGACGCCCGCTGACGTCGCCGATCCGGGCCAGCGCCTCTGGTGCGGAGACCGCAAGGTACACGACCGTCCCCGACGCTCGCAGCAGGTGGCGATTGTCCTCGCGCAGGATGATGCCGCCACCGCACGCGACCACGGCGCGAGGCTGCTCGGCTATCGCACGAAGCGCCCGCTCCTCGGCGGCGCGGAAGCCTTCCTCGCCGCTCGTCTCGAAGATCCGACGGACGGGCATGCCCGCTTCCCGCTCGATCTCAGCGTCGAGGTCCACGAACGGCAATCCCATCCGCCGGGCGAGCAACTCACCGACCGTGCTCTTGCCCGCACCCATGAAGCCGATGAGGTAGACGTGGCTCACCGCGCGATCCTTTGGCGGTATGACTCGAGCGCGTCGCGCATGTCGGCGAGCGCGTCGTGGCCGAACTTCTCCTGGTAGGCCGAGGCCAGGACCAGCGCCACCTCGGCTTCCGCGACGACGGCCGCCGCGGGCACCGCGCACACGTCGGAGCGCTCACGCGCGGCATCCACCGCCTCGAGCGTGTCCAGGTCCACGCTCGGGAGCGCGGTCATGAGCGTGGGTATGGGCTTCATGGCCGCCCGCGCCACGAGCGCCTCGCCGTTCGTCATGCCTCCCTCGAGCCCGCCGGCACGATTGGTCGGCCGGTGCAGCCCCCGATCCCGGTCGTAGAGGATCGCATCGTGAACGGCAGAGCCGACGCGTCCCGCGGCAGCGAACCCGTCGCCGAACTCGACGCCCTTGATAGCCGGGATCGACAGCAGCGCGGCGCCGATACGAGCGTCGAGCCGCCGTGAGGCCGAGGCGTACGAACCCAACCCGGGCACCAGACCGCTGACGACGACGGTGAAGACGCCGCCGAGGCTCTCGCCCGCCACGCGTGCACCGTCGATCGCGGCGCGCATCCGCTCCGCCGCGACACGGTCCGGGCACGCCACATCGCTCTTCTCGGCGGCCTCGAGATCGACTGCCTGCGGGTCCGGGAGTTCGGCGGCTACGTCGCCGATCCGCTCGACGTACGACCCCACAGTGACGCCGAGTTCGCGGAGCAGCGCCTTCGCGATACCGCCGGCGGCCACCCGTGCGGCGGTCTCGCGGGCGCTCGCGCGCTCGAGGATGTCCCGCACGTCGTCGGTTCCGGTCTTCAACACGCCGGGAAGATCCGCGTGCCCTGGGCGGGGCGCGGTGACGCGCGAGCCTTCGGGACGCTCTCCCTCGACCGTCATCACGTCCAGCCAGGAGTCCCAGTCGCGGTTGCCGATGCTGAGCGCAACGGGGCTTCCGATCGTGCGTCCGAAGCGCACCCCGGAGACGATCAGCGCCCGGTCAGCTTCGATCAGCATCCGCCCACCTCGGCCGTACCCGCGCTGACGACGCACCAGGTCACGATCGAGGTCCGCCGAGACGAGCGGGACGCCGGCCGGCACGTCCTCGACCACGGCGACGAGCGCCTTCCCGTGCGATTCACCGGCGGTGCAGTAGCGCATCGGACCCCTCCCGGGTTCGGTACATGGATTCTATCATCGGCGGCCGCTTCCGGCGTGCACTGGCCCCCAAGATGCGACGAGCGTCGCGGTGCACCGCGACGCTCGCGAGATGAGCTCGTTCACGGCTACTTCGTGACGCCCTGACCGACCGTCAGAACGACTTGCGTGTCGCCGTAGAGCATCACGACGGAGTCCGCACGGACCTCGAGCACCTGCCACGGAGAATCACCGACGCGCTCACCCTCACCGAGCGTATAGGTCGTACCGTCGTAGATCAGCACAGCCAGCAACTCACCGTTCTCGGAGACGATGTTCTGAAGGAACAGCGTCCCCGGCGTGTATGTGTTGGCGGTGTCCGTCGTGGGCACGGACGTGCCAGGGGTCACGGTCGAATCGCCCGAGGCCTCGGGAATCGGCTTGAGCAGCGGTTCGAAGATGTCGCGGAAGGTGAATACCTCGCTGTTCGGGACCTCGGGCGCCGGTGTGGCCGCAGCCTCCGCAGTGGGCTCGCCTCCGGTCGTCGCCGTCGATTCGGTGCTGCCGGTGACGCGCACCTCGACCTCCGGCTCCGAGTCACCGAACACGAAGAATACCAGGGCGACAGCAACGCCGGCGATGACGGCAAGTGCGGCGAGCGCACCGACGATCACAACGAGCCGACCTTTCGACGTAGCGAAGAAGCCCTGCTTTGGGGGAGCCTCGACAGGGGCGACCGTCGCCGCTTCAGGCGATTGAGGTGTATCCGGCGTGTTCAGCTCGTCGACCACGCTGCTCTCTCCCTACTGACCTGTCGTCGGGGCCGAAGCGGGCGGCGTCAGAGGAGCGGTCGGGGTAGCCGGCGCCTCCGTGGGTGTGGCGAAATAGGCCTTGAGCCGAAGAGCCGTCTCCAGGTAGTCCGGGTCAGTCGCACCCTCCTCGCTTGCGAGCTTGAAACTGACCGTGCCGCTCTCGGTGCGGATCCCGCGCATGAGCGCGTCAAGGCGACGCCAGAACTCGATGGTGTCGGTCCACTCACCCTGCACCAGCACGTCCAGCTGGACCTCGCTGTATGCGGCACCCTCGGCGACCGGGACAGGCTCACCGACGCTCACCTGAACGAACGTCAGGCCAGCCTGGTTGGCGGCATCCTGGAGGTCGACGATGAGCGAAGGCAGCTCGGGCGCTTCGGGCACCTGGTTCGCGGTGCGCATGAGCTCAAGCTGGTTCGCCGCAGCCCGTGCCTTGGCGCTCTGGCGTCGTGCCAGGAGCGCCTTGGCCGAGTTGATCTGCGTCTCGGCATCGGCTATCCGGGAGTCGAGGTCCGAAGCCTCCTGGAACAGCGGCATGATGCCAAGCAACACGACGACGACGGTGATGAGCACGAGGACGACGCCTGCGATGATGAGCTGATTCTGTGAGGAAAGCCGATTCATCTTCGCACCTGCCGTCTACGGGTTCGTCTCGGTTGGCGGGGCGGACACGCCCGCGGTCGTGGTCGCAACCTTCGACGTCGCGCTGAACTGTATCACGCCCTGCTGCTCATAGAGTGTCTTCACCGAGTTCGTGAGCCACACGTCGTAGAGCTGGTCGAGATCGGCCAGGCGGACGAGCATCTTCGCGATGGCCTTGTGTCCGAGGTCGGGCGAGTCCTCGTCCGAATCGACCGCGTACCCGTCGAGCTTGAGCCCAGCATCCTCGCCGAAGTTCGCCACACCGATCCAGATATCGTTCGGCAATACAAGCGACACCTCGTCGAATAGCTTGGCCCAGTTGCGCCGTGCCGCGAGCGCCTCCTCGGCAACCGCTTTGCGCGCCTGCAGCTCGCTTTCCTTCTGCTCGAAAATGGCGAGCTGTTGTGCCTGCGCCTGAGTCGCCTGGATCTCCTGCTCCTTGGTGTCGAGCGTGTCCCGGCGAGACTCGACACGCAGGTAGCCAAGCACCCACACGCCGGCTAGGACCACGAACAGCACCACTGCGACGAGCGCGACGTACACGATGCGCTTCTCAGCGCGTCGCTTCTCGAGTATCTCGGGGGGCAGCAGATTGATGCGCATCTACTCCTCCAATCCCCCGAGAGCGAGACCGATGGCAGTCACGCACCCCATCCGGTCTGCCTCCACTACTTGCTGAAGATTCCCTGCGACCTGCACGCGCGAGAGCGGGTCTCCGACGAGCACCTGCGCCTGCAGGCCCTTCTCGAGGTAGCCGGCCAGGTTGCGGAGCTGCGCGCCGCTGCCGGTGAGCAGGATCCGCTGGATCGTCCGGACCTGTGCGGTCTGAGTGAGATAGTAGTCGAGCGAGCGCCGGACCTCGGCGATGAACTTGTTGACCTCGCGCTCGAGCGACTCGTGCACTACGGGAACGATCTCGGCGTCCACATCGGGCGGGACCTCGCCCGTCCCGGACTCGACGTCAGGCAGGCCGATGCGGATCTTCAGATCCTCGGCCTCATCGAACGTGAGGTTGAGCACGTTCGCGATGGCCTGCGTGAACTGATTGCCCGCGAGCGACGAGATCCGATTGAACCGCGCGATACCGCGCTCGACAACGGTGATGTTCGTGAGACCCGACGAGATGTGGATGACGCCCGTGGCAGCGCTCTCGTCCTCATCCGGCAGCACGCCCATGCCGCCACCCATCAAAGCGCGCACGATGGCGAAGGACGAGACGTCAATCTGATTAAGCCGCAGTCCTGCACCCTCCACGGAGTCGACCGTCCGGCCGATCATGTCGCGGTGCGCCGCCACGAGCAGGACTTCCATCATGTGCTCGTCGGCGGGCGTCATGTAGTCGCCGATGATCTGAAAATCGAGGATCGAGTCCTCGACGGCCATCGGGATGTAGTCCTGCGCCTGGTACTGGATCGCGCCCTCAAGCTCGGCCCGCTCCATGAACGGGAGATCGATGAGCCGCACGATGACCTTCTGATTCGAGACTCCCGTCGAGACGTCCTTGCCGCGGACGCTCGAACGGCGCCAGAGCTCCTTGATGGCAGCCGAAACAGCCTCCACGTCGACGATCTCACCCTCGACGACCGATCCCAACGGTACTTCGACCGAACCGTACCCGGACAGCACAAAACCCGCCCCTGTGGCTTTGATCTGCGCCACACGGACGTGGTCGGTTCCGATATCGAGGCCGATCGCCATCGAACTGCTACCGAAGGAGCTCAAGGAGTCCTCCTTCTTGACTGCAACGACAAGACTTCGACGAGTGCTGCTGCGACTTCCCCCCGGGCGATCACCTGAGAGTACATGCCGCCTTCGTGGTTTCAAAGGTCACGAGCGCATATACCGCATACAATCCAACAGTACCGGGCTGGTGTTGTCAATACGCGCGCGTACTTACCGTATCGGACGGGGCCGCCCGCTCCTTGAGAGCGAACGGCCCCGGTTCCCGTCGCCGGTTCGTCCGTCAGACGACTACCTGCGCGTCCACAAGCCGGGCATCAACAGTCCGGTGTCCACGCCCGGAAGCGACTCAGGAAGATACGTCGGCAACAGCGGGTTCGTGACGAGACACATGTTGGGGTGATCGGAGTCGATGCGACCGCCGATCACCGAGCCGCGCATGAGGACGTTGTGGTAGAAATGCACGACACCCTCGGCGTAGAAGGCTCCGGCGAGCGTTGGCGTGGAGTCGCGCGCGGTGAACGTGCCGAACGCGTTGTTCTCCGTGGAGTACACGTGGATGTCGGTGGGAGTGACCAGCCCGAGCGCCCATTCGTTGTTCTCGCCCTGCGCGTTGGTGCCGTACGGTCGCAGGTACCCGTTGATGGTGATGTCACCGTTCGCGATGATGCTGCCGTTCCCCACATACCGCATGTCCTCGTTGAAGGTCACAGGACCGTCCACGAAGACGGTGCCCTCGATGTACAGGATGTTGTTGACATCGTCATACGCGAAGTCGTCGTGAGAGTTCGCGAGCGTGTAGTGGCCGTCGCCCGGCAACGAGATGCCGTCCGCGGTCGTCAGCGATCCCCACGAGCCGAACGTCCTTCCGCCGATGACCAGCCCGGTCACCCCGGTTCCCTTGGACGAGATCGTGCCGTCGGCAGCGCCGATGAACTTGTAGTTGGCGTTGGTGGCATGCGCCTTCTGGCGGATCCACACACCGTCGCTCGGCGGCTGCATCGTGGCGTAGCTCGTCGGTTGGCCGTCGTTGGTCTCCAGATTGGCGCCCTGTGGTGCACGGGAGCCCATGAGGTTGTCGACCGACTCCGCCTGCGCCTTCGTCGCCCACTGTTCGAGTTCCTCCTGCGTCAGCTCGGGCAGTGTGATCTCCGGCACCGAGCGTGACACCGAGCTCACGAAGACCCCGCCCGCGCTCCCGCGGCTGTAGTTCTCGGGCACCGTGCCGTCGCAATACACCTTGATGTACTCGGCGTCATAGCCGAGCGAACCGCTCGAACCCACGTTGATGTTGCCGCCCTTGACGAAGAGCGGGCCTTCGATGACCGCCATGTTGTTGGCGATGTTGAGGTTCCCCTTCATGTAGAAGGGGCCGATGATGTTGGACGTACCGGCCAGACCACCGGATCCGCTGATGAGGGACTGTGGGCCGGTGCCGGCGAAGTTCATCTTCCAGAGGTTCATGTAGAAGAACTGCTGGGAGACGGTCTCGGTGGTCCCGTCGCTACCGGTCCCCATCGAGTCGAGCCGGTACTCACCACCGCCCAGGTCGACGAGGTCGATGACGTACGATCCGTCGGGCGTGCTGCCGTAGAGCGGGAACCCGGTGGTGTCCTCCGAGAAGACCGTGAGAATCTGATCGAGGCCGGTGTTGGCGGCGCGAAACGCCTGCGACTCGTCTTCGACCATCTCTGACTCGTGGAGCGCCTGCCGCGCGAGGAAGAAGCTCGTCGCCGCCAGGATCGTGATGATCACCACGACACCGAGCACTGTGAGCAGCGCCACGCCGCTGTCCTCTCGGCACCTGCTGGGATATGCGCGTGCCATCGTTCGCTCCTCCGTCCGCCTCATCGATTGCGGAAGTAGACGAATCTGCTGTCCATCAACTGCTTCCCGTCATACTCGACGACGACGGTGATCTTGACCTTGAACGCATCGCTGGGCACGTAACCGTCACCCGGGTTGAGCTCCACGCCGTCGTAGCGGTAGTACCGATACAGCGGCACACCAGCCGCTTGGTTCGCGTTGTGCTCGGAGAGGGTGAACGTGACCTCGTCCGCCGCGTCGCCCTCATAGCGCTTCATGAGCAGCTTGCCGTCGGCCGTGGCTTCGAAGGTCGTGTACTCGGTCTGGCCGTCCCTGTCCATGTCGGTACTGACCCGCATGCCGTAGCCGTTGGGCGCCGGGGTGTCCGCGATCCTGTACTGCTGCGACAACACCCGCTCCATTTGCTCGAGGGGTTGGCCGATCTCACGCGAGAACGCCGCCTGGCGGTCGCTCACCTGCACGCCTGTGTTCGTTGCCCGGTATCCGAGCCAGGCTACTCCCAGGACTATCGAGAGCAGTGCGAGGACGACCGTGAGCTCGGACAGGGTGAAGCCGTCGTCACGCTGTGCACGAAGGAACATCCTTACCACGTCCCTTCCGTGAAGGTGAACGTCCCCACGCCCCGATTCGTTATCTCGACACTGTTGGACATGAGGCTCTCAACCGTGCCACCTGCGTATCCCGCGGGGGTCACGTCCACGACCACCTTGTACGTGCGCGTCGGATACGGGACCTTGTTGCCGACCACCTTCACGGTGTCGGTCCATGTGGTCGCTCCCGGGTCGCCCGGATTGAGCAGGACTTCACTGCCGTTGGGCTCGATGCGATAGAAACGATAGACCGTCGGCGCCGAGACCGGGAACGATGGCGGGGTGACGTTCAGCGTGCTCGTGACCTGCCAGTACGCTCCCGCACCGTTTCCGCCACCGCCGGTCGCAGTGTACGAACCCGTCAGGAGCGGCCTGCTGATCCATGGGCGCGCCACATGCACCCACCCCGATGACCGCTCATTCGGCTCCGGACTGAGTGCGCGGACGACCGCCCAGTAGCGTCCCAGTGACGTCGTAGCGGCCTCAAACGAGGATGAGGACGTGACACCCCCGGGCACCTCGTACCAGTACGCGGTCGGGTCCTCGGCCAGCTCGTCAGTGGATGCCTGCTTCCACATCCTGACCTCGTAGTGATCCGCAGGCAGCGTGCCGTCAGAGGCCGCGCTCCACGTCAGACCGCTCACGGCGTTCGTACGTGCCGTGGGCGCTGGCGTCCCGGGATTTCCGGGAGGATCGTTGTCGACCAGGAAGTGCCTGATGACCCGCGAGGTCGCGCCGGTGTTGTCTACCGCATACAGCGAGATGGTGCGCATGCCATCCGCAATGACCTCCTCGTCGATGTAGGTCACTCCATCGTCCTGCAGGATGGGCTCGGTCTGGTGCGTGTCCCAGATGAAGCCGGTCACCGACCACGTCTCCGATTGGGGCGTCCAGCGCCCAGGGTCACCGAAGGTGTTCTTGAGGTAGTACTGGTCGTCCACCCAGCACTCGACGACCTCGATCGTCCTGCCTTCGTACGCCGTCGCCGATGCAGCCAGATTCAGGGCGCCACCAGACCATGCAGCATCCCACACGACCGTACTCTCAGGTGGAGTCAACCCATCGTCGAACGCGATCTGCGGGTTGGTCGCCGGGTCCTGCACCGCCTGAGTCAGGTATTGGGACCGGTCGCGAACGGCGACCGTGGTGTTCATAGTGAGCGTCCGGTTGGTCTTGGGTGATGTCACCGACACGTCGAGCGCCAGATTCTTCAGCGCTGGGTTCGAGCCCGCCGAGATCGTCGGCCGGATCGTCACCGTGAACTCGCCGATCGTCATCGTCTCCACGGGAGGCAACTCACCTGTGCCGGTTCCCACGACGACCTCGTCGAACGGCAGGGCCTGAACGCGCTCGATGTACGCGTTGACCGCGTTGACCATGACATTCTTCTCCTTGGCCTGCAGGCCGGTCATGGTAGTGGATCCGACGAGCCCGAGGATCGCGGTGAGAACGATGAACAGGATGACGGCCGCGATGAGGATCTCGAGGATCGTCATACCGTCGTCTCGCCGGAGTCTCTTGCGGAGGGTCTCTGCGGTCATCACGTGCTCCCTCTCCTCAGCACCACAGCAGGCGCGATACACGCCCACACTTCACGTATCGGCATGCACCTCGGCCATTTTAGGCCGCGGAACAGGACTTCATCGGAACTCAACACGTGGCTCGCGAGACTACCGCGACCTACACGAGCCCTACAAGGTGCGCGTACCAGCCCCATAACGAGGGCCCGATTGCCACCGAGACGATAGCCCCGAGCGCGATGAACGGACCGAACGGTATCCGGCGCTGCGAGAGAGGTGCATCGCCCCGTGCCGTGGCGACACCGACGCCCGCGCCGAAGAAGCTTCCGATCACCAGCGCCATGAGGGTATACAGGCCGAGGAACGGCCCGAGCGCCGCCAGCAGCTTCACGTCACCCATCCCGAACCCCGCGTGACCTCGGACGGCGCCGTATGCAAGCGCGATCAAGAGGCTCAGCCCGCCGCCGGCGAGCGCACCACCGAGCGCCACGAGCAGCGGGTGAGACCACGCGCCCACATCGGCCACGCCGACGAGCGGAGCCAGCTCGACACCTACGAGTTGCGTCAAGGCCGCGGAGACCAGGCCTACGGTGGCGAGCAGCCCGACGAGAGGGTTCGGCAGGCGATAGTGGTCGAGATCGATGAACGTCAGCACGAGCAGCAGGTAGAACAGCGCGATAGCAACGACCGTTCGCCACGTCGGGCCATAGAGTGCGCCTGCCAGCACCCACAGGCCGCCCGAAAGCCCCTCGACGAGCGGATACCGACCGGAGATGGGCTCCCCGCATGAGCGGCAGCGTCCGCGAAGCACGAGCCACGAGATCACCGGCACGTTGTCGAACCAGCGGATCGGCGTCTCACAACAGGGACAGTGCGAACCAGGCGACCACAACGACTCGCCACGCGGCAGCCGCCATACGATCACATTGGCCAGACTGCCGAAGATCAGACCGAACAGGCCGAGGGATAGCAGGAAGAACCAGGTGGGGAGGTCGCTCATGATGCCCCTTTACGGTCGGAGACCCCTCGGCATCCCAGCGTACCGGTGCCACGGCGTCGCGTGAAGCCCGCGATGCAAGAAGGGCCGGCGTATGCCGGCCCTTCCAGCGCTGATAGCGTCAGATCCTAGTAGGTGTGGCCGTTCGGGCACTCGAACGCAGCCTGGTCGTCATCAGTGACGCCGTCGCCGTCCGGGTCCTGCTCGACCGTGTACGCGTCTCCGTCCTCGGGGCACGTCGGGACTTCCTTGATGTAGTCGCCGAGGTCAGCAGCGCCGGTGATGCTGTCGGGGTCGTTCGCGACGTCCTCAGCACGCCACTGCTCGATCGCACCGTCGAGCGTGCGAAGGTTGGCCTGGCAGGACTTCTCCTGCGCGCTTCCGCGAGCAGCGTTGAAGACGGGGATAGCGATCGCGACAAGGATACCGATAATAAGAACGACGACCATCAGCTCGACGAGGGTGAAGCCCTCGTCCCTCCTGAACATCCGCATCGATGTTCACCTCCCTTTCGTGTCTCGTCACCCAGGGGCCTCCAGGCCCCAATCAGCCCACAGTCCTAGTATCGGCTTCACACAGGGTGGCTTTAGGGGTATTTCCGCCAGATCCGCCTGGCTAGCCGGCGTTGATGAGCGTGATGATGTTGAACATCGGGAGGTACAGCGAGATGACGATCAGCCCGACGACGCCACCGAGTGAGGCCATCATGAGCGGCTCGATGAGCGACGTAAGACCGTCGACGGCAGTCGACACTTCTTCATCATAGAAGTCAGCGATCTTGTTGAGCATGGCATCGAGCGCACCCGTCTCCTCGCCGACGGCGATCATCTGGACGAGCATCGACGGGAATACCGGCGACTCCGCGAGCGGTTTGGCGATGGTCTCGCCTTCCTTGATCGCGGCACGCACCTTCTTCACAGCGCGAGAGACGACCTCGTTCCCCGCTGTGTCGCCGACGATATCGAGCGCCGACAGGATCGGGACGCCTGCCGAGACCAGCGTGCCGAACGTGCGCGTGAACTTGGCCAGCGCGATCTTCCGCACAAGGCTTCCAAACACCGGCATCCGCAGCTTGATGCCGTCCCAGATGTACCGTCCGTTCTCGGTGCTCTTCCACGTGCGGAACGCCACCGTGATACCGATAACCACGGCAACGAACACCAGTCCCGGCCAGCTCCGGGCCCCGTCGGATATGGCCACCATCGCCTTGGTCAGACCGGGCAACTCCCCGCCCATCGAGGCGAACATCGTCTCGAACGTGGGAACGACGAAGATCATCATCGCGGCCAGGACGATCATCACGAGCGATCCCATCGCGATCGGGTAGGTCATCGCAGACTTGATACGGCCCTTGAGCGCCGCTTCATTCTCGAAATGGTCAGCCACCCTCAGGAGCACTTCATCGAGGACACCACCAGTCTCACCTGCGCGAACCATGTTCACGAAGATGGGCGGAAACACTTTGGGGTGCTTGGACATGGCGTCCGAGAGGGACTGGCCGGCCTCGACGTCCCTGCCGACCTGCGAGATGATGTCGCGCAACTCCTTGCTCTCGGACTGCGCTGCCAGGATCGAGAGGCACTTCGTGAGCGACAGGCCGGCGTTGATCATCGTCGCGAACTGACGCGCGAAGATCGTGATGTCCTTGGTCTTGATCGAGGTGCCGAACTGGATCTTGTTCAGCTGGGCGAGACGGTCCTCGTTGAGATCGAGGATGATGTAGCCCATCGAACGGAGCTTGCTGGAAACCGCCTCCCGGCTCTCTCCTTCGAGCTTGCCGGTGACGACCTTGCCGGTCTTGTCTCGGACACTGTACTTGAAGGTGGTGGTGGCCATGGCTCTAGCCTCTTCCTGCTCGCTGGCTGCTATCCGTTACTGCGACCAAGCAGTGTCTTCAGTATGCTGGGGTCCACCGCACGCTGCAACGCGGCGTCCAGGCTCACCAGCCCGCGCCGGTACAGCTCGGCCAGGCTCTGATCCATCGTGACCATACCATACTGGTGACCCGCCTGCATGGCGCTCGGCATCTGATGGGTCTTCCCTTCCCGGATCATGTTCCGGATGCCGGATGTCGGGACGAGCACCTCGCATGCGACGACCCGGCTTCTAGCATCTATCGTCGGAAGCAACTGCTGACTCAAGATGCCTTGCAGCGTGCCCGCGAGCTGCACGCGCACCTGCTGTTGCTGGTACGGCGGGAAGACGTCGATGATCCGGTCGATGGTCTGCGCCGCGTCCTGGGTATGGAGCGTCGCCAGGACCAGGTGCCCGGTCTCGGCGGCAGTGAGCGCAGCCTGAACCGTTTCCAGGTCGCGCATCTCGCCGATCAGCACGACGTCAGGATCCTGTCGGAGGATGTACTTGAGCGCCTGGGCGAAGCTGCGTGTGTCTGATCCGACCTCACGCTGATTGACCATCGCCTTCTTGTGCTGATGCAGATACTCTATGGGGTCCTCCACCGTCATGATGTGGAGTTCCTGGTGCTCGTTGATGTAGTCGACCATCGCGGCGAGCGTGGTCGACTTCCCCGAGCCCGTGGGACCCGTCACCAGTATGAAGCCGCGCGGCTTCTTGCAGAACTCCTCGAGGACCGTGGGAAGGCGCAGGTCCTGGAAGGACATGATCTCTGCAGGGATGTGCCGGAACGCGGCGCCGACGCTATTGCGCTGGAAGTAGACGTTCACGCGGAAGCGCGCGACGCCCGGGATCGCATACGCGAAGTCGAACTCCCAGTTGCGTTCGAGCGTTTCGCGCTGCTCCTGGGTGAGGATGGCGTAGAGCAGCTCCTTCGTGTCGCGCGGCGTCAGGCGTTCGCCCTCGGCAGGCAGCAGCTTCCCGTTGATGCGCAGCACCGGCGGCATCCCGACGGTGATGTGCAGGTCCGAGCCCCCTCGCTCGACGAGCTTCAGCAGCAGATCGTTCAGATCGGTCATGGCCGCTTCCCTCCCCTGTGGGCGGCACCGAGCGTCACACGACGACGCGCATGATCTCCTCTATGGACGTCGTTCCCATGCGGACCTTCTCGAGTCCGTCCTCCTTGAGCGTCAGCATTCCTTGCTCGATTGCGACCGCCTTGATCTCCTCGGCGGTCGCGTCCCGTACCGTGAGGTCGCCGATCTCCTCGCTGAGCAGCATGACCTCATGGATGCCCATCCGTCCCCGGTAGCCGGTGCCCCCGCACTTCTTGCATCCGACAGCACGGTAGAGCTTCTCGGGCAGGTTATCGGCAGGATAGCCGGCATCCAACAGCGCCTGCCGCTCGGGCGCGTACTCCTCCTTGCAGTCCGAGCACAGACGGCGGGCGAGCCGCTGCGCGAGCACGCAGTCGACCGCCGACGCGACGAGGAACGGCTCGACGCCCATCTCGGTGAGTCGGGTGACCGCACCGGCGGCGTCGTTGGTGTGCAGCGTCGACAGCACGAGGTGGCCGGTCAGCGCCGACTCGATGGCGATCTTCGCGGTCTCCTGGTCGCGGATCTCACCGACGAGGATGATGTCGGGAGAGCACCGCAGGAAGGACCGAAGCGCACGGGCGAACGTGAGGCCCGCCTTGGCGTTGGTCTGTATCTGATTGACGCCGGGCAGCCGGTACTCGACGGGGTCCTCGGCGGTCAGGATGTGCTTCTCGGGAGAGTTCAGCACGTTGATCGCGGCGTACAGCGATGTCGACTTGCCCGAACCCGTGGGCCCGGTGACGAGGATGGCGCCGTACGGCTTGCGGAACGAGCTCTCGAAACGCTCGAGCGACGACGGGATGAAGCCGAGGTCCTCGAGCCGCAGCATGATGTTGTCTTTGCGCAGGATCCGCAGTACGACACGCTCTCCGTAGACCGTCGGCAGCGTGGAGACGCGGAAGTCCATCTTGTGGCCGGCGACGGTGAGCGCGGTATGGCCGTCCTGCGGCTTGCGCGTCTCGGCGATATCCATGTCCGACATGATCTTGAAACGGCTGATGATCGCCTGCTGTGTGGCCCGCGGGCTACGCATGACCTCGTGCAGGACGCCGTCGACGCGGTACCGGACCCGCAGGTCCTTCTCCTGGGGCTCGATGTGGATGTCGCTCGCACGGTCGGTGACCGCCTTGTTGATGATGTAGTTCACGAGCTTGACGATCGGCGCCTCGTCCGAGACCTCCGTCAGCGTCTCGAGGTCAGGCTGCTCCAGGTCGTCCGTGCTCATGAACTGATCGGCGTCGACGTGCTCAGCAACCTTGTAGTAATCCTCGATCGCCGCGACGATGTCGTCCTTCGTCGAGATCGCGGGTCGGATCTCGTAGCCGGTGATGATGCGGAGGTCGTCGAGGGCGAGTACGTTCTGCGGGTCCGCCATCGCCACGACGAGATGGTTGTCCTCGTCGATGTCCACGGGCATCAGCGTGTAACGCTCGGCCAGATCGCGCGGGACGACCGAGATCGCGTTCGCGTCCGGCTTGCGCTCCGAGAAGTCGATGTATGGGATGCCGATCTGCCGGGCCATGACGGCGAGGATAGCGCCCTGGGTCGCGTAGCCCAGGTCGACGAGCACGCGACCGAGCGGGCTGCCCGTGGCCTTGTGGACTTCGAGGGCGTCATTCAACTGTCGCTCGGTGATGACACCGGCGCGCATGAGCAATTGGCCGAGTCTTTGTCCGGCTTCGGCAGCCACGGAAGACGTCTCCCGATCGATCGGCGACTGAGACGCGAACGAACACCCTCATGGTACGACACAAGAGGGAACGCGGACTAGCGTCGCGGGACGATGACTCAGCCGCGACGCGCGCGCTCGAGGTCCGAGAGCAGCACGCGCGCAAGCCGCTGGAACTCGGCGTACGTGCGGGTGCCGGCTTTGACGCCGATCCTGCCCTCGCCGACCGTGAAGTGCAGCTCCACCGGGGCGATGAGCGAGTACTCCGGGACCTCTGCCGGACGGGACGGCTCCGGGGTCGACGCCGGCGTGGGCGTGATGTCTGACTCCGGGGAGGACCCGGGCAGGGGGATCTGCTCGGCCGCTGCTGCCGGGATCGGCATCGGAGCCTGAGCGGTCTCCGGGGTGGGCTCCACCGCGGGCTCCGGTTCCGGCTCGGGTTCCGGCTCGGGTTCCGGCTCGGGTTCCGGCTCGGGCTCGGGTTCCGGCTCGGGCTCGGGCTGGGGAGTCTCCGTGGCGCCCGGGGTGTCTGCCGCCTCCGCTCCCTCGGCCGCCAGCGCGGACAGAGAGGCCACGAGCAGGTCCAGCTCCTGGTCGCCATCGGAGACCGTGTCGGCTACCGGTGTCTGCTCGGGCGCCGCGGCCGGTTCCCCTGGCATCGCCGAAGCCACCGAGAGCGCCGCGGCCGCACGCGTCGGCTCGATGCGCGTCGGGCGGGACGCCTCGACGACCTCCGGGGCGATCGGCGCCGGCTCAGGCTCCGGTGGCGTCTGCATGACGGGGGGCGGTGTCGCCGCAGCGGCACGTTCCACCTCAAGTTGAGCGGCGGCCCATGCGGGAAGCTCCCCCTCCGGTGCCGCGACCGGCTCGGCCGAAACCGGCTCTGCCGCGGCGACCACTTCCGGTTCGGGGCTCTCCGGACTCTCATCAAGCGGACCGGTCGGTCCCTCGTCATCCGCGGTCAGGTAGCTGCCGCCGCCTTCCGTCTCGGCCACCTGCCCCTGCGCCTCGAGCCGCAGTGCGCGCCGGTACTGCCGGATCGCGATCAACAGATAGACCAGCAGCAGGACGAAGAGGAGCAGCAGACCGCCGAGGATGTAGAGCCGCGGGTCCACCGGTCTATCCCATGGTGTCGAGGATCCGGTACAGCAGGCCGAGAAGTACGGCCTTCACGCTGTCCTTGTCCCGCGCGTCGCAGGGAAGGAGCGGGACCTCATCGGCGATGCCGAGCTTGGCACGCAGATCCTGCAGCGTCGCGGTGTCGTCCGCATCGACCTTGTTGCCGGCCACGACGAAGGGCACGTCGGACATCTCGGTGAAGAACTCGATCATTCCCACGGCATCGGAGATCGACTCGGAGCTCTTGGCATCCACCAGGAGCACGAAACCCAGCATGCCTTCGGACAGTGTCTCCCACATGAACGAGAAGCGCTCCTGCCCGGGAGTACCGAACAGGTACAGGACCACGTCATCGGAGACCGTGATGCGACCGAAGTCCATGGCGACGGTGGTCTCGCCACCGCCCTCACCTGAAACGTCGCTGACTTGACGCTCGGTCGAGAGCACGGTGATCTCGCTCACGGCTTTGATGAACGTCGTCTTCCCCGCGTTGAACGGTCCCGTTACGACGACCTTGACGGACTGCATGCCTGCGCGTCTCCGTTCCTACAGCTTCTCGATACCCTCGATGATCTTCATGACCAGCCCGCGATCCACACGCTGATCCCGGTGCAACACGGCACCCTCTCCCGGCTCCGGCAGCTTCGATACCGTCGCGGAGGGCCGCTGGCGACTCCCTGCCCCGCCGCCGGCGCCGGTGAGCGCGGTGATCTCATCACCGAGCCCGCTTTGCAGTCCGACATCCGTATCGAACTCGGCCAGGTAGGCATCGGTCGATATCACCTGTCCGGGCGACTCGGCCTCCCCTGCCTCATCCTCCGTACCGAGCGACCGAAGGATCTGGTCGAGATCGGCCTCGGGTTCGGGCTCTTCCCGGACCGGCTCCGCCACCGGTTCGACTTCGGGGACTTCGAACTCCGTAAGCACATCAGGCTCGGGCTCTGCAGGAGCTTCCTCCCCCGGGAGCTCACCGAGGCCAAGAGCACGCAAGTCTGCCTCGAAGTCCCCGGACACACCCGCTGCGGCCTCCTCCGGCGCCACGGCGGCCGACTCATCGACCGGAAGCTCCTCGCTCACGGGCGGTGCCGGGATATCAGCCATGTCAGCCATGCTCAGTGCACCGAATGCGTACTCCTCGGGCGTCAGATCCTCGCTCGGCTCCGTCTCTTCGGCCGGTGCTTCGGGTTCGACCGCTTCTGTGGCCGCCGCCTCGGGCACCTCGGCGCTGAGAGACTCGAGGATGGCAGCCGCCTCATCGAACGTGGGCTCGGGTTCGGGTTCGGGCTCCGGCTCGGGTTCGGGTTCCGGCTCGGGTTCGGGTTCCGGCTCGGGTTCGGGCTCGGGTTCGGGTTCGGGCTCCGGCTCGGGTTCGGGCTCCGGTTCCGGTTCGGGCTCGGGCTCCGGTTCCGGTTCGGGCTCGGGCGCCGGTTCGGGCTCGGGTTCGGGCTCCGGCTCCGGCGCCTCCGACTGCGGCGTCAGCACCGCCTCCATCATCTGCTCGAAGACCGCCATGTCATCGGCGGTCGCCGAGCCACCGGCACCGGACAGGAACTCGGGCTCCTCGTGCGGAACCTCGGGCACGTGCTCCTCGGCCGGGGGCGCCTCGGCGGCAGGCTCCGCGACAACGGGAGCGGCAGCCTGGGCCTTCGCCGCTGCCGCTTGCGCCTCCGCTTCAGCTGCCGCGCGGGTCTTCGCCTGCTCGGCCTCGCGCTCTGCACGCTCCGCTCTGAGGCGCTCGACCTCGTCGGGCGCCGCTACTTCGAGCAGGCCGGCCGAGAAGAGACCGTAGATGATCCGCGCGACCTCGAAGTCGGTCCTGCGGGTCTCCTCGGCCAGCTCGCGCACGTCGCGCGTTCCGTCGACGAGCAGGAGGAGGTTCCACTCGATCGGCTTGAGCGAGATCTCGAACGTGCCCTCTCCGGGCGCGGTCGCCATCTTGAAGACGATGTCGGTGGCCGGCACCTTCTTCTTGATGCGGTTCCATTCCTCGAGGCGCCGGCTGCCCTCCATGATGATGTTCTCGATGGAGACCGCCAGACCGATGTCCTCATGGACGACGTCGGGGAGCAGCTCGAAGTCGAACTCGCCTTCATCCCAACGCATGAGGTCGAAGATCGTGTCCTGGATCTGCTCCTGCACGAACGCCTCGAGCACGCCCTCGGTCACATAGCCCTCGTCGACGAGGATCTGGCCCAGGCGCCGTCCGCCCTCAGGCTCGCGCTCCTGGATCTCGAGCGCCTTGGCAAGCGCGCTCGGGGTGATCTTCTCGGCATGCACCATGCGCTGGCCGAGCGGCTCCCGGCGCCAGTTGGACTGCGCGAAGAACACGTCGCCGTCGCGGAACCAGATGCTGCCCTCGGACTCGCCGTTACGGATGCGCAGAACACCGGTCTTCCGGCTCAACTGAACGAGCTGGAAGACATCGGGGAGGCTGAAGTCCTTCAAGTTACCGCGCAGCGCCATGACCCTGAGCAGTCATCCTTCCATACGCGTCGAGTCGCAACTAAGGTCAGCCGAGGATACGACCGATCCGCTCGGCAGCGACTTTCATGTCGTAGAGCACCAATCCGAGCTTAGCGCCGGAGTCGGCCATCACCGTCAGCACGGCGCGGTCCCCCGCCGAGACGAGCAGCACGTAGCCGCCCTCCCCTTCGATGAAGACCTGGGACAGATGGCCCCTGCCGAGCTCGGCGGCCGCTCGCTCGCCGAGGCCGAGGATGGCGGCGGACATCGCGCCGACTCGGTCCGGCTGCATGCCCTGCGGGAGCGCAGACGCCATGGTGAAGCCGTCGAGGCTCACGAGGGCTGCGGCCTGGATGTCGGGATCCTGCTGCATCAGCTCGTCCAGTGCTTGTGCGAGCTGTTCTTCCCGCGAGGCCTGCCGGGCCTGCGCCTGCGGCCGTGCCGGCGCAGCGGGCTGCGGGGCAGGCGTTGTCGCTGACGCGGGAGCCGGCGCTGGCGGAGACGGCTGGGTAGGCGCCGCGGGAGCAGGCGCCGCCGCGGCCTGAGGGGTCACGGGGATCACGACCGGTGGCTCGAGCAGGTCGTCGTCCTCGAGCGCCTCGTCATCCGCGTCACTGATGAAGTAGTCGCCGATGCCCTTGTCCACCATGCTGGTCACCTCCGTCGGCGCTCGTCACAGGGCCCGCCGGACCGGGAGCGCGACACACCGGCCCCCCGTGGCGAGCGTTCTCAGTTTCTCACGACGACGTATGCGAGACAACAGAGCACGGTCGAAAACCGCACGTTGACACGGGTGTTCTTTCGACGATGGCAGGCAGCTAGACGACGACGCGCATGATCTCCTCGACGGATGTCGTGCCCATCGCCACCTTGGCGAAGCCGTCATCGCGCAGCGTCTTCATGCCCTGGGAGACGGCGATGCGGGCGATCTCATCGCCGGAGGCATGGTTCACGCACGCCCGCTCGATCTCCTCGGTGACGGTCATGACCTCATGCACGCCCATCCGACCCTTGTAGCCGATCCCGCTGCAGCGCTTGCAGCCCACGGCGCGGTAGAGGGTCGGCAGGTTGTCGGGGTCGTACGGGAAGCCGATGCGGTCGAGCGCCGCCGGATCGGGCGTGTAGGCCTCCTTGCACTCCGAACAGAGGCGTCGTGCGAGACGCTGCGCCAGCACACAGTTGACCGCCGAGGCCGAGAGGAACGGCTCCACGCCCATCTCGGTCAGTCGGGTGAGCGCCGAGGGCGCGTCGTTGGTGTGAAGCGTGGAGAGCACCAGGTGACCGGTGAGTGCGGCCTCGATGGCGATCGTAGCGGTCTCCTTGTCGCGGATCTCACCGATCATGACGACGTCGGGGTCCTGACGGAGGATGGAACGAAGCGCCGCAGCGAAGCTGAGACCCGCCTTCTCGTGCACCTGGACCTGGGACAGACCTTCGAGCCGGTACTCGACCGGGTCCTCGACTGTGATGAGGTTGATCTTGGGGTCGGCCGTCTTGTTGATGGCCGCATACAGGGTGGTCGACTTGCCGGACCCTGTCGGTCCGGTCACGAGCAGGCACCCGTACGGCTTGTTGATCGCGTCGAGCAGCTGCCCCATCGCATGCTCAAGGAAACCAAGGTCCTCGAGGGACATCATGATCGCGTCGCGACGCAGCAGACGCATGACCGACATCTCGCCCTGGACCGTGGGCAGGACCGCGACGCGGAAGTCGACGCCCTTTCCATCGAGGACGACGCCGAAACGGCCGTCTTGCGGGATGCGCTTCTCGGCGATATCCATGCCCGATGCGATCTTGATGCGGCTGATCAGCTGTCGGTGGAGCTTCTTGGGGCTGCGCACGACCTCCTGGCACACGCCGTCGATCCTGTACCGCACGCGGAGCTCGTTCTCGAGCGGCTCGACGTAGATGTCACCGGCGCCCTGCCGGATGGCCTCGGTGACGACCAGGTTCATGAGCTTGGCCACCGGCGCTTCCTCGTCCGCGGCGGCGGCGCGGTCTTCGGCCTCCTGCTCGACCGAGGTCTCATCGAGGTCGCTGACCATCTCGTCGACGTTCTGGTTCATCGTGGCGAACTTCTCGATGGAGGCCACGACATCGCTCTCGGCCGCGACGACCGGACGGATCTCGTATCCGGTCACGATGCGCAGGTCGTCGATCGCGAAGATGTTCGCGGGATCGGCCATCGCGACCACGAGCTCGTCGTCCTGGATCTTGATCGGCAGGACGCAGTGTCGCTTCGCCAGATCCGTGGCCAGCATCGTGGCGGCCGTCGGGTCGATCTCGTATCCGCCGAGATCGACGTACGCGAGCCCCATGCTCTCAGCTACCGCCTGGGCGATCTTCTGCTCGGTCGCCACGCCCTGCTCGACGAGCACGCTCGACAGGGTGCGGCCATCGGCCTCGGACAGCGCCGACTGGAGCTGTTCCTCCGAGATGACCCCGGACTGCACGAGCACCTTGCCGAGGCGCTTGCCCGATGCGGCCGTCACCTGTCGCCCTCCCCCTCGGACTCCAATGCCGCTATCGCATCTTCGGCGGCGGCACGCATCACCTCTCGTGGCGCTCGCGTCTGGGCGGCCTCGGACCAGATGTCGATAGCCAGCGCTCCCTGGGCGACGAGCATGCCCAGGCCGCCGACCGCGGTCGCGCCCACCGTGCCGGCCGCATCCAGCAACGGTGTCGTTCGCGGATGGTAGATCATGTCGCACACGACCTGTCCGGGATGGAGCCACTCCGTTGGCACGGGGCTGGGATCGTCGGCCTTCATGCCGAGCGGCGTCGCGTTCACGACGAGATCGGCGTTGCGCACGGCCTCCTCGGCTTCAGGACCGAGGACGGCGGCGTGCGCCTCCACGCCGCGCAGGTAGCGCTCGAATCGCGAGAGGAGCTCCTCGGCCTTGTCCATGCTGCGGTTGACGACCGTCATCCGCTCGACTTTACCGAGCACGAACCCGACGCACGCGGCCCCCGCCGCTCCCCCCGCGCCGATCACCGCGACGCGCTTGCCCTCGGGCGAGAAGCCGGCCTCCTCCTCCAGCGCCTCGAGCAATCCGCGGCCATCGGTGTTGTAGCCGATCAATTTCCCGTCGACGCAGTGAACCGTGTTGACGGCACCCGCCATCTGGGCGAACATCGCAACCTCGTCGCACAGCTCCAGCATCGCCTGCTTGAACGGCATGGTGACATTGAAGCCCACGAACGGCAGCGACCGGATCGCGTCGACCACGCGCACGAGCCCCGCCTGATCGGCGACGGGCAGCGGCAGGTAGACCCAATTGAGACCCAGGTCTTCGTACGCCGCGTTATGCATCGCCGGTGAGAGCGAGTGTCCCACAGGCCACCCGATGATGCCCGCGGGGCGTGTCCGGCCGTCAATCTTCACAAGCCGTCCTCTCGGCGGTCCTCAACGGTCATACCACGCATTATCCTCGCCTCGACCTTGCGCAGCAAAAGGGTGTGCGGAAGATCGGTGCGCGACAGGGGCTCGACGAGGATGGTCAGTGCACCGACGAGGTTCCCGCCCAGGACGTCGGTGAACAGCTGGTCCCCTACCACGGCGACCTGCCGAGGCTTCAGACCGAGGACTCTCGATGCGCGCAGGAATGCGAACGGCAGCGGCTTGACGGCACGCGCGACGAGCGGGACCCCCAGCTCCGCCGCGACCTCGTGTACCCGCTCATGCCAGTTGTTGGACACGAAGCACACGCCGAAACGCGCGGTCATCTCGGCCAGCCACGCCACGAACGCGTCGGGGACGACGCTCGTGTCCCGCGGCAGCAGCGTGTTGTCCAGGTCGATGATGAGACCCGCTATCCCATCCGAGGCAAGAGCGTGGGGCTCGATGGCGAGGACGCTCGTCAGGTATCGGTCGGGTCGCACGAGAGGTATCCGCATGGGCTTCCTAATGGTCGGGAACGCCGTCGCCGTCATGATCGTGCGCGCCTGATGGAAGCTCATCGCCGATCAAGGCATCCAGGCGCTCGATCTCGACGAGCACCTGACCGGCGCGGTCTTCCTCGCCCGCGGTGAGCAGGATACCGCGGACGATCGAGTAACCATCGTGCTTCTCGAGGTCATTGCGCCAGTACACGTCGTCTTCCAGAGTGGACAGCGCGTTCTCCAGAGCCGCCGCGTCGTCACCCGCGAACAGTTGCAGGATCTGTGCATACGAGACGCGCAGGATGCCCGAGTCCGGCCGGTTCTCGACCCCGTGCCGGGCAAGCGCGAGCGCTTCATCGACACGGTCGTTGGTGGCCAGTATCCATGCTCCGACGTAGTACGGCTGATCGAGCTCAGGGTCGAGCCATGTGACGACCTGTATCGTCGACAGCATGTATCGCTGCTCGGAGAGATGCATGTCCTCGTAGTAGTTGTGCATCACCGGTTCGAGCCGGTTCCACAGCACGGCCGCCGCATACGTTCGCAGGCCGCTGAGATATGCGAGTCCCGCATCGCCGAGCGACTCGACCGCGGCCGAGCCGGCTGATGCAGAGGCGACGGAGCCCAGCATCGCCTGCCCGCCGAGGAGAACCGCAAGCGAGCACGCGACCACGATCAGGGCGATCCGCTGCGAACCCGCGACCCGGGCGCTCACAGGTCTCGCCTCTCGAAGAGGAGACAGCCCGCGCCGAGGAACACGCCGACGAAGCCGATGAAGACGACGAGCATGCTCGCGAGGTGCAGCACGCCCACGCCTGTCCCGTGCGCCACGGGATTGATGATGGCGAACGAGTCGAGCGACGGGTAGAAGCGGCTCGCTGCGACCGCACCCTCTTCGCCGAGAAGCGTTCCACGCGCGTGCCCGATGAAGATCCCCGCCAGGCTCGCGACCACTACTACGACCGGGCCGGCGACGGCCGAGACCGCCACAGCGAGTGCGGTGACCACTCCGCTCTCGAGCCAGATAGCGAAGGCGCCTTGCCAGAGCACCCACATAGGTTCGCTGAACGAGAACGCGGCGATCACCTGCACGATGGCGGTGCATACGCCGATCGCCGCCCCCACGAGCAGGGTGATGCCAAGCCAGGTGCCACAGAGGTAGGCAGATCTGCTGACGCTCTTCACGAGCACGTTGTACGCCGTGCGACGCTCCACCTCACCCGGGACGCGGTTCGCCGCGAGCGCGAGCCCGATCACGAGCGCGGTCACGTAGATGACCGCCAGAGCGAACTCCCTGAAGACGGCGCCCTCCACGCCAAGACCGTAGCTCGGCAGTGACGGGATGAGGGCGGCCATGATCGCGGCGAACAGCAACACGACATAGAGCATCCGCCGTCGCAGACCATCGACGAACACGAACTGCCCGATGAGCACCACCGACCGCATCACGACCGCTCACCGCCGTCTCCGGCGATCAGCCGCGCGAAGTAGTCCTCAAGCGATGAGCGCTTCGGGACCGCAGCTTCCAGGCTCCCGCCGGCGTCGTCGATGGCGTCGACGACGGCCCGCAGCTCGGCGTCGGCGACATCGAACACCCACGTGGACCCCGCCAGGGCGACGTCTCCCGCAAAGCGCTTCACCGCCGGAGGCAGCCCGGCTGCGAAGCCACGCACACGAACCGACGTCCGACCGGCGACATTGAGGAGCGCGTCGATCCGCCCTTCGGCTGCGACGAGCCCGCCGCAGAGGATGGTCACGCGGTCGCACACGGACTCGACCTCAGACAGCTGGTGCGAGGACAGCATCACCGTGACGCCCTGCGAACGCAGGTCCAGCATGAGATTGCGGACATCGCGCTGTCCGATGGGGTCGAGCCCTGACGCCGGCTCATCGAGAACGACGACGTCGGGCGACGCGATGAGGGTCTGTGCGATGCCGAGCCGTTGGAGCATCCCGCGTGAGAACGTCGAGAGCTCCTGGCGGCCGCATCCTTCGAGGCCGACCATGCCCAGGAGTCCGGAGATGCGGTCACGGACGCTTCTGCGGTCGAGCCCGAGCAAACGCCCGTAGAGCGTGAGCGTCTGTGTCGCCGTGAGATGCGGAGCGAAGTACGGCTGCTCAGGCATGAACCCGACCCTACGTCGCCCGGACGGCCGACGCGGATCCTCGCCAAGGACGCGGAACACCCCGGCGGTCGGGCGGACGAGGCCGAGAAGCATCTTGAGCGTGGTGGTCTTCCCTGCCCCATTGGGTCCGAGCAGCCCGTGAACCGTGCCCCGCTCCACCGAGATCGAGACGTCTGCGACCGCGGTCTTCGCGGCCAAGAAGGGTCCTTTGGGGTAGACCTTGCGGGCCCCTTCCACCTCGATGGCGCGGATGCCATCACCGTTCTGCATGTCAGGGGACGACGTCACGCGACCGCTCCTTGGCCTCCAGGAACTCCTGGTACGTCTCCGTGAACGTGTGCGAACCATCCTCGCTGGTAAGCACGTAGTACAGGTACTCGGTATCCGCCGGGTTCGCTGCCGCTTCGAGCGACGCGAGCCCAGGGCTCGCGATGGGTCCTGGAGGAAGACCGGGGTACTTGTAGGTGTTATACGGGCTGTCGATCTCAAGATCTCGGTTGAGAAGGCGGGGCTTGCGCTCCTTGATCACGTACTCGATGGTCGCGTCGATCTCAAGCAGCATGCCGCGGTCGAGGCGGTTGTATATGACCGACGCCACCAGCGGCCGCTCATCGGCCACGCGCGCCTCGCGCTCTACCATCGACGCCAGCGTGACGACCTCGTGCAGCGTCAGGCCCGCCTCGGTGGCCCGGCTGAGGTCGACCGTCGCGATCTCTGTGTCGAACTGGTCCAGCATGATCTCGATGACGTCGGTCGCCGTCGAGCCCTCGACGATCCGGTACGTCTTGGGGAACAGGTACCCCTCAAGCGTTCCCGTCTCGATTTCGGCGACGTACGGATGCTCCACCGCGAACGCCGCGATACCGTCGGTGGCCAGGGCGAGGAACTCCTCGGCGGGGATGCCGGTCACCTCGGCCACACGCTCCGCGATCTGCTCGACCGTGAACCCCTCGGGTATGGTGAGGGTCACGTACTCGATAGGCGGCCCGGCAAGCAGACGATCGACCACCGCGTCGTACTCCATGCCCGTCGAGAGGTCGTAGATGCCCGGGCGCAATTTGCCGTCGATCCCGTCGAGCCGAGCTCGAAGCCTGAACATCGCGGCGTTGTCGATCACACCCGCCTCGGCGAGTATCTCGGCGATCCGCTGCGTGCCCGCGCCCTCCGGGATGTCGAGCTGGACCGGACGCCCAGCCTCGACATCGGTCTCCGGCTTGATGAGGAGCTGCCACGCGCCATAGACGGGGATCCCGACCGCGAGCACCAACGCCACGAGGACCACCACGGCGATGAGCGTCTTGTGCCTGGATCGGGAGTCCGTCTTCACGCGCCGCGCGCGCGACGTCCGGACGTCACCGTGGCGAGAGCCAGTTCGTCGACGGGGACCGCCGACGGAGGCACCCTGACGAGACCGCAGGTCGGGTCCGGTCGTCTGGCGCCGACCGGCTCGCCGGCGCGGCCGAGCGCTCCGCCGCGGCCGTGGTTCGGGCGTGTCAGGCATCGCGGTCCTCCTTTGGGGCAGCCGTCGCGCGACGATCCAGGAATGCCTGCAGGAACACAGCCGCTGCGAGTCGGTCCACATCACCGCGGCTCTTGCGGGCGCTCACTCCTCCCTCAGCCAGCGCGCGGCGCGCGGTGGCCGTGGACAGGCGCTCATCCCACCATTCGATCGGAAGACCCAGCTCCGCACCGATGCGCTCTGCAGCAGCACGCACGCGAGCGGCCTGGGGACCCTCCTCACCCGCCAGCGTGACGGGAAGGCCGATGACGACGACCTGCACGTCACGCTCCTCGGCCAGCTCCCGCAGCGCGCAGGGGTCGCGCTCGACCTCCTCGGCATCGAGGACGGTCACCGGCGTCGCGACGATACCCGCCGGGTCGGAGACCGCGACGCCGATCCGCTTCTCGCCGATGTCAAGCGCCAGGAACCGCATGCTCGCTCACCCGGCGCCGAGCAGACGGCGTGCCTCGTCCAACGCGGCATCGATGCCGGATGCATCGGCGCCGCCCGCCTGCGCCATCCCAGGCTTGCCGCCGCCGCCGCCCTTGACGCGCGGAGCGATCGCCTTGATGACCGCGCCGGCGTCGAAGCCGGCGGCCACGGCGTCGTCGGCGCCCGCTGCGAGGAGCAGCGCCTTGCCGCTCTCGGGGTCGGTCGTCGCGAGGACGACGGCGCCGCCGCCGAGCCGCGCGCGCAAGACGTCCGACGCATGCCGCAGCGCGCTGCCGTCGCCGTCCGGGACGCGGGCCACGAGCAGCGGGTAGCCGACGTCGACCGCACCTTCCAGCAGCGACTCGATCGCGGATGCGTCTGCGACAGCGCTCTTGGTGCGCGCGGACGTCGACTCGAGCTCCTTGACGCGTTTGACGAGCGCCGCGGCGCGCTCGGACACGTCGAACCGCGGCACCCGCAGCGTGTCCGCCGCCTCGGCCAGCTCCCGTTCGACACGCTCGACGAGCTCGAGCGCATCGAACGATGTCACGACCTCGATCCTTCGCATATTCGCGCCGACGCTGCCTTCCGAGACGATCCGCAACAGGTTGATCTCGCTCGTGCGCGCGACGTGCGTGCCGCCGCACAGCTCCTTGCTGAAGTTGCCTACTTCCAGGACGCGCACGACGTCGCCATATTTCTCTCCGAACAGCGCCGTCACGCCCATCTCGCGCGCGGTCGCCAGCGAGGTCTCATAGTTGCGGACCGGGTGGTTCTCCATGATCTTGGCGTTCGCCAGGCGCTCGATCCGTTCGAGCTCCTCGGCGCTCACCGCCTCGAAGTGCGTGAAATCGAAGCGCAGCCGGTCGGGGGCGACGAGCGAGCCGGCCTGCCGGACGTGCTCGCCGAGGATGAGCCGCAACGCCCAGTGCAGGATGTGGGTCGCCGTGTGGTTGCGGCGGATGCGCTCGCGACGCATGACGTCGATGGCCGCGTGCACGCGGTCGCCGACCGAGAGCGTCCCGGATTCGAGCGCGCCATGGTGCGCGGTCACGCCGGGCGCGGGCAGCTTGGCGTCGTCGACGCTGAAGCGCACGCCGTCAGCCTCCAGCGTGCCGGTATCGCCCACCTGGCCGCCCTGCTCCGCGTAGAAGGGCGTCGTATCACAGACGACCTCAGCCGTTGTGCCGGGCGCGAGCGATGAGACCCGCTCGCCATCCACCACGATCGCGACGACGGTCGCCTCGGCCTCATCGGCCTCGTACCCGACGAACTCGGTGGGCGCGATGTCCGCGAACGCCGAGGCGTACGCCGACCACGACTCATCCTTGACGGCGGCGCGCCCGCGCTCGCGCTGCGCCTCCATCTCGGCCTCGAACGCGTCCACGTCGACGGTCATGCCCGCCTCCGCGGCGATCTCGGTCGTGAGCTCGAGCGGGAACCCGTACGTGTCGTGCAGGGTGAACGCCTCGTGGCCGTCCAGTTCGGCCTCCCCCGCTGCCCGCAGCCGCGCGATGGCATCCTCGAGGAAGGCGATGCCCTGTTTCAGCGTCTGACCGAACCGCTGCTCCTCGCTCGAGACGATCCCGCGGACGAGCTCGGCATGCTCGACGACTTCAGGGTATGCATCGCCCATCTCGGCGATCACCGCATCGGTGAGGCGCACCATGAAGGGATCATCCACGCCGAGCAGTCGGCCGTGGCGGATCGCGCGCCGCAGCAAGCGTCGCAGAACGTAGCCACGACCCTCGTTGGACGGCAGGATGCCGTCGGCGATCATGAAGACGACCGCGCGCGCATGGTCCGCCAGGATGCGCAGAGACGTGTCCGTCTTCTCGACACCCCCGAACGCGACTCCGGTGATGTCCTCGGCCACGCGCATGATGGACCGCAGGATGTCGGTCTCGAAGTTGGAGGGTACGCCCTGCATGATGGCCGCCATCCGCTCCAGGCCCATGCCGGTGTCGATGTTCTGCTTCGGGAGCGGCTCGAGCGTACCGTCCTCCTTGCGGTCGAACTGCATGAAGACGAGGTTCCAGTACTCGAGGAAGCGGTCGCAGTCGCAGCCGGGACGGCAGTCGCTCGAGCCGCAGCCAACCTCGGGACCCTGGTCGTAGTAGAGCTCCGAGCACGGCCCGCACGGGCCGGTCGGCCCCGCGGACCAGAAGTTGTCCTTGGCTCCCATGCGGTAGATGCGCTCGGCTGGGACGCCGACCTCGTCACGCCAGATGCGTTCGGCCTCGTCGTCGTCCTCGTAGATGCTGTAGTGGATGCGGTCGGGGTCGAGGCCGAGCACCTCGGTGGAGAACTCGTAGGCCCACGCGCACGCCTCCGACTTGAAGTAGTCGCCGAAGCTGAAGTTGCCGAGCATCTCGAAGAAGCTGTGGTGGCGACCGGTCGTCCCGATGATGTCGATATCGGTCGTGCGCACGCACTTCTGGCACGTCGTCGCGCGCGAGGTGCCGATATCGCGAACGCCGAGGAAGACGGGCTTGAACTGCACCATTCCCGCCGTGGTCAGGAGCAGGCTCGGGTCGTCCGGGACGAGCGAGCTCGAGGGCAGTCGCTTGCAGCCCTTCGACTCGAAGTACGACAGGAAGGCTTCGCGTATCTCGGCAGAGTTCACTCGGTCTCCTTCTCGGTCTTCTCAGCAGGCTCGTCTTCTGCCGGCGGCGCGTCCTCGTCGGCGCGGGAGCGGAAGAGCGCCCCTTCCTCGCTCGACAGCGTGGAGTCGGTGTACTTCTCGAAGTAGTAGACGAACAGTCCCTTGACGACCGCAGCGACGGGGATGGCCAAGATCAGACCGATGAAACCGAAGAGGGTCGCTCCGGCGAGCAGCGAGAATATCACGAGCACAGGATGCAGGTCGACCTGCTCGGACATCACGCGGGGCGTGATCAGCATGTCGGTGACCTGCTGCGCTCCGACGTTCACAGCCACGGCGCCAAGCGCGAGCCACGGGCTCACGAACGCGGCGACGATCGCCGCGATCACGTAGGAGATGAACGGGCCTACGTACGGCACGACATTGAGGATGCCGGCGATGAGGCCCAGCACGAGCGCGTACGGGACCCCCAGGATCCCGAGGCCGATCGCGACGATGGCAGCGGTGGATGTCGAGATGATCAGCTGCCCGCGCAGATAGCCCGAGAGCACGCGGTCGACCCGGGTGGCGACGTCGAGCGCCTCCTCTCGACGACCCGGACCGGCGAGCAGGGTCACCTCTCGCTTCATGACCGGCAGATCCTTCAGGAGCCAGAAGCCGACGACCGCCGCCAACAGCAGGTTGAGCAGGAACGTGACCGCCTGACCTCCGACGTTGAACGCCTGCCGGGCCAGGGCGCTCGACCATTCGGCGAACTGGGTGGTCACGCTGTCACGGACGTTGAGCAGCGCCTCCTCGACCCAATCGGGCACCACAAGCGTCTGGTACTGGTGCTGGAGGTCGAGGACGAACGTGTTCACCTCGTCGTAGTACCGGGGGAAGTCACGCGCGAACTCGCGCACCTGGTCGACGATCGGCGGGATGATGAAGACGCTCGCCGCGCCAAGCGCGATAAGTCCGCCCAGGTAGCAGAGCCCGACCGCGAGCCCACGCTTCATCCCGCGACGTTCGAGGAATGCCACCGGCCCACGGAACAGATAGACGATGATAAGCGCCAGCAGGAACGGGACGAGCGCCGGAGCGATCCTGCCGAGCGCCCAGAGCGCTCCCGCGACGAGCAGCACGAGGCCTGCGAGCGCCCACGACACGACGAGCAACCGTGTCCACCGGTCCTTGGAGTTCAGCTGCACGCGCACCGCTTACGCCTCCTCGGTCACGAGGTTCTCGCGCAGGACTCTGAGCGTCTTGCGTAGCAGCCTGGAGACCTGCATCTGCGAGATACCGAGTTGATTCGCTATCTCGGTCTGCGTAAGACCCTCGAAGAACCGCAGATACAGCACCCGCTGCTCCTGCGGCGTCAGCGTCTTGAGCACCTCCGACAGCGCCGTTCGATCATCGACGACCGACATGAGATGGTCGTCCTTGCCGATGTACTCAAGGATGCTGAACGAGTCGCCGCCGTCAGAGCGGTCGTTCTCGAGCGAGACGAAGTTGTACGCCTCCGACGTCTCGAGCGCCTCGAGCACGTCTTCGGACGTCACGCCCAGGTACTCCGCTATCTCGATGATGGTGGGAGAGCGCTGCAACTGCTGCGTGAGCTGGTCGATCGCCTGGTTGACCTTGAATGACAGCTCTTGCAGCCGCCGGGGAACCTTGATGGCCCAACCCTTGTCCCGGAAGTACCGCTTGAGCTCGCCGACGATGGTGGGAGTCGCGTACGTGGTGAACTCGACCTGGCGGCCGGTGTCGAACCGGTCGATCGCCTTGATGAGACCGATGGTCCCGACCTGGACGAGATCGTCGATCGGCTCGCCCCGGTTCCTGAACCTGCTCGCCAGATACTTCACGAGATTGAGGTACATGGTGATGAGCTCGTCGCGCGACTCCTCGTCCTGGTGCTCACGGTAGTGCTCGAAGAGCTCTCGTGTACGCTGCTTGTCCCAGACGAGTCGTCGGTTCGATTGGCTCTTGGAGGCCTTAGGCACGGTCGGATGCTCCCGGGTCCGTCATGCGCTTCACGAGCCGCAGCTCGATCCCCGCATCCACGCTCTCCATCACGAACTCATCGCAGACCGACTGGAGGATGAAAGTCGCGTACTGCTCGGCGGAGCGGTCGCTCTCCTGCTCGGCATCCCGTGGGATCGGCCCGACGACGAGCGTCACGCCCTGAGGCTCCAATTCGACCCGCAGCGTCACTTCCCCCTCGCGAAGGCGGTTGCACGCATATACGAACGCTTCCTCCGCGGCCATACGGACATCGTCCACCTCGTCGTAGTTCATTCCGAGGCGGCTCGCCAGCTCGGCGACCGTCATGCGCACCGTCTTGGCGAACTCGCCCTTGGCGGGAACGCTCAGGGTCACTCGGTCAGATCGCATTTCTCCTCCGGTCCTACGAGGTTCGGGTATCACTTCCGGCGCGAGCGCAATCCGCCGATGAGCCGGGCGCCCACCTCGGCGGCTTTGTTCACGGGCGAGCGGATGAAGCCGGTCGCGGCGCTCACGGTCTCTGAGACCTCTTCCACCTGCGAGACGATGCTGTCGACCCGCAGCAGTTCGGCGTTCACGGCATCGAGGGTGACGTCCGCCTTATCGATGAGGGGCACGAGACGCTCCCGCAGCTCCGCAACGAGCGCACGGGTGTCGCGGAGCGTGCGGACGAGCGCGACGGCAGCCACGATGCCCGCGCCCGTCAGCACGACAAGGAGCACGAGAAGAACGGTGTCAAGCGTGCTGCCGGCGTCCACGAGACTCCCTCGAACCGGGTCCAGAGCTACCGCCCAAGTGTAGCAAAGGGCACGCCCGTCAGGCACCGCGCGGCTAGGGCTTGTGGCCGTCCGGCAACCGGTCCTCCGGATCCCAGAACGCGCCGGACTCCAGACCCTCTGGGAGGTAGCGCTGATCGACGCGCCCGCCGGGGTAGTCATGGGGGTAGCGATACGGCGGGTACTCGTCGGCGCCGGGGCGATGCCGATCGCGAAGGTGGTCGGGAACGGAGCGTGCGGCGCCCCGCTCGACCTCGGCCAGCGCAGTGTCGATCGCGCGGATCACCGCGTTGGACTTGGGAGCGAGCGCCAGGTAGATGGCCGCATGCGCGAGCGTGATCCGACACTCCGGCCAGCCCACCGACTCGGCAGCCTTGAACGCGGCATGGGCGACGAGCAGCCCGTCGGGATCGGCCATGCCGACGTCCTCAGACGCGAAGATGAGCATGCGCCGCGCGATGAACTTCGGGTCCTCGCCGCCGTACGCCATCCGCGCGAGCCAGTAGACAGCCGCATCGGGATCGCTGCCGCGCATGGATTTGATGAACGCCGAGACGACATCGTAGTGCACGTCGCCCACCCGGTCGTACGTCAACGATCGCGTGCGCGTCACGTCGTCGACGACCGACCCGCTCACGTGCGCGACGCCGTCCGCGTCACGCTCGGCGATCGAGGCAGCGAGCTCGAGGGTCGTGAGCGCGGCGCGCGCATCTCCGCCCGAGGTCACCACGATGCGCTCCTCGGCCTCGGGCGACAGCGTCGCCGGAAGCCGCAGCCCCCGCTCCCGATCGGTCAGCGCAACCCCGAGGATGCCGCGGATGTCCTCGTCGTCAAGCGGCTTCAGCTCGACGACTCGCGAACGCGAGATGAGCGGGGCGTTCACTTCGAAGAAAGGGTTCTCAGTGGTGGCGCCCACGAGCACGATCAGCCGGTCTTCGACAGCGTGGAGCAGCGCGTCTTGCTGAGAGCGATTGAAGCGGTGGATCTCGTCGATGAACACGATCGTGCGTCGACCCTCGAGCTTCAGCCGGTCGCGGGCGGCGCCGATCGCCGCACGGACGTCCTTGACCCCCGAGTCGACCGCGGAGAGTTCAGCGAAGTGCGCCCTCGTCATGCCCGCGATGATGCGCGCGAGGCTGGTCTTGCCGGACCCTGCCGGACCATAGAGGATCAGCGACGTGAGCGCATCCGCCTCGATCGCTGCGCGCAGCACCGTCCCCGGACCGATGACATGCGTCTGACCCACGAACTCGTCGAGGGTGCGGGGGCGCATGCGGACAGCGAGCGGCGCGTTCTGTTCGAGCGCACGCTCAGCCGACTCCGAGAACAGATCGTCCATCGTCACTGCGTCGCGCGCAGGACCTCGCGCTCCAAGATGCCCGACTCGACGTATCCCTTGGCGCGGTACGTGATGAACCCGCCGCTGTCTACCATGATCACGTAGGGCGTCGCCGTGACACCGAGGTCCTGGGCGACCAGCGCGGCCTGCTTGGCCGAGTCGGCGGGCGCCTGTCCTTCGGTGATCACGACGTCGAACGTGACCAGGTCGATCAACCCGCGGTACTCGCCGAGCACCGCGTCGATCTCGTTCCGGACCGCGCTGGACTCATTCTGGGTCTGATCGTAGAAGTAGATGAGCATCGGGCGACCGGCTTCGAGCTTGGTCTGGATAGCCGAGGGCGTCTCGGTGCTCTCGATCGCCGGGAACGGCGCCGGGTAGCCGGGCTCTTCGGGTGAGCGGTCTGTGAGCTCCCCCTGCCCGGTCGGCGCGCTGGCCGCGGGTGCCGGGGCGGCCGTCTCGTCCTCTGCCGGCGCCTCCTCAGTCCCCCCGCCGCATCCGGCGAGGGCGAACGCGAGACCGACTACGATCAGTGCTGCGACGAATCTACGCATATCAGTCCTCCACTCGCGTGGCGACACCAAAACCCCGCCCCGCGTGGCCGGCAGGGTGAACCTGCGCTCGGCAGGTGGGTGTCCGCACCGCGACTTCCTGCTTCCCCGTGAAGGGATACCATTCCGCCGCGAGATGTAGGACTCCCGTACAAGAGGTGTTGGTTCTACCGCTTGTGCCGAGCCACGCAAGGCGAAGCACCATCATCGTAGCACTCCGGCGTCACGCGGCGCCATAGACGCGCGTAGCGCTAGTCGAGCTTGAGATGCACCTCACGCAGCTGACGCGCCGACACCTCGCCGGGCGCACCCGTGAGAGGGCACGCGCCCGACGACGTCTTGGGGAACGCGATGACGTCGCGGATCGAGGGCTTCTCGGCCAGCACCATCACGAGGCGGTCGAACCCGAGCGCGATGCCGCCGTGAGGAGGCGCACCGTACGCGAGAGCGTCGAGCAGGAAGCCGAACTGCTCGGCAGCCTCGGCCTTCTCGATGCCGAGCACGCCGAGTATCCGCTCCTGGATCGCGGGATCGTGCACGCGCAGCGTGCCGCCGCCGATCTCCAGGCCGTCGATGATGAGGTCGTAGGAGTACGAGGTCACCGCGCCGGGATCGGACTCGAGCACGTCGAGGTGCTCGTCGAACGGGCGCGTGAACGGGTGGTGGCTGGCGTCCCAACGCTGCTCCTCGTCGTCGTACAGGAACATCGGGAAGTCCACGACCCAGAGCGCTTCGTGCCCGGCGCGCTCGATGCCGAGCTCCGCGGCCATGTGGAGCCGGAGCACCCCGAGCACCTCGTTGGCCACGTCGTGCGCGTCGGCGATCATGAGCACGAGGTCGCCGGGCTCGACGTCCAGCGCGGCCCGCAGCGCCGCCATCTCCACTTCCGAGAAGAACTTGGCCACGGGGCTGCGCACCTCGCCGTCCGAGGTGAACGCCACCCACGCGAGGCCCTTCGCGCCGGCGTCGACGGCGACCTGGTTGAGCGCGTCGATCCGACCGCGGCTCCAGTCGCCGGCACCCTTGGCGTTGATGCCCTTGACGCGTCCACCGGATGCCAGCACGCCGGCGAACACCTTGAAGGAGGAATCGGCGAACACGGAGCCGAGACATGCGAGCTCCATCCCGAACCGCGTGTCCGGACGGTCGCTGCCGAACCGGTCCATCGCCTCGGCGTACGCTATCCGCGGAAGCGGCACCGGCAGGTCGAACCCGGCTTCCTTGACGACCTCGCGCATGACGTCCTCGGTCAGGTGGATGACGTCCTCGGCGGTGCAGAACGACATCTCGAGGTCGATCTGCGTGAACTCCGGCTGCCGGTCCGCCCTGAGGTCCTCGTCGCGGAAGCACCGCGCGATCTGGTAGTAGCGCTCCAGACCGCCGATCATGAGCAGTTGCTTGAAGAGCTGCGGCGACTGCGGCAGCGCATAGAACTCGCCCGCGTTCAATCTGCTCGGGACGATGAAGTCCCGCGCGCCCTCCGGTGTCGAGCGGCCGAGGATCGGCGTCTCGACCTCCACGAAACCGCGGTGCTCGAGCTCCTTGCGGAAGCGCTGCGCGAGCCGGTCGCGAAGGATGAGCGCCTCGAGCACTTCGGGGCGGCGCAGGTCGATGTAGCGGTACCGCAGTCGCGTGATCTCGTCGGTCTCGATGCCGGCGTCGACCTCGAACGGAGGCGTCTCGGCGGTGTTGAGCACCGTCGCGCTCGAGACGGCGACCTCCACCTCGCCGGTCGCGAGATTGGGGTTCACCGTGCCCTCCGGTCGCGCGCGGACGACGCCTTCGACCTTCACGACCCACTCGGGGCGCACCTGCTCGGCGAGCACGAAGGCCTCACCGGCGGCCTCGGGATCGAACACGCACTGCACAAGACCGCTCCGGTCGCGCAGGTCGATGAAGACGAGTCCCCCGTGGTCGCGGCGGCGGTGCACCCATCCGGCCAACGTCACGGTCTGGCCGACGAGCGTCGCATCCGGCGCGCCGCAGGTATGCGAGCGGATCGAGTAGCGTTCATCGAACATCGGGTGGAGCCCTCCTCAGCGGTGGTCGCGACGCAGTAGCGCGTCGACGCGCGGGATCAGGTCATCGAGCGCGACGCGCGCTTCCTCGCGGGTGCGCATGTCACGGACGGTCACCTCACCGGCAGCCGCCTCTTCGGGGCCGACGATGACGGTCAGCAGCGCCGAGAGGCGATCGGCCTGCTTGAACTGCGACTTCAGGCTGCGGGCCTGGTGGTCCATCTCGGCAGCGATGCCGGCGTCCCGCAGGGCCTGGCATGCCGAGAAGACCGTCGTCGCGACGCTGTCATCGACGCGCGCGACGTACACCTCGGCGCGCGGCAGTTCCGGCACGGTCACGCCGGCCGCCTGCATCGCGAGCATCGTGCGCTCGAACCCGAGCGCGAAGCCGAGTCCCGGCGTCGAGGGGCCACCGTACTCCTCCATCAGGCGGTCGTAGCGTCCTCCCCCACCGATGGCGTTCTGGGCGCCGAGCCCCTCGGCCTGGATCTCGAACACGGTCCGCGTGTAGTAGTCGAGCCCACGCACGAGCGACGGATCCTCCTCGTACACGATGCCGAGCTCGTCGAGCCCGTGCTTCACCGACCCGTAGTGGGTCCCACACTCCTCGCACAGCCGGTCACGCAGCAGCGGCGCCTCGGCCATGACGGTCCGGCACGTCGGGTTCTTGCAGTCGAATGCGCGCAACGGGTTGGTGTCCGCGCGCCGGTTGCACTCGTCGCACAGGTCCGCCGCGTGCGCCGAGATGAACGCGGCCAACTCCTCGCGGTACGCCGGCCGGCAGTGCTCGTCCCCCATCGAGTTCACGAGGAGCCGCGTGTTGGCCGACGGTATGCCCGCCGCCTCGAAGAAGCGGACGAGCAGCGCGATGACCTCAGCGTCGATGCTCGGCTCGGCCATGCCGAGCGCCTCCACGCCGATCTGCCAGAACTGGCGCATCCGGCCCTTCTGCGGTCGCTCATAGCGGAACATGGCGCCGGCGTAGTACAGCTTGGCCGCCGCGCCCTTGGGCACGAGATTGTGCTCGAGCGCGGCGCGGACGACGCTCGCCGTCCCTTCCGGCCGGAGCGTGAGGCTGCGGTCGGCGCGGTCGAGGAACGTGTACATCTCCTTGGAGACGATGTCGGTCGCCTCGCCGATACCGCGGGTGAAGACCTCGGTGTGCTCGAAGATCGGGGTGTAGATGGGCTCGTAGCCGTAGCGCGCGAACAGCTCCTGAGCCACGCGCAGCAGATGCTCCCAGACGCGCGCGACGTCCGGCAGCATGTCCACGGTGCCTTTGGGGGCTCGGACTTCCACGGATGCCCTTCCTCGGGGGCGGCAGGTGCGGCTCCCCAGTCTAATGGAACACCACGGGGATAGCCACGACAACCGGCCCTACGCGCGCGGGAAGAAGGGGTTCAGGCGCCGTTCCCGTGCGATGGTCGTGTCGGGGCCGTGTCCCGGATGCACGACCGTCTCATCGGGCAGCGGCGTGAGACGCTCGCCGATGGAGCGTCGCAGGGTTCGCGCGTCGCCGCCCGGGAAGTCGGTGCGCCCCACGCTGCCGGCGAACAGGGTGTCTCCCGAGAAGAGATGGCCCCCTCCGAACAGGCAGATGCCTCCCGGCGTATGGCCGGGCGTATGGATGACCTCGAGCGCGAGCGTCCCGGCGCGGACGACGACGCCGTCCTCGAGCGTGCGATCGGGCGCCGCGGTGCGGTGGTCGAACCCGAAGAGCATGCCGCCGGTCGCCTCGGCGGAGGTGACGGCGCCCGCGTCGTCCGCGTGCACAAGGAGCGGCGCTCCGGTCAGCTCCCGGATCTCGTCCGCGGCGCCGAGGTGGTCGAAGTGACCGTGCGTGAGCACGACGGACGCCACGTCGCGCCCGGCTATGCGCGCCCGGATCGTCTCGGCATCCCCGGCGGGATCGATGACGACGAGCGGCCCGCCCTCGTCGTCGCCGACGAGCCAGCAGTTCGTGTCCAGTGGCCCGCAGACGATACGCTCGACGATCACGGGCGTTCCTTCCGCTTCCCCGCCTCGGGGAGCGTGCGCCGAGCCTCGAAGACGCCGTCGACGCCGCGAACCGCCGCGAGCACCCGCTGCAGCTGGTCCATGTTGCCGAGCTCGAAGAGGAAGCGCATGGTGGCGATCCCCTGGCGGTCCGTGCTCATCGACGCAGACAGCACGTTCACGCCCGAGTCCCCGAGCACCGCCGAGACGTCTTGCAGCAGACGCGTCCGGTCGAGCGCCTCGATGACGATCTCGACCTGGTACGTGGTGCTCTGGTCCGACTCCCAGCCGACATCGATGATCCGTTCCGGCTGCGCGAGCAGGTCGCGCGCGTTGGGACAGTCCCTGCGGTGCACCGAGACGCCTCTGCCGCGGGTCACGAAGCCGACGATCTCGTCTCCGGGGACCGGGTTGCAGCAGCGCGCCAGACGGACGAGGACGTCGTCGATGCCTTTGACGCGCACGCCGGTCGCCGTGCGACGCTTGGGCGGACGGGGCGCGACGATCTCGATCTCGGACGGCGTCTCCTCCCGGGGCGGCGCCGGAGCCTCCTTCGAGAGATGCTTGATGAGCTTGGTGACGACCTGCTTGGGGCTTGCCTTCCCGGCGCCGATCGCGGCGAGCAGGTCGTCTCCGGCCTGGTAGTTCATCTCGGCAGCAACGGCCTCGAGCGCCTTGGGCATTCCCTGCGAGCCGATGCCCAGGCCCTGCTTGCGGAGGATCTTCAGCAGCTCGTCCTTGCCACGCTGGGCGTCGTCCTCCCGCGTGACCTTCGAGAAATGGCTGCGGATCTTGCTGCGCGCCGAGGAGGTCTTGACGATGCTCAGCCAGTCCCTGCTCGGCCACGAGTTCTTGTTGGTGAGGATCTCCACGCGGTCGCCCATCTGCAGCTCGTAGCCGAGCGAGACGATCGACCCGTTGACCTTGGCGCCGACGCAGTGGTGCCCGACCTCGGTGTGGATCGCGTATGCGAAGTCGATGGGCGTCGAGCCCCGGCGGAGCGAGACCACGTCGCCCTTGGGCGTGAAGACGAACACCTCGTCTTCGAAGAGGTCGATCTTGAGGGCCTCCATGAACTCGCGGGGGTCTTTGAGCTCGGTCTGCCACTCGAGCATCTGGCGCAGCCACGCGAGCCGCTCGTCGAACGACTCGTCGGCCCGGCTGCCCTCCTTGTAACGCCAGTGGGCGGCGATGCCGTATTCGGCGGTGCGGTGCATCTCCTCGGTACGGATCTGGATCTCCAGAGGTCGTCCCGCAGGCCCGATGACCGTGGTGTGCAGCGACTGGTACATGTTGAACTTGGGCATCGCCACGTAGTCCTTGAAGCGACCGGGCACCGGCTTCCAGATGGAGTGCACCGTGCCGAGCGCGCCGTAGCAGTCCTTCACCGAGGAGACGATCACCCTGAGCGCGATGAGGTCGTAGATCTCCGAGAAGTCCTTCCCGCGCTGCGTCATCTTCTGGTAGATGCTGTACAGATGCTTGGGACGCCCCGAGATCTCGCTCGAGATGCCGATCGCCTCGAGCTCAGTCGAGAGTTGCTCGATAACCTGGCCGAGATACGACTCGCGCGCCGCACGGCTCTCGGCGACCATCTTCTGCACCTGATGGAACCGGCGCGGCTCGAGGTAGTAGAACGCGAGGTCCTCGAGCTCCCACTTCATGCTCGAGATGCCGAGGCGGTGCGCGAGCGGTGCGTAGATCTCCATCGTCTCGATGGCCTTCTCCCGGCGTTTCTCGGCAGGCAGCGCCGAGAGCGTGCGCATGTTGTGGAGCCGGTCCGCGAGCTTGATGAGGATCACGCGGATGTCCTTGGCCATGGCGATGAGCATCTTGCGCAGGTTCTGCGACTGGGCCTCGGCCACCGAGGAGAACTTGATGCGGCCGAGCTTGGTGACCCCGTCGACGAGCTGCGCGACCTCGACGCCGAAGCGCTCGCGGAGTTCCTTGAGCGTGACGCCGCTGTCCTCGACCACGTCGTGCAGGAGCGCGGCCTGGAGGGTCGCGGTGTCCAGATTCAGTCCCGCGAGGATCATGGCGACCTCGACCGGATGGTTCACGTACGGCTCGCCGGAGAGCCGCGTCTGGCCCGCGTGCTTCTCCAACGCGAATCGGTACGCGTCCTCCAGGCCGGAGATGTCGGCGAGGGGATTGTACGTCTTCAGCTGGGCTTCTATGCCTTCGAGCGTCGCGGGCACCCGGTGCCTCCGTCGATCGGCCGTCTCGCACGCGCCGTGCGGGGTTTCATTCTACCCCGCCTGAGCGGGTGTTACGGCAGGATAGGACGATTGAACGCCGCGAGCAACACATCGGCAGTGCTGCCGAGAGCCCACTCCTTGAAGTCGTCGAACTCGGCCAGCTCGTCGCGACCCTCCGCATAGCGCACCGACGAGGTGAGATCGAGCTTGCGGTCGGGAGCCGGGAGGAGGACGAGGCGCCGGTAGACGCCGGTCCCCTCGCCTTCCACGAGACCGAGCTCACGGAAGACGCCGAGCGCCGCCGAGACGCCCTTCTCGGTAAGCTTCACGCCTTTCACACGCGCGCACGCGCGCTCCGCGAGCTCGGCGTTGGTGACCTCGATCGGCTCTCCGTCGCCGCCGATGTCCTTGAGCGCGAGGTAGAGCGCCGCGAGCTCGTCACGCTCGGGTGCCATCGACTCGAGGATCATCCGGTTGATGCGCGCGTCCTTCTTCCCGTAGAGGGCGTGCACCGTAGCGGGAGCGCCGTCGCGACCCCCTCGACCGCACATCTGGTTGAACTCGACGTCGTTGAAGGGCAGGTGGTAGAGGACCACGTGGCGCACGTCCGGGATGTTCACGCCCTCGCCGAACGCGCTCGTCGCGACGACGGCCGTGATGGCGCCGTCGCGGAAGGCCTCCTCGACCGCGTGGCGCGCGCTGCGCGTCAGGCCGCCGTTGTAGAACGCGACGTGGTGCGTGAGGCCGGGCACCCGGCTTCGCAACGCCCGGGCAAGACCGACCGTCGTCTCCCTGCTGTTCGCGTAGACGATGACCTTGTCGCCCGTGGCGGCCAGCGAGGCCACGTACGCCTTCTTGTCATCGCACCCGCGCACGTCGCGGACGGTCAGGTTCTCGCGCACGGTCGCGTCGGCGACCACCGCGCGCACCCCGAGCGTCCGCGTGATCGTCTCGGCGACCTCGGGTCCGGCGGTGGCCGTGCATGCGAGCACCAGCGGATCGCCGAGCATCTCGAGCGCGCGGCCGAGCCTCCCGTATGCCGGGCGGTGACCGGCGCGCGCGAGACCGACGTGGTGCGCCTCATCCACGACGACGAACCGCACGCGACTCGCCTGCGCGAAGCGCCCGGCGTGGTGATCGAGGAACTCCGGAGTGGTCAGCACGACGTCGAGCGTGCCGTCGACGAGCGCCGAGAAGGCATCGTCCCTCCCTGCGGGCGTGGTCTCTCCCGTGACGGTACGGACGCCCAGTCCGAGCGCGGCGAACGCCTCGGTCAGGTGGAACGCCTGGTCGGCGACGAGCGCCCGCAGCGGGTAGACGAACACCGACGCGCCTCCGCCGCGGATGGCGGTACGCGCCGCGTGCAGATGGAAGATGAGCGACTTGCCGCGGCCGGTCGCCATGACCGCAAGCGTCGACTCGCCACGCCCGAGATGGGCGAGCGCCTCGGACTGCGCGCCGTGCAACGCGCGATCGCCGATGAAGTGGCGGCGCAACTCCTCGTCGATCTCGTCGGCCGGAAGGCTCGCGAGCGCCTCGCGTCGTGCCCGGCCAGCCTCGGCACGATCCGCGTCGTCCTCGATGGCATCGCGTCGCGCGACCAGCACGTTGACGCCAAGGCTCTGGTCGTCAGTGCCGCCGGTCACCTCCGTCACGCTCACATCGTAGTCGACGCCCGCGTCCACGAACGGCGCGAGTGCCGCAGCGAGACGCCGGTTGAAGAAGCCCACCTGGTCGCCGATCGGGTCGAACAACGCGCACGCGTTGGCGTCGTGCACGTTTCCCGGCTGGCGCTCAAGACGGAGCGGCGTACCGGGAGCGAGGCGCGCCACGACCTCCTGGCGACCCTCGAACGTCACGCCCGCGAGCTTGGTGTGGAACGCCTCGGCCTCACCGATCCCCGCGTACTCCCCCCGCGCCAACACCTCGTCCGCGTGCTCGAAGAGATCCGCGACCAGCTCGGCCGCAGGCGCTCCGTCCGCCACGGGCTGTGCGCGGACGTCGAGCGCGCGCATCTGCACGCGCTCGCGGCCCTGCCACGTGTCGATCTCGAGGACGAACGCCACGTCCACCGCGGTGGTCGTTCCGACGAGCGCCTCGGCGTCGCGGCAGCGGAAGTAGATGGACGGCACGGACGCGACCCCGTCGTAGGCTGTGAAGCGGAGGTGGTCCCCGCCCTTGCCCACCCGACGTCGACCGTTCATGAACACGCCGCGTGCGACGAGCACCGGCGCCGGGTTGCCGAAACCGAACGGGGCGAGCGACGCGAGCTCATGGGCGAGCTCTCTGCCGAGCGCGTCGAGCGGTGTCTCGCTGTCCACGACGAGCTCGGGTATGAACGTCTCGGCGGGCACCTTCGCCAGGCGTGCCGACAGGCGCGCGCGAAGCTCATCGACCCGCTCGGCAGGCAAGCCCAGGCCCACTGCCGCCGCGTGGCCGCCGTAGCGGCTGAGCAGCTGCGATTCCTGCTCCAGCAGGGCGTACAGATCGACGCCGGCGACGCTGCGACCCGACCCCTCGGCCATGCCGTCTTCCAGGCAGAAGACGAGCGCGGGGACACCGAAGCGCGCAACAAGGCGCGACGCCACGATGCCGCGCACTCCCTCGTGCCAATCCTCTCCCGCGACCACCACGATCCGGTCGCCTGGCTGCCACGCCGCCTCGGCCTGGTCGAGCGCCGCGTCCATGAGATCGCTCTCCGCCGCTTTGCGCAGCTTGTTGTGCTCGTCAAGCGCCCGGGCGAGCTCTCCGGCGCGCGCCGCGTCCTCGGTGATGAGCAGGTCGAGCGCCTGCGCGGGATCGGCCATGCGTCCCGCGGCGTTCAAGCGCGGCGCGAGGCCGAACGCGACACGCTCGGCGGTGATCTCCGCTATGGGGATGCCGGCCACAGCGGCGAGGGCGGCGACGCCCACCCGGGGTGTCGCCCGCGTGCGCGCGATGCCGTCGGCCACCAGCGCGCGATTCTCGGCCACCAGCGGCACGATGTCCGCGACCGTGCCGAGCATCGCCAGGTCGGTGAGCTCGCGCCAGACCTCCGTCCGCGCAAGGCGCTCCCCAACGGCGCGCACGAGCGCCAGCGCCACTCCGGCGCCCGCGAGCGGCGGGCCGGACGGCGCGAGTTTGGGGTTCGCCACCGGAACGCCCCGCGGCGTCGCATCGCCGGGCTCGTGGTGGTCGGTCACGACAGCGTCGATGCCGCGCTCCCGTAGCCACTCGACCTCGGCTCCCGACGAGATGCCGCAGTCCACGGTGACCACGAGGTCGGGCGCCATGCCGGCAAGACGCTCCAGCGAGGCGGGCGTGAGCCCGTACCCCTCACGGAAACGATGCGGCACGGTCGCTGCGACGTCGGCGCCGAACGCCCGCAGCCCGAGAAGCGCGACGGCCGCCGCCGAGATGCCGTCCAGGTCGAAATCACCGAAGACCACGATCCGCTCGCCGGAGCGAACGCCTTGTGCCACGCGCTCAGCCGCCTCAGCGAGGCCGGGGATCTCGTCCTCGGGCGGCCACTCAGACTCCACCGATGGCCGCAGGAAGCGTCGCGCTGCCGCAGGGTCGGCGATGCCCCGGGAGACGAGCACGCGCGCCGTCACCGGGGAGACGCCCAGCCCGCGCGAGAGATGCAGCACCGTCTCGTCCTCGGCCGGGACGAGGCGCCACCTGCTGTGTGCGCACGCGCTGTTGCTCATGATCGCATTCTACCGTCCGTCACTGACGCCCGATACGAGTGAAGGCCGACGCCATCGGCGCCGGCCTTCCTCGGCAGTCGTTCGCGCGGATCACGCCGCGCGATTCTCGTACTTCTTCTTAAGCGCCTGGAACTTCGGCTCGCGCTCCTTCCACAGGGCGTAGATCGGGCTCGCGACGCCGATGGAGGAGTACGCACCCGCCATCATGCCGATGAACAGCGCGAACGCGAAGTCCTTGAGCGTCACGCCGCCGAACGCGAGCAGGCACGCCACCGGGATGAGCGAGGTCAGCGAGGTGTTGATCGAACGCGCCAGCACCTGGTTGATGGACTCGTTGGCCATCTGCTGGAACGTCTGCTTGACGAGCCGCTGGCCGTTCTCCCGGATGCGATGGAATACCACCACGGTGTCATAGAGCGAATACCCCAGGATCGTGAGAAGCGCCGCCATGGTGTTCGGCGTGAACTCGAGTCCGAAGAGCGAGTAGATGCCGAGCGTGATGACGATGTCATGCACGAGCGCGACGATCGCGGTGAGCGACATCTTGTACTCGAACCTCAGCGAGACGTAGCCGAGGATCGCGACGAGCGACGCCAGCAGCGCCCACAGCGCGGCGCGCGTGACGTTCTCGCCCCAACCCGGTCCGATGGTGGTGACGTTGACGTCCTGCTCGGGCAGACCGAGCGTGTCGGTCACCTGCTGGAAGTGGTCAGCCGCCAGGTCCGCGTCATCTTCGGTGGTGCGCACCAGGTAGCCGCCGTCCTCGGTCGGCTGGATGACCGCGTTGCCCGCGTCCGCCACTCCTGCGGCATCGAGGGCGTCACGGACCTCGGCGGTGCTGACCTCGTCGGCACCGATGAGGGTCATGACGGTACCGCCCTGGAACTCGATGCCGAAGGTGATGCCGCGGATCGCGAGCGAGCCGATGCTGATGGCAAGGAGCAGCGCGGAGAACGCGAACAGCCACTTCTTGTTCCCCATGAAGTCGATCGCGGGCCTACGCATCGCGATCGCCCCCCTTCATGCCGAAGAGGAAGGGCGCCTTGGGTACCACCGTCTCAGCCAGCACGCGGATGGCGGAGCTCGTGAACAGGGTCATGACGACGATATCGATCGCGATGCCGATCATGAGCGTGAGGGCGAAGCCCCGCACCGGCCCGATGGCGAAGAGGTAGATCATGAGCGCCGAGACGAACGTGACGACGTCCGCGTCGAGGCTGGTCCCGATGGCGTGACGCGTACCGGACTTGGCCGCGCTGCGGAAGGTCTTGCCGAGACGGACCTCCTCCTTGAAGCGCTCGAACTGGAGGATCGAGGAGTCGGCCGCCAGGCCGATCGTCAGCACGATACCGGCGATGCCCGGTAGCGACAGCGCGAACGCGCCGACCTTGGAGAGCACGGCGAGCACGCCGAGGAGCAGCGATGCGAAGATCGACAGGCTGAACCAGGACACGACGCCCAGGCCGCGGTAGTAGAGTCCCATGAACACAGCGACCAGGCCGAGGCCGACGAGGCCTGCGATGAGGCCCTGAGCGAGCGAGTCCTGACCGAGCGTCGGCCCGACCACGCGCGACTCGGAGAACGTGAGGCTCACCGGCAGGGCGCCGGACTCGAGTATCCCCGCCAGCCGCTTGGCGCTCTCGGCGTCGAAGTTGCCCGAGATCTGCGTCTGGCCATTGGGGATCGGTTCCTGCACGGCGGGAGCAGAGACGACCACGCCGTCGAGCACGATGGCGACGAGCCCGCGCGTCGGCGTGAGCCTCGTCGTGACCTCTCGCCAGATATCGGCGCCCTCGGAGTTCATGTCGAGGTTCACGACCGCCTGGTTCGTGTTCTGATCGATACCAGCCGCCGCGTCGGTGATCACGTCTCCGGTGAGGAACGGCTCGTACGTCCCCTCTTCGAGCTCGACGTTCTCCGTGCCCACCTGGAGCGCGGAGACCGCGGCGGTGTCCTCGATAGTGGACACCTCGACGAACTCGAGCTGTCCTGTGCTGCCGAGGGCCGCGAGCGCGGCTTCGGCATCCTGGACGCCGGGCAGCTGGACGAGGAAGCTATCGGCTCCCTGACGCTGCACCGACGCCTCACTGACGCCGAGGGTGTTCACGCGGTTCGTGAGTATCGTCTCGGCGCGCGACATGGCGTCTTCCGACAACTGCTGGTTCGGCGCCGGCTCCGCGGTCAGGATGACCGAGAGCCCGCCTTTGATGTCGAGACCCTGCGTGATCTCAGTGTTCGGCGGCCAGAACTGCCACCACGCCACCGCCACAAGCACGGCGATGACGCCGAGCGCCAGCCAGTTACGTAGCTTGGGATCCATCGTGTGTCGTCGTCCGTCCTTCCGTGTCGCGGGCCGCCCTAGAGCAGCCTGGTTTCGTTGATGACGAGGCTGAAGCGCGCGTCGAGCACGTCCGCTGCCCGCCGGCACATCTGCATGCGGGAGAGGAATATCTCGAAGTACTCCATCACCTGGCTCACCTCGGTATCGATGTCGATCTCAAGCGTGATGAGCCGCGTGTCGGAGTCGACGCGCAGAAACGACCGCTTCGCAGCATAGTTGACGCGGTCGTGGATGTCGAAGGTGGCGGGATCGGGATTGCGCACCCTGGTGTGGTGCACGTCGGACTTATCGGCCATGATCGCCGCCGCGCCGATGGGCGTGGCGGGTACGCCGAACTCCTCCTCATGGTTACCGAGCGCGTTCATGATGAGCGCCACCTCGGGGAAGGGCATGCCGATGCGCACGAGCGCCGACTTGGCGAGGAGCGCGGCCGAGACGCCATGGAATTCGCGGGAGATGCAGTTGCCGATGTCGTGCAGGAATCCCGCGATCGATGCGAGCTCCGCCTCGCGGTCGTCGTACCCGAGACGCCGCAGGATGTTCCCGGCGATGTGCGCCCCCAGGTTGGCGTGACGCAGCCCGTGCTCGGTGTAGCCGAGCGCGCCGAGGTAGTCGTCGCCCATCTGGATGTACGCGAGGATGCCGGGATCGCTCTGGATGTCCTCGAGCGTGACGAGGCGGGAGGGCTCGGGGGTGCTCACGCTTCTTCGATCTCCAACTTCCGGGCGATGGCCTGGCGCGACACCTCGATGATCACGTTGGGCGCGACCTCGATGCCCACCCGCTCGGCGTCAAGCGTGCGGATCGAACCGAAGATGCCGCCGATCGTGACGACCGGGTCGCCGACGCCGAGCGACTCCATGAGCGCCTGGTGTTCCTTCTGGCGCTTCATCTGCGGCCTGATGAAGAGCAGGTACATACCGCCCAGGATGAGGGCGATCCAGAGAAGCTGTCCGAGCATCGCAGTATCCATAGGTGTCCAGCGCCTTTCCGATCACGGGGCAAGCCGCCGAGGCGGCCGTGCACGATACCGCATCATACCACCTCGGCAACGGGCGCCGCGTCCCCCAGCTCGCGTGCCCGGCGACCTAGTAGTCGTCTGCCCCCGGGCCCGCCATCCACTCGGCCAGCAGGTCGCCGTACGTCCCGGCCTCGATGGCCGCTCGCGCACGACGTGTGAGATCAAGCAGGAAGTGCAGGTTGTGTATCGAGAGCAGGATCGAACCGAGCATCTCCTTCATGACGACGAGATGGCGCAGGTACGCGCGCGAGTAGCGGGTGCACGTCGGGCAGTCGCATGCGGCGTCGAGCGGGCCGAAGTCCCTCGTGTATCGCGCGTTCTTCAGGTTCATGCGCCCGGAAGAGGAGAACGCCGTACCGGTGCGCGCCGTCCGCGTCGGCAGGACGCAATCGAACATGTCGACGCCGAGGCTGATCGCGGCAAGGATCGTCGTCGGGTTGCCGACGCCCATGAGGTAGCGGGGCCGGTCGTGCGGAAGCATCGCGGTGACCGGCGCAAGGCTCTCGAGCATGAGCTCGTGCGGCTCGCCGACCGAGTACCCGCCGATGCCGTACCCGGGGAAGTCGAGCGCCACAGTGCGCTCCACGCTCTCGGCACGCAAGTCAGCATGCACGCCGCCCTGCACGATGCCGAAGAGCAGCTGGTCCGCACGGTCGTGCGACGCGCGACATCGCTCCGCCCACACCGCGCTCCGGCGGACCGCCTCGGCCACCTCGGCCTTCTCGGCAGGGTACGGCGGACAGACGTCGAGCGCCATCGCGATGTCAGCGCCGAGGTCTTCCTGGATCGCCATGTTGTCCTCGGGCGTCCAGAAGTGCTTCGCGCCGTCGATGATGGAGCGGAACTCGACGCCGTCGTCGGAGAGCTTGCGCGTCTCGGCAAGGCTGAAGATCTGGAAGCCGCCGGAATCGGTGAGGATGGCCCGGTCCCAGTCCATGAAGCGGTGCAGCCCGCCCGCCTCGCGGACGATGTCGGCGCCGGGACGCAGGGACAGGTGGTACGTATTGCCGAGAAGGACCTGCGCCCCGATCTCACGGAGCTGAGCGGTCGTGACGCCCTTGACGGTGCCCCGTGTCCCGACCGGCATGAAGACCGGCGTCAGCACGGGTCCATGGGCGGTCTGGAGCACGCCGGCGCGCGCGGAGGTCGTCGTGTCGGTCGCGATGACGGAGAAGGTGTCGTTGGCCATGCGCAGATTCTACCAGCATGGTGAGAAAGGGTATGCTCATGCGTGAACCGGACACCCCTGCACTGCGTCATACGAAAGGACGACGATGGTTCCGCGCTCGACGGACGAGGCAGCGCTCGTCTCGGCCGCCCAGGCGGGCGACGAGGACGCGCTCGCGTCGCTCGTGCGGCGACACATCGACGCGGTGTACGGGCATGCGTTGCGCTTCTTCGGAGAGACCGGCGCGGCCGAGGACGCGACGCAGGAGGTGTTCCTGAAGGTGTTCCGCTCGATCAGCACGTACCACGGACAGGCGGCCTTCTCCACCTGGCTCTTCCGGGTCACGCATAACGTCTGTCTCGACATGGTCCGGCGCGGATCGCACACGCCGGTGCCGGTCGATCCCGTGCTGATCGACGCCCCTTCCGTGGAGGACTTCTCGGACGCGACGACCGCCCGGCTCGCCGTGGAGTCCGCCATGCGAGCGCTCGCGCCCGAGGACCGCGACGCGCTGGACGCCGTCACCCTGTTCGACCTCAGCTACGGAGACGCAGCCGAGCTGCTCGGCGTACCCGCCGGCACGGTCAAATCGCGCGTCTTCCGCGCGCGTCGCACGCTCGCCGCCCTGCTCTCCCCGTCCCCCGGGGAGTCATGATGGACTGCTTGCGGGTACAGGAGCTCCTCTCCAGCGCCCACGACGGCGCCCCTGTCGCGGCCGACGAGATCCGGGCCGCACGTGAGCACTGCCGCTCGTGCGACGCGTGCTCGGCCTTCCTCAGCACCCTTGAGCTCGTCGAACGCGCGGGCGCTCCCGCCGCGCCGCCCGGACTCGTGACCTCGATCGAGACGAAGGCGCGCGAGCATGCGCGTCAGGCCCACCCGAGCATCGCCGAGGCTGCCGAGGCCGTCGGCGTGGTCGAACCGGAGTCCGCGGAGGACGGCGTCGCTCCGCCGCCGCGGCGGCCCTGGTCGCGATTCGTCGCGTTCGCCTCGGCGGCCGTCGTCCTCGCGCTCGCGCTCTCGCTCACCGCGATCGGGATCATGAACACCATAGGAGGACAGACCGCCGATGACGCACAGCGTGCCCTGAGCTCGCCCGAGGACTTCGCGAGCGAAGGACCACCGGGAACGTCCGTGCCGCCTCCCGGGGTCGCCGAGACAGACGAGGCGATCGCACCTGCTCCCGAGTACGTGAGCGTCGCGGGCTGGGTGTACGTGCGTGTATCGGCCGCCCGCCCTCAGGAAGACGCACTCGTGGCCGCCGGGGCTGCATCGCGCACCTTCGAAGGACAGGAGACCACCGAGCCGCTCTCCGCGTTCGCGCTGCCGGACGACACCGGCGACCTTTATATCGATGAGCCTGAGGCCGGGTGGGTGCGGTACGCGCCCGTCACACGGACGCTCGCGCTCGAACCCTATCAGCTGAGGACCGGCTCGCCGATCGCCGAGGCGGGGCAGTGGCCCACGCTCCCGGTCCGCTTCGCCGCACCGCTCTCACCCGATGGCGCTCCGACCTTCCGGCTGTTCGGCAGCGACGACCGCGGGATCGAGATCTACGTGGTTCCGGGGACGACGCCTGCCGAGGGGTTCGCTGTGGCGCCGGGGACGTCGGCCGACGACCCGGCGGCGGGCAATCCCGGCTGGACGTGGTGGGAGCCGGTCCCGGGCTCCTAGACGATCAACATCGCGTCGCCGAACGACAGGAAGCGATAGTGTTCGGCGCGTGCCGTCTCGTAGGCGCGCATGATGAGATCGCGTCCCGCGAACGCGCTGACGAGCATGAGCAAAGTGGATCTCGGCATGTGGAAGTTCGTCACGAGCGCGTCGATGGCGCCGAAGCTGAAGCCCGGCAGGATGTAGAGGTCGGTCATCCCCTCGGCAGCCTCGACCATACGCGTCTGCTCGTTGTAGGCGGACTCGAGCGCCCGCACGGTGGTCGTTCCCACGGCGATCACACGGTCCCCTCGCTCACGCGCAGCGTTCACCGCCGCCGCCGTCCACTCGGGGACCCGGAAGTGCTCGGTGTGGATGGGATGCTGCTCGGGGTCATCCTCGGCAACCGGTCGGAAGGTGTCGAGACCCACGTCGAGCTCGACCTTCGCGACATGCACGCCTGATCGCTGCACGGCGTCCAGCAGCTGCTCGGTGAAGTGCAGACCCGCGGTAGGGGCCGCCACGCTATGCTCGTCGGTCGCGAAGACGGTCTGATACTGCTCGGGATCGTCCAGCGGCTCGGTGATATAGGGCGGAAGCGGCACTTCGCCGATCGCGCGGATCGCGTCGAGGACCGTGCCCTCCCGCACAGTGAACTGCACGAGGCGGGCTCCCGACTCCTCGAGCACGTCGACGATGAGACCGACAAGCCGGCCCTCGGCGAACACGATGCGCGCTCCCGGCTTCAGCCGGCGCCCGGGCTTGACGAGACACTCCCAGGCGCCTTCATACCGCTCGCGCAGCAACAGCAGCTCGACCGAGCCGCCGGTCTCGTCTTTCGCTCCATGCAGTCGCGCCGGCAGGACGCGCGTCTCATTGAGTACGAGGACATCGCCGGGGTGCAGGTACTCCAGCAGATCGCCGAAACGCCGGTGATCGATCTGGCCGCTCGTGCGATCGAGGACGAGCAGACGGCACGCGTCACGCGGCTCGGCGGGGTGCTGCGCTATCATCCCGCTCGGCAGGTCGTAGTCGAAATCGTCGGTGCGCACCGGGTCCAGGCCCTCCCTCGCTCGTGACCGTCGTCCGCAGTGTAGCGCACTCGGCAGACCGAAGCCCTACCCGCGTGCGGCACGTCGCGCACGGCGCTCCTCACGCTCGCGATGGGCCTCGATGTCGGAAAGCAGGCACCCGCAGTAGTTCTGGCGGTACATGCCGAGCTCCCGCGAGCGTCGCGTCGCTTCGGGGTACCGCTCCCGGTAGTCCGTCACGAGGAACCGGACCCCAGCTGCCGCGCAGACCTCCTCGGCCGCCTCCGTGATCGCCTCGACGTTCTGATACGGGCTGACCGTGAGCGTCGTCGCGACCGCGTCGTAGCCTTCGGCGGCCGCACGCCGCGCGGTCATGCCGATGCGAAGCCGGTAGCATGCCGCGCAACGCCGCTCCGGGTCGTCCTCGATCCCAGCGACCGCCCGCATCCACTGCACGGGATCGTACGACTCCTCCACCACTTCGATGCTCTGCTGGTCAGCATACTCGAGAAGCGTTTCCAGGCGTCGGCGGTACTCGGCGAGCGGCTGTATGTTCGGGTTCGCATAGCACACGGTCACGTCGTGTTCGCTCGCGAGGTCATCGAACGGCTCGAGCAGACACGGACCGCAGCACGCATGGAGCAAGATGCGCATCAGAGGCGACCTCCCTGGGCCCATTCTACCCCGTCCATACCGTCGGGCACGCACGGCGCGAAGGCGCTTGGAGCATGCGAAAGGGCGGCCCCGCGCGACGGGACCGCCCCTGCGATGTGCGATGTCGTGCCGAGGCTACGCCTTGCGGACGTTGCTCGCCTGCAGCTTGCCGTTGTCCCCGGTGGTGACTTCGAACTCGACGGCCTGACCCTCATCGAGGGTCTTGAAGCCCTCCATCTGGATCTCGGAGAAGTGGACGAACAGGTCGTCGCCATCCTCGCGAGAGATGAAGCCGTACCCCTTGTCCGGGCTGAACCACTTGACGGTACCCTGAGGCATTGTGCGCCATCCTTCCACCCCACCACGGGGACACACTCGTGCGACGTGCTTGTCGTGCGTTCGTTGTCCAGTCTCCGCGCGCGGGCCGAGGTGGAACGATGCCGCTCATGTGACAAACCGTGTCGCAACCACCATGGGCGATCTATCGCCCGTAACGGGGCCAATAGTAGCACAATCTGCCAGGGGTCAACCGCTAACCGCCGAGCGCGCGCGGCGCTCCTGGACCGGTCAGCCGTCCAGGCCGGAGCCGACGCGACGGGACCGGTCACGCCTCACGAGCACGACCAGAGTCACGATCGCCAGCACGAGCAGGACGCCCACGACGACGAGCAGGACGCTCGAGCCGCCGGCCTCGGCCGCGATGCCCGTCCGGTAGCTCACCGTGGCCTCATACACGTCGCCGTTCGCAATCTGGCGTACGGGCAGCGTGTACAGCGACTCGCCGACATCGTTGAATTGCGGCTGGCCGATCGGCTGCGGCTGGATGGTCACGTCTCCGACGTTGGCGGGAAGGCGTATGGATGCGAGCACCGGCGCTGACTCGCCCGTGTTCGTCCACGACATCGTCGCCGAGACACCCGAGCCGTCGATCGTCGCCCGTGCGAGATCCGCTTCGACCTGCGCGATCCTGACCTCGGACAGCGTGAACGTCACGAGCTGACCGCCCGCCACAGGGGTGACCGAGGTCTCCCGGGCGGGGTCGAGCGCGGGGTCCCCGCCGAAGATCTCGCCTGCCCACAGCACCTGCGCACCGGCCGGGATCGGCACCTCGACGACCGCCGGCAGCGGTGTGTCATCGGACAGGATCACGTTCACTATCATCTGCGAGTTCCCCGTCGTGCCGACGGGCGAGTACTGGACCTGGTATTCGGCTACTGCGGCTGAAGCCACGGCGGGCGTGGCGACCACGAGCACGGCAACGAGCGCCGCGAGGGCGAGAGAGAGCCTCGAGGGATGGTTCATGCGTCCTCCAGCGTAGTCGAGCGTCTGTCAGCGTGTCAGGTCGGCGTGCGCCGCTTCTGCGGCGCGCACGGCGTTCTCCATGAGCATCGCGCGCGTCATCGGGCCCACGCCGCCGGGCACCGGCGTGATGGCCGAAGCGATCGGCTCCACCGCGGTGAAGTCCACATCCCCGACCAGTCCGGCGTCCGTGCGGACGATGCCGACGTCGATCACGACCGCTCCAGGCTTGACGAACTCGGCGGTGATGAAGCCCGCCTTGCCGATGGCCGCCACCAGTATGTCCGCCTCGCGGCAGACCGCGGCGAGATCGCGCGTCTTCGAATGGCACACCGTGACCGTCGCGTTGGCTTCGAGCAACAGCAATGCCATCGGCTTTCCGACGAGCGTCGAACGTCCGACGACGACCGCGCGCTTCCCCGCCGGGTCGATGCCGTACGCCTCGAGCATGCGCATGACCCCGTAGGGTGTGCACGCCCGGTGCGCGGGAAGCCCCCGAACGAGGCGCCCGAGGCTCTCGGGGGTCAGGCCATCGACGTCCTTGGGCGCTGAGATCCTCGCGAGCGCGGCCTCGGCATCCAGGTGTCCGGGAAGCGGAAGCTGCACGAGGATCCCGTGCACCGCGGGATCAGCGTCGAACCTGTCGATGACTGCGTTGAGCCGCTCCTGGTCCGTATCCGCAGGAAGCCGCATGTCGAACGAGCGCATGCCGAGACGCTCGCAGTCACGCTCCTTCATCGTCACGTACGCCTGAGACGCGGGGTCGTCTCCCACGAGGATGACGGCGAGGCCGGGCACTACCCCGGCAGCATGCAGCGCGGCGATGCGCGGCCCGAGGGCGGCATGGACGTCCGCCGCGACCTGTTTCCCATCGATGATCGTGGCCACGAAAGTTCCCTTCGTTCGATCGGGCCGTGGGTGCCCGCACAGTGTACCCGAGCGCCGCGGCGCTTTCACCCCTCGGCGGCTTTGACGAGTGAGAGCACATCGCGGAACTCCTGCGTGCCCGCCCGGCCCGCCATCTCGTAGATCGCCGACTCGGCGCGCGTGACGACGACGCCCTCGGCAGCGAGGCGCACAAGCGCCCCGTCATGGTCTGCGTCACGGCGCGAGCAGCACGCATCCGCGACGACGTGTGGCGTGTAGCCCGACTCGAGCAACGCGAGCGCCGTCTGGGTGACGCAGATGTGCGTCTCCATGCCCGCCAGCACGACCTGCGCTCTGCCCAGCTCCTCGAGGGTTCGTACGAACGACGGCTCGCCCATGCAGCAGAACGTCATCTTGTCGATGACCGGCGCGCCACTCAGCAGCGACGCAACGTCCTCGACGGTGTCACCCAGTCCCTTCTGATACTGCCGCGTCACGACGACCGGCACGGCGAGGATCTCGGCGATACGGACGAGCAGCGCGGTCCTTGCCACCACGGCGTCGCGCCGCGGCATCACCGCTGCGAGACGGTCCTGCATGTCGACCACGACAAGCACTGCGCGCTCACGTTCGAGCAGGCGGGCGGAACAGCGATCCATGGAGCACCTCCCTGGTTGCGGGCATTCTACCAGGCGTGACAGCACTGCGAGGCGCCATTGGGTACAAACCCCCTGTCCGACGCCTATCCGAGAGGGAGCGACGATGTCAGACGCACCGATCCTCGACGGGATCCACACCATCGAAGACCTGGAAGCCGCGAGCGATTTCGAGAAGAAGCACACGCCGCACATCGACGTGGACGCAGGCGGCGATCGCAGCGTCGTGACGATCTCGGTGGGCCACTACGTCGAACACCCGAACCAGCCCGACCACTACATCACATGGATCGAGCTGTTCGCCGGTGACGCCCCGATCGCGCGCTTCGACCTCTCGCCTGCCGTGACCGATCCCGTGGTCTCAGTCGCGGTGGACCTGGAACCGGGAACCGAGCTCACCGCCGTCGAGCACTGCAACCTCCACGGCCTCTGGGCGGCGACGATCGCGCTCTAGGCGGATGCTCATGAACGATGCAACGGGCGGGGAAATCCCCGCCCGTCGTCGTTCTGTGTCGGACCTCGCTCAGAGGATGTCGTCATCCCCGCGCTGACGCCGGAGATGACCGCGCACGCCAAGCAAGGTGCCGATCGCCACGATCAGCACGCCTATCCCCACACCCACCAGAACGTCCGCGGTGAACATCCGGGTCCGCTACGGGGTGTTGACGGTCATGAAGACGCCGGTCACTCCGTCGCTCTCCTCGAGCGTCATGCTCACCTGCGCGCCGTCCTTCTCGGCCATGAGCAGCCCGGAGAACGCGCCGTTCTGCGTGGACGTCGTGTCCATCTGGATGGCCCATCCTTCGGATTCGAACTCGCTCTTGTACCAATCATGCACGTCTGACGCGCCATCGTCGGTCGTCAACTCGACGTAGTACGCGGTCCCCTCGCCCGTGGACACCTTGCTCGTGGTCTGGATGTCGCCATCGTAGACGGGAACATCGTCCGGGAAGCCATCGGGCACCTCGCCCGAGTCGCCCTGGATCTCCACGGTCTCGCCGTCCTCGCCTTCGATGGTGACCGAGTCGTCATCGGCATCGATGTCGACGCCGGTCGCACCCTCTATGGCCTTCTCGGCGGCCTTCTCGGCGGCTTTCTCGCAGCCCGTCGTCGCCACGAGCACCATCAGCAGCGCTGCCAGGAGCATCATCCACACGGTTGCGCGCTTCACACTCGTCCCTCCTTGTCGGACGCGGCCTCTCCCGAGCCGAGTATACCCGCTCGGCACACGTGCGCGGGGCTAGAACAGCCGATCCCCCTCGGCGTCGGAGGGCGGAACGGCGCCGAGGTGCTCGTACGCGCGCGAGGTCGCCTGGCGCCCTTTGGGCGTGCGCGTCAAGAAGCCGAGCTGCAGCAGGTACGGCTCGTACACCTCTTCCAGGGTATCCGGCTCCTCGCCCACGGCGGCCGCCAACGTGTTGAGCCCCACGGGGCGCCCTGCGAAGGTCCGCACGAGAGCCTCGAGGATGGCGAGGTCCATGTGGTCCAGGCCCACGTGATCGACTTCGAAGAACGCGAGCGCCTCCGCGGCGATGTCCTCGTCGATAGCGCCGTCGTGCCGTACCTGCGCGTAATCGCGGACGCGCTTGAGCAGACGGTTCGCGAGGCGCGGCGTCCCACGGGAGCGGCGTGCGATCTCATCGGCGCCGTCCTCGCTGATGCGCACCCCGAGGATGCCCGCGCTCCTGCTCACGATCGCGGCCAGCTCCTCCGCGGTGTAGTAGCCGAGGCGGAAGGCCATGCCGAACCGATCGCGCAGCGGGCCGGTAAGCAGGCCGGTGCGCGTCGTGGCGCCGATGAGCGTGAAGCGCGGGAGGTCCAACCGGAGCGAACGGGCGGCCGGGCCCTTCCCGATGACGATATCGATCTTGTAGTCCTCCATCGCCGGGTAGAGGACCTCCTCGACCACGCGATTGAGGCGGTGGATCTCATCGATGAAGAGCACATCGCGCTCGTCGAGGTTGGTGAGGATAGCCGCGAGGTCCCCGGCACGTTCGATCGCGGGACCGGAGGTGACGCGCATCTGCACGCCGAGCTCGTTCGCGATGACGCCCGCGAGCGTCGTCTTGCCGAGGCCCGGCGGGCCGGAGAGCAGCATGTGGTCGAGCGCCTCGCCCCGGGCCTTGGCGGCCTGCAGCAGCACGCCGAGGTTCTCCTTGACCCGCGTCTGGCCGAGGTACTCCTCCAGACGTCTCGGCCGCAGGGAGCGGTCGATGTCCAGGTCTTCGTCGGTGTACTCCGCCGAGACGAGCCGCTCGGCCTCGTCCTCGATCCCGTGTGAGCCGTCCGGCGGCTCCCAGATGGTGCTCACGACGCACCCCCGAGCCGCTTCAGCGCGTGCTTGAGGAGCGCGTTGGCGTCACCGGCATCACCGGCGTCTTTGAGCGCCGCGGCGATCTCGGCAGGCGTGAATCCCATGGAGGCGAGCGCTTCGCGCGTCTCGGTCAGCGTGTCCGCTCCGACGCGCCGCGCGGTCTCGCCCAGGTCCGGCGCGCCGAGGCGGTCCTTGAGCTCCAGGATGATCCGCTGCGCCGTCTTCTTGCCTATGCCGGGGACCGAACTCACGAGCGCGACGTCCTCCTCGGCGACAGCACGCACGAGCATCTCGGGACGGTAGGCCGAGAGCGCCGCCAGCGCTACGCGCGGACCGACGCCGGACACGGTGATGAGCCGCTCGAAGAGCGCCTTCTCCTCGAGGCTCTCGAAGCCGAAGAGCGAGAGCTCGTCCTCCCGCACGTGGAGATGCGTGTGGATCGTGACCTCGTCGCCATCGGCAGGCAGTGCGGCGATCGAAGCGGTCGACATCGCGATCGATAGCCCCACGCCGCCGATATCCACGATGCAGCGGTCGGCGGTCTTCGCTACGACAGTGCCGGTCACGAACGCGATCATCGGTGCGTCTCCGCGAGCGACCGGACCGTGCGCAGATTCGCATGGCAGATGGCGACCGCGAGCGCATCCGCCGCATGATCCGGCTCGGGGTCATGACCGAGGGACAGCAGACGACCCACCATGTACTGCACCTGCCGCTTGTCGGCGGTGCCCACCCCGACGACCGCCATCTTCACTTCGCCCGGCCCGTACTCTCCGAGGACGAGGCCCGCGTCAGCCGTGGCGAGCACGGCCACGCCGCGCGCCTGCCCGGTCGCGAACGCGCTTGATGCGTTGGTGCCGAAGTACACGCTCTCTGCAGCGCACTCGGCTGGTCCGTACCGCGCGATCACATCACGGAGCTCACGATGGATCGCCGCCAGCCGTCCCGGCAACGGCTCATCGCTGCGGGTGGTGATGCAGCCGTACGCCAGGCAGCGAAGGCGGTTGCCGGAGACCTCGATGACGCCCCAGCCGGTGTTCGCGAGACCGGGATCGATGCCGAGGACGATCACGCGCCACCCCCAAGTCGCGGCCGAGGACTATCGAACGTATGTTCAGGATAGCGCGACCGACGTGCAGCGTAAAGCGCGCGGAACGGAGGTGGGGGCGAGCCTGTGCCTCACTCGTCGAGCGCGGCAGCGATCTCGTCGGTGAGCTCCATCGTGTGGTAGACGGTCTGGATGTCGTCGTTCTCCTCAAGAGCGTCGACGAGCCTCAGGACCTTCTTCGCGTCTTCCACCGACACGATCGTCGTGTTGGTGGGCTCCATCACGAGCTCGGCGCCGCGCACGCTGACTCCGGACTCCTCAAGGGCGCGGCTCACCGCCGCCAACTCCGCGGGCGCGGTGTATACGAGCCACTCGTCACCGGCGTGCTCCATGTCCTCGCCGCCAGCGTCAGCCACGAGCAGCATGAGCTCGTCCTCATCGGCGACACCCTCGACGGTGACCTGCCCCTTGCGCTCGAACTGGAAGGCGACCGAGCCTGTCGATCCGAGGTTCCCGCCCGCACGCGTGAAGAGGCTGCGGACATCGGCGGCGGTGCGGTTACGGTTGTCGGTGAGCGCCTCGACGTAGATCGCCACCCCCGCGGGTCCGTAGCCCTCGTAGACGACCTCCTCGTACGCAGCACCCTCGCCACCACCGAACGCCTTGGCGATGGCCGCTTCGATCTTGTCCTTAGGCAGCGAGTACGACTTCGCCTTCGCGATGGCTGCCGCCAGCGCCGCGTTGTTGTCGGGATTCGGGTCGCCGCCCTCTTTGGCGGCCACGGTGATCATCCGTGAGAGCTTGGAGAAGAGCGCCGAGCGCTTCTTGTCCTGCGCCGCCTTGCGGTGTTTCGTCGTAGCCCACTTCGAGTGTCCAGACATGCAGGGACCTTCCTAGCTCGAGGCGACCACGTGGTCCAGGAAGAAGCGATGGACGCGGGGGTCGCCGGTCAGTTCGGGATGGAATGCAGTGGCCATCATGTCGCGTTCCCGGGCGGCGACGATGTGGCCGTCGTGCTCGGCGAGCACCTCGACCTCCTCGCCGACACGCTCGATCCACGGGGCCCGGATGAAGACGCCCCGGAACGCATCGCCCTCGAGGTGCTTGAAGTCGAGGTCCGCCTCGAAGGAGTCGACCTGGCGGCCGTACGCGTTGCGCCGGACGGCAACGTCCATGATGCCGAGCGTCTCCTGCCCGGGCACGGCGTCGAGGACCTCGTGGGCGACCAGGATCGCGCCCGCGCACGTGCCCCACACGGCCATGCCGGCGCCATGCTGCTGGCGGATAGCGTCGTAGAAGCCGTACGCCATCATGAGCTTGCCGATCGCCGTGGACTCGCCGCCAGGGATGACGAGACCGTTGATGTCGGAGAGTTGCTCGGGGAGCCGCACGACGACCGTCGCGACGCCGAGCGCCTCGAACGTCATCACGTGCTCGCGGAACGCCCCTTGCAGGCCCAGGACACCGATGCGCACCCTACCAGCCCCGCTCCTGCATACGCTCGGCGTCAGGAATGTCGGAGATGTTGATGCCCACCATGGCCTCGCCGAGACCCTTGGAGACACGGGCGATGATCTCCGGCTCCTGGAAGTGCGTCGTCGCCTCGACGATAGCCCGAGCGCGCGTGGAGGGATCACCGCTCTTGAAGATGCCGCTGCCGACGAAGACGCCGTCGCAGCCGAGTTGCATCATGAGCGCGGCGTCCGCCGGTGTGGCGATGCCGCCGGCGGCGAAGTTCACCACCGGCAGCTTGCCGTTCTCGGCCACCCAACGCACGAGCTCATACGGCGCTCCGAGCTGCTTCGCCGCATCGAAGAGCTGCTCCCTGGACAGCCCGCTCACCCACGCGATGTCGTCATTCATCTTCCGCATGTGCCGGACGGCCTCGACGACGTTGCCGGTGCCCGGCTCGCCCTTGGTGCGGATCATCGCGGCTCCCTCGGCGATGCGCCGGAGCGCTTCTCCGAGATCGCGCGCGCCGCAGACGAACGGGACGGTGAACGCGTGCTTGTCGACGTGGTACTGCTCGTCGGCGGGAGTCAGGACCTCCGACTCGTCGATGTAGTCGACGCCGAGAGACTGGAGGACCTGCGCCTCCACGAAGTGGCCGATCCGGCACTTCGCCATGACCGGGATCGAGACCGCGGCGACGATCTCCTCGACCTTCGTCGGATCGGCCATGCGGGCGACGCCGCCGGCCGCACGGATATCGGCAGGTACGCGCTCGAGCGCCATGACGGCTACCGCGCCCGCGTCCTCGGCGATCTTGGCCTGCTCGGCGGTGACCACGTCCATGATGACGCCGCCCTTGAGCATCTCGGCCAGTCCGGTCTTGACGCGCAGCGTTCCGATGGTGGCGTTGCCCTTGTCAGTCACTCTCTCTGGACTCCTCACGAGACGATCGCCCGCACGAGGCGGGTCGGGGTGGCGTGTGACCATAAGATTCTACTCGTGCGGGTCATGCCGGACAACCGCGGAAGCGCACGCCGCAGCGCGGGTTCACCGCATCGTGATGTTGATGTCGTTGCGTATGACCTGCATCCACGTGTTGCCGGGGCTCAACTTGATCTGCGTGCCCTCGCTCGTGCGGAAGACCGGAGCTGCCCCTGCCTTCGCTTCCCATGTGCCGTCGAACCGCTGCCCGTCGCGGAAGACGGTCACGCGACCCGTGCCGATGAGCTCGATGTCATACGTCGTCGAACCGACCACGTCGCGGCTCGCAACGGTGTGCTTCGCCCAGATGACCACGACGTTGCGCGCCCGCAGCTGCTTGCCGGTTCCCTTGTCCGTATGCGCGGAACCGTTGTTCTCGCGGAGGTAGGCGCCTGTCTCGGCATCGAACGTCCACACCACCCGGTTGGCCGGCGAGAACGGGATGCTCACCTCGGTCACGGTGGGTGTGGCCTCGGCGGAGAGGCGCTCGAACGCGAATCCCGTGACGTCCTGCGTCGCGGGCATTCCGCGCTTCGCGCCCTCCTCGCGGGCCTTGTCGATATCGACATAGAGGTTGTGCGGACGCGGCCGGTCGCTCCCCCGCCAGTACGGGTACGTGACGCCGGCGTCCTCGCTCAGATTCTCGATCGTCGTCTTGCGGATGGCGCCGTTGACCGACGAGCTCGCCCCGGAGAAGACGAAGAGCGCGCCGTACTGCGGCACGATGTCGATGTCTGAGAGGCGCGCGCTACGGACCGGACCGACCTGCTCTGGGCTCTGCGAGTGGAAGATGGCGTTGAAGCGCGTGATGCCGCCCTCGGTCACGCTCTCGTAGACGACGTCCGCCAGCTGGAGGTTCCACTGCGGACGGGCCGAGGGGGAGTTCTCGACCTTCACGGCGACGACCCGTCGCTCCAGAAGCGACGCATCCGACGCGTCGAGACCCGTGAGCGGCCAGCGCGGCGGCGTCGGCGGCTGCGGCACAGTGCGCTCCGAGGTGACGTTCGGCCACTGCGCAACGACGCCGGGCTCCTGCGTCTTGCAGCCCGTGGCCGGGATGAGCGCGAGCGCTGCGAGCACTGCTGCGATGCGGAGAACGGTGCGGGTAGACATGCGAAGACCTCCTTGGCTCCCCAAGCAGGATACGAGGGGTCGGAGTGGGGGTCAATGCGGGCGCGGCGACCGCTGCCGACCCGTCATGACACCCGACACAGCGCGCCGACGACAGGAGGCTTACAATGATCATGGCGCGTGAAAGGACACCGTTGAGCTGCATCCTCCTGCACATACTGGAGCAACCCGACCGGGAGCCCTACAAGGACCCCGAGGTGAAGGATGTCGTCGGCACGCTGCCCGAGTTCTACTGCGCCTACTGCAATCCGCTGAAGCGACTCACGCCAAGCGAGGCGATCAAGTGCCTTCAGCGTGAAGCCCCCTGTTGGAAACCGCTCGAGAGCATCTGCGCGGCCAACCCCTAGTCGGCCCGGGACGACCATCGGTCGTTGTCAGCCACACCCTCCGACTCGTCGGGCTCATCGGGATCCGACTCGATCGCATCCCCCGCTCCGGCCTCCGGCGTCTCGACCGCCTCCGGCTCCGCAGCGTCACGGGCACGCGCAGCGCGCACGATCAGCCATACACCTGCCACGATCATCGGCAGGCTCAGCAGCTGCCCCATGGTGAAGCGGTCGACGATGAAGCCGAGCTGCACGTCCGGTTCCCGGAAGAACTCGACGAAGATGCGGAACACGCCGTACAGCGCCAGCAGCATGCCGAGCTGGAAGCCGTCGCCACGCCGCCTACGCGCGAGCACGAGCATCACCACGAAGAGCACGATGCCTTCCAGCAGCGCCTCATACAGCTGCGACGGATGGCGGGGCAGCGAGCCGGCGCCGGGGAACACCATCGCCCACGGAACGTCGGCTGTCCTTCCCCACAGCTCGCCGTTGATGAAGTTCGCGAGTCGACCGAGGAAGAGCCCGATCGGCGCACCGACGGCACCCATGTCGGCAAGCCGGAGGAAAGGCACGCCCACCCGACGCGACACGAAGTAGCCGGCGAGCAGGATGCCGATCAACCCGCCATGGAACGACATGCCTGCGTCCCAGATCGCGAAGATCGAAAGCGGGTCTGACCAATACGTTCCCACGCCGTAGAACAGCACGTATCCGAGACGGGCGCCCACGACCAGGCCGACGATGGCCGCGAGCACGATATCGATCTGCTGGTCCGTGGTCAGGCCGACTTTCCAGCGCTCGTTCAAACGCCGCAGCAGGAGCCCCGCGAGGATGAAGCCGAGCACGTACGCCAAGCCGTACCAGCGGACCGCGAAGGGACCGATGGAGACAAGCACGGGATCGATGTCGGGATACGGGATCGCCGCGAGCAGCGTCACATGGCCTCCAGTCTGCGTATGCGTTCGTCGACAGGCGGGTGGGTATTGAACAGCGAGTTCATGCCGCCGCCATAGTCCTTCAGTGGATTGTAGATGTAGAGCGACTCAGTCGCCTTGTTGGCGACCTTCAGCCGCTCCGAGTCCGATGCGATCTTGCGCAGGGCGTCCGCGAGGCCCTGCGGATACCGGGTCAGGAGCGCGCCGTTAGCGTCGGCCAGGTACTCCCGCTTGCGCGAGATCGCCATCTGGATCATCGCCGCGAAGATCGGCGCCAGCACGGCAAGCACAAGCCCGACCAGGAGGAAGACCGCCTGCGCCTGACCCCCGCCGTCGCCGCCGCGCCGACGACCGCCTCCCCACCAGAAGGAGCGCAGCATCCAGTCAGAGAGCAGCACCACGGTGCCCGCAAGCACCGCGGCGAGCGTCTGGACGAGCGTGTCCCGGTTCTTCACGTGGGCGAGCTCATGCGCGATGACGCCTTCGAGCTCCAGGCGATCCAGCTTCTCCACGAGACCGCGCGTCAGCGCGATGGCGGCATGCTCGGGATCACGCCCCGTCGCGAACGCGTTGGGCGCCGGATCCTCGATGATGTAGGCGCGGGGCACCGGAAGCCCCGCGGCGATCGACAGGCCCTCGATCGTGTTCACGACGTAGGGCTCGGTATCCCGGTCGACCGGACGCGCGCGACTCATCGAAAGCACGATGCGGTCCGAGTACCAGTACGAGCCCCAGGCCATCACGAACGCGACCACGAGAGCGAGAACGAGCCCTCCCCAGCCCCAGTCAGTCGCCTGGCCGAAGGCCCAACCGATGACGAGGACGAAGAGCACGAAGACTGCGACCAACGCCGCGCTTCGCAGCTTGTTCGACGAGATCTGGTCCCACACGGGCTATGACCGCTCCATCCAGCCTAGAACTGGACCTGCACCGGCTCGCGCGCTTCGGTCTCGATCTCGAAGTAGTCGCGCTGCACGAAGCCGAACATCCCCGCGATGATATTGGAGGGGAATGCCTGCGTGGTGGTGTTGTACGTCATGACGGAGTCGTTGTAGAACTGCCGGGCGTACGCGATCTTGGACTCGGTCCCCGAGAGCTCCTCCTGAAGCATCAGGAAGTTCTGGTTCGCTTTCAGGTCCGGATACGCCTCGGCGACAGCGAACAGGCTTCGCAGCGTGCTGGTCAGCATGTTCTCGGCATCGCTCTGCTCCTTGACGCTGCTCGCGTCGATCGCCATCTGGCGAGCCTTGACGACCTTCTCGAGGGTCTCCTTCTCGTGCGCGGCGTACCCCTTCACCGTTTCGACGAGGTTGGGGATCAGGTCGTAGCGACGGCGCAGCTGGACGTCGATCTGCGACCATGCGTTGTCCACCCGATTGCGGAGCGTCACCAGGCGGTTGTAGATGCCGATACCGAACACGACCGCTACCAGCAGCAACAGGCCGATGGCACCAAGACAGACGAATGCGATCTCCATCCGCACTCCCTTCAACGAAAGCCGATGCGACAGCGCGACGCCGTCTGTCGCAGCATACCCCCGGACCCGGCAGTCGGCTACACTTCATGGGCCAAGGTCACACTGCATCCTACCACCAGGCCGGACGAGAGACGCCATGATACCTCTGCGCGACGACAATCCCACGCGGCGCTTCCCGATCGTCACCGTGCTGCTCGTCGTCGCGAACGTGCTCGTCTTCGTGTGGGAGTCGACGCTCTCCCCTGCGCAACTGCAGGCGCTCGCCAACACCTGGGCCGTCGTCCCGTCGCGGCTTCTGGCGGACCCGTTCTCACCCCGCGAGGCGGCCACGGTGGTCGCAGCGATGTTCCTGCATGGAGGCTGGCTCCACGTGCTCGGGAACATGCTCTACCTCTGGATCTTCGGCAACAACATCGAGGACCGTCTCGGCCATGTCGGATTCGTCGGCTTCTACCTGGCCTCGGGCGTCGCGGCGACAGCGGCGCAGGTGGCGATGGCGCCCGCGACCGACGTGCCGCTGCTCGGTGCGAGCGGCGCGGTGGCGGGGGTGCTCGGCGCGTACGCCCTCCTCTATCCGGGCGCTGCGGTGCTCACGCTGATCCCCATCTTCTTCTTCTTCGAGATCGCACGCCTGCCGGCGCTGCTCGTGATCGGCGTGTGGTTCCTCGTGCAGCTCGGTAACGGGCTCGGCTCGCTCTCCCCCGAATTCGCGCAGACCGGCGGCGTGGCGTGGTTCGCGCACATCGGAGGATTCCTTGCCGGGCTCACGCTGATCCTGCCCGTGTGGGCGTACGACCGATCGAAGAAGCGCAACCGCGGTCGCGGCTGGCACTAGCCGCCGAGAGGATCAGCGGCCGTCGATCTCGGCAAGCAGGTCCTCGACCGACTCCACATGTGAGAGCTGCCTTCGGAAGTACTCGCAGTACGAGTCTTCATGCGGGTCCTGGCGTGACGACCCGCCGTCCCGCGCATCGTCGGCGTCGACCTCGAGGTCGGCGTCGACAGCGACCTGCTCGATGTGGCTGGCGAGCTCCATCGCGGCGTTCATGAGATTCGGGACACGAAGCGTTGCCTGCAGCGTCTCCCCGCAGTGCGGACAGGTGAAGACGACATCCACCGCATCAGGGTCGTGCAGCACGACGGCGGCGATGTTCTCGAGACCGAGCTCGACCCGTCCGTCAACCGGACATATGAGCGAGAACTCCACGGCCATCGCCTCCTTCAGCCGACATCGCTATTGTACCGCGACGGGGGGACACGCTGTGCTACGATTCACCGCATGTCCTCGCCCACCTCCCAGCAACCCGCATGCCCGTCTGCGCGCGAGCGCCTCTGGCGCGGCGTTCGGCTGGGCTTCCCCATCTTCCTGGGGTACGTGCCGGTGGGCGCCGCATTCGGGATCCTGGCACGCAGTTGGGGGTTCACCTCGGCACAAGCGGTGACCTGCTCGGCGACCGCACTCGCGGGAGCGGGACAGTTCATCGGGCTGTCGCTCATGTACGGCGGGGCGAGCGTCGCCACCGTGCTGCTGGCGACAACGGTCGTCAACCTGCGCTATGTGCTGTTCGGCGCGACGCTTTCGCCGTATCTCCGCGGCAACGCCATGCCGACGCAGCTCTGGCTCGCGTTCTCGCTCACCGATGAGACGTTCGCCGTGAACATCGATGACAACCGCAGGGGGCTCGCCGACGCGGCCTCGATGGCGGGCGTGGGCATCGTGGCTTGGACGGGATGGGTGCTCGGTACCGGTCTCGGCGCGCTCGGCGGGTCGGCGATCGGCGACCCCACGCGCTGGGGCGTGGACTTCGCCATGCCCGCGATGTTCACAGCGCTGCTCGTCGCCCAGATCGAGGGACGGCGTCACCTTGCCGTGGCCGCCCTTGCCGCCGTCCTCGCCGTCGGGTTCATGCTCGTCCTCCCGGGCAAGTGGTACATCATCGCGGCCTCCATCGTCGCGGCCTTCGTGGGGGCGGTGGCCGAGCGATGACCGACGGCTACATCTGGGCGGTCGTGATCGGCATGGCGGTCGCGAACTTCGCGGTCCGGATCGTGCCCGTGGCGGTCCTCTCCCGCCTTCGGCTGCCTCGTCCGGTCGAACGATGGCTGAGCTACATACCTGTCTCGGTCATGGCGGCACTGGTCGTGGGCGAAGTACTGCGACCCGGCGGCGACTGGCGCTCGCTCGCCGACAACCCGTACCTGCTCGCGGCGATACCGACGGCGCTCATCTACCACCGCTGGCGGAGCTTCCTCGGAGCGACCGTCGCGGGCGTTCTCTTCTTCTTGGCGTTCCGAGCGCTGCTCGGCTAGACTTGAGGCCCGCCGGGGCCGGGCACGGGCCCCGGATGACCACGAGAGGATCCGCATGGCCCGCATCCTGCCCTTCAACGCCGTCATGTTCGACCGCGACGACCGTGACTTCACGCCCGTCACCGCACCGCCGTACGACGTGATATCCCCGGAGCAGCGTCTCGCGCTGCTTGCCAAGGATCCGCACAACGTCGTCGCCCTGGAGCTGCCGGAAGGGCCGCTCGACCCGACGGTTCCGGACAATCGCTACGAGACGGGGCGCCGGCGCTGGCGTGACTGGCGTTCCACCGGCGTGCTGCGCGAAGATGACTCTCCCGCGATCTATGTCCTCGAGCAGACATGGGAGCATGAGGGCCGCCCGGTACGCCGTAGGGCGTTCGTCGGCGCCATCGAGCTCCGTCCGTTCGCCGACGGCGTCGTCCTCCCTCATGAGCGCACGCTGCCCAAGGCCCTCGATGACCGCCTCAACCTGACCCGATCGACCGCGGCGAACCTGAGCCAGGTCTTCAGCCTCTTCTCGGACCCTGGGCGCATATCGGATGCCGTGTTCGATCGCGCTATGGCCGAGAGGCCCCTCATGTCGGCCACCGATGCGGACGGCGTCATCAGTCGCGTGTGGGCGATCCGCGACGCCGGGGACACGGCGATCCTCGTAGAGCTGCTGGCTGATCAGCCCGTCTTCATCGCGGACGGACACCATCGCTACACGACCTCCCTGGCGTACCGTGACGAGCGCCGCACGGCGGACGGTCGCGCACTCGACGGCGAAGCGCCGCGCGCCGCATACGACTATGTGATGATGGCGCTCGTCAACATGGACGACCCTGACCTCGTCGTGTTGCCGACGCACCGGGTCGTCCGGGCGGGAGCCGACTTCGATCCCGAGAGCTTCTGGTTCCGCCTGTCGGAGCACTTCGAGATCGGCGACCCGACCGATGCCGCCCCGCACGAGCTCATCTCGGCGGAACGCACCGCGTTCGTCGTCAGGACCGCTGACGGGGCCGAGCGCCTCGCTCGACTCAGGTCCGGGTCGGATCCGGCGCGGATCATCGGCGGCACGCACTCAGACGCATGGAAGCGGCTCGATGTGACCGTGCTGCAGGAGATGATCCTCGCCCCCCTCTTCGGCGTGCATCCCGACGAGCCTGCCAGCCTCGACCGGTTGCGCTTCGTCAAGGAGGGGCATACGGCACTCGAGGTCGCACCTGACGAGGTCGCGTTCATGATGCGCGCCACCGGCATGGACGAGTTGCGCGCCGTCGCCCTCAACGGCGAGACGATGCCCCAGAAGTCGACGTACTTCTACCCGAAGCTGCTGTCCGGTCTGCTCATGCGCTCGCTGGACTAGCGGCGTCTCGCGCCGACGCCTGTCGGCGCGTGCTGCACGATTCGGGCACACACCCCGCCGAGACGACACTCGGCGCAGCGAGGCTCCCGGGGCCTGCACCACGCGCGGCCGATCTGCCAGGCGGGCAGGTCGAGCAGCCCCGGCGCCTCGGGGCAGGCGGCGCGCGCCGCCGCACGGATCGCTTCGGGGGTGTCGGCCTCGGCCAGGCCGGAGCGGAGAAACACCCGGCGGACGTGGACATCGTACGCGACACTGCCGCACTCCGTCCCCTCGAGCGCGACCCCGAAGTGCCGGACGAGGATCTCGACGGCCATGACGGCCTTCTTCTCGCCCACGCCCGGGAACTCGAGCAGTCTGCGGGTCACCTCGGTCACCCGGGCTCCGTCGGGCCAGATCGCGGCCGCCGAACCCCCATACTCCTCGATGAGGCGCGCGGCAGCCGAGGAGACCCACCCGGGTACGGTCTTCACGAAGCGATGGAGCGCCGGCGGGTGCGCGAAGGCGCGTGCGACCGCTTCCCTCTCGGCCGCCAGGCGCTCGAGATCGAGATGTCCGAGGCGCTCGCGGAGCAGGTAGGGTCCCGCCCACGCCCGCTCGGCAGGCACGCCCTGGGTGAAGAGCACGCCGAGCAGGAACGCTTCGGGTGAGGACTTGATGAGCGCGTCGGCCTGCTGTAGCGGGGTGAACGCATCGCCGTCTTGCGCCGCACCGAGCGCCGCCAGCTCCTCGCCGGCTGCGCGCAGCTCGGCGGCGACCGCTTCTCGGGTCACCGGGTACGCGGTCCGTTCTCGAGGAAGAACGCGCACGACACGCACGTCTCCTTCATCGTCGCCGTCCGGTCGACGTCAGGGTCGAGCAGAAGGAGCGGGCTGGCCACCGAACGGGTCGGACGCTCGCAGTCCGCGAACCGGCACGAGGCGGGACACCGCTCGGTCGGGTCGATGGCGTGCGGACACCGCGACCGCATCTCGTCATCGCACCCGCGGTCCGACCAGCATGCCATGGCGCCTCCCGTATACCGTCCTGCGGCCGAGCGACCATTGTAGCGCAGCGGCGTCCACTTCCCACCAGGACATCGGTCGCTCGCGTAGAATGTTGACCGGAGTGCCATCATCCCCGCTGAGAGGACGTCTGCATGCAGGTGCTCGAGACCCCCCGACACGACCGCTACGGAACCGTCGTGGCGGGTGCCGGACCTGCGGGGATCCTCGCAGCCCTTCACGCAGCGACATCCGGGCGTGTCCTGCTCGTAGACAGCTCAGGCCTGCCACGCGACAAGAGCTGCGGCGGCATGCTCCACCATCACACGGTCAGGACGCTGGAGCGGTACGACCGGATCCCCCCTGGGATCGTGCTCGATCCGCGTACGGTGCACTTCCGCTACAACGATTGGGACCGGCGGATCACCAAGACCACGACGCTCGAGTTCCTCAACGTGAGCAGGGCCGGATTCGACGAGTGGCTGACGACGCTGCTTCCCGACACCGTGGACGTCGTAGCTCCCTGCGAGCTCCGCGACTTCCGACAGAGCCCGTCCGGGGTGGACATCACCCTCAAGACACGCGACGGGGATGTCGCTGTCAGCAGTGACGTGCTCGTGGGCGCCGACGGGGCCCGTTCGCAGGTTCGGCGTGTCCTCGAGGTCCCGTCGACCGCGACGTACGTCACGCTGCAGGACTTCTGCACGGTCCAGGAATCCGTCGCCCCGGTCTTCGACTGCATCTACATGCGCGACATCGGCGATCAGTACGCCTACTCTTACGTCGTCCCCAAGGGTCCCACCGCCATCGTCGGCTCGGTGTACTACCCCAAGACCAAGCATCCCTGGGAGAAGCAGGACCTCACCTTGGACATCTTGCGCGAGCGGATGCCGGGGCTCGGTCCGAGCGTGAAACGGGAGGCCGCCGCGGCGCTCTACCTGCGCTCCCCTGATGACGTCGTCTGCGGTCGGGGCCGAGTCTTGCTCGCAGGAGAAGCGGGCGGCTTCATGTCGCCTACCTCGGGTGAAGGGATCTCCTACGCCGTCAACACCGGCCGCCTCGCGGGCGAAGCCATCGGCGCCGGGGATGCAGCCGGGGCGCTCAGCAGATACGCGGCCGCGGTCGAGCCGGTGCGCAGGAACATCGCGCGCAAGTTCCGCTGGCTCCCGTTCATGGAGTCGCGGGCGGGCAAGTACGTGGCCGGCTTCATGCCCGAGAAGCTCGTGAGCAAGGTCACCGAAGGACTCTGACAGGACTCCGCGACGCCGCGTCCGGGCGGAGCGGCGCGCGCTCTTGTCCCCGCTGCGCCCGCGCCGGCTACCTCGACTTGTGGCTCCGGCTCGGGGTCGGATCGAGCTGACCCTGATACTTGCTGCCGAGACCCGGCGTCCCGTACGGACGGTCGACATCGGTCGTCATCTGCATGAACGAGATCTGGCCGATCGCCATACCCGGCGTCAGCACGATGGGCAGGTTGGCGACGTTCGAAAGCTCAAGCGTGAGCGTTCCCGACCACCCGGGGTCGACGTAGCCAGCCGTCGAGTGGATCAGCAGGCCGAGACGACCGAGCGAGGACTTCCCCTCAAGGCGCGCGACGATGTCCTCAGGCAGGTCGACGCGCTCGACGGTGGCGCCCAGCACGAACTCACCCGGATGGAGAACGAACGGTTCCTCGGCCGTCGCCTCGACGAGCTCCATGAGCCCGTCCTGCTCCATCGCCGGGTCGATGTACGGATAGCGCGAGTTGCGGAACACCTGGAACCTCTCGCCCAGATGCAGGTCCACGCTCGAGGGCTGGATGTCAGCGGGGTCGCACGGCTCGATGCGGATGCGCCCCGCCGTCATCTGCTCCTTGATCGTCCTGTCCGAGAGAACCATGGCCGACCTCGCTACGCGCACTTGCTGTAGCCGCAGGCGCGGCAGACCGCGCACCCGGACTCATGCTCGAGCGCGCCGCCGCACTCGGGGCACGCGCCGGCGAGGTTGTCGAGCTGGTCGAGGTTCTTTGACACGCCGACCGAGGCCTCGCCGGTGTCGGCCCACTCGAGGTAGTGCTCGAGCGCGATGCCGACCGCGTCAGCGCAGGACAGGACCTTGCCGCCCTGCGCCCATGCCGGGCTCGGACAGCGGATGCCCCGCATCTGCTTGACGACGGCATCGGGGTCGACGCCGGCACGGAGCGCCATCGAGATGACTCTGGACAGCGCCTCGGACTGTGAGGCGGCACAGCCGCCCGACTTGCCCATCGATGTGAAGAGCTCGCAGAGTCCTTCTTCGTCAGAGTTGATGGTCACGTACAGGTTGCCGCAACCCGTCTGGATCTTCTCGGTCCGACCCATGGTGACCGACGGCCGCGGCCGCGGCTCGATCTCACCGTGTCGCCGACCGTCGTCGTACTGCTGACCGGAGCGACCCGTCGTGAGGACCTGGTTCTCCTTCGAGCCGTCACGGTAGATGGTGACGCCCTTGACGCCGAGCTCGTGAGCGAGGTCGTAGACCCGCCGGACATCATCGGCCGTCGCCTCGTTGGGGAAGTTCACCGTCTTGCTCACGGCGTTGTCGGTGTGCTTCTGGAACGCGGCCTGCATCCGGATGTGCCACTCAGGATCGATGTCGTGCGCGGTAACGAACACGTCACGCACCGCCTCGGGCACTTCCTCCATATGTGCCACCGAGCCATGGTCGGCGATGCGCGCCATGAGGTCGCGGCTGTAGAAGCCCTGCTTCACGGCGATGTCCTCGAAGAGCGGATTGACTTCGATGAGGCGGTCGTTGTCCATGACGGTACGCACGTAGGACACGGCGAAGAGCGGCTCGATGCCGCTCGAGCAGTTGGCGATGATCGACAGCGTGCCGGTCGGGGCGATCGTCGTCACGGTCGCGTTCCTCAAACGCATGCCTTCAGGCGTGTCGTAGACCGAGCCCTCGAAGTTGGGGAACACGCCGCGAGCCTCGGCGAGCTTGGCCGATGCCGACCGTGCCTCTGCCTCGATGAAGCCCATGATCTTCTCGCCAAGCGCGACCGCGTCATCGGAATCGTACGGCACACCGAGCATGATGAGCAGGTCAGCCCAGCCCATCACGCCGAGACCGATCTTGCGGTTGCCGCGCGCGAGTTCGCCGATCTTGGGCAGCGGATACTCGTTCACGTCGATGACGTTGTCGAGGAAGTGCACAGCGCGATGGATGACATCGGCCAGACGGTCCCAGTCCATGTCGGGGCCGGCCTCCGTGAAGCGCAGGAAGCGCGACAGGTTGATGGAGCCGAGGTTGCAGGCCTCGTACGGCAGCAGCGGCTGCTCGCCGCAGGGGTTGGTGGACTCGATGTCGCCCAGTGCGGGAGTCGGATTGTCCCGGTTCATCCGGTCGATGAAGATGATGCCCGGGTCGCCAGTGGCCCAGGCCATCTCGATGATGAGATCGTAGACCTCACGGGCGTCCAGCGTGCCGGCGACCTCATGGCTCCGGGGGTTGATGAGCTCATACTCCCGGTCTTCGGCCACAGCATCCATGAACTCCTCGGTCAGCGCGACCGAGATGTTGAAGTTCGAGAAGTCCCCGTCCGCCTTGCACTTGATGAAATGCAGGATGTCCGGGTGGTCGATCCGCAGCACGCCCATGTTGGCCCCACGGCGGGTCCCACCTTGCTTGACCGCCTCGGTCGCCTGGTTGAACACCCGCATGAACGACACGGGGCCGCTGCTCACGCCCTGCGTCGAGCGGACCTCGTCGCCGGAGGGTCGAAGCCTCGAGAAGGAGAATCCGGTGCCACCGCCGGACTTGTGGATGAGCGCCGTGTCACGCACGGCGCCGAAGATCGACTCCATCGAGTCGTCGACCGGGAGCACGAAGCACGCGGACAGCTGCTGCAGCTCACGGCCGGCGTTCATCAGCGTCGGCGAGTTCGGCAGGAACTCCAGGGACGTCATGAGCGCGTAGAAATCCGCAGCCGTCTCGGCCACATCGCTCTCTGTGGCGCCGTAGCGCGCATCAGCCGCCGCGATGTTCTCGGCGACACGAACGAACATGTCCGAGGGTGCCTCGATCGCCTCGCCGTCCTCGCCCTTACGCAGGTAGCGCTTCTTGAGGACGGTCAGGCTGTTCGGCGACAGAGTCTCATCGATGGTCCGGTCATACGTCGTCTTCTCGGGTGCGTCAGCCATGCGATGTCCTCCTCGGAAGCGTCCCCTGCGTGATGCGGCGCGCCGGGTCGAACCAGTCGGCGCGCCACAAGATGTTGCGCTCATTCAGTCTACGCGGCCCACATATAGTGCGTCAATGTGCGCTGGGACGAACGGCTGCGACAGCGCGCCGACCGGCCGCCAACCCCCGTACCAACGCGCCCGAACAAGCGACGAGCGCCGCCCGTAGAGACGGACGGCGCTCGTTCGATCGTTCGAGGCGTGCGCTTAGACGGGCTCGACGCGCTCCACCTCAGGGACTTCCTGCTTGAGCACGCGCTCGACGCCGTTGGCCAGCGTGAGCTGCGACATCGGACAGCCGGCGCACGCACCGACCAGCCGGACCTTCACGACGCCGCCTTCGACGTCGACGAGCTCGACGTCCCCGCCGTCTGCCTGCAGCGCCGGACGGATCTTGTCGAGAGCTTCCTGTACGCGCTCCTTCACGTGCCTACCTCCTCATCAACGCCGTCTCAGGCGGACGGCGACACGACACCGCAGCGGGTATCGTACCATGACGACGATTATCTGACCGTATCAATCAACTTTCGTGCCGAGTCGCTGCCGGCTCAAACGCCGGAGCCGTTGGATGTGTTCAGCGGCGTCCTACTCTCCCACCCTCTACAGGGCAGTACCATCGGCGCTGGAGGGCTTAACTTCCGAGTTCGGAATGGGATCGGGTGTACCCCCTCCGCCAAAACCACTGAACACATCCAACGGCTCGTCACGTCGGATCGTCGTATCCGATTGTCAACCCCACGGTGCGTTCCACACCCTGAGAGCTGTATAGCGGTCACGAGAAAGCGAATAGAAGATCAAGACCTCGGCCTATTAGTACCGCTCGGCTGAACACATTGCTGTGCGTACACCTGCGGCCTATCAACCTTGTAGTCTACAAGGGGCCTTACCCGGTTGACCCGGTGAGAGACCTCATCTTGAGACAGGCTTCCCGCTTAGATGCTTTCAGCGGTTATCCTAACCGAACGTAGCTAACCAGCGGTGCCCTTGGTGGACAACTGGTACACCAGAGGTTCGTCCATCCCGGTCCTCTCGTACTAGGGACAGGCTCTCTCAAGTCTCTTACGCCCGCAGTGGATAGGGACCGAACTGTCTCACGACGTTCTAAACCCAGCTCGCGTACCGCTTTAAATGGCGAACAGCCATACCCTTGGGACCTACTCCAGCCCCAGGATGCGATGAGCCGACATCGAGGTGCCAAACCCTGCCGTCGATGTGGACTCTTGGGCAGGATCAGCCTGTTATCCCCGGAGTACCTTTTATCCGTTGAGCGACGGCCATTCCACTCTGAGCCGCCGGATCACTAGCACCGACTTTCGTCTCTGCTCGACTTGTAGGTCTCGCAGTCAAGCTCCCTTGTGCGCTTGCACTCTACAGACGATTGCCAACCGTCCTGAGGGAACCTTACGCGCGCCTCCGTTACATTTTAGGAGGCGACCGCCCCAGTCAAACTACCCACCTGACACGGTTCCCTGCCCGGATAACGGTGCAGGGTTAGACCTCCAGCCCGCCGAGGGTGGTATTCCAACGGTGGCTCCACCCAGGCTGGCGCCCAGGCTTCATAGCCTCCCACCTATCCTCTACACGACGAACCAAAGATCAATGTCAAGCTGTAGTAAAGGTTCACGGGGTCTTTCCGTCCTACTGCGGGTAATTCGCATCTTCACGAATAATGCAATTTCGCCGAGTCCATGGTTGAGACAGCGCCCAAGTCGTTACGCCATTCGTGCAGGTCGGAACTTACCCGACAAGGAATTTCGCTACCTTAGGACCGTTATAGTTACGGCCGCCGTTTACTGGGGCTTGGATTCAGAGCTTCGCCGAAGCTAACCCCTCCTCGTAACCTTCCAGCACCGGGCAGGCGTCAGACCCTATACGTCGTCTTACGACTTAGCAGAGTCCTGTGTTTTTAGTAAACAGTCGCTTGGGCCGTTTCACTGCGACCCCGGTCCGCTCACAACGCGAAGATGATCACGGGCCGAGGTGCTCCTTCTCCCGAAGTTACGGAGCCATTATGCCGAGTTCCTTAACCATGGTTCTCTCGATCGCCTTGGTATGCTCTACCTGCCTACCTGTGTCGGTTTGGGGTACGGGCACCGACAGCACTCCCTAGAGGTTTTTCTTGAAAGCATGGGCTCACTCACTTCGTCTCATTCGACTCGTCATCAGCTCTCAGGCATATGTGCGACGGATTTGCCTATCGCACGCCCTACGGCCTTTCACGCGGACGTCCAGAACCGCGCTGAGCTACCCTTCTCCGTCACCCCATCGGTGATAACGCACTGCCAGTGGTACAGGAATGTCTACCTGTTGTGCATCGACTACGCCTCGCGGCCTCGCCTTAGCTCCCGACTGACCCTGGGATGATTAGCATTGCCCAGGAACCCTTAGGCTTACGGCGGAAGTGTTTCTCGCACTTCTCTCGCTACTCATGCCAGCATTCTCACTTCTCTCCAGTCCACCGACGGTCGCCCGCCGACTTCGATCCGAAGAGAATGCTCCCCTACCACTCCGCATACGCGAAGTCCGCTGCTTCGGTATCATGCTTGAGCCCCGTGTATTGTCGGCGCATGTCCACTTGACCAGTGAGCTATTACGCACTCTTTAAATGAATGGCTGCTTCTAAGCCAACATCCTGGTTGTCTGAGCAAACGCACATCCTTTGCCACTTAGCATGAATTTAGGGACCTTAGCAGGCGGTCTGGGCTGTTTCCCTCTCGACAATGAAGCTTAGCCCCCACTGTCTGACTCCCGGGCTGTGGAGTATCGGCATTCGGAGTTTGGCTGACTTCGGTAAGCGGTGAAGCCCCCTAGGCCATCCAGTGCTCTACCACCGATACTGAACACCCGAGGCTAGCCCTAAAGCTATTTCGGGGAGAACGAGATATCTCCAGGTTTGATTAGCCTTTCACTCCGACCCACAGGTCATCCCCTCCGTTTTCAACCGAAGTGGGTTCGGCCCTCCACGGGGTCTTACCCCCGCTTCAGCCTGCCCATGGGTAGATCACCTGGCTTCGCGTCTACGACGTGTAACTGAGCGCCCGTTTAAAGACTCGCTTTCGCTGCGGCTCGCTTTCAGCTTAACCTTGCTACACACCGTAACTCGCTGGCTCATTCTACAAAAGGCACGCCGTCACCCTGCCGATCCGAAGATCGGCTTTCCAGGCTCCGACTGCTTGTAAGCACACGGTTTCAGGTACTATTTCACTCCCCTCTCGGGGTGCTTTTCACCTTTCCCTCACGGTACTGGTTCACTATCGGTCACTGGAGAGTATTTAGCCTTGGAGGGTGGTCCCCCCAGATTCCTACCGGATTTCACGTGTCCGGCAGTACTCGGGTGGTCATCTCGGAGTCGACAGAGGTTTTGCGTACGGGGCTTTTACCCGCTCTGGCCGGCTGTTCCAAAACCGTTCTGCTACCTCGCCGATTTGTGACTCCGCCTATGGTCTGTGGCCCATAGACGATGACTCCCACAACCCCACACGCAGCAACCCCCACAGGGTATAAGCATACGCGGGTTTAGGCTCTTTCCCTTTCGCTCGCCACTACTCGGGAAATCTCGGTTGATTTCTCTTCCACAGGGTACTTAGATGTTTCAGTTCCCCTGGTTACCTCCTCCTGCCCTATGTGTTCAGGCAGGGGTGACTGGGCATGACCCCAGCCGGGTTTCCCCATTCGGACATCCCCGGATTGACGGTAGTTTGCACCTACCCGGGGCTTATCGCAGCTTGCCGCGTCCTTCTTCGGCTTCCAGTGCCAAGGCATCCACCGTGTGCCCTTAGTATCTTGATCTGTTGCACTATTCGCGATCTCGATCACGCTATACAGCTTTCAAGGTGCGAAACGCGCCCCGGAGGACACGCGCCAGGGCCTGAGCCCTGAAAACCGGATACTGTGACCAGCGCACGAGGCGCTGCTTGACGGAAGCCAGATCGACACTGGCATCTAGGGTCCCGAGAGCAAGCTCGATCGGGACGCCACCGATCTCAAGGACCGGTGCCATGTCTCCCTAGAAAGGAGGTGATCCAGCCGCACCTTCCGGTACGGCTACCTTGTTACGACTTCACCCCCCTTACCCTCTACACCTTCGGCGCCTCCCTCCCTTGCGGGTTGGGCCAGCGACTTCGGGTGCGGACGACTCGGGTGGTGTGACGGGCGGTGTGTACAAGGCCCGGGAACGTATTCACCGCGGCATGCTGATCCGCGATTACTAGCAACTCCGACTTCACGAAGGCGAGTTGCAGCCTTCGATCCGAACTGGGGCCGGTTTTATGGGATTCGCTCCGGGTCACCCCATCGCAGCCCATTGTACCGGCCATTGTAGCACGTGTGCAGCCCAGGACATAAGGGGCATGATGACTTGACGTCATCCCCACCTTCCTCCGGCTTGACGCCGGCAGTCTCCCATGAGTCCCCAACTAAATGCTGGCAACATGGGACAGGGGTTGCGCTCGTTGCGGGACTTAACCCAACATCTCACGACACGAGCTGACGACAGCCATGCACCACCTGTGCAGGACCCTTGCGGACACGACGTTTCCGCCGCTTTACCCTGCATTTCAAGCCCTGGTAAGGTTCTTCGCGTTGCGTCGAATTAAGCCACATGCTCCGCTGCTTGTGCGGGCCCCCGTCAATTCCTTTGAGTTTTAGCCTTGCGGCCGTACTCCCCAGGCGGGGCACTTAATGCGTTAGCTGCGGCACGGAGGGAGTCGATGACCCCCCACACCTAGTGCCCATCGTTTACAGCTAGGACTACCAGGGTATCTAATCCTGTTTGCTCCCCTAGCTTTCGCGCCTCAGCGTCAGTCGTGGCCCAGAAAGCCGCCTTCGCCACTGGTGTTCCTCCTGATATCTGCGCATATCACCGCTACACCAGGAATTCCACTTTCCTCTACCAGACTCAAGCCTGCCAGTTTCAGATGCAGGCCGCGGGTTGAGCCCCCGGTTTTCACATCTGACTTAGCAAGCCGCCTACGCGCGCTTTACGCCCAATGAATCCGGATAACGCTTGCCCCCTACGTATTACCGCGGCTGCTGGCACGTAGTTAGCCGGGGCTTCTTCTGCAGGTACTGTCAGTTTCATCCCTGCTGAAAGCGGTTTACAACCCGAAGGCCTTCATCCCGCACGCGGCGTTGCTGCGTCAGGCTTTCGCCCATTGCGCAAGATTCCCCACTGCTGCCTCCCGTAGGAGTCTGGGCCGTGTCTCAGTCCCAGTGTGGCCGATCAGCCTCTCAGCTCGGCTACCCATCGTCGCCTTGGTGGGCCATTACCCCACCAACAAGCTAATGGGCCGCGGGCCCATCCCTCACCGCCGGAGCTTTCCCGGCAAGACCATGCGGTCTCGCCGGAGTATCCGGTATTAGCCACCGTTTCCGGTGGTTATCCCGATGTGAGGGGCAGGTTGCCCACGTGTTACTCACCCGTTCGCCACTCGTGTGTCCCCCGAAGGGGACCTTACCGTTCGACTTGCATGTGTTAAGCACGCCGCCAGCGTTCATCCTGAGCCAGGATCAAACTCTCCGTTGAAAGTGTCACAGGCACGAGACCTGTGTTCCACGAAGGTTTGGATCTGCTCGATCCGGACGGACCCACCTGCGATCGACACGGGGGTGTCGAGGCGGTTTGGGTCCTGTTCGTCTCCATCGGTTTGGCCTGTTGACCGACCCTCTCGATGTGACGGGTTTCATGCGGTCCGACATGCGGACCTTACTGGCTTCATCACAGTATCCAGTTTTCAAGGTTCAGGCGCAGCGAGGGGATACGTTACTTGTCTTGCTCCCCGCTGTCAACGCTTCTTCTCGACCTTTTTCGACGACTTCCGTCGGGTGCGATCCGGGCAGTCCCCTGGGCACGAAAACGCCTCCGGAACTCTGTCTCGGAGGCGTCAGGCGGACTCGCGACCGCCATCTTCGATGGCCCGCGACCCTATCCGATTGACCCCGCCGAAATACGCCTTATCAAAATCGCGCTCCACTCGTCGAAACGCTCGGGAAGCAGCTTGAATACTCTACCATCCGATATGGTCGCATGCAAGCAGGACTCCGAACCTCTCGAGCATGGTCTACGTTCCCACTCCGCGCTCGGACGAAACGCGGGATCAGGAGGACACCGGACGCGCGAATCGGCGCTTGCCCACCTGCAGGACGTGCCCGTCGACAGTCTGTCTCGCATGGTCGTAGCCACCGGACGGCACGACCGCTCCGTCGATGCGAACCGCGCCCTGGTCGATCATGCGACGGGCCTCAGAGTTCGATGAGACCAGCCCGAGGTGCGCGAGCAGGGCCGGCAGATGAACGGTGTCCTCCAGCACGACGGGGACCTCGTCCACATCCTCCGGAACGTCACGCGCCTTGAAGACGCGATCGAACGCAGCCTCGGCATCGAGCGCGTCCTGCACGGTGTGGTACAGCGCGACGATCTCCCGCGCGAGCCGGCGCTTCACCTGGTTGGGGTGCTCGATCCCGGCGGCCAATCCGGCCTCGATGCCGTCGACCTCGCTCACCGACAGGGAAGTGCACAGTCGGTAGTACTTGATCATGAGACTGTCGGGGATCGACATGACCTTGCCGAACATCTCGGCCGGCTCGTCGGTCAGCCCGATGTAGTTGCCGTAGCTCTTGGACATCTTCTGAACACCGTCAGTGCCCTCGAGCAGCGGCAGGGTCAGGCAGACCTGCGGCTCCAACTCCATCTTCTCCATGAGCTCGCGCCCCGCGAGAAGGTTGAAGAGCTGGTCGGTGCCGCCCAGCTCGACGTCGGCCTCGATCGCCACCGAGTCGTACGCCTGCGCGACCGGGTAGAGCAGTTCGTGGAGCGAGATGCCGATGCCCTCTCGGTAGCGCTTCTGGAAGTCATCGCGCTCAAGGATCCGCGCGACTGTGAAGCGGCTCGTAAGCCGCAGCAGTTCCTCGAAGCCGAGAGGCGCGAGCCACTCGGAGTTGCGCCGCATCACCGTGCGCTCGGGATCCAGGACCTTGAACGCCTGCGCTATATAGGTAGCAGCGTTGCTCTCGACCGCCTCGCGCGTCAGCGGCGGACGCGTGCTGTTGCGTCCGGAGGGGTCGCCGATCAGGGCGGTGAAGTCTCCGATGATCAGGACGACCGTATGCCCGAGGTCCTGGAATTGCCGGAGCTTGCGGAGCGGCACGGCGTGCCCCAGGTGCAGATCGGGAGCCGTGGGGTCGACGCCGAGCTTGATGGTGAGCGTCCGACCCGAAGCGAGCTTGCGCTCCATGTCGTCGCGCGGGACGAGGTCCGCGATGCCGCTGCTGATGACGCGCAGCTGCTCGGCAGTCGTGCTCACGGTCTCGACCTCCTCGGGAAGCGGCGACGGGACACGTGAACGGCGTGTTGCCGAACGGTGAACGTCGCCGGGTGGTTGGCTCAGCGTTTGCAGGTCATACTAGCACGAAGGACGGCACCGGCCCCCGCGGATTCGTGTACAGTGTTCGGGGACTGAGGGCCGTTCTCGCGCGCAGGCGGTCGACTGAAGCGTGACCGCCACGATCCCATGGAGACCAGACGTTCTATGAGCGACCGAGACAGAAGCCGCGAACCCCAGCCGCGACCCCGCAAGCGCGCGTCGCGCGCACCGGAACCCCGGCGTCGCTCGAATTCCTCGCCCGATGCACGGTCGGGGGGTGCGCGGCGTTCCCCGAAGCAGCGCACAGCCCGACAGGCGACCGCAGACAGCGCACAGCGTCGCGTCCCCGGCACGGCTCGAGCCACGGGGCGACCGCCAGCACGCAAGGCGCGCCCTTCGAAGGCCCGCAAGCCCTCGAGCAGACGGCGCCGGGTCGTACGCTACGCGCTGATCACGCTGGCGCTGCTGTTCGTCATCGGCATTCTCACCGGCGGAGTGGTCTACGCCTCGATAGCCCGTGACCTCCCGGATCCGAGCCAGCCGCTCAAGGGCCGGGACCAGACCAGTATCATCTACGACCGTGACGGCGCCGTGCTGACGGAGCTGTTCGCCGAGCAGAACCGCACCGACGTCTCGCTCGACCAGGTCCCCGCAGCGTTGCGCCAGGGTGTGATCGCGACCGAGGACCAGCGCTTCTACGAGCACGAAGGCGTCGATCCGCTCGGCATCATGCGCGCGCTGTGGGTGGACATCACCGAGGGCAAGCGGCACGGCGGCTCCACGATCACGCAGCAATTCGTCAAGAACGCCATCGTCACCGACGAGCAGACCCTCAAGCGCAAGCTCATGGAGGCGATGCTCGCCTACCGACTCGAGAAGGACTACACCAAGGATCAGATCCTCGAGCTGTACCTCAACACGATCTACTACGGCCACGGAGCATACGGCGTTCAGGCCGCTTCTCAGGCGTACTTCGGCAAGGACGTACAGGAACTGACGGTCGCCGAAAGCGCCGTCATCGCCGGCGTCATCAAGTCACCGGGCAACTACTCGCCGATCATCGACCCCGAGGCGGGACGCCAGCGACGCGACACCGTGCTCGCTCAGATGCGGGAGCTCGGCTTCATAGATCAGGCGACCTATGATGAAGCTGTCGCCAGCGAGATAACGCTCGCCCAGGCCGAGCCGTCCGACACGAAGGCACCGTACTTCGTCGAGTGGGTCAAGCAGACGCTCATCGATACGTACGGTCCCGACGCTGTATACAAGGGCGGGCTGCGCGTCACCACGACCATCGACCTCGGCATGCAAGCCGCAGCCGAGGAAGCCATCACTGCCGCGCTCGATCGCGAAGACGACCCGTCGGCATCCATCGTCGCCATCGATCCGGCTACCGGGCAGGTGCTCGCCATGGTGGGCGGACGTGACTTCAGCACGCAGCAGTTCAACGTCGCTGTGCAGGGCCATCGCCAACCGGGTTCGTCATTCAAGCCGTTCGTGCTGGCGACCGCTCTCGAGGAGGGCATCCCGTCCGAGAAGGCGTACGAGAGCGCCCCGGCCCGGCTCACGATCCCCGGCGGTCAGGTGTGGAAGGTCACGGGCTCGTCCGGCGGCGGCCTCATGCGCCTGCGCGTGGCCACGGAGAAGTCGATCAACTCGGTATTCGCGCAACTCATCCTCGAGGTGGGTGCCGAGAAGGTCGTCGACATGGCGAAGCGTCTCGGCATCACGACCGACGTGACCGCCGTGCCTGCGATCGCCCTCGGCGGCCTGGAGCGAGGTGTCTCGCCGCTGGAGATGGCGTCTGCGTACGGCACCTTCGCGAACGCGGGCACGCACATGCCCGCTCACGGCATCCTCAGGGTAACCGAGGCGGACGGCACGGTCCTCGACGAAGCCGCATACGAGGGCGAGGAGGCCATCTCCCCCGCCGTCGCATACCTCACGACCGACCTCCTGAAGGGCGTTATCTCCCGCGGTACCGGTAAGGCGGCCAAGATCGGCCGACCCGCGGCCGGCAAGACGGGCACCACGCAGGAGTACCGCGACGCGTGGTTCGTCGGCTACACGCCGCACCTCTCGGCAGCGGTCTGGGTGGGCCATCCGGAAGGCCAGCTCGAGATGAAGGACGTGCATGGCCGCAAGGTGACCGGCGGGTCGTTCCCCGCTGAGATCTGGGCGGCCTTCATGAAGAAGGCGTCGGAAGCCTACCCCGGTTCGGACTTCGAGCGGCCCAAGGGACTGACGACGGCTAAGGTCTGCAGCGAGACCGGTCTTGCCGCAACGGACTTCTGCCCCGAGACCGTCTCAGCGCTGCTGCTCTCCGGCACCACGCTCGACGAGTGCGCGTTGCACGCCGAGCCTGAGGTGATCGACATACCCAACCTCATCGGCAAGACGAAGGAAGAGGCGCTGGCCCTGCTCAAGCAGTTGATGCTGCTCTTCAGGGTCGAGGAGCGTGAGATGGCGGGCGTGCCGATCGGCATCGTCGGAGACCAGGATCCACGCTATCCGAGCCAAGGCACGACGCAGACGGTCGTCACGCTCTACGTGTCGAAAGGCACCCCGAAGACCGAACCGCCCACCGCGCTGTTCACGTACACCCCCACCGCTCCCGCGGCAGGCGAGGTCGTGCGGTTCGACGCATCGACGTCGACCGATGACGGCGTGATCGTGAAGTATGCGTGGGAGTTCGGCGACGGCTCCCCGCTCATCGAAGGCAAGACAGTGGACCACACGTTCACCGCCGCCGGCACCTATACCGTGACGCTCTGGGTCACGGACGACACCGATCAGGTCGCGAGCTTGCCCGTCTCGGTGGAGGTCAGGTAGCTCCTACCGCACCCCGCGGTACAGGTGTCCGCTCGTCGCCGGTGTGACAAGGGGTTCCCCCGGTAGCGCGCGGCCGGCTGCCACATCGCCGAGCAGATCCCGGTACGCAGCGACGACACGCACACGCTCCTCGAACGTCTCGGTGCTGAAGTCGAGGCGCACCGCGTGCACGCCTGCACCGACGACCTGGTCGAGGGCACGCGACAGATCGAGCGTCACCGCATTGTAGACGTGCGTCCTGCCCGAAACGTCGGTGGTGACCGGGAACCCGTAGCCCTTCTCGTCGCGCAGGGTCCAGAAGGCCCGCCTCCGGGTGCAGCCTGCGCACCGCTCCGAGCAGGCGCCGGCGGCCTGCAGCACGCAGTGTTCGGCCACCATCAGCTCGGTGCGACCGTAGACGACCACCCCCACCGGAATCGGCGACAGCTCGACGAGCGTCGCGATCTGTCCGAGGGTGAGCTCCGGCGATGCCCATGCGAAGAGGGCTCCGAGCGAATCGAGCGCGCGAGCGCTCCACGGGTTGGCGACGTTCAGCGCCTGATCGGCTTCGGGGCGCGCGCCGCGGACTACTGCTTCCCGCAACAGGCCCAGATTCGCCGCTGCGACGCATCCGTCCGTGGCCGCCCATGATGCCAGCGCCGAGAACTCCGCCGCGTGCGCGATCCTCGGCAGCAGCGGGTATGCGCCCTCGGGCATCGGCGCAACGGTCTCCCTTCCGATGCGCACGGCGACGCGGTCGGCTCCGGCGTCGAGCAACGCGGCGACCTCGGCCACATCGTCGGTCACTGCCACGAGCGTCGGAACCGCCGGGCGGGACGGTCCGCGTCCCTTCGGCGGCGCCACCACAGGGTGTCGTCGCTCGCGCTCCGACCACGGCGCGAGCCGGAGGGCGTCGAGCGCATCGAGCGCGTCCCGGCGCGCGCGGTGCAGCGCCGAGAATCCGACGCCGACGCCCATCTCGAGGTCCACGTCCCACGTCGCGGCGACGTATCCGGATCCGCCGAGCCGACCCACGTGCTCGATGACCTCATCGGCGGTCACCGCCTTGGTCCGGGCGGGCTCCACGACAGGGCCCGCCGCCGACGCCTCGGCGCCCCCCGCTGACGCGACCACCTCGAGCGGCTTGCCGCTCACGAGCCGAACGCTGATGTCGACCGGCGTAGCGCGCCGCTCGAGAGCCTCACGCCCCTCGAACGTCCGTCGGGCCGCATCGAGCAGCGCAGCGTTGGCCACGCGGAAGACGCGGTCACCCGCCGAGACGGGCACCTGCGTCTCGACCTCGACGCGCGAGCCCCCCGAGGCGGACCGCATGACGGCGCCGTGCTGACGCATCGCGCCCGCACGCTGCGCCGCGCGCCCGCGTGACGTCCAGAATTCGATCGTGTCTTCCGAGTCGAGCTGACGGTCGAGCGCGATGGTCGCCCGTTGGCCTGACGCGTGCGCCACGCGCCCGATCTGCACTCCCCGGTTGTTCGGGCGCCGGTGGCTCATCACCCGCTCGTCCGAGACGCCGGCCAGGTAGCCGTCCGTGAACCCACGATTGAACGCTTCGGCCAGCAACTCCCACTCCGCCTCGGTGACCGCGAACCCTTCGGGGTCCGCGATCGCGCGGTCGAGCGCCGCGCGATAGACGCCGACGACGACGGCAACGTACTCAGGGCTCTTCATGCGTCCCTCGATCTTGAGGGCAGCTACGCCCGTGTCGACGATCTCAGGCAGCATGGCGATGCCTGCGAGGTCACGGGGGCTAAGCAGGTAGCGGCCGTCGACCGGCACGGGGTCGCCGGCGGCGTCGACGAGCTCGTACGGCAGCCGACACGGCTGCGCGCACAGGCCGCGGTTGGCGGATCGACCGCCGATCATCGACGACATGAGGCACTGCCCCGAGTAGCTGTAGCACAGCGCGCCGTGCACGAACGACTCCACCTCGGTGTCGCCGCCTGCTTCGACGAGCTGACGGATCTCGGGAACCGACACCTCCCGCGCGAGCGTGACGCGTGCCGCTCCCAACTCCGCGAGCGCCGCGACCGAAGCCGCATTGTGGGCGTTCGCCTGCGTAGACGCGTGGATGCGGACGTCCGGGAGCGCCTTGCGCACCACCCGCATGAGTCCGAGGTCTTGGATGATGACGGCGTCGACGCCCGCAGCCCACGCGGTATCGATGACGTCGATGGCGGCCTGCATCTCATCGGGCAGGACCAGCGTGTTGGCGGTCAGATAGACGCGCGCGCCGCGCAGGTGCGCGAAACGGGTCGCCTCGGCGAGCGAGCGCTCATCGAAGTTGTCCGCCCCGCGCCGGGCGTTGAACGTGCCGAGACCCGCATACACCGCGTCGGCGCCGTTGTTGACGGCAGCGACGAGCGCGGCGGGACCACCGGCTGGAGCGAGGAGCTCGGGTGGGCGTCTCAGCGTCTGTACGGTCGCGGCCATGACGGTTCGCTTTCGATGGGGGCTCGGGTCAGCGCGTCAGTATACACTTACACTCTAGTGCACGCCCGAAGGCGTGTCGGCGCGCCCGTGGTGGCGGCCGACGCGACACCCAGGCATAATAGTGCGGGCCTTCGAAGGGAGTACGCGTGTCGAGGCGCCGACGTCTACGCCGACATCACAGGAAGCATACCGCGCTGCGCGTCCTCGGGGCGTTCCTCGCGCTGTCGCTCATCGTGACGCTTCTGACCACCGGCGTCGGCAGCGCCGCCGCGGTGGGCGTGGTGTCCGGATGGCTCGCCGACCTTCCCGACGTCTCCGACCCGGCGCAGTTCAGCGTCGCGCAGACGACGAAGGTCTACTCGGCTGACGGCAAGCTCATGGCCAACTTCTACCTCGAGAACCGGCAGGTGGTAGAGCTCGACCAGATCTCGCCGTACCTGCTCGATGCCGTCGTCGCGGTCGAAGACGAGCGCTTCTACCAGCACAACGGAGTCGACTTCGTCGGACTCGCGCGCGCCGTGGTGACCAACCTCGCCACCGGTCGTCGCGAGGGTGCGTCCACGCTCACGCAGCAGTTCATCCGCAACACGATCCTGTCCGAGGAGCGCTTCGACATCACGATCGAGCGCAAGGTCCGCGAGGCGTACCTCGCGCTCGAGCTGGAGCGCCGGTACGACAAGGACGAGATCCTCAGCATGTACCTCAACACCGTCTACTACGGCGAGGGCGCGTACGGCGCCGAGTCAGCATCGCTCACGTACTTCAACAAGCACGCGGCCGAGCTGACCATCGCCGAGGCCGCCTTGCTTGCCGGCCTGCCGCAAGCGCCGAGCCGTCTGAGCCCCTACGACGATCCGGAAGCCGCGGTCGCCCGCCGACAGTGGGTCCTCTCAAAGATGCACGAGAACGGCTACATCACCGCCGAGGAGTACGAGGCCGCGAAGGTGGAGGAGCTTGCGCTCGAGCGCTCCCCCGCGCTCGACGAGCAGGGCATCTACTCGGCTCCGTACTTCGTCGCGCACGTCAAGAAGGTGCTCCAAGACGAGTACGGCACGGGCCTCGTGTTCAAGGGCGGGCTCACGGTGTACACCACGCTCGACACCAAGACGCAGAACATGGCCGAAGAGGCGTGCCGCTCGATCCTCGATCGGCCCGAGGACCCCGACTACGCTCTCGTGGCCGTCGAGCCGACCACCGGCTTCGTGAAGGCGATGGTGGGCGGCAGGGACTGGTCGACGAACAAGTTCAACTTCGCCACGCAGGCACGGCGCCAACCCGGCTCGTCGTTCAAGATGTTCACGCTCGTGACGGCGCTCAGACAGGGTATGCCGCCGCGCCGCATGCTCGACTCGTCGTCTCCTGCGGTGATCCCCACCGGCGGGCGACCGTGGAACGTCAGCAATGCGGGCGGTGGCGGCAAGGGCTACATCACGCTACAGGCGGCGACGGTCGGCTCGGTCAACACCGCATTCGCACGTCTGATCGCCGAGATCGGCGCGGAGCCGGTCGTCGAGACCGCCCACGACATGGGCATCACCTCGGACATCCAGCCGTACCTCTCGCTGACCCTCGGCAGCCAGGAGGTCACGCCGCTGGAGATGGCATCAGCCTATGGCACGCTCGCCGCCGAGGGGCGGCACTACGAGCCTCGCGTCATCACCAAGATCCTCGACGCGTCGGGCGAGACCATCTTCGAGGCGGAGCCCGAGGGGACGCAAGCTATCAGCCCCGAGGTCGCGTACGCTGCCGTGAGCATCCTCAAGGGCGTCATCTCAGGAGGCACCGGGCGAGCGGCGCAGATCGGACGCCCCGCGGCGGGCAAGACCGGGACGACGCAGGACTATCGCGACGCATGGTTCTGCGGCATCACGCCGCAGCTCGCCTGTGCGGTGTGGATGGGTTACACGCCCGAGCGGCCGATGACCAACGTGCACGGGAGACGGGTGTTCGGCGGTACGTATGCCGCGCCGATCTGGGCGAAGTTCATGAAGGCGGCGCTCGCCGACGAGCCGAAGTTGGATTTCAAGCGCGCTGCCTCGCCGAAGTACACGTGGAAGGATGAGTGGGACATCCCCGAGGTCGACATGCCGCGCATCGTGGGCATGACCGAGGCTGCGGCGGTCGCGCTCATCGAGGAGCTCGAGCTTGTCTCGGCGGTGTCCTACCGCTACGACGAGAATGTGCCGAAGGGCAAGGTGGCACAACAGGGTCCCGTGGTCGGCACCAAGCTCATCAAGGGTGACACCGTCACCATCATCGTGTCGAAGGGTCCGGATCCGAACAAGCCGCCCGAGCCCCCGCCCCCGCCGCCACCCACGCCGGAGCCCACGGGAACTCCCACTCCGTAGGGTTCACGACTCCAAGACGCACGAAGGCCCCCGGAGGCATCCGGGGGCCTTCTCGTGTCACGGCGCTGTCAGGCGCGACCGACGCGCACCATGCCGGAAACGCATCGCACCTCGACGCCCTGTGACTCGATCCGGTCGAGGATGAGATTCATGCCGAGCGTGTCGGAGGAGACGTGTCCCGCGATCACGAGGTTGAGCTTGAGCTCCTCGGCGTGCTTCTTGTGCTCTTCCGAGTAGTGCATGCCGACGAGCGTATCGACGCCCGCCTGCGACAGCCGGTCGAGGGCCTCCTTGGGGCCCTCGGTCCCGCCCGTCATGTCGACCACGACCTTCCCGCAGCGCGCGCCTTCCGAACCCTGGATGAGCGCCGGGCCGTACCCCTTGCGCGCGGCATCCGCGTACTCGGGGATCGCGCGGAGCGTCTTGACGAGGTCGCCGAGCGTGCGGGGCGCCTCGGCGGCGATGTGGTCGGTCACGAACCGGTTCACGCAGTTGTCAGCAGGGGTGTGACAGGACATCATCGCAAGCCCGAGGACGCGTGCGGCGTCCACCGCCCGGTAGTGGTTAGCCGGCATGACGCGACGGCGGATCTCCTCGGCACGTGGCGCGATGAGCGCATCGGCGAGACCGATGCCGACGCCCTGCGCAGCCCAGAGGTCGGCCTGCATGTACATCACGCGGTGCAGGTTCGCGTAGCCGGGCCCTTCAGGATGGTGCGCGAAGACGAGATCGATCGGCTCGCCCTTCTCGCGCAGGCGATCGGCGAGCAGCACCTCCCCGACCTCCATGTCGATGCCCACGATCAGCCCGCGCACGTCGAGCTCCGGGTCGCCGGCACAGATGCGCGTGTCATCGTACGGATTGGTGAGACGTTCGGTGTCGAAGAACCCCTGCTCGTCCTCATCGAGCTTCTCGTACGCCGTCTTCGCCTTCTCGAGCACCTGCTCGAGTTCTGCGGCGTCGCGCGCGTCAGCCTCCATGCCGGTCTCGATCGCGCTTCTGTAGATGTCGATCAGTCTCATGCTCGTCCCTTCTCAGCTCCGCCGTCGACCGGACGAGCGTGGTCCGGTCCGACCTTTCGATACGTGTTCGTTCCCCGCAAGCAGGAAGCGCAGCTCGAGCTCGTGGCCGGCGCTCAGACCCACGCGGCCGGTCGTCTTCACGGTACCGGATACGCCTGTCCCCGCGTAGACCGTGAGCTTACCGTCACCGAGCTGGGCCCCGTTGTCGGCGAGGTCGACGCCGAGGGCCTGCGCGAGCTTCCCGGGGCCGTCGCACAACCCACGCGAGCGCCCGCGCCTCGCGGCCATGACCTCCAGCCCCACAAGTGGTTCGAGCGCACGGATGAGTACCGCGCCGGCCACCCCGTCGACCTCGGTCACGAAGTTCAGCATGTGGTGATTGCCGTACGTGAAGTAGACGTACGCACGGCCGGGGGGCCCGTACATGACGCGGTTCCGGGCCGTCACGCCCCTCGTCGCCGCGTGCGAGCCGGGGTCGTCGTTCCCGAGGTACGCCTCGGTCTCGACGATGCGTCCCGCCGTTCGCGCTCCCTCGGCATCGCTCACGAGCACGCAGCCGAGGAGCTCGCGGGCGACGATCCGCGTGTCGCGCGCGAAGAACGTGGCGCCGAGCGGCCGGGCACTCCGGGGGTCGAAGGCTTCCATGGCACGCCATTGTAAGGCATGCGCGGCGGCTGCGCTCAGGCCGGCGGTTGCGCTCAGGCCCGGCGGTTGCGCTTCAGCGAGCCGAGGAGCCCCCCGAGCGGCTGCGCGTTCACGACCTCGTCAGCGGTGACCCAGCCACGCCGCGCCATCGAGACGCCGTAGCGCATGTAACGCAGGTGCTCCGCCCGGTGCGCGTCGGTGCTGATCGCGAAGCGCACCCCGTGCCGGCGCGCGGCGCGCAGGTGCGTGTCCTTGAGGTCGAGGCGGTCGGGATACGCGTTGACCTCCATGACCGTGCCCGTGGCGCCTGCTGCCTCGAGCACCGCTTCGATGTCGAGCGGTACCGGGTCCCGGCGTCCGATGATGCGCCCGGTGGGATGGCCGATGATGTCGACGAACGGGTTGTCCATCGCGGCGAGCAGGCGGGCGGTGTTCTTCTCGGCAGACTCGCCGAACCCCGAGTGCAACGATGCGATGCAGAAGTCGAAGCGCGCGAGCACGTCCTCGTCGTAGTCGACGCTTCCGTCGGCGCCGATGTTGAGCTCGACGCCTGTCAGGATGTATGGGAGGTCGCCGCGCGCGGCGTTGAGCGCGTCGACGAGCGCCCACTGCTCCTCGAGCTCGTCGACGGACATCCCGCGCACCATGCGGAGGTCGTAGGCGTGGTCGGTGACCGCGAGGTACTCGTAGCCGAGCTCCGCCGCCGCGGCGCGGTTCTCCTCGAGCGTGGAGTGAGCGTCGGTGCTCGTCGTATGCGCGTGCAGGTCGCCGCGGATGTCGGCGAGCTCGAGGAGTTTCGGGAGCGCGCCTGAGGCGGCCGCGCCGATCTCACCGGTATCGGTCCGCAACTCCGGCGGCGGCGTCGTCATGCCGAGCGCCGCATAGACCTCGTCCTCGGTGGCTCCCCCGATGCGCTCCTCGGCCGATCCCTCACCCATCCGGAACACGCCGTACTCGTTGATCTTCAGCCCGCGCCGTTTCGCGATCTCCCGCAGGTGGACGTTGTGCTCCCTGGAGCCGGTGAAGTACTGCAGCGCAGCGCCGAACTGCGCGGGCGCGACGACCCGCACGTCGACCTGGGGCCCGGCGGTGGTGAGGACGCTCGTCTTGGTGGCGCCGCTCGCGATCACCTCGGCCACGAACGGCAACTCGCGCACGGCCGCCATGACCGCCTCCGCGTCTGTGGCCGAGACGAGCACGTCGATGTCGCCGATCGTCTCCTCCCGGCGGCGAAGCGAGCCCGCAGGCTCCACCCGCTCGACGCCGGGTACCCGCGCGAGCTCCTCGGACGCGTGCTCTGCCAGCGGGAGGGCGTCCATCAGCAGCATCCGCCCGCGATGCGCGAGATGCGTGGCGAGCCCGCGGCGCACCGCCTCGGCGCTCTTGGGGCCCATGCCGCCGAGCCGCTCGACGTCTCCGCGATCGAGCGCCCGGTCGAGTGCGTCCACCGAGTCGACGCCGAGCTTCTCGAAGAACTGTCGGGCGCGTTTGGCGCCGACGCCGGGCACCTGCATGACCTCGACGAGGCCGGGCGGATAGGCGGCCATCGCATCCTCGAGCTCGGGGAAGGTCCCGGTGGCAAGCAGCCGCTCGATCGCGACCGCAAGCTTCGCGCCGACGCCGGGCACGTCGGTGAGGCGTCCCTCCTCGGCCATCACCGAGAGCTGCTCCGGCCACGCACGGATCGCGTTCGCCGCCTTGCGGTACGACAGGAAGCGGAACTTGTCGGCGCCGGCGATCTCGAGCAGGTCGCCCATGAGCTCGAGGCGGCGTGCGATGGCGGCGTTGTCGAGTTCAGGCAAGGGTCCTCCATGTCGTGCGCTCCGCGCGGTCGGCTCCTACCCGCCGAGCGACTCCCGCCACGCGACATCGGCGTCGAGCGCCTCGCGTGCCGAGACCACCTGCGCCGAGACCGCTTCGTGCCCCGTGCCTCCCGCGCTCGTCCGCCGCGCGACGACGGCATCGATATCGACCGCCTCGAGCGCATCGTCGCCGAAGGCCGGAGACGCCTCACGCAGCTCGGCCATGGTGAGGCTCTGCAGGGTGCGCCCCTCCCGCTCGCACGTCAGCACGAGCCGCCCGACGATCTCGTGCGCGTCGCGGAACGGGACGCCCCGCGCGGCCAGGTGGTCGGCGAGGTCGGTCGCCGCCATGAAGCCGCCGTTGGCAGCCGCCCGCATCGCATCCTCATGCACCGACATCGTGGCAAGCATGCCCTCGACGGCGCGGAGCGAGTCCGCGACCGTGTCGATCGCATCGAACGCCGGCGGCTTGTCTTCCTGCATGTCCTTGTTATACGCGAGCGGCAGGCCCTTCAGCGTCACGAGCAGCGACGTGAGGTCGCCCACGACGCGGCCGGTCTTCCCCCGGACCAGTTCCGCGAAGTCGGGGTTCTTCTTCTGCGGCATGATGCTGGAGCCGGTGGCCCACGCGTCGTCGAGCGTGACGAAGCCGAACTCGCCCGTGGACCAGAGGATCAGCTCCTCGCACAGGCGCGAGAGGTGGGTCTGCGCCACCGCGCAGGCGTACGTGAGGTCGAGCAGGAAATCGCGGTCCGAGACGGCGTCGAGCGAGTTGGCCGAGATGTCCGAGAAGCCAAGCGCCTTCGCGACCGCCTCGCGGTCGACGGGGAACGTCGTCCCGGCGAGCGCCGCGCTTCCGAGGGGAAGGGTGTCTGCGGCCTCGTACGCGCTGCGGAAGCGCGCGACGTCGCGCGTGAGCATCCAGAAGTACGCGAGCAGGTGGTGCGAGAAGAGGACTGGTTGCGCCCGCTGCAGGTGCGTGTAGCCGGGCAGGACGACGCCGCTGTGCTTCTCGGCCAGCCGGAGGAGCGTGCCGCGCAGCGCGTCAGCTGCCCGTGCGAGCCCGAGCGCGGCGTCCTTGCAGTACAGCCGCGTGTCGGTCGCGACCTGGTCGTTGCGGGAGCGCGCCGTGTGCAACCGTCCGCCGGCGGGCCCCACGAGGTCGATCAGCCTGCGCTCGACCGCCATGTGCACGTCCTCGTCGGCGATGTCGAAGACGAAGGTGCCATCGGCGATCTCGCGATAGATCTGGGAGAGGCCCGAGACGATCGCCTCGGCGTCCTGATCGCTGATGATGCCGCGTTCAGCCAGCATCTTGGCGTGCGCGATCGAGCCGCGGATGTCCTGCTCGGCCATCCGCTGATCGACCGGCAGGGACGCGCCGAACTCCTCGGTGAACGCATCGACGCTTCGCTCGAAGCGTCCGCCCCACGGCTTGCGCGCGCCGGCCGTCACGATGCGTCCCCTCCGCCGGATGCGACCGTTCCCGGCATCCGTCTACACCTCGCCCTCTTTGCCGACCTTGCGGCGCTGACGGGCCCACACGCGCGTGGGAAGGCCCCACAGATCGATGAAGCCCTTGGCGGCCTTGTGGTCGAACGAATCCGCCTCGTCGTAGGTCGCGAGGTTGTAGTCGTAGAGCGAGTACGGCGAACGCCGGCCGACCGTGACGCACGAGCCCTTGAAGAAGCGAAGGCGCACGTCGCCCGTGACGAGCTGCTGCGTCGTGTCGATGAAGCCGTCGAGCGCCTCTTTGAGCGGCGAGAACCACATGCCGTTGTAGACGAGCTCCGCCCACTTCTGCTCGACGCCGAGCTTGTAGTGGAGCACTTCGCGCTCGAGACAGAGGTCCTCGAGCGCCTTGTGCGCGGTGATGAGCGTGAGCGCACCGGGGACCTCGTAGATCTCACGCGACTTCACGCCGATCAGCCGATTCTCGATCATGTCGATGCGCCCGAAGCCATGCTTACCCGCCAGCTCGTTCATGCGCATGATGATGTCGTGGAAGCTCATCACCTCCCCGTCGAGGGCGATGGGCAGTCCCTGCTCGAACGTGATCTCCGCGTACTCCGGCTCATCGCAGCTGTTCCCCCGGGTGTCGGCGGTGAGCGTGTAGATGTCGGCCGGAGGCTCGACCCACGGGTCCTCGAGCACGCCGCACTCGATGGCGCGCCCCCACAGGTTGTCGTCGATCGAGTAGGGGCTCGCCTTGGTGGTCGGCACCGGGATGCCGCGCTCCCTGGCGTAGTCCATCTCGAGCTCGCGCGTGCACAGGTCCCACTCCCGCACCGGCGCTATGACCTCGATGTCGGGATCGAGCGCCGCGATGCCCACTTCGAACCGCACCTGGTCGTTGCCCTTGCCCGTGCAGCCGTGCGCGATGTAGCGCGCCTGGTGGCGGTGCGCCTCCTGGACGAGGTGCTTGACGATGATGGGCCTGGACATGGCCGAGAGCAGCGGGTACTTGTTCTCGTACAGCGCGTTCGCGCGCAACGCCTTGCCGAGGAACTCCTCGACGTACTCCTCCCGGACGTCTTTGACGATCGACTCGGCGGCGCCGATGTCGAGCGCCTTCTGGCGCACGAACTCAAGGTCCTGGCGCTCCTGACCGACGTCCACGGCGAGCGCGATCACGTCGACGTCACGGTTCTCAACGAGCCACTTGATGGCGACGGACGTATCGAGCCCGCCGGAATACGCCAGAACGCACTTCTCTCTTGCCACGCGTGCCCTTCCCTCCTGCCGCGGCTACAGCTGGCCGCGGAACTTGTTGATGCCGTCCTCCACCTGCACCGCGTCAGCCTCGCTGCGCGCGATGATCAGTATCGTGTCGTCGCCCGCGATGCTGCCGAGGATCTCGTCGAGCTCGGCGGCATCGAGCGCCGCCGCCACGCCCTGGCCCGCACCGGCCGTCGTCTTGACGAGCACGAGCTGCCCGGACTTCACGACCGAGGTGACGAGCTCGGCGATCATCCGCTGCAGGTGCAGGTCCTCGGCCAACACGTAGACGCCTTCGGGCAGCTTCCTCAGCCCCATGTCGGCGATGTCGCGGGAGACCGTCGCCTGCGTGCACTCGAACCCGTGCCGGCCGAGAAGATCGACGAGGTCGCGCTGCGTGCGCACCCGCTCCCGTCGGACGATCTTCCTGATAGCCTCCTGTCGCTCCAGTCGCTTCCTGCTCATCTCCCTGTCCCCCTCTCACAGGACCAGCGACAGCAAGGCGCGCTGCGCGTGGAGCCTGTTCTCAGCCTCATCGAAGACGACGGACTGCGGGCCGTCGATGACCTCGTCGGTGACCTCCTCGCCGCGGTGCGCGGGCAGGCAGTGCATGAACAGCGCCCGCGAGTCCGCCCGCCCCATGAGCCCGGCGTCGACGGTGAAGCCCGCGAACGCCCGGACGCGGGCATCGTGCTCGGCCTCCTGGCCCATCGAGGCCCACGTATCCGTGACCACGACATCGGCCCCGGCGACCGCCTCGGTGGGCGCCGTGTGCAGCGTCACGCCGCCGCCGGTCCCGAACTCCGCGGAGATCGCGCGGGCCCGCTCCACGACAGCGGCCTGAGGCTCGAAGCCTGCGGGCGTGGCCACGGCGATCTGCATGCCGGCGAGTGCGCCACCGAGCATGAGCGAGTGCGCCATATTGTTGCCGTCGCCGATGTACGCGAGCCGCAGTCCCGCGAGGGAGCCCTTGTGCTCTTTGATCGTCAGCAGGTCGGCAAGGACCTGGCATGGGTGGAAGTCGTCGGTCAGCGCGTTGATCACGGGGACCGAGGCGTGCTCGGCGACCTCCTCCACGTGGGCGTGCGCGAAGGTGCGCAGCACGATGACCTGCACGTAGCGCTCGAGGACCTTGACCGTGTCGTGCACGGTCTCGTTGCGCGAGAACGCGTCGGCCGGACCCATCACCATGGGGTGGATGCCGAGGTCGCGGCAGGCGAGCTCGAACGACGCGCGCGTGCGCAAGGACGGCTTCATGAAGATGAGCGCGGCGGACTTGCCGGTCGCGACCGGCGCCTTGGTGTGATTGCGATGCGCGAGCTTCTGCGACTTCGCCCGGATCAGGATCGCCTCAAGGTCCTCCGGCGTCAGATCGCCGAGCGTCAACAAGTCGCGTCCCATTAGATTCTGCATCAGACCTCCCTGAGTACCGCATCGAGTGTACCCAGGATTGTATCAATTTCCGCATCGCTGCATACAAGTGGCGGCAGAAAGCGGATGACCGAATCCCCGATGCTGTTGAGGACGAGCCCTTCGGCCAGCGCGGAGCTCGCGACCTGCGCCGCGACCGGACGGGAGAGCTCGGCCGCCACCATCAGGCCGGTGCCGCGTACCTCGGAGATCCCCGCTCCTGTCGCGGCCATGTCACGCAGACCGGTCGCGAGGCGCGCTCCGGCCAAACGCGTCCGCATGCCAAGCTCCTCGGCGTGGAGCGCCTCGATCGTCGCGCGCGCGGCGGCGCACACGACGGGGCCTCCCGCGAACGTCGAGCCGTGATCACCCGGGGCGAACGACCCGGCGACCTCGTCTGTTGCGACTACGGCGCCGATCGGCAAGCCGTTGGCCAGCGACTTCGCGAGCGTCAGGATGTCCGGCACGACCCCGTCGTACCCCTGGAACGCGAAGCAGGGGCCGGTGCGGAAGAAGCCCGTCTGCACCTCGTCGAGCACGAGCAGGACGTCCCGCTCGTCACACAGCCGCCTGACCGCCGCGAGGTACTCCGGGTCGCACGGTCGGACGCCGCCCTCCCCCTGGATGGGCTCGAGCATGACCGCGCAGGTGTCGGCATCGACCGCGGCCTCGAGCGCGCCGATGTCGTTGAGCGGCACGTGCGAGAAGCCGGCGGGCAGCGGCGCGAACGCTTCCTGCTTGGCGGGTTGTCCCGTGGCGGCAAGCGCCGCGAGCGTGCGGCCGTGGAAGGAGCGCTCGGCGGTGACCACGTTCACGCATGACGGCCCGCGCCGCCGGACTCCCCACCGCCTGGCGAGCTTGATGGCGCCCTCGGTGGACTCGGCGCCCGAGTTGGTGAAGAAGGCCTTGCGTCCGCCGCCCGCCAGAGCGACGAGCGTCTCGGCCAGCTCCGCCCGATGCTCCACGTAGTAGAGGTTGCTCACATGGACCAGCCGCGTCACCTGCCGGGCGACCGCCTCGGCGACAGCGGGGTGGGCGTGGCCGAGGTTGACCGCCCCGATGCCCGAGACGCAGTCCAGATACTCGCGGCCCGCATCGTCGAAGAGGCGCGCGCCCTCGCCTCGTACGAACAGCACGGGCTTACGGGCATACATGCCCACGTGATATGCGTCATCGAGTCGGATCGCCTCCTGCAGCGTGCTCATCTCAGAGCGTCACCTCGCCCTCGTAGGCTGCGTACACCTCGTCGTCGGGCAGACCGAGGCCCTGCTCGTGCACGATCATGGTCCCGACGCCGGCGTCGGTGTAGACCTCGAGCAACAGCGCGTGCGGGATGGTGCCGTTCAGGATGTGGGCGCGCTCGACGCCACCCTGCAGCGCGTGCACGCATGCCGAGACCTTCGGCACCATGCCGCTTGACAGGCGATCGTTCTCGACGAGATCGACCGCGTCGGCAAGATTCAGCCAGCTGATGAGCGACCCCTTGTCCTCGAAGTCCGCATACAGACCGTCCACGTCGGTGAGGAAGATGATCTTCTCGGCATCGAGCGCGGCGGCGAGCTCGCTGGCGACCAGGTCCGCGTTGATGTTGTACGACCCGCCGTCGTCGCCCGCGGCCACCGAGGCGATCACCGGGATGAAACCGTCGGCGACGAGGTTCTCGACGACGTGGGTGTCGACGCATGTCACCTCGCCGACCCTGCCGAGCGCGGGATCGAGGCAACGGGCCGAGATGAGCCTCGCGTCATCGCCGGCAAGGCCGACGGCGAGTCGACCGTGATGGTTGATCGCAGCCACGAGCTCCTTGTTGACCTTGCCGACGAGCACCATCTTGACGACCTCCATGGCCTCGTCGCTCGTCACGCGCAGGCCGTCGTGGAACGCCACAGGCATCCCCAGGCGCTCCATGTATGCCGTGATGTCGGGGCCGCCCCCGTGCACGATCACCGGGTTGATGCCGACGAGCTTCATCAGCACGATGTCAGCGGCGACCGACTCACGCAACGCCGGGTCGCTCATGGCGGAGCCGCCGTACTTGATGACGACCGTCCTGCCCCAGGTCCGCTTGATCCAGGGCAGCGCTTCCATCAGCGTGCCTGCCTTGGCCAGCAGGTCGTCCATCGCCTCGCTCCTCATGTCCGGTACTCCCCGTTGATCCGCACGTACTCGTAGGACAGGTCGCACGTCCAGACGGTGGCCTCGCCGTCGCCGAGGTGCAGGTCTACCGCGACCTCGACCTCATCTGCGGCCAGAGCCTCGGCCGCGGCGGCCTCGTCGAAGGCGACCGCCATCCCGCGCTCGCACGTCACGATCCCCGCGAAACTCACGTCCACGCGTCCCGGGTCCACGCTCGCGCCCGACTTCCCGAGGGCCATCACCACCCTGCCCCAGTTGGCGTCCCCGCCGAAGATGGCCGTCTTGAACAGCGGGGAGTTCGCGATCGAGCGGGCCGCGGCATCCGCGTCCGCCTCTGTCCGGGCACCGGAGACGCGGACCGTCACGAACGTGGTGGCCCCCTCGCCGTCACGCACGATCATCCGGGCGAGCTCCGCGCAGACGGCCTCGATCGTCTCGGCCACACGCCCGAACCGCACGTCCGCCGGACCGATCGGCTCACCTCCTGCGGCGCCGCTGGCCATGAGCAGGGCCATGTCGTTGGTCGATGTGTCGCCGTCGACGGTGATGCGGTTGAAGGTCCTCGCGCTCGCCGCCCGGAGCGCGGCGTCGCACGCCTCGGCGGTCAACGGCGCGTCGGTGGTGACGTACGCGAGCATCGTCGCCATGTCCGGCATGATCATGCCGCTCCCCTTGGCCATGCCGCCCACCGTATAGGTCGCCCCATCCACCCGACACGTCATCGCGGTCTGCTTGGGGAACGTGTCGGTCGTCATGATCGCCTCGGCTGCGGCGTCTCCTCCGCACGCATCGAGCGACTCGCACGCCTCCGCGATGCCCTGCTCCACGAGCGCCAGCGGCAGCGGGACGCCGATGACGCCGGTCGACGCGACGTTCACGTCAGCCGCATCGCATCCGAGGCCGGCGGCGACGGCCGCCGCCATCGCGCGCGCGTCGTGTATCCCCTGCTCGCCCGTGCACGCATTGGCGTTCCCGGCGTTCACGACAGCAGCGCGCACGCGACCGGACGCGAGGTGCTCGCGGCTCACGACCACCGGTGCCGCCGCCATCGCGCTCGTGGTGAAGACCGCCGCGGCCGGTACGGCCTTCTCGGCGGCCAGCAGCGCGACATCGCGGCGACCGGAGCGCTTGATCCCGGCGCTCACCCCAGCTGCCGAGAAGCCGAGCGGCGCGGTCACGCCGCCCTCGGCGAAGGCGAATCCTCTCTCATCGATCGCGGTGTGCATCCGTCCCCTCTTCCGCCGGGCCTAGACCACCGGGCACGGCAGGTCGAGACCCGCCGTCTCCGTCAGGCCGAGCGCCAGGTTGGCGCATTGCACCGCCTGCCCCGACGTGCCCTTGACGAGGTTGTCGATCGCGACGCTGACGATAAGTGTGGCCGATGCCTCGTCGACTGCTACGCCGACGTGCGCGCGGTTGGTGCCGCGGACCTCGCCGGTGGAGGGCATGCGCGCCGCGGGGTGCACGGTCACGAACGGCTCGGCAGCGTAGTGCGAGGCGTACAGCGCGTGCGCCTCGTCCGTGCTGAGTCCCGGCTCGACCTCCAGGTACGCCGTGACGAGCAGACCGCGCGTCATGGGCACCAGGTGCGGCACGAACGTGAGGCGCGGGTGCGCCATGCCGAGGTCGGCAAGCCCCTGCGCTATCTCAGGCGTATGGCGGTGGACACCCGCCTTGTACGCCGCGACCGCCTCGGCGGCGGCGCAGAAGTGCGCGGCCGCGGACGGGCTGCGACCCGCCCCCGAGACGCCCGACTTCGCATCGATCACGACCCGGTCCGACACGGTGACCTCCGCTTCGAGAGCGGGAGCGACGGCGAGGAGCGACGCCGTGGGGTAGCAGCCGGGGCACGCGATGAGCCGCGCTCCGGGAAGCGAAGCCCGCCACAGCTCCGGCAGCCCGTAGACCGCTCCGTCGAGCAGCGCGGGCGCCCGGTGCGGCGTGCCGTACCACGCTGCGTACAGGTCCGCATCGCGCAGGCGGAAGTCCGCGCTGGCGTCGACGACGACACGGCCCTCGGCTAGGAGGCCGGGTGCGACGGCCATCGCCGCAGTGTGCGGAACCGCAAGGAAGACCACCTGGCTCTCCGGCCCCAGAGCAGCCGTGTCGTGCTCCTGATACACCAGATCGCATGTCGCGAGCGCCGGATACACGTCAGCGACGCGCTTGCCCGCGTCTCGCTCGGACGTGACCGCCACGAGATCGAAGTCGGGATGGCCGAGGAGCAGGCGCGTCAGCTCGACGCCGGCGTAGCCGGCGGCGCCCAGGATCGCAGCCTTCATCGTCGCACCCCTTCCTCAGGAACGTGCGACGATTCTATGCTCCTAATGCATACGCGTCAACCTATATGCAGTTAATCCTCATATATCACGGAAGCACATCGCAGTTCTAACGCACCCAGACGGCATACCTATGCGCGCATGCTTCCTCCGACCTTCTTCAGCACGGTCTTCACGAGCCGCTCGTGCGCGGGCGCCACATCCTCATCGCTCAGGGTCCGCTCGGCCGAGCGGTACGACAGCGCGAATGCGAGGCTCTTCGTTCCCTCCGGCAGCCGCCGCTCCCCCGGCGCGGAGTCCGCCGGGTCACGGTAGACGTCGAAGAGACGAGCATCTTCGAGCAACTCGCCCCCGGCCGAGCGGATCGCCGCGGTGACGCGCTCGGCCGTCACGTCCTCGGGAACCACGATCGCGATATCGAGGTTGACCGCCGGATAGCGGGGGACCTCGACGTATGAGCCGGTCCCCTTCCCGGCCTTGAGCAGCGACTTGAACGAGAGCTCGAATACGGTCACCGGACCCGCGCACTCGAACGCATCGAGCACCCCCGGAGCGACCTCACCGATCCAGCCCACCACGTCGCCGCGCACGACGACGTCCGCCGAACGACCCGGCTGCAGCCACGCACGGTCGGTGGTGGCGCGGACCTGCCAACGGTCCACGTCGAGCGCATCCATGAGCGTCTCCAGCACACCCTTGCCGTCGAAGAAGTCGAGCGGTCGGGCGTCGCCATGCCACGACGGACGCTCCCACGCCCCCGCCATCACACCACCGATCATCAACCGCTCCTTGGGCAGCTTGCGACCCTCGGCAGTCAGGAAGACGTTCGCGATCTCGTACAGATGCACGTCGGGAACGCCGCGGCGCTGGTTGTTCGACACGGCGCGCAGCAGACCGCCGAGCAGCGTCCAGCGCATGACCGACTGCTCCTCGGACATCGGGTTGATGAGCCGGACGGGAAGCTCACCGGGGCCGAACTCCCAACCGAGCCTGTCGGCGTCCGCCGGATCCGCGAACGCGAAGCCTATGTGCTCGCACAACCCGGCCGCGCGCAGGGCGCGGCCCGCGGCGCGCTGGACGCGCTGCGCCTCGCCGAGCGAGCCCGCCCGGCGACCTCCCGGGAGCGTCGACGGCACGCGGTCCATGCCCCAGACGCGCAGGACCTCCTCGATGAGGTCGATCTCGCGCTCGAGGTCCGGCCGGAACGTGGGCACCGTCACGACCAGATCTCCCTCGGCCTCCTCGGCCACCATGCCGAGCGACGTGAGGATGCTCACTATGTCGGACGTGAGGACCTCCGCGCCGATGATGGCCGCCACGCGCTCCGGCCGGAGCGTAAGCGTGCGGGGTACGGCCGGCGCTGGGTAGACATCCACGACACCGGAGGCCACCGCTCCGCCCGCGACCTCCGCGATGAGCTGTGCGGCCCGGTCGACCGCGCGCCGCTGGAGCTCGGGATCCACGCCACGCTCGAATCGAAGCGACGCCTCCGAGATGAGCCCGAGCCGGCGGCTCGTCCGGCTGGTGGATGCCGGGTCGAAGCACGCGGACTCGAGAAGGACGTCGACGGTCCCCGCCGACACCTCGGTGGCTTCTCCGCCCATGACGCCGGCGAGCGCGACGGGACCGCTCGGGTCCGCGATGACGAGCGTATCGGCCGCCAGTCCGCGGTCCTGACCGTCGAGCGTGGTCAGCCGCTCGCCCGGCTTGGCCCTGCGGACGATGATGGCGGCGCGACCGTCGGCTGCGGCGATGGTGTCCAGATCGAACGCATGCAGCGGTTGCCCGAGCTCGTACAGGACGTAGTTGGTGACGTCGACGACGTTGTTGATGGGCCGCGCGCCGGCCGCGGTGACACGCTCGGCCAGCCAGTCCGGCGACGGGCCGATGCGGACGCCCGCGATCACGCGGGCGGCGTAGCGCGTGCAGAGGTCGGGGTCCGCGATGCTGACCGAGACGAGCTCCCCGGCGGGTGTGCCGCTCTCCTCCGGCTCCGACGCGGGCACCCGGTAGCCGGTCCCCGTGACGGCAGCGACCTCGCGCGCGACGCCCGCCATCGAGAGGCAGTCGGGCCGGTTCGGCGTCACCTCGAGCTCGAGGACCGTGTCGGACAGCCCGGCCCACGACGCGTACGGCTCGCCGACGGGAGCGTTCGCGGGGAGCACGAGCAGCCCCGAGGCGTCGGCCCCGACGCCGAGCTCGGTGGCCGAACACATCATGCCGTGCGACTCCACCCCGCGGAGCTTCGCCTTCTTGATCTCAAGACCACCCGGCAGCACCGTTCCGACGGTTGCGACCGGCACCTTGTCTCCTGCCGAGAAGTTCGTCGCGCCGCAGACGATCCTGAGCGGCTCCTCGCTTCCCACGTCCACGGTGCAGTACCGCAGCCGATCGGCGTCAGGGTGCGGCTCGCACTCGAGCACCTGCCCGATCACGACACCGTCGAGCGCCTCGCCCAGCGTGTGCACCGCTTCCACCTTGGTGCCGGTCATGTCGAGCCGCGCGCAGAGCTCCGCAACGTCCATCTCGATGTCGACGAGCTCTCGCAGCCACTTCAACGAAACGCGCATCGCGTCGTGTCCTCCTCGGTCAGCCGTGTCCTTCAGACGTCGTCGCGGCGCGGTCAGAACTGCCGCAGGAACCGCATGTCTCCTTCGACGAACAGACGCAGATCAGGGATGCCGTACTTGAGCGCGGCGATCCGCTCGGCGCCCATGCCGAACGCGAATCCGGTGTAGCGCTCGGGGTCGATGCCGACGTAGCCGAAGACGTTCGGATCGACCATCCCGCACCCAAGGATCTCGAGCCAGCCCTCCCCGCCGCAGGAGCGGCATCCCTCGCCGCCGCAGATGGCGCAGGAGACATCCACCTCGGCCGAGGGCTCGGTGAACGGAAAGAAGTGGGGGCGCAAGCGTACCCGGCGGTCCTCGCCGAACATGCGCTTCACGAAGAACTCGAGGGTCCCCTTGAGGTCGCCGAACGTGATCCCTTCATCGACGACGAGGCCTTCGATCTGGGTGAACTGCGGAAGGTGGCTCGGGTCGGCCACGTCCCTGCGATAGACCTTCCCTGGAGCGAGGACGTAGATGGGCGGCTCCTGCCGTTCCATGACATGCACCTGCACCGGGCTCGTGTGCGTCCGCAGCAGCACGTCCGACTCGCCCTCGACCGTCGCGACATCGCCTGACAGGTCCCTCACGTAGAACGTGTCCTGCAGTGCCCGTGCGGGATGGTCCGGCGGATGGTTGAGCGCCGTGAAGTTGTAGTAGTCGAGCTCCACTTCCGGCCCCTCGGCGACGGTATAGCCGAGGCCGAGGAAGGTCTCGACGATCTCATCGACGATCTGGTCGATGACGTGTTCCGTTCCCGCGCGGCGGCGTCGGCCCGGCAACGTGACATCCACGGCCTCGGCGGCGATGCGCGCCTCCATGCGAGCCGACCGCAGGGTCTCGCGTCGGGCGGACAGCGCGTCTTCCACGGCCACCCGGACCTCATTGGAGACCTTGCCGACCACCGGCCGCTCATCGGCGGGCAATGAACCCAGGCCGCGCAGGATCGCGGTCAGCGAGCCCTTCTTCCCGAGGTACTCGATCCTTACGGCCTCGAGCGCCTCGAGGTCGGACGCCTGGTCGATGCGACGCACCGCGTCGTCCCTCATCGACCGCAGATCGTCAGCGATGCTCATCGGTGCCTCTCCCTCGTCGCCATAATCAACGGAGCCGTCTCCGCCCTCGTTTCCAAGGACGGGAGACGGCTCCCGCGGTACCACCTCGGTTGACGCTGACTGCGCCCACTCTCGTGACACGCCCCGATGGGCGTGCGCCGAGCTGTGAGCCCGGCAGCCCGATAACGGTGGGCGGTCCGGCTTCCCTACTGGGCACAAGCCGTTCAGGTCGCGGCTGATGGAGTGAACCGTGCGGCGGGGCCTCGAGACCCTTCCAGCCGATGAGGTCTCTTCTCTTCAGAGGACACGAACCCGCACGCCTCTCCGTCGTCGCCGTTGCACGATGCGACTGGTAGTGCAGTGTAGCATATCACCTCACGTGTTCGGCGATGACGCGTAGCGGCTCTCCGCTCGGCACGACCAGCACGACAACGCCGCGTACATGCTCGTTCGCGACGGGATCGCGGTCGCGCACGGGGTTGGCGTCGCCGCGCGTGACGAGGGAGCCGTCGTCCCGGACTTCGCAGACACGGTGCAGCACGCCGCCGCGCCACCCCTGCTTGTCGAACAGGACGATGTCGCCCCGTTCGATCGTGACGGTCCCGCGTCGGTACAGCGCCAGATCGCCGTGATGCAGCGCAGGCTCCATCGATCCGCCATCGACCACAGCGATCCCGAAGAGCGCGGCGACACCCGTCCAGCAGCCGATCGCGAGGAGTCCCAGCGAGCGCCGGGCCCACACGTATCGTGCCGACCGGTCCGTCACCGGTCTTGCTCCGCGTCGACGTAGAGCGTCATCCGCACGTAGTCCCCCGCGAGATCGTTGCCTGCCTCGGCGGGCAGCCCCACGGTGAACAGCAGCTCCGACCGCACGCCAGGAGCGATACGCACCGGAGCGGTACGCAGCGCGTTCATGGGACCGTCGTAGAGCAGCGTGCCGGCAGCGGTGACGCGGCAGGTGAGCGCGTTGTAGAAGTCCGTGATGCCCGCCTTCTTCGCCCCCGTCACGACGACCGTCTCGGGCAGGATCCCGTCGTTGACGACGGTGAGCGAGCGCGTCACCGACGCTCCGGGTGCCAGCGCGTCGATCGCAAGCGCCGCCGAGGTCGGCTCCGCCGACACCGACAGCGTCCCCGCCCGGATCACGTTGTCCGGTACGTCCGCCTGGTCCGTGAAGTATGCACCCGCTCCGGTGACAGCGCATGCGAGCGCACAGCCGAACAGGAGCCACAACAACCGTCTCATCTTCATCACCCCTCAAGTTCGCGCCGTCTGAGGGGGAGACGGCTCCATCGATTCGCGTGACGTCACGTGGATAGTCTCGCCGATGCCGCCGAACCGATCCTTAACCGCAGCCGGCCGATATCTGTCCGTCACCGCGTGCGGCAACAGAAAGGCCCGCCTCGAGGGCGGGCCTTCATCATTCGGACCGAGCGGTGCGCGTGCTATGCGCTGCGCTTCTCCCGGGCGACCTCCACCAGCTTGGCGAAGCCGGTGGGGTCGTTCACGGCCATGTCCGCGAGCACCTTGCGGTCGAGCTCGACGCCCGCCTGCTTCAGACCGTTGATGAACGTCGAGTACGACATCCCGTTCAGCCGCGCGGCGGCGTTGATCCGCGCGATCCACAGGCGGCGGATCTCACGCTTCTTGTTGCGGCGGTCGCGGTACTGGTACTGCAGCGAGTGCTGCACCTGCTCCTTGGCCTTGCGATAGTGACGGCTGCGATCACCGTAGTAACCCTTGGCCCTGGTGAGAACCGTGCGGCGCTTCTTGCGCGCGGTGACACCACGCTTGACTCTCGGCATCGTCGATCACTCCTCAATGCGTACGGGCTGCGGGCTAGCCGATGCCCAGCTTCTTACGGATGACCTTCTCATCGGACGGGTGGACGAACGAGTCATCGCGGAACGCGCGCTTCCGCTTGGGGCTCTTCTTCGTCAGGATGTGGCTCTTGAACGCGTTGGCGCGCTTGATCTTCCGGCCGGAGCCGGTGAGCTTGAACCGCTTAGCGGTCCCCTTGTGCGTCTTCATCTTCGGCATCGATAGTGCTCCTTCGTCCTGAGGCGTGCTACTCGTCCGCCGACTCGTCGTCGACGTCCGGTTCGTCGTCCTTCTTGCCCTTGACGGGCTCCTTCTTGAGCGGCGCCAACAGCATGAACATGTTGCGGCCCTCGAGCTTGGGAGCGTTCTCGACGGTGCCCAGCTCGTTGAGCTCCTCGGCCAGGCGCTCGAGGATGGCGAGCCCGCGCTCAGCGTGCGCCATCTCTCGACCCCTGAACATGATCGTGACCTTCACCTTGGCCCCGGCCTCCAGGAAGCGGACGACGTGTCGCTTCTTGGTCTCGTAGTCATGCTTGTCGATCTTGGGCCGGAACTTGATCTCTTTGATCTGCACGGTGGTCTGGTGCTTGCGGGCGCGCTTCGCCTTCATGGCCTGCTCGTACCTGTACTTGCCGTAATCCATGATCCTGCAGACCGGAGGGTCGGCGTTGGGCGCGATCTCGACGAGGTCGAGGTTCTTCTCATCGGCGATCTGCTGAGCGTCCGCAGTGTTGAAGATCCCGAGCTGTTCGCCGTCCTCGGAGATGAGGCGGCACCGCTGTGCGCGGATACGCTCGTTGATCCTCATATCGTTCGTGCTGATAGGCGCTTCACCTCCACCATCTGCGACCGTGGCCGCATCTGACCGTACAAACACACACATCCCGACGGCGATGCCATCGGGATGTCAACGACACGGCCCGCGCGGGGCCGTTCTCTCGTCATCAACCAGACAGCAGCACGTAGCGCCGAAAGGTGGGAACCGCGCTGATCCTTGCGAACCGGGGCTCCGCTTGAACGGTATTCGATTGAGCCGTGTGAGTATACCCACGCACGCGGCGGTTGTCCACCGGGCCCCGGCGGCTACAGCTGCGCGGCGCCGCAGACCCGATCCACGAACGACGCGACGTCCATGGCTCCGATGTCGCCCTCGTGTCGCTCGCGGACCGCGACGAGGTCACCCTCGACCTCCTTGTCGCCGATGACGAGCATGTACGGCACCTTCTGCTGCTGCGCCTTCGCGATCTTGACCCGCATCGGCTCCTGCTCGGCGTAGACCTCGACACGCACCCCGGCGGCCTCGAGTCGCTGCCGCACCGAGGCGACGTGGTCCAGGTGGCGATCGGCGATGGGCACGATGACGGCCTGCACCGGGGCGAGCCACACCGGCAGCGCACCGGCGTAGTGCTCGATGAGGATGCCGAAGAAGCGCTCCATGCTGCCGAGGATGGTCCGGTGCAGCATGAACGGCCGCGCCTCGGTGTTCTCGGCGGTACGGTACGTCAGCCCGAAGCGCATGGGGAAGTTGAAGTCCACCTGGATCGTCGCGCACTGCCACGTCCGCCCGATGGCGTCGCGCAGCTTGATGTCGATCTTGGGTCCGTAGAACGCGCCGTCACCCTCGTTGATCTCGTACGGCAACCCGCGCGCATCGAGCGTCTCGGTGAGCGCGCGCGTCGCATGGTCCCAGTCGGCGTCGTCACCGATGGACTTCTCCGGGCGGGTGGAGACCTCTGCCGAGTACTCGAAACCGAACGTGCCCATCGCCCAGTCGACGAGGTCGAGCATCGCCGCCACCTCGGGCTGGACCTGCTCGGGCGTGCAGAAGATGTGCGCGTCGTCTTGCGTGAAGCCGCGTGCGCGCATCAACCCGTGGACCACGCCCGACATCTCGTGGCGATAGACGGTGCCGAACTCGAACCACCGCAGCGGCAGATCGCGGTAGGAGCGCACGTCGTTCTGGTAGATGAGCACGGCGCCGGGGCAGTTCATCGGCTTGATCCCATACTCGGCAGGCTCCCTGCCCTCGCCCTCGTCGATCTGGAAGAAGTACATGTTCTCGCGATAGAAGTCGTAGTGCCCCGATGTCTTCCACACGTCGGCCTTGAACACGTGAGGCGTGCTGAGCTCCTCATAACCGCGGCGATACAGCTCGCGGCGCTCCCACTCCTGCAAGATCCTCAGCGCGCGCGTCCCTTTCGGGTGGTAGAAGACGAGCCCGGGACCCGCCTCCTCGTGGAAGCTGAAGAGGTCGAGCTCCTTGCCGAGCTTGCGGTGATCGCGACGCTCGGCCTCGGCCAGCCGCTCGAGATAGGCGGCGAGGTCTTTCTCGGAGAACCACGCCGTGCCGTAGATGCGCTGCAGCATGGGACGCGTGCTGTCGCCCCGCCAGTACGCGCCCGCGACCTTCATGAGCTTGAACGCGGCGAGGAAGCCCGTGTGCGGGATGTGCGGCCCGCGGCAGAGGTCGGTGAACGCGCCCTGCGTATAGGTGGAGATCGTCGCGTCCTCGGGCAGGTCCTCGATCAGCTCGCGCTTGTACGGTTGCCCTTCGAACGCGTCGAGCGCCTCGAGCTTGTCGAGCTCGGTCCGCTCGAAGCGCTTCTCCTCGGCCACGATCTGGCGCATCCGCTCCTCGATCGCCTCAAGGTCCTCGGGCGTGAACGGACGCTCGACGTCGAAGTCGTAGTAGAAGCCGTCCTTGATGGACGGGCCGATGCCGAACCGCACCGTCGGGAAGAGGTCCTTGACCGCCTCGGCCATGATGTGACCGGCCGAGTGCCGGAGGATGTCGAGCGCCTCGGGGCTGCGCTCGGTCACGATCTCGATCTCAGCTCCGTCGGTGACGACACGGCCCGTGTCGACGAGCCGGCCGTCGATCTTGCCCGCGAGCGCCGCCTTCGCCAGGCGGGGACCGATGGCCGCCGCCACGTCGGCGATCGTCGCGCCGTCGGGCACGACGATGCCGCTGCCGTCGGGAAGCTTCACTGAGATGTCGGACATGGGATCAGACGCTCCTTCGCTCACGTGCAGGCGGGCCCGCCGCTCGGCGGGCCCGTGAGGGTCACTGCTTGGTCTTGCAGTACGGACACACACCCCAGTCGAGCTTGAGCGCTCGCTCGCAGCTGATACAGGGCTTCTTGAGCTTCTTCATGCACGTCGGGCAGATGAGGTAATCGGGCTCGACCGGGTTCTGGCACGCCGGGCACACCGGGCTGTGGCGCAGCTCGGCCTCGCGCGCACGGATCTCAAGCTCGCGCTCGAGCGCGTCCTCCTTGAGCTCCGGCGGCCGGATGACCATGTAGATAGCCCAACCGGCGAGATTGAACAGCAGCACGACGAGCGCCCAGAACCACGGCATCGCGCCCCGGCGCTGCGCGTCACGCCACGTCCAGAAGACCAGGGCGGCGGTGAACACGACGAAGAAGAGGATGCTCAACTGCTTGAGCAGCTGGAATGCGGGGCTCGAGAGGATCGGATCGAGGATATCTCCGACGAGTGCGTCCATGCGTGTCCTTCCTGGCCGCGCTGGGCATGTCCGTGCGGGTCCCCCCGCTCCGCCACGACTATTCGGGATGATAGCAGAAAGACCGCTGGCCGAGCGCGTCCACCTGCGGCGATGAAGCACGCGGCGAGCCCGCGGGAGCGCGAGCGGGCGCCCGCGGCCGTCGCACAGGAGCGCTCAGCCGAGGATGAGCCCCCGCGCCTCCCCCGCCGTGTACGTGCTGCCGGTGACGACGGCGGGCTCCCCCGACACGGCGAGCAGCGCAGCCGCGATCGACGGCTTGACCTCCACTGCAACGTCGGTCTCCTCGGCCACCACCGCGGCAAGGTCGGCGGCGGGCAGTGCCCGCGAGCTCGTCGGCGCGGCGCATACGAACCGGGCGGCCACAGGGGCCAGGGCGCGCACGATCCCGGCAGCGTCCTTATCGGCCAGCACGCCGAGCACGATCGCGGGCCGGACACCGCCGAACGCCCCGGCTATGGATCGCGCGAGCACGCCGGCCGCCTCCGGGTTGTGGGCGCCGTCGATCACGAGCGGCGGCTCCGGTCGCACGAGCTCGAAGCGACCGGGGAAGCGCATCGCGGCCAGGCGCCGGGCGATCGCCTCCGCATCGAGGGGCCGTCCGAGCGCCGCCTCCGCGGCGGCCACGGCCGTAGCGATGTTGGGAGCCTGGTATGCCGGGGCGCGGACCTCGAGACCCTCGTACCGGCCCCGCACGCCGGTCACGGTGAGCCGCAGGGGGCCGCCCGGCGCTGTGGGCGCCTCCAAGACCTCCCAGGTGACGTCGTCCTCGTCCCGGCCGACGCGCACCACCTCGGCCCCCATCTCACGCGCTCGCGAGAACAGGATGTCCTCGACGCCGGCGCACCCCGGCCCCAGGACCGCGACGCTCCCGCGCTTGATGATGTGCGCCTTGTCGGCGGCGATGGCCTCGCGCGTGGATCCGAGCCGCTCGGTGTGGTCGAGCGCGACGCCGGTCACCACCGCGACGGCAGGGACCGTGACGCTCGTGGCGTCCCACCGGCCCCCCATGCCCACCTCGAGCACGGCCCAGTCGACCCGCTGTTCGCGATAGAGCCAGAGAGCGGCCGCGGTCAGCAGCTCGAACTCGGTGAACGTCGCGCCCAACGACTCGGCCGCCACGCCGAGCGTCTGCGCGCTATGCTCGAGCACCGCGCGCGCGGCGACGTCCGCGGCGCCGAGAGCCGCAGCGAACGCGGCCTCGGTCACGGGAGCGCCGTCCACTTCCATGCGCTCGACGTACGAGACGAGATGCGGGCTCGTGTACGCCCCCGTCTTCAGGCCATGCGCCGAGAGGAGCGCCGCGAGCAAGCGCGTCACCGACGTCTTCCCGTTGGTGCCCGTCACCTGGCAGACGCCGTAGGCGGAGTGCGGGTCGCCCATCGCGCCGACGAGCGCCCTGATCCCATCGAGTGACGGGTTGATACCGAACGTCAGCGCGCCCTCGAGCAGCTCGAGAGCCTCGCCGTACGTGAGCGCGCGTGAGGGCTCCATGGCGTCAGTCGGCGAGCTCGCCCAGCTGCGCTGTCAGCGTCGCCACAGTCTCGGCGAGCTCGGCCGCCTTGGACCGGTCCTTCTCGATGACCTCCGGAGCCGCCTTGGCAAGGAAGCCCTCGTTCGAGAGCTTCCTGTTCACTTTGGAGAGCTCGGACTCGGCCTTCTCCAGCTCGCGTGCGACACGCGCACGCTCGAGTTCGAGGTCCACGATGCCCTCGAGAGACACGAAGACCTCGCCGCCCGCCGCGACGGCGCTCGCCGCATGACGCGGCTTCCCGGCGTCCGGAGCGATCGTCAGCGTGTCGATCCCCGCGAGTGCCCGGAGGTACGCGGCCTGGTTCTCGAGGACCATCGCCTCGCCCGCGGGGACACGGGCGACGACGTCGAGCCCGGTGCGCGGCGACACTGTGTAGCGCGCGCGCACCGCGCGCACGGCGGTCACGAGCTCCATGACGAGCGCGATCGAGCGCTCGGCATCCTCGTCGCGGAATCGCTCGAGCGTCGCCGGATCGGGCCACTCAGCGACCATCAGCGACGCTGCCCGCTCGGCATCGGGCAGCGGCAGGCGCCGCCAGATCTCCTCGGTCAAGAACGGCATCATCGGGTGGAGCAGGCGCAGCGCGCGATCGAGGACGAACACGAGGTTGCGCTGCACCGCGGTCCTCCCGGGCCCGCCCGCCGCGAGGCGCGGCTTGGCGAGCTCGATGTACCAGTCGCAGAACTCGCTCCAGAAGAAGTCGTAGAGCGCCCGCGCCGTCTCGCCGAACTCATACGCGAGCAGCCCTTCGTCCACGCGCGCGGCGAGGTCGGCGAGCCGCGAGAGGATCCAGGCGTCCGCGACCGTCTCGGCAACGGGCTCGCCCGGCTCGTAGTCCTCGGCCACGTTCATGAGCACGAACCGGCTCGCGTTCCAGATCTTGTTGGCGAAATTGCGGCTCGAGATGAGCTTCTCTTCCGAGAAGCGGATGTCCTGATTGCCGGTCACCTGCAGCATGAGACCGAAGCGCATGCCGTCGGCGCCGTAGCTGTCCATGAGGTCGAGGGGGTCGACGCCTGTGCCGAGCGACTTGCTCATCCGCTTGCCTTCGGCGTTGAACACGGTCGGGTGGATGATGACGTCGGCGAACGGGATCTCGCCCTGGTTGAAGTACATGCCGCTCATGATCATGCGCGCCACCCAGAGGAACAGGATGTCGCGCGCGGTCGACAGGACGCTGCCCGGGTAGAAGTACCCGAGCTCGGGGGTCTGCTCGGGCCAGCCGAGCGTCGCGAACGGCCACAGTTGCGAGGAGAACCACGTGTCGAGCACATCGGGGTCCTGACGCACGGGGCCGCCGCACGTCGGACACTCGGTGAGATCGGTCTCGCTCGCCACCTCGGCACCGCACCCGTCGCAGTAGAAGACCGGGATCTGGTGACCCCACCACAGCTGCCGGGAGACGCACCAGTCCCGTATGTTCTCCATCCAGTGGAAGTACACGTTCTCCCAGCGTCTGGGATGGAACGTGACCCGCTCGTCACGCACTGCCTCGATCGCGGGCGCGGCCAGCGGCTTCATGTCGACGAACCACTGGTCGGACAGCCACGGCTCGATCACCGTGTGGCAGCGATAGCAGTGACCGACGGAGTGGAGATGGTCCTCGGTCTGCACGAGCAGCCCCTGCGCCTCGAGGTCGGCCACCACGCGCGCGCGCGCCTCGTAGCGCTCGAGGCCGGCGTACGGCCCGCCGTCCTCCGAGATCGTGGCGTCCGCGTTCATGATGTTCACTTTCGGACAGCCGTGCCGTTCGCCGATCTCGAAGTCGTTCGGGTCGTGCGCCGGGGTGACCTTCACCACGCCGGTCCCGAACGTGGGGTCGACGTACGCATCCGCCACCACGGGGATCTCGCGACCGAGGAGCGGGAGCACGACCGTCGCGCCCACGAGCGCCGTGTAGCGCTCGTCGTCGGGGTGCACCGCCACGCATGTGTCACCGAGCATCGTCTCGGGGCGCGTGGTCGCCACGACGACGTGGTCCACGCCGCCGACCGGCGACTTCAAGGGGTACCGGATGTGCCACAGGTGGCCGTCGAGCTCCTCGTGCTCGACCTCGATGTCAGAGAGCGCCGTGGAGCAGCGCGGACACCAGTTGATGATGCGCTTGCCCCGGTAGATGAGCCCGGCATCGTACCAGTCGACGAACACCTTGCGGACAGCTGCCTGATAGCCGGGATCCATCGTGAAGTGCTCGTCGGAGTAGTCGCAGCTGCACCCCATCGCCTTGAGCTGGCCGATGATGGTGCTGCCGTGCTCGGCGCGCCACTCCCAGCACAGCTCGACGAAGCGCTCGCGGCCGACATCATGCCGTGACTTGCCCTGAGCGGCCAGCATCTGCTCGACTTTGTTCTGCGTGGCTATGCCCGCGTGGTCGGTGCCGAGCACCCAGCGGGTCGGCCGCCCCGTCATGCGGCTGCGCCGGATCACGACGTCCTGGATCGTATTGTTCAGGGCGTGACCCATGTGCAGCGACCCGGTGACGTTCGGCGGCGGGATGACGATGGTGAACGGAGCGACACCGCGGACCACGTCCTGCTCGAAGTAGCGCCCCTCCACCCACGAGTCGAAGATCGGTCCCTCGACCGCCCTGGGGTCATACGCTGTGGGCATCTCGGACATTCGCTGCCTCCCGACGGGTACCGGATGACAGACGATTCTACGCGAAACGCCGACGGCCCGCGAATCACAGGAACGATATACTGGGCGTGGTATAAGGCGCGCGGTCCCGGCCGCCGAAACCACAGATAGCGACCACGACGGAAAGCAACGGAGGAGTGCGGATGGACTGCCAATGCCTGCCGGCGTGCCCGTTCTTCAACGACCAGATGGCCGAGATGCCATCGATGGCGCACATCATCAAGAACCGCTACTGCCGGGACGACAACAGCCAGTGCGCGCGCTTCATGGTGTTCTCCGCGCTCGGTCGCGACGCGGTGCCGACCGATCTCTACCCGAGCCAGGTCGAGCGCGCCGAGGAGATCCTCGGGGCACGCTAGGCCGAGGCGTCACGCTCCTCGCGCTCGCCGAGACCCAGCAGCGGCTCGGCGGTGCGGTTCACGACATCCCCGGTGATGGTGACGGTCTGCACGTCGGTCCTCCCGGGGAGCTCGTACATCAGGTCGAGCAGCAGCGCCTCCAGGATGGAGCGCAGGCCGCGCGCACCCGTCTCGCGCTTGATCGCCTGACGCGCCACAGCCGAGAGCGCATCATCGGTGAACGTCAGCTCGACGCCTTCGAGCGCGAAGAGGCGCTGGTACTGCTTGACGAGCGCGTTCTTGGGCTCGGTGAGGATCCGGACCAGCTCGGCCTCCGACAGCTCCTCGACATGTGCCATCACGGGGATGCGTCCGACGAACTCCGGGATGAGGCCGAAACGGTGCAGGTCCTCGGGCAGCGCCTGCGCGAGCAGGACGCCCGTGTCGTGCTGGGTCGCATCCGTAAGGTCCGCGCCGAAGCCGACGCCCTTCTTGCCGATGCGGTCCGCGATGATCTTCTCCAGCCCTACGAACGCGCCACCGAGGATGAAGAGCACGTTGGTGGTGTCGATCCTGATGAGCTCCTGCTGCGGGTGTTTGCGCCCGCCCTGCGGCGGCACGGCGGCCTCGGTGCCCTCAAGGATCTTGAGCAGCGCCTGCTGCACGCCCTCGCCGGACACGTCGCGCGTGATCGACAGGTTCTCCGCCTTGCGCGCGATCTTGTCGATCTCATCGATGTAGATGATGCCGACCTCGGCGCGCGCGACGTCGAAGTCCGCCGCCGTGATGAGCTTCAGCAGGATGTTCTCGACGTCCTCGCCGACGTAGCCGGCCTCGGTGAGGGTGGTCGCGTCCGCGATGGCGAACGGCACCTTCAGGATGCGCGCGAGCGTCTGCGCGAGCAACGTCTTGCCGCACCCGGTCGGGCCGAGGAGCAGGATGTTGCTCTTCGCGATCTCAACCTCGTCGACGTCTTCCGACGACTCGCAGCGGATGCGCTTGTAGTGGTTGTAGACCGCGACCGACAGCGTCTTCTTGGCGAGGTCCTGGCCGACCACGTACTCCTCGAGCTGCGCGAGGATCTCCTTGGGGGTCGGCAGCTCATCGGGTCCGAGGCGCTCCTCGAGCTCCTCGGCCACCTCCTCGTCGACGATCTCGTTGCACAGGTCGATGCACTCATCGCAGATGTAGACGTTGGGTCCCGCGATGAGCTTGCGGACCTGGTGCTGCGGCTTCCCGCAGAACGAGCACTTCAGCTGGTTGTCGCGACCGTCGTGACGCTCCATCGGCGTATCAGCTCTCCTGTACGACGCGGCGCTCGAACACCTCGTCGACGAGGCCGTATGCCTTGGCTTCGTCGGCGGTCATGATGTTGTCCCGCTCGGTGTCGGTGTGGATGGTCTCGATCGTCTGCCCGGTGTGCTTGGCCATGATCTTGTCCAGCGTCTCGCGGAGGCGGAGCATCTCCTTGGCCTGGATCTCGATGTCCGTCACCTGGCCCTGCGCGCCGCCCCACGGCTGGTGTATGAGGATGCGGCTGTTGGGGAGCGCGAACCGCTTGCCCGCGGCACCGGCCGTGAGCAGCACGGCCGCCATCGAGGCGCACTGGCCGATGCAGATGGTGCTCACATCGCAGCGGATGTACTGCATGGTGTCGTAGATGGCGAGCCCCGCCGTGACGGAACCGCCGGGCGAGTTGATGTACAGGTTGATGTCCTTCTCGGGATCCTCGCTCTCAAGATGCAGGAGCTGGGCGATCACGAGGTTGGAGATCTCATCGCCGATCTCATGGCCGAGAAAGACGACCCGCTCGTTGAGCAGCCGCGAGAAGATGTCGAACGAACGCTCGCCGCGCGAGGTCTGCTCGATGACGATGGGTACCAGGCTCTTGGGGTCCGCACTCATGGCGCTACTCCTCCTCTGCCTCGGCCGGATCGGGCTCAACCTCGACCACCTCGACCCGGTCGATGAGGTCCCGCAGCGCCTTGCGCTGCATCAGCTGCTCTTTGACGATGGGCAGCGCTCCCGCCTCGATCAGCTCCTCGCGCATCCGCTCGGCGCCGTCCTCGTCCCCGCCGGCGAGCTCGAGCACGGCCTCGTCGACGTCGTTCTGTGAGAGTGACATACCCCTCTGACGGAAGTATGCCTCGAGCGCCAGGTCGGTACGCACGCGGTGCGCAGCCTGGTCGGCGATGTCGGTCTGGATGCGCTCGGGAGTGAAACCGGTCGCCTCCACGTACTGCTGCAGACCGATACCCTGCTGCTCCAGGTTCTCGAAGAAGTCGCGTGTCATGTTGGCAGCGCGCGATTCGATCATCTGCTCGGGCACCTCGCCCTCGAGGCGCTCGACAAGCGCGTCGATGGCCGCCGCCTCGATGCGTCGCATGTGCCCCGACTGCTTGCTCTCGTCCAGGCGCGCCTTCACATCGGCACGGTACTCGTCCATCGAGTCGTAGCCGCCGACCGAGGCCGCGAACTCGTCGTCGAGCTCGGGGAGGACCTTGCTCTTGACCTCGTGGACCTCGATCTCGAAGCGAGCCTCCTTGCCGACGTACTCGGGGTTGCTCGAGTCCTCGGGGATCTCGAACGTCGCCACCACGCTCTCGCCTGCCGTAGCGCCGACGAGTGCCGCCTCGAACTCCTCGGGCATGAGCCCCTTGCCCATCTCGTAGAGGTACTTGTCGACCACGTTGCCCTCGTAGGGCTCGCCGCCGATCGTCCCGACGAAGGAGATGAGCGCGAAGTCCTCCTCGGCGACCGGCGCGTCCACCGCTTCGAGCGTCGCGTAGCGGCCGCGCGTGTACTCGATCTGCGCGTCCACCTCGCGGTCGGTCGCCTCGGCGGGGGGAACGGTGATGGTGATGTCGTCGACCGACGAGAGCGTGAGCTCGGGCCGGACCGCGACCGTCGCGCTGAACGTGAACGGCTCGCCGGGCACGAGCGCGTCGAGCTCGCCGGTGTCCGGTCCCTCGATGGGGCGGATATCGTTCTCGGAGAGCGCCCGCGTGTAACCTGCCGAGACGACCGACTCCTGCGCCTCCGCAAGTATCGCGTCCCGACCGACATGCCGATCGATGACCGCGCGCGGGGCTTTGCCGGCGCGGAAACCCGGGATGCGGACGCGCTTCGCCATCTCGGCGTACGCCGCGGCGATCTCCTTCTCCACGTCCTCGACGGGTACGGTGATGTCGATCTTCACGCGCCCGTCCTCGAGGCGCTCGACTGCTGTCTCCAACGTTCCTCCTGTCTTGCGGATGTATCGGTTCGGCGGCGGGCGCCGCCCGTGCTGTCTGTGGTGCGGGCGAGAGGGCTCGAACCTCCACGAGTCGCCTCACCGGGACCTAAACCCGGCGCGTCTGCCAATTCCGCCACGCCCGCACGGTCGAGCCGACCTCCAACTATAACAAAAAGGCCGCCAGCCGAGCGCGCTGGCAGCCATGGTGCGATCGCGGAGGCTAGGTGACCGACTCCGGGCACGCCGTGGGCAGCAGCAGTGTGAAGCGCGACCCCTTGCCCGGTGTGGATTCAAGGCGCAGCTCGCCGCCGAGCGCTCGCGCGAGACGGAGGCTGATCGCGAGACCGAGGCCCGTGCCATCAGGCGCAAGACCCGTGTGACCATCCAGCTGCGTGAAAGCCTCGAAGATGGTCGTCTGGTGCTCGGTCGGGACCCCCGGGCCGGTATCCGCGACCTCGATGCGAAGCCCGTCATCGTCGCACCGGGCGTCGAGGCTGACGGCGCCCTCGTGGGTGAACTTCACCGCATTGGAGAGCAGGTTCAAGATGATCTGCCGCACCATCCGGGGATCGCTCTCGACCTCGATGTGGGCACGGCATAGCGATGAGGTGAGCAAGAGACCCTTCGCTTCGGCCTGTGGACGCATCGTCCCTACCACCGCCTCGAGCTCGACGGCGAGGTCGAAGACGACCGGCTCGGGGACGAGCTTCCTGGCCTCGATCTTGGCGAGGTCGAGCACATCGTTGACGAGCGCCAGCAGATGCTTGCCTGAGGCGTTGACCATGCCGATCTGCTTGCGCTGCTCGGCTGCGAGCTCGCCGGCCATCCCGCTCAGCAGCACGTCGGTGAACCCGATGATGGAGTTGAGCGGCGTGCGGAACTCGTGGCTCATGCTGGCGAGGAAGTCGCTCTTGGCGCTGTTGGCGGCCTCGAGCTCCTCGTTGAGGGTGGCCAGCATCTCGTTCATGGAGGTGAGCTCCTCGTTCATCGACGCGAGCTCCTCGTTCGCCTCGGCCAGCTCGGACGTGCGCTCGGCCACCTCGCGCTCGAGCGTCTCGTTCATGGCGGACAGGCGCTGTTCGCGCTGGTAGCGCTCCTCCTGGTCGAGCATGAGGCGCGCTACGAGCAGCATCCCGAGCGGATAGACGACGAGCACCGGCAGCGCGATGTGTCGCACGATGTCGGGCCCGACCCCACCGGGGATGGCGTACTGCAGGGCCAGCATGACCACGTGCACCAGAAGCCCGAGGGCGAGGAGAAGCGGCCAGCTCATGGCGCGCTCGCTGCGACGCCGGATGTAGTGGAATGCCACACCGAGCACGGTCGCCTCGGCGATCACCGCCACGCCCACGATCGCCCCCGGTCCGCCGAGGTGGAGGCGGTACGCGGCGGCCATGACCGCCGCGATGCCGCCGGCGACCGGGCCCGTGAAGAGACCGGCGATACCGAGGATGACGGAGCGGCCGTCGTAGATGATGCCTTCAGCCATGACGACAGGCGTCATCATCCCGAGGATGGCGACGCCCCCGAAGAGGATGCCTGACGACACGACGTACGGCACGCTGCCCGGCTGCCAGCGTCGGACCACCGTCTGTTGGACGACCGTCAGCGCCACGAGCAGCGCGATGTTGAGGGTCAGGCTGACGACCATCCACTACCCCGGGTCCGTTGCGGTCACTGCCGAGAAGATACCATTAGCCCCGACGCGGCAAACGACGGTATGCCGCTACGGCGAGAAGTCGGGAACCGGTCGCGCGTCGGCCTCCTCGGCGGTGGTGGCGGCGCCGTTGGTCCGGATGTCATCGATGAGCCACTCCATCTCGGCTATCTCGCGGCGCTGCGCTGCGATGATCTCGTCGGCGAGCTCGCGCACCCGCACGTCGTCGATGTCAGCACGCTCGCTCGTCAGGATCGCGATGGAATGGTGTGGGATCATGCCCTCCATGTAGTCGACGCCCGTGACCGTCGTCTGGGTGCGCACGAGCCCGATGCCCGCACCGAGCAGCAGCGCGGCGACCACGAAGATGGCGACGTTCGCCCTGGTGTCGCGGTACATCCGCGCCATGTACGAGAACATCACGACCATCATCGCGCCACCCATGACCATCGTCATGAACAGCCGCGTCTCGCTGAACCACGCGTGGCCGAGGATGTCGTACGAGTTGAGATACATGAGCACGTACATGACGGCCATCGACGTGACGATCATCCCGAAGAACCGGATGTAGTTCGCACGCACCTGCTGGTCATCCTTCATGCTCGGCGCCCCCTTCCGGGTCGCAGGACTCCTGTGAGCTACGTACCCGAGCGGGAACGACGCGGTGGTGGCCGCGCTCCCGTGCGGCGGCGAGCGAAGCGCCGAGAAACGCGAAAGCCGGCCCGCCTGGGACCGACTTCCGGATGATGCGATGGTGGGCCGTGTAGGGGTCGAACCTACGACCTTGGGATTAAGAGTCCCCTGCTCTGCCAGCTGAGCTAACGGCCCGTGCAGCCCCGTCATTCTACCGACTTTGCGGCGATGTGCAAATGCGGGGCGAATATGCTGGGGTGGGTAACGGGACTCGAACCCGCGACCTTCGGAGCCACAGTCCGACGCTCTAACCAACTGAGCTACACCCACCACGTTTTCAATGGCACGCCCGGAGGGATTCGAACCCCCGACCTAGAGATTAGAAGTCTCTTGCTCTATCCAGCTGAGCTACGGGCGCGTATGCGTCGCCCACCAGGGTGCCGAAGCGATACGGTACCCGCGGGGCGCGTTGGTTGTCAATGGAGCGGCCGACGGGACTCGAACCCGCAACAACCAGCTTGGAAGGCTGGGGCTCTACCAATTGAACTACGGCCGCATCCTTGGTCGGGCCGGCCGGATTCGAACCGACGACCCTCTGCTCCCAAAGCAGATGCGCTACCAAACTGCGCCACGGCCCGACCCGGTGCCCGCCATCCTGGCGGACAGCAGAGATAGTATAGGGTGCCCGGGAGACCTCGGCAAATGCGAGCGGGGCGCCTACCACCCTCGGTCGCGCAGTGCCCCGGCGAGCGCACGGAGCGCAGCACCGCGGTGGCTGATGGCGTTCTTCTCGGCCATCTCGAGCTCGGCCATCGTCCGTCCCGGCGTCGCCACCGGAAGGAAGAGCGGGTCATACCCGAACCCACCCGCCCCGCGCGCCTCGAAACCGATCGCGCCCTCGCATGCACCCTCGGCGAGCGTCTCCGCTCCCCCCGCGTCCACCAGCACGACCACGCTGCGGAATCGTGCGGTGCGCCGCCCGGAGGGGACGCTCTCGAGCTCTGAGAGCAGTCGGGCGTTGTTGTCGGCGTCGGTCGCCGCGGGTCCCGCGTACCGCGACGAGTACACCCCCGGCGCTCCGTCAAGCGCGTCGACCTGGAGGCCGCTGTCGTCGGCGAGCGCGGGAAGACCGAAGCGCTCGTGGTATGCGTGCGCCTTGAGCCGCGCGTTGGCGGCGAACGTGTCGCCGGTCTCCTCGACGTCGAGCGGATCGGCGCCCAGATCGGCGGCGGTCACGAACTCCCATCCGGTGAACGCGAGCGCCGAGCGGATCTCAGCGAGCTTGCCGCGGTTCGCCGTGGCGACGACGACCCGCTCAGGCACCGTACACCTCGAGGTCGGAGCCGAGGACCTCGCGCTGGATGGCTACGAGCCGTTCGGTCCCGGTCAGCGCGAGGTCGAGCATCTCGTCGAGCCGAGCGCGGTCGAACGGCGTGCGCTCGCCGGTGCCCTGCACCTCGATGAACCGACCCTTGCCGTCAGCGACGACGTTCATGTCGATCTCGGCGACGCTGTCCTCGGCATAGTCGAGGTCGAGCATCACGACCCCGTCCACCATCCCGACGGACGTCGCCGCGACATAGTCGATGACCGGCAGCTCGGCGATACGCCCGGCGTCGCGCCACCGCGCGAGCGCGTCGTGCGCGGCGATGAAGGCGCCCGTGATGGCGGCCGTGCGGGTTCCGCCGTCCGCCTGGATGACGTCGCAGTCGACGTTCATCGTGTACTCGCCGCCCATGCCGGCCATGTCGATGACGGTGCGCAGCGAACGCCCGATGAGCCGCTGTATCTCGTGCGTGCGCCCCGAAGGCGCGCCGAGCGAGACGTCGCGTCGCGAGCGCGTGTGCGTGGACGCCGGCAGCATCGCGTACTCGGCGGTCACCCAGCCGAGCCCCGACCCGCGGCGCCACACCGCCACGCCGTCGCTGATCGTCGCCGCGCAGAGCACTCTCGTGTCCCCGAGCTCGATCATGCATGAACCATGCGCGTGCTTCAGATAGCGCCGCGTCACGCGCACCGGTCGCAGCGCGTCGTTCGCGCGCCCGCCGCTTCGCTCCATGCCGTCACCCCGATCCGTGGGACTCGACGTCGATGGTCATCAGTTCCTCGGCCACGATAACACGCCCGGAGAACCGGGATTGCGCCTCGTCCGCCGCCACAGCCCGGTCGATGGTCGGCCACAGATGCGTGAGCACGAGCGTGCGTGCGCCCGCGCTGTCGGCGAGATCCCCCGCTTGGGCCGGCGTCATGTGCGCCGCCCGCCCCGCGTACTCCTCCGGGAGCGTCGCCTCGGCGAGCAGCACGTCGGCGCCGCGCGCGGCCGCGCGGGCCGGCTCGCCGAGCGCGGTGTCGGCCGTGTAGCACAGCGTCGCGTCGTCCTGGCGCACTACGAGCGCGAACGTGCGCTCGGTGTGATCCACCAGCCACGGCGTCACGGTGAGCGCGCCGACGCGCTCCGTACGGCCGTCGACGAGCTCTCGCACCATGAACGCCGCAGCCCACTCTTCCCGGCCGTGCTCGGTGAGCAGGCAGGTCAGGCGCTCGGCCAGCCCCGGGGGGAGGAAGAGCGGGAGCGCGGGCGCGGGACCGGCCGGCGCGTAGCGCAGCGCGGCCTGCAGCGCGTAGAGGTCCGCGAAGTGGTCGGGGTGCTCGTGCGAGATGAACACGGCGTCGAGAGCGACGGGGTCGGCCAGGACGCCGAGGTTGGCGAGCGCTCCGTTGCCGCAGTCGAGCATGAGGCTCGTCCCGCCGGCCTCGATGAGGTATCCGGCACAGGCCCGGCGCGCATCGGCGTAGCTTGCGGCCGACCCCAGGACCGTCAGCCTCATGCGTCCTCCCCCGCCGCATGTCCCTCGGCGTACGACGCGGGGGCGTGATCCGGATCGCCGAGCGCCTCGAGTGCGGCGACGGGCACGTGCTCGGCTGCCGGGATGCGCTCGCGCAGCACGCGCGAGCCGAGCTTGCGGAACTCCCCGACGTCGCCCGTCGTCACGTAGCGGCGCGTCACGTCGCCGCCGGGCTCCGCGAGCTGGTCCCGGGCGTCAAGCGTCGCGGCGACCTCGCGGGCGGTCTCCTCGGCCGAGGAGATCAGTCGCACACCGGAACCAACGACCTGCTGGATCGCCGTGGCGAGCAGCGGGAAGTGGGTGCAACCGAGGACGAGCGTGTCGATACCGTTACGCTTGAGCGGGTTCAGGTAGTCGCGCGCCATCTCGTAGAAGGAGGGACGGATGAAGACCTCGGTCGTGCTCGACAGCCAGTCCTCGAGCGTCCCGGGCCCCATCCGCAACCCCGCCTCCACCACGTCCACGAAGCGCGGCGTCGCGAGCGAGAACACGGTGACCCCGGCATCGAGCGCGCGGACGGCGCGACTGTAGGCGCCGGACTCCACGGTGCCGACCGTCCCGATGACTCCGACGCTGCGGTTCACGGTCGCCTTGACCGCCGCGCGCGCACCGGGCTCGATCACGCCCACGACCGGCACGTCGAACACGCGCTGCGCAAGCGCGAGGCCGGCGGCGGTGGCGGTGTTGCACGCGATGACGATGAGCTTCACGGGCTGACGCGCGAGGAACTCGCCGATCTCGAGCACGAACCGCCGGACCTCATCGGCCTCCCGGGGACCGTACGGGCAGCGCGCCGTATCGCCCACGTAGACGAGCGATTCGCCGGGGAGGGCGGCCGCGAGCTCCTTGACGACGGTCAGCCCGCCGAGCCCGGAATCGAAGACGCCGATAGGAAGTGTGCGCATGCAAGCAGTATAGCCCTGGCGACGCCCGGCTACACGCTCACGAGCAGCCGCTCGAGCTCCTCGGCGATCTCGTGCACGGGCAACACCTTCTGCGCGGCGCCCATGTCGATGGCCGCCTTCGGCATGCCGAACACCGTCGAGGTCGCTTCGTCTTGCGCGATGGTCGAACCACCGGCGTCACGCACGGCCTTAAGGCCGAGCGCTCCGTCGGCACCCATCCCGGTGAGCAGCACGCCGATCGCGCGGTCCCGGCACTCGCGCGCTACGGAGAGCAGCAGCGTGTCGGCCGAGGGGATGTAGAGCTGCCCGGACTGCGGCGCCACGAAGCGTGCGGCTCCTCCCTCCACCACGATGTTGCGACCGGTCGGCGCGAGGTACGCGACGCCGGGGTGCAACTCCTCACCGTCCTCGGACGCCTTGACCGTGATGCGGCAGCCGGCGTCGAGCCATCCCACGAGGCCCGGGATGAAGCCGTCGGCGATGTGCTGCGCGATCACCACGGGCACGGGGAACTCGGCCGGCAGCCGGCCGAGCACCGCGAGCAGCGCCGTCGGGCCGCCGGTCGACGAACCGACGGCGACGATCGAACGGCGCATCGGTCGCGCCGCCGAGACCTGCACCGGTGCGACGGGGACCGGACGCCGACGACCGCGGATGTGCGTGATCACCCGCACGCGCGAGAGGACCTTGACCTTGCGGATGATCTCCCTGCCGATGCGCTCGAGGTCGGCCCAATCGCGCGGCTCGGGCTTCTTCAGCACCTCGAGGGCACCCGCGGTCAGCGCGTCGAAGGCCCGCCCCATGCCCTCGCCGTGGACCGATGACGAGACCACGAGGATCGGCGTCGGCGTGTACGCCATGATGTGCTCGATCGCTTCGAGGCCGTCCATCTTGGGCATGTGGATGTCCATCGTCACGAGATCCGGTTTGAGCCGGGCGACCATGTCCACAGCCTCGCGCCCATCCGACGCCTGGCCCACGACCTCGATGTTGTCATCGGTCGCGAGGATCTGCGCGAGCATCTCGCGCGCGACGAGCGAGTCGTCACAGATGACGACCCTGATCACAGCCTCAGAGCCCACGCGGTCCCCCTCTCTGTCCCCCGACTCAGTGGATCAGCCGCTCGACGGTGTCGAGCAGCGTGTCCTGGTTGAACACCGACTTCGTGATGTAAGCGTCAGCGCCCGCTTCGATGCCCTCGGCCTTCTCCTCGTCGCGCTCGAGCGACGTCACGATCACGACGGGGATCGCCTTGAGCAGGTCGTCGGACTTGATGGCGCGCGTGAGCTGGAAGCCGGTCATGTTCGGCATCTGAACGTCGGTCACGACCGCCTCCACCTTGAGCCCCTCACGCAGCTTGGCGAGACCGATCGCGCCGTCCGTGGCGGTCTCGACCTCGTAGCCGGCTGCCTCGAAGATGGACCGCTCGAGCTCCCGTGTCGTGAACGAGTCCTCGCAGATGAGGATGCGCCGCGGGCCGGCCGTCCGCTCGCCCTCCACCTTCGTCTTTCGCGTGCGCATGCCCGCCATCCGGCGTCCGTGCTGCATGAGGTCCGGCACGTTGAAGATCGGCACGACCTCGCCGGCCCCGAGCACCGTCACTCCGGCGACGTTGTCCACCCGCTTGAGGTGGGAGCCGAGCGTCTTGATGACGATCTGCTGCTCGCCGATGAACGCGTCCACGATGAACCCCATGCGGTGCCCCGAGAAGCCCACGACCGCGATCGGTATCTTCCGGCCCTCGGCCGGCACGGCATCGAGACCCAACACGTCTCGCAGGTGCACGAGCGGGATCGTACGGCGCTGGCGGCGGATGACCTCGCGCCCCTCGACCTTGATGATCTCGGACGGCTCGACACGCAGCGTCTCCTCGATCGCCGCCGTCGGCAGGGCGAACGTCTGACCGCTCACGGTGAGCATGAGCGCCCGGATGATGGCGAGCGTGAGCGGGATCGTCAGGCGGAACGTCGTCCCCTCACCAAGCTTGGAGTCGACATCGAGCGAGCCCTTCAGCTTCTCGACGACGAACTCCCGGACCACATCCATGCCGACGCCGCGTCCCGAGATCTCCGTGATGATGGCGCTCGTGGAGAAGCCGGCCTCGAAGATGAGGTACGTCGCCTCCCGATCGGACATCGACTTGGCCTCGGTGGCGGTGATGTAGCCCTTGCGGACAGCCGCCGCCCGGACCTTCTCCGGATCGATGCCGCCGCCGTCATCGGCGATCTCGATGACGATGTGGTCGCCTTCCTGCCGCGCGGCGAGCCGGATCGTGCCGGCGGCCGGCTTGCCCGCCTTCAGGCGCTCCTCGGCGGTCTCGATCCCGTGGTCGACCGCATTGCGCAGGATGTGGATGAGCGGGTCGTTGATCTCCTCGAGCACCTTCTTGTCGAGTTCGGTGTCGCCCCCCTCGATGGTCAGCTCGACATCCTTCTTGTACTGCCTCGCAAGGTCGCGCATCGCGCGCGGGAAGGTGTTGAAGACGGTGCTGACCGGCAGCATCCGCAGCGCCATCGAGTGCTCCTGCAGGTCGGACACGACCGTGGACGCTCGTGCCGTGTCCTCGATGTAGTCCTTGGTGGTTGAGTTGGCCGATTTGCGCAGCTCGCCGAGCACCTCGTCGAGCAGTTCGGCGTCCTCGATGACCGTCCCGCCGTCAGCCACTGCGGCCAGCTGGCTCTTCATCCGCGTCCACAGCTGGTTGGCCTCATGCACGCGCGCCTGGATCCGGCGCATCTCCCGCGCGCGTTGCTCGGCCTTTATCTGCGAGATGACGACCTCGCTCACGAGGTTGAGGAGCCGGTCGACCTGCGAGGTACGGATGCGGACCGTGTGCTGGACCCGCGTGGTGAGCGTGTCGTCGCGCTGGAGGCGTTGCGGGCCTTCGTGCCCCGCTTCCTGCGCTTCGCGCTCGGCGGCCTCGATGGCGTCGGCCTCATCGTCGGTCAGCTCGACGACCTCGTCCTGCGCCCCCTCGGTCGCACCCGCCGCATCCGGCTCCGCCGCCTCGACGGCGAGACCCTGCCGGGCGATGCCGACGAGCTGTCCGACGAGCCCGTCAAGGTCGAGGTCGGACGTGTCCTTCCCCGCGTTGTCGGTGAGGTACACGATGGCGTCCAGCGCGGCGAAGAACGCATCGGACATCTCCATCGTGTACGCAAGCTCGCCGTCCCGGATGCGGACCATGATGTCCTCGAGCTTGTGGGCGATGTCCGAGATATCCATCAGCCCCACCATGCGGGAGCTGCCCTTGAGCGTGTGTGCGTCGCGCAGCATCTGCTCGATGAGCTCTCGGTTGCCCGGATCGCCCTCGAGCGTGATGACGCCTTCGTTGAGGCGCTGCAGGAGGTCGGTCGCCTCCTCCTGAAACTTGCTGATGAACGCGGATCGGTCGAACTCGACCATGTGAGCGGTCCCTTCGCGTGGCTAGTCGACGATCCTGAAGGCCGAGCCGACCTGGCTCGACTCCTTGGCGATGGCGGCGAGCTGCTCGGCCGCTGACGCGACCTGCTTGCTCCCGGCAGCGGTCTGCTGCGCCACCGCCGCCACCTCGCGCATCGCCTTGACGACCTGCTCGGTCGCCGAACGCTGCTGCTGCGTGGCGGCCGAGATCTCCTTTGCCGCCAGCGTCGTCTGCTCGATGGTGTCGAGGATCTGCTCGAGGCTGTCGCCGGTCACATGCGCGAGTTCGACGCCGCTGCTCACCTGCTTGAGCTCTTGTTCGGTCGAGAGCACCAGGTCGTTCGCGGCGCTCTGGATCTCGGTCATGATCGACTCGATCTCACCCGTGGAGTCCACGACCGACTCGGCGAGCTTCCTGATCTCGGTGGCGACCACCGAGAAGCCCTTACCCGCCTCGCCCGCGCGCGCCGCCTCGATGGCGGCGTTGAGCGCGAGGATCTTCGTCTGGTCGGCGATGCTGTTGATGATCGCAAGCACCTGCCCGATCTGCTGGCTGCGCTCGCCCAGCTGCAGGATCTTGTTGGCCGAGGCCTGTGAGCGGGACTTGATCTCCTCCATCGCGCCGAGCGTGTTCATGACCGCTTGCTGGCCGGACTCGGCGCTGCCGAGCGAACCCTCGGCAAGACGCACCACGTGGTCGGCGTTGTCGGCGATCTGGCGGTATGTCGCCGCAAGCTCCTCCATCGTCGCGGTCGTCTCGCTGATCGAGGCTGCCTGCTCGGCGGCGCCGGACGCCTGCTGCTCGGTCGCCGAGGTGATCTCGACCGACGCGCGATCGAGGCGCTGGGACGACTCCTGCGTCTGCGTGATGAGGTAGACGATGAGGTCGAGCATCTGGTTGTAGGAGCGGGCGAGCACACCGAACTCATCGGGGGACTTCACGTCCACCTTGTGGCCGATCTCGCCTTCGCACGCGGCCTTGACGCTGCCGACGACCTGCCCGAGCGGCGCTGTGAAGTAGCGGCCGATGAGGACGTAGAGGTAGACGAAGACGACGACCATCGCGACGAACACGGCCAGGACGATCACCGCGTGCTCGAAGAGCCGCTCGTCGTTGCCGAGGGCGTCTTTGAACACGAGCCACGCCACGACGAGCTGCGTGGTATTCACCACGAAGATGAGCGCGAGGTTCGTGATCGTGTACTTCGCCAGGAAGCTGCCCCTGATGCGCTCGATGAGCTTCTTCAGCATGTGTCTTCGCTCCTCGTCACTCGTTCTCGCCGATGGGTTCAAGGACCTTGTCCAGGTTGATGATGCCGATGAGGCGACCTTCGACGTACACAGAGCCGCTCACCCATTCCGACTGGCTCTTGTCGACGACCGCCAACGGCGGCTCGATCGAGTCGGCCGGTACCTCGATGATGTCGCCGATCTCATCCACGACGACCGCGCTCGTGCACGTATCGTTCGTGACGACGATCGCGCTCTGTTCGCCGCGTGCGTCCGCTTCCGAGACGCTCACCCGCATCAACCGTGCGATGTCGGTCACCGAGACGATCTCGCCCCGGATGTTGATGACGCCGAGGATGAACTCGGGCACGCGCGGGATCGGCGCGATCCGGTACTCGTTGTAGATCTCGAGCACCTGCTCGATGCGGAACGCGTACCACTCCTCTCCTAGCCGGAAGAGCAGCATCGCCTGCAGGTCGAGCGCCGCCTCTTCTTCGGAGACCTGGGCGAGCGATTCGGCGCGTTGGCGGAGCACTTCGGCCGCGTCCATGCCGAGAAGGGAGTGATCATGCTTCATCGTCCGCGCCTCCCTCGGCCAGAGCGTCTACGGGCGCCAGCGTCTCGTCGGGCACGAGCCGATCGGCGTCCAACAACAGCACGAGGCCCGCATCGAGCCGGCACACGCCGATCATGCGGTCCGCCAGGGCGTAGAGCTTGGACGGCTCCTGGATGCAGCCCGGCGGCAGGGAGACGACGTCTTCCACCTCATCGACGACGAGCGCCACGAGCCTTCCGTGGGCCCGGCACAGGATCATCGGCGTCTCCAGACCGTGCTCCGCTCCCGGCAGCCCGACCAGGAGCCGGAGGTCGATCGCGGGGATGACCGTCCCGCGCACGTCGACCATCCCGACGAGCGCCGGCGACGAGTCCGGCACGGGACGGAACTCGACGATCTGCTGGATCTCCTGCACAGCGTCGATCGGCAGCGCGTAGAACTGCGACTCCAAACGGAAGACGACCACCTGCCGGATCTCGGCGGCCGTCGTATCCACCGCCTGTCCGGGCGCTGTCGCCTCCGCAGGTGCCTTCTCGGCGGCGCTCTTCTTTCGCGGCATCGTCATCTACTCCGAGAATCGCAGCACGCGGTCGAGTTCGGTCGCGCTGACCTCTCCGGCGGCGACACGCGCGAGGCCGGACGCGATGAGCGGCCGCATGCCGGCCTTGGCCGCGGCCGCCGTGATGTCGGCCCGGCTCGCCGAGCTTGCGACGGTGCTCCGCACCGGCTCGGTGAACGGCAGCACCTCGAAGATACCGGTGACGCCCCTGAAGCCGCTCTTCCCGCAGTTCGGGCAACCGCTGCCGGCCCTGTCCGTGATGTCCTTGGGCGCGCCCGGGATGGTGCGCGCGAGCGCCGCGTCCGTCTCCTGCGTACAGTTCGGGCAGTTCAGGCGCACGAGCCGCTGCCCTACGCCGAGCGTCAGCGCCGAGGCAAGACTGTGGGGCTCGACGCCGAGATCGAGCATCCGACGGACTGCCGAGGCGATGTCGGCCGCGGGGAACGTCGCGATCACGAGGCGGCCGAGACCCGCCGCTTCGACGGCGAGGTGCACGTCTTCGACGGTCTGCAGGCCATCGACCGCGACGACATCGGTGTCCTGGCGCAGCCCCGCAGCGACGTAGTTGGCGACGGGGACCGGAGACCCCGGATTGACGAGCACCTGCGCGACGGAGGGCAGCTCGTACTCAACCGCACGTTCCACCGAGTACACCGTCTTGCCCGCCTGGGCCGCGTGGTGCAGCAGCGCGTAGTACGTGGAGCTCCGACCCCCCGCGACGGGAGCGGCTATGAGCAGGATCCCGCGACCGCGCTCCACCATGGCGTGCAGCGCGCGAACCTCGGCCTCGGTCATCCCGAGATCGGCGAGCGATCGAGGCTCGGGACGGTACGGTACGAAGGAGACGACGAGCCGCTGACCTGCGATGGTCGGGACGACCGAGCAGGTGAGCACGAGGTCCCGGTCAGCGATCTTGGTATGCACGCGACCGAGTGCCGGCAGCGTGGCGGGCACGTCGGAGAGCTTGGCGTAGGCTTTGAAGCCGTCGACGAGCGCGCTCTGCAGCGAGCGCGGCGCGCTCGCGGCCTTCTCGAGCGCCCCTTTCACGCGATAGACGAGGAAGAAGTCGTCTTTGTAGGGCAGCAGGTGGATGCGGGAGGCGCCCTTTCGGACGGCGTCTTCGAGGATATCGGCGACGAGCACCGCGACTTTGCGCGCGTCGGCGACCGCCAGGACGTCCAGATCGACCGCCGGAGCGCTCTCGGGCACTGCCTCGGCCATGCTCTCGATCGTCTCGGCAGGCACGGCCGGCGCCGCATCAGGCTCCGGCTCCGCGGACGGCGCCACGGGCACCGCCGGCTCGACCTCGACCGGCGCCTCGAAGAAGTCGGACGCCTCCACGACGGGCTCGTCCGCTCCGTCGGAGAGGGTCTCCGCGACCCCGGCTTCCCCGACAGGCTCATCCGGCTCGGGGACCGCGGGCGCTTCAGCCTCGCCGTAGTACTGCGCGAGCGCCTCCGCGACCGAATCCGTGTCCGCGAGGACAGGCTCGACCTCGAGCGCCAGCTCGGCGGCGAGCGCATCGAGCGCGAAGACGTCCATGGGGTCGCCGATCGCTACGGTCAGCATGCCTTCGATCTCGAAGAGCGGCAGCGCGCGCCGCGAACGCGCAGCGTCCGCCGGCACGAGCGCAAGCGCGTCGTCCTCCGGCGCGTAGCTCGTGAGGTCGACGCGCGGCACGCCCAGCTCGTGCTCGAGCGCTGACGCGACATCAGCCGCCGAGACGAGCCCGCGTTCCGACAGGATGACCCCGGCGTGGACGCCGCGCTCGGCCGCGGCCTCGCCGACGCTCGCGAGCTGCTCGACCGTGAGCAATCCGGCGCTTACGAGACTGTCGAGCACCCTGGTGGAGATGCCACCTGCATCCGCCATCTTCGAACCGCCTATCCTTGCGCCTTGGAGAGCTCTTCGGCGACCGCCGACAGCAGCGTGTCAGGCTCGACCGGCTTGGTCAGGTACTGGTTGGCGCCGGTCCGGATGCCGGTCGCCATCGCCTGCTCCTCGGTCTTCGCCGTGAGCATGATGATCGGGATGCTCTTGTAGTTCTGATCGAACTTGAGAAGACGGCAGACACGGTAGCCGTCGAGCTTGGGCAGCATGACGTCGAGCAGGATGAGGTCGGGCTTCTCGGCGCGTGCGGTCTCGAGCGCCTCCGCCCCGTCGCTCGCGGTGATGACCTCGTACCCGCCCGCCTCGAGGATCGCCTTGATCATCTCGAGGATGGTCGGGCTATCGTCGACCGCGAGAATGCGCGCACCAGCCATTCCCTACTCCCTCCCACGACCACGTCTTGTCGTGTCGTATCGCCTCGACGGAAGGCGGACTTGAGGAGCCGCGGCTATGCCGCACCCATCGCCTTCCGACACTCTACCAGACTGCGTTCACACGTCTTGACCAGCAGGTCTGCCTTGAATCCGCCGAGAAACTCGGTCCACGCGCCTTCCGGCGACTTGTAGAGCGCCTTCAGCGCGTTCTCGTACTCGCGGGCCGCGGCGTCCCACTTGCGTTGCGACTTGTAGATGTTCGCGAGATTGAGGTGCGCCAGCGCGAAATCGGCATCGATGTAGATGGTCTTCTTCAACTCGCTCACGGCGCGCACAAGGTCGCCCTGTCGCTGGTAGATGATGCCGAGGATGTAGCGAGCGACCGGGAGCAACGGATTGGTCGCCAGCGCCCGGTGGCACGCTTCGAGCGCTTGCTCGTACTCACCGGCATCTGCGTGGACGTACGCCGAGAGCAGGTGCGCCTCGGGATCGTTGGGGTCTCGCTCCAACAGCCGGCCCACGATATCGAGCACGCGCTCCGGGTGACCCTCCTCCAGATACGTGCGAGCCCGCTGCAGGGTCGCCGGCGGCTCCTCAGGCGTCTCCGCCGGCGCGGTCGGTAGCTTCCCGGCGCGCGGCGCATCGGTCGCCGGACCGCGTCCCGCATCCGATCGTGTGCTCGCGGGGCGCACCGGCACGGGTTGCGGCTCCTCGCGCCGATGGACCGTCGCCTGGGGTCGCGGCGCGCCCAGCGCGAAGAGGCGCTTGGAGCGCGGCTTGCGATAGAGGAAGACGCCGCCGATCTCGACCGCTTCAAACTCGTCGCTGATCGACGTCAGCGTCTCGGAATGGCCGATGAACAGATAGCCGCCCTCGTTGAGGCTGTTGAAGAAGTTGGAGACGACGCGCCGCGTCGATTCCAGTCTGAAGTAGATGGTGACGTTGCGGCAGAAGATGACGTCCCAGTTCCCCATGAGCGACAGCGGATACGGCTCCTTGATGAGATTGTGGTAGCCGAAGTCGATCATCTGCCTGACTTGCGGACGCACACGGTAGCCCTCAGCGACCGGCTCGAACCAACGGCCCAGCTTCTCCTTCGGCACGCTCAGCACCGAGCGCTTCGCGTAGACGCCTTTCTGCGCGCGGCTGAGCGCCTTGGTGGACACGTCGGTGCCGAGCACCTGACCCTTCCAGCCCAGCCCCTCGATGCCCGCATCGAGCAGGGTCATCGCGATCGAGTACGGCTCCTCGCCCGTCGAGCAACCGGCGGACCAGACACGGAAGGAGCGATTGGTCGCGGGCTTGCTGCCCATGATCTCGGGCAGAACGCGGTTCTTCAGCGCCTCGAACTGCTGCGGAAACCGGAAGAAGCTCGTCTCGTTGATGGTCACCAGGTTCATGAGCTCGTTGAACTCGGTGTTGTCCGAGACGAGCTTGCGGTAGTAGTCCTCGAAGTCGACGAAGCCCAGGCGCGTCGCACGCGTCACGAGCGAGATCCGCAACGAGTCCGTCTTGGACTCCTCGAGGTAGATGCCGGAGTGCTGATGGATGTAGTCGCGGAACCGCGCGAACTCCTCGGGAGTCAGGTCCTTGGCCAGGCTTTCGCCGTCCATGCGCGCACCCGGCCTACCCGGCCGGTGCCCCGTCGGCACCGGTCTTCTCGATCAGCCCCGCCGAGAACATCCCGTACAGGATCTTCGCGGTCTCGAAGTCGTTGTAGCCGGTCAGGTCGACGAGTTCGGATACCGAGCGGCCGCCGTGCAGGTAGCAGAGCAACATCCACTCCTTCGGCTTGAGGTGGATCTCCATCGACTTGTCGCCGGGAGCGGCGGCCATCACGAACTCCGTGTCGAGGCTGGGGATCTTCTGGCGGATCCGGTCCCACAGCTCAAGCCGGCGTGATGCCTCCATGATGATGTTCTCGACCGACACCGAGATGCCGATGTCCTCGTCCTCACACAGCTCGTCCGCCTCGAAGCGCAGCTCGCCATCTTCCCACCGGAAGAGGTCGAAGAGCGTGTCGTTGATCTGTTCCTGGATGAAGTTCTCGAGCACCTTCGCGTCGAGGTAGCCCTCATCGACGAGGATCTGCCCGAGGCGACGCCCGGCCTTCTCCTTCTTCTGGATCTTCTGCAGCCCGAGAGCCTGTCGCAGCTGCTTCTCGGAGATGACTCCCGCCTTCACGAGACGTCTGCCGAGCGACTCGCGATGCCAGTTGGACGAGGCGAAGAAGACGCGGCCCTTCTTGAAGCAGACCTTCCCCTGCGCGTCCGGGCGCTCGAGATACAGCGTGCCCGACTTACGGCCGGACGCCAGAAGCCGGAACATGTCTTCGAGTGAGAAGTCCCTGAGGTTGCCCTCAAGCGCCACGTCGTCCCCCTGTCTGGCCCACTGATGCCTGGTCCGGGTTCACGACACGGGTACGGACGCATCGCTGCGATGCCCGCGCGACCCGCGCTCATGCGGGTTCAATCGTAGCACGGCGCACCGTGCCATCAAACCCGCGACCAGCGGGAAAACGATGGGCGGGGCTAGGGTGCCCATGCCGCGTGATGCTCGTCACGTTCTCGTTAATCTTCATGAATTCCCTCTTGACAGGGCCCCCGGCCGCACCTTACGCTCTGTGCAAGCATTCACATATCCGAATATGTTCATGCTTTGATGGGTGCCGGACCGTCAGGAGCATATCGTGCCGAAAGACTTCTACTGTCTGCACAGCGAGCTGTGCAAGACCCTCGCGAGCGAGAAGCGCCAGCGCATCCTCGGCGCTCTGCGCGACCAGGAGCGCACCGTCTCAGAGATCGTCGCGGAGACGGGCATGTCACAGGCGAACACATCCCAGCATCTGGCCATCCTGCGCGCCGCAGGCGTGGTGCGGACGCGCCGTGAGGGCACCCGTGTCTACTACGCGATCACCAATCCCAAGATCATCCAGGCATTCGACCTGATCTCCGAGGTCTTGCAGGAGACGATCGCCGACGAGAACCGCACCGTCGGCGACGCGCTCTCCCCCTCCCCGGAGCAGTGAGGCGGCACCGGCCGGAGCGGCCGAGCCCTGACCACCCCTGAGTTCACGAAGGAGGACCGCACGATGCCGGAAGATGAGACCCGCCAGAAGAGCCTCGCGATGGTGGTGATGAGCGGCGACATGGACAAGCTGTTCGGCGCCTTCATCATCGCTACCGGCGCGGCAGCGATGGGCATGGAAGTCACCATGTTCTTCACGTTCTGGGGCCTGCGCGCCATCAAGAAGAACGTGAGCACCGGCAAGACGCTGTTCGGCAAGATGTTGGGAATGATGTACGGGGGCGACATCACCAAGGCGAATCCGTCCAAGTTCAGCTTTGGCGGGATGGGCCGGTGGATGTTCGGCAAGATGATGGGCAACCACAACGTCAGCAAGCTCATCGAGCTGCGCGACCTGGCCGTCACGCTCGGCGTCAACATGTACGGCTGCCAGATGTCCATGGACGTCATGGAGATCCCGCAGGATGCCTTCATCGAGGGCGTCAAGGAACCCGTCGGCGTCGGCTTCTTCCTCATGAAGGCGCAGGACGCGGACATCCAGCTCTTCATCTAGTTCCCAAGCGACGGCGCGCCGCGTCGTCGTGTGACGACAGTCGTGGCCATCTACCCCTGGATGGCCGACCGAAAGGAGCACGCCATGTCCGATGAGACCAAGGTGGACCTGGAGCTCGACCTGAAGGGCCTGCTCTGCCCGCTTCCCATGGTCAAGGTCAGCCAGAACATCACCAACGTGCCCGTGGGCGGCGTCATCCGCGCGGTCGCGACCGACCCCGGCGCGATGGCCGACATCCCCGCCTGGGCCAAGAGCACCGGCAACGAGGTGCTGAAGGCCGAGAAGGAAGACGGCGAGTTCGTCTTCCTGGTCAAGCGCGTGAAGTAGAAGCCCCACCGACGGAAGGCTATACCAGCTCATGGAGACCTACCTGCAGATCACCTCTGTGTGGGGAACCTACCTGGCCATCGCCGTGTTCGTTCTCGGCATAGCCTGGCGCGTCTACGAGTGGTCGACCACGCCCAAGTCGCCGGTCCCGCTCGGCCTGTTCCCCAAGCCGAAGACCGGTGCCGGACGCTTCGGCAAGATGCTCAAGGATACGTTCCTCGCACCCCATTCCGCCCGCATCGAACCGCGGATGTGGCTGTTCGCGATGATGTTCCACGTCGCCGCGCTCGCCGCGTTCGTCGGACACCTCCGCATCATCCAGGAGTACCCGCTGCTGCCGCAGTGGCTCGGCGAGGACGGCATGAACACGTTCGCCGCCTGGGCCGGCGGTATCGCGGGAACGCTGATGATGATCGCGGTACTGTACTGGATCGGGCGGCGTACGTTCGGCCCGTTCAAGAACCTCTCGGTGCCCGAGGACTTCCTTCTGCTGGCGCTGCTGCTCGGCGTCATCATCATGGGCAACCACATGCGGTTCTTCGGCCACGTGCATGCCGAGACGTACCGTGAGTGGTTCCAGAGCCTGCTCGCGTTCCGGCCGATGCTCCCCGACGAGATCGTGCACTCCAACGTCGGCTGGTCGCTCGGCACGCACATGCTCTTCGTGGACCTGCTGCTGATCTACTTCCCGTTCAGCAAGCTCGTGCACACCATCGGTTCGTTCTCCGCCAACCTCGTGAGGAGTGAGTAGCATGGAGACGCAGCAGCTCACGACCCTCGCGGGGGTCATCGACAAGAAGATGAACCGCCAGCTCAAGCAGTACATCGACATCTGTGCGCGCTGTGCCATCTGCAAGGACGCGTGCCACCAGTACGTCGGCACCGGCGACTTCAAGTACCTGCCCGCACGCCGCGCCGAGCTGATCCGCCAGATCTACAAGAAGTACTTCGACAAGGCCGGGCGCTTCGTGCCCGCGCTCTACGAGGCGCGTGACCCGGACGAGAACCTTCTCGAGGAGCTCTACGAGTCCACATACGCCTGCACCGCGTGTCGTCGGTGCATGTACTTCTGCCCGTTCAGCATCGACACCGCGTGGATCCTCTCGGTGGCCAAGGCGATGCTCATCGCCGCGGGCATGGGGAACGAGATGCTCTCCCAGCTCGCCGACGCCGCCATCATGAAGGGCGACCAGCCCGAGCTCTTCCGCGACGTGCTCGTGAGCGGCTTCAAGGACATCGAGGCCGAGGTCCGGGAGATCACCGGCGACCCGAGCGCGGAGATCCCCGTGGACAAGGAAGGGGCCGACATCCTCTACGTCGGGCTCGCCGGTGCTCACAGCATCCGGCCCGCCGCGGTCATCTTCCACGAGGCCGGCGCCAGCTGGACGCTCTCGCTGTTCGAGTCGGCCAACTACGGGTTCTTCCTCGGCGATGCCGAGAAGGCCCGCAAGATCGCTGACCGATACATGGACGAGGCGTTGCGCCTCGGCGTGAAGGAGGTCGTGATCACCGAGTGCGGTCACGCCTACCGCGTGGCGAAGATCTTCCACGAGGCGTGGAGCGGCAAGAAGCACCCCTTCCGGGTGCGCCATATCCTTGAGGTGATCGACGAGTACATCACCGACGGCCGCATCACGGTGGACCCGGGCTCGGTCAAGGGTGCGATCACCTATCACGACCCCTGCCAGATCGGGCGCAACGGCGGCTTGTTCGAGGAGCCGCGGCGCATCGTGAGAGCGCTCGCCGCGGACTTCCGCGACCTCACGCCGAACCGCGAGCAGCAGTGGTGCTGCGGCGGCGGTGGCGGGATCGTCGCGATGTCCGAGTTCGACGAGGACCGCATCAAGAGCGGCGCGAAGAAGGTCGAGCAGATCCGCGCGACCGGCGCGACCATCATCGCGGCGCCGTGCGAGAACTGCCGACTCCAGCTCGAGCAGCTCCGCGATCACCACGAGCTCGATCTGCACATCACGCCGATCATGGACCTCGTCGTCGAGGCCATGCCGTTGGCCGGCACGAAGGCCGCGCAAGCCTAGCACGCCATCGACTCCGTATGACGCGAGGGCGTCCCGTCAGGGGCGCCCTCGTTGCGCGTTCTCGTCTCAGTCGCCGAGACCCGCGACGAGCTCCTGCACGCTGATCGCGGGCATCGTCTGGATGCGGATCGTGCCCCGGGCTCCGAGCTCGAGCGACGCGCGGGCGACGGCGATGTCGTCCTCCGCCTCCACGACGTTCACGAAGTCGTAGGCCCCGAGCACCGCCCATTGGTGGAGCACTCTGACGCCCATCGCTTCGAGCTCCTTGTCGACCTCGAGGATGCGCTCCGGATTGCGCTTCACGGTCTCGGCACCGCTCTCTGTGAGCGTGGTGAGCATGATGTAGTCAGGCATACGCCATTCCTCCCTCGGGCAGCTTCTGTGTGGGATGTACCCGAGTGGAGGTCACGATGGTCCAGGCAAGAACCGAACTGCGTCACCCGTGGGCCGTGCCACGCGCGCAGGCGGGGGCGATCCAGCGTCTGCTCGCCGCGGAGGTCCGCCTCGAGCCGCTCGCCGATGCCGGTCCCGAGGCGCCGCGCATCGCCTGTGGCGTCGACGTCGGCTACAGCAAGGACGGGCGGCATGCCTGGGCGTGCGCCGTCGTGATGGACCGGAGGTTCCGGACGCTCGAGACGCGGATCGTCGAGGGCACGCCGGACCTGCCCTACGAGCCCGGCCTCCTGGCGTTCCGGGAAGGCCGCCTGAGCCTCGAGGCGATCGAACACCTGAGCACGCCGTTCGATCTGCTGTTCTGCGACGGGCACGGCGTGGTGCACGAACGCGGGCTCGGGTTGGCGTCGCACCTCGGCGTGCTGCTCGATGTGCCGACCATCGGCGTCCCCAAGACGCCCTTCCACGCGATCGAGCGGTTGCCGGCGCCAGAGCGCGGCAGCGTCCTCGTCTACACCAAGGAATGGGGCGCCGAGGGCGCAGCCGTCCGCCTCCGGAGCGGCGTGAAGCCAGTCTACGTGTCACCCGGTCACCGGGTCGACCTATCGAGTGCCATCGCCCTCTGCCTGGCGTGGTCGACGGGGCGCCACAAGGTCCCCGAGCCGCTCCAGGCTGCCGACACGTGCAGCAAGCACGCCCGCAACCGTGGACAAGCGCCGCCGGGCGGGTATCACCAAGAGCATGGACCGATGACGGACGGAGTTGACCGCTGATGGGTTGTGGCTGCCTGATCGCGCTGTTCGGACTGTTCGCGCCTCGCCTCGGCATCGTGCTGATGTGGCTGTTCACAGACAAGCTCGCGGCGGCATACGACGGGATCGTGATCCCGATCCTCGGGTTCCTGCTCATGCCGTACACGACGCTCGTCTACGCGTTCGTCGCTCCCGGCGGCGTCGGCGGCCTCGATGTCGTCTGGCTCGTCATCGCGGTCCTGGCCGACCTCGGCGCCTGGGGTGGCGGAGAGGGCGCGCGCCGCAGCCGCTACTGACGGGGCGTCTACTTGCCGCGCTTGGCGGTCACCGACTCGATCTCGAAGCACAGCGCCGTGTAACGTCGATGCTCGGCGGCGTCATCCAGACCGCGCGATTCCCAGAACGCCGTCGGGTCGTCTTCCAGATGGCCGACGAGCACCTGGAGCGCGTGCCGCTTCTCCTCCTCGTCCTCCACGATGCGCATGCGGCCGCGTAGCACCGCCGACTCGAAGGGATGCTCGCACTCCCCCTGTGTGTAGCCGTGGTCGATCACGACGAGCCCGCACGCGGACGGGTTGCGACGGATGACGTCCAGCTTGTGCCCCGCGTGCGCCACGTGGAAGTACATGCGCCGCGCGCACGCGTCATACCCGTACGACAACGCCACCGCGTAGGGCTCGTCCCCGTCGCACAGCGCGAACGTGCAGTACCGTCCCCGCTCGATGATCGACTCGACGTGCGCCGGGTCCGTGATGGCGCGGTCGGTCCGCCTGACGTGATGGCTCATGCGCGTCCCTTCCTAGGTCGTAGCGCCCGCGTCGCGCGCAGCCATGAGCGCCGAGACGAGCAACGTCACGTGGAGCGGCTCGGTGATACCACCGTCGTCGGCGACGAGCAACCCGCCTGCCTGAGCGAGCAGTCCCACCCGGCTCCCCAGCGACTCGGCGGCCGGGAAGCCGTTGAGTTCGACGGTCTGGAGTCCGCCGATGACGGCGAGACCCTCAGCGCGGGCCGCCCAGAAGAGCCGCTCGAATGCCTCGAACGAGAGGCCGCCCCCGGCGTGAAGCGCCGCGAAACCGGCGCGTTTGGCCGCCGCGAGCAGCGGGCGGACGTCGCCGTCGGAGTGCAGCGCCGCGGGCACGCCCGCCGCGTCCGCGATGCCGGTAAGCCGCTTGAGGGCTGGGACGAGCACGCTGATCGCGAAGTCGGGCGCGACGAGCGGGCCTTCGGATCCCGCGAGGTCCTCGGCGATCACGACCGCGCGCGCGCCGAGGCCGATGCCCCGCCGTACCTCCTCGGCCAGCGCCTCCAGACGCGCACCGATGGCCGAGGCTATCTCGCCCTGAGCCGTGAGCGTCTCCCGCAGTCCGCGCTCGATGCCGCGCTCGCGCAGGACCGGCCAGAGGGGCCCCTCGACCACCCAGAACGGGCTGACGTCCCGGTCGCTCAGGATCGTGATGGCATCCGCCGCCCACGGCTCCCAGGACGGGACGAACGCAAACGCGGCGGCAAGCTCCTCGCACGCCTCGGCGATCGCCTCCGGCGGCGCGACGTCATGGCGCGACAGCGGATCGAGCGCCTCGGCGGGGATGAGCGAGAGCCCGAACGCGAACGGCCGTCGCTGGAGATCGAGTGCCCGCTCGGTCATCCCGCTCCCCGCCCCGCTAGCCCTGCCAGAGCGTCGACACACCGGCGACGCCGGCGGTGAGCGCCCAGACCAGTCCGAATGCGATGGCGACCCCCAACGAGACGCCGAGGAAGGCACGCTTGGGCTCCATATCCAGGAGCCACGCGGCCGCTGTGCCCGAGTACGCACCCGTGCCCGGGAGCGGCACGGCGACGAAGAGCGCGAGGCCGACGATCCCGTAGCGTTCGACGAACGGGTGCGCTTTGGTGCGGATGCGCTCGAGCTTCCGGTGCAGCCACGAGCCCTCGGGGATGCGGTGATAGACGAGCTCGAGGAAGTAGAAGCCCGGCCAGAAGATGGCGAGGTTCGCGAGCAGGATGAGCGGGAGATAGAGCTGCTCGCCCTGCTGGAACGCGAGCGGGATGGCGCCCCGCAACTCGACCCATGGGACCCAGGTGAGCGCGACGTACTTGAGGTACGGCGGCAGGGACAGCAGCCAGTCGGTCACGATGCCTCCTCGGCGAACGCGGCGTACACCTTGTCGACCTCGGCACGCCAGTAGTCCTCGGGCGAGTCGAAGCGCCGACCAGAGAGCGTGGCGTGACGGAAGTAGCCGTCGCCGGGCAGCCCCGTGTCCTTGCGCACCACGAGGGATGCCGAGACGATCCCGAGGCGCTCGTCCTGCTCGGTGCACACCTCGTCCAGGAACGCGACCAGCGCGAACGAGTACGGTCGGAGGCGCACGGCGGTGACCCGCTCACACAGGCCCGCGTACGTGATCGTCGACCGCGACCGCGCCGCGGCCGCGAGCGCGTCCTCGGCCTGCGCCTTGGCGACCTCCCAGGCGCGGGCGGGGAATCCGTATCGTGTGGGCTCATCAGACATGCGCCAGAGTATACCGCTATCATCGGGGCGGGAGGTCCGATGGACGACTACTCGATACCTGACGATGACGAGGCGCTGCTCGCCGAGTGCGACGTGCAGACGTTTCGCGGCAGCGGGCCCGGCGGACAGAGCGTGAACACGACCGACTCGGCCGTCCGGCTCGTGCATCGACCCACCGGCATCACCGTGGTGTGCCGACGCGAGCGCAGCCAGCTGCTCAACAAACGTGCCTGCGTGAAGCGCCTCCGCGAGCGCCTCGAGCAGCGCTGGGCGCTGGCCGAGCGACCGGAGCGCGTCCCCACGCGCATGTCCCGCGCGGCGAAGCGCCGTCAGGTGGAGTCGAAACGGCGCCGCTCCGCGGTCAAGCGGCGTCGGGGACGGGTGGACCCTGGTGGCGAGTAGGCGCATGCGACACACGCGAAACGCGTGAAGCCCGCCGGCGGCGGCGGGCTTCATCTCGCGTCAACGGGACCGCACGGTCCCGATTCGAGGTCTGGTGGAGGCGCGGAGAATCGAACTCCGGTCCACGACACACCCCTGGGAGGCATCTCCAGGCTCAGTCACGGCTGTGGATCTCGGCCCGTACGACACGCCGTGACGAGCGTGAACGGGCCCAGCCGGGTCGCGTTCCCTCGCGGCATACCGACATCAGCCGCTCCGGTAGTCCCCTGAATGGCGTCGGATCCGGTACCGGAGACTCGTACCGGGCGACGTCGCTAGCCGTGTTTAGGCAGCGAGTGCGTAATCGTTGTCGACGCTTGTCGACGGTGTACCCCTGTTTAGCGAGGTGAGGAGACCTCGGCCTGCTTCCTCCCTCAGGCCTATCGTGTCGAAACCAGTCGCCCCCGGAATCGACGCATGTCAACGTGCGTCCCGCGTGCTCCGCGGGTGTCCGAGTATATACCCGGCACGCTGCGATGCACCACTCATGCAGCAGGAAGCGTGCCGGGTCGCATGGGACCGGAGCGCGTCACGGCAGTGGCGACCGGGTCACCCGGCGGGGGTATGAACCCTGCATGGACACGCAGACACCGGGACCCGAGCGAGCTACGACTGCCCACCTCCCGCGCGAGAAGACGGGGCGTCCGCTGCTGTTCGCGCTCGTGGCGCTCGCGATGGTGGCGCTGCTCGTGCTGGCGGGCTGGATCGCGTGGCGACTGCTGGGCCCCGGAGCCGAGCGGGGCCGCATCGAGGCGGCCGCCCGCTACGTGCGCGCCTCGGTCGAAGCCGACTTCGACGCGCTCTCCGACGTCGTCCCCGAAGCGTCGCGCCCGACGGTGGCCGCGCTCGCGGCCCGGTCGATCGATGCGGGCACCTCTGAGGTCGTCTCCGAACGATGGAGTGGCGGTTCGGTCACGCTCGTCATCCGTGTCGGTCTCGGCGAGAGCACGATCACGCTGAGCGAACCGGATGCCGGCCGTCCCGATGACGTGATCGTCCACGCACGGGGGGATGCCGGCACCGCGACCGGCACCATCACCATCGTCGAGCAAGACGGCGCGTGGGTGGTCACCGCTGTCGACGGCGTGCCGATCGATGACGTGCTCGCAGGAGCCGTCTCCCGCTTCTGAGCCGCCTTACTCCCCGCGGATGCGGTCCTTGAGCGCACGCTGCACGTCACGCGCGTGGTCGCGCTCGGCGATGCTCGCGCGCTTGTCGTGCATCTTCTTGCCGCGCGCCAGACCGAGCTCGACCTTCACCAGGTTGCGCTCGTTGAAGTACATCTTGAGCGGCACGAGGGTGTAGCCGCGCTCCTTGGTCTTGCCGATGAGGTACCGGATCTCCTTCTTGTGCAGCAACAGACGGCGCGGGCGATCGGGGTCGACGTTGGCGCGGTTGCCGTGCGAGTAAGCCGAGATGTGCACGTTGTGCAGCCACAACTCGCCCCGTCGCACGCTCGCGAACGACTCGCGCAAGCTCGCCTTGTTCTCGCGCAGCGACTTCACCTCGGTCCCGGTGAGCTCGATGCCCGCCTCGAACGTCTCATCGACGAAGTAGTCGTGATAGGCCTTCTTGTTGTTGGAGATCAGCGTCTGCACGGCATGCTCACGGGGTGAAGTCGATCCCCGGCTCCAGACGGCGTACGAACGCGGTGAGCAGCTTCGCCGTGTTCTCGAGGTCATCGAGCGAGAGGACCTCGGTGGGCGTATGCATGTAGCGGAGCGGCACGCTCACGAGCGCGGCCGCCTTGCCGCCGCGCGCCAGCTGGATCGCGTTGGCGTCGGTCCCGGTCCCCCGGGGCTCACCGCCGATCTGGTACGGGATCTTCTCGGCCTCGGCGGCTTCGCAGAGCAGCTCGAAGACCTTCGGGTTGATGTTGGCGCCCCGCGCGATGATGGGTCCGCCTCCGACCTTGGCCTCGCCGTGCTTGCGCTTGTCGACGTCCGGGAAGTCCGTCGCGTGACCGACCTCGACCGCGATGCCGACGACGGGGTCGATGCTGTAGGCCGACGTCGTCCCGCCCCGAAGCCCGATCTCCTCCTGGACCGTCGCGGCCGCGACGAGGTCGCCGGGAGCGCCGCCTGCTTCCTTCACGCGCCGCAGCACCTCGGCCACGATCCATGCGCCCATCTTGTCGTCGAACGCACGCGAGACGGCCATGCCGTCGCCGAACTCCTCGAGACCGACCGCGAAGGTGACCGGGTCGCCGATGCGGACGCGCTTCTTCACAGCGTCAGCGCCCATGCCGAGATCGACGAACATCTTCTCGATCTTGACGACCTTCTTGCGCTCCTCGTCTTCGAGCAGATGGATCGGCAGGCGGCCGAGCACGCCGAGCAGCACGCCGTCGGCGGTGTGCACGTGCACCCGGGCACCGGGCAGGATCTGCGGATCATGTCCGCCGATAGGTTTGAACGCGCAGAACCCGTCGTCGGTGATGTAGGTGACCATGAAGCCGATCTCGTCGACGTGGCCTGCGAGCATGACCGAGGGGCCCTCGCCCGTGCCGCGCAGCAGCGCGTGCACCGAGCCCATCACATCGGTCGAGACCTCATCGGCGAAACCCGAAACGTAGTCGCGGAAGACCCGCGCAGCCGGCTGCTCATAGCCCGACGGCGACGGCGCTTCGACGATCTCCTTGAGGAACGAGAGCGATTCCGAACGCATCGAACAGCCTCCTCGATGTATAGAACGCGAACTGTCAGTGTAGCCGTAGGGCCACGGCGAGCGCCAGCGCGCCCGGTTCATGCCCCTGCGACGGCGCCGGTCTCACGCGAGCTCGAAGTCGAGCCTGCGGTCGGCGACGCTCGCATCGACGACGCGGACGCGCACCGCTTGGCCGAGACGGTACGTCTGGCCCCGGTTCTCGCCCCACAGCATGAACCGCTCGGCATCGTAGCGGTAGTAGTCGTCGGCCATGCGCTCGACGTGCACGAGCCCCTCCGCTGTGTTCTCGAGCTGCACGAACATGCCGAAGTTCGCTACTCCGGTGACGATCCCGTCGAACTCCTCTCCGAGGTGCTCGGCCATCAGCTCCACGAGCTTCATCTTGGTGGACTCGTCCTCGGCGGACTCGGCCTCGCGCTCCATGAACGAGCAGTGGTCGGTGAGCCATTCGAGCTGCTCCGCCATGGATGCCACCGGCTCGGCATCGAGCGTCCCGGCAAGCTGCGCGCGCAGGAGCCGGTGCACGATGAGGTCGGGGTACCGCCGGATGGGGCTGGTGAAGTGCGTGTACGCCTCGGAAGCGAGACCGAAGTGCGAGCCGAGGTAGTCCACGTACCGCGCACGCTCGAGCGCGCGCAGCAGAAGCGAGTTGATGAGCCGCTCCTCGGGACGGCCGTGGGCGAACTTCACGATGCGCTGGAACGTCTGCGGCGAGGCGCCGTGCACGTCCTGGATGGGGTAGTCGAACTCCTTGAGGATGACCGCGACCTGCTCGAGCGCGTCGGGGTCCGGGTCCTCGTGGATGCGATAGACCATCGGCGCCTTCGCCTCGGTCATATGCCGTGCGACGACCTCGTTCGCGAGGATCATCGCCTCCTCGATCATGTTGGTCGCATCGGTGCGCGCCCGCAGCACGACCTCGAGCGGCGACCCGTCCTCAGCAAGGCGCACCTTGGCCTCGACCGTCTCGAAGTCCAGCCCGCCGCGTGCGACGCGCCGCTCATGCAACGTGGCGGCGACGCGCCGGAAGTCGGTGAGCAGCCGCTCGCTCTCCGCATCGGGGAAGCCGCCGCCATCAAGCCAGCGCTGCACCATGTCGTAGTCGAACCGTCGGTCGCTCCTGATGGCCGAGGGGAAGAGCGCGTAGTCCTCGACGGCGCCGTTGCGGTCGAGGTCCATGCGCACCGTGAACGCGAGTCGCTCCTCGCCCGGATTGAGCGAGCAGATGACGTTGGAGAGGTGCTCGGGCAGCATCGGCAGCACGCGATCGACGAGATAGACCGAGGTCGCCCGCTGGCGCGCCTCCTCGTCCACCACGCTCCCCCACGGCACGTAGTGGCTCACGTCGGCGATGTGCACCCACAGCCGCACGCGACCCTCCACGCGCTCGAGGGAGATCGCGTCGTCGAAGTCCTTCGCATCCACGGGATCGATCGTCACCGTGAACAGGGAGCGCAGGTCTTCTCGGCCACGCTCGATCTCGGCGGCCACGTCCTGGCGGAGCGCTTCGGCAGCCTCCGTCACGTCCGGGGGGAACTCCGTCCGCAGGCCGTGCTCGCGGATGACGATCTCCACGTCGACGCCCGGCTCGTCCTCGCGGCCGAGCACCTCCTCGATGACGCCCTGTGCGGCGTCGCGGTGGGTCGGGTAGCGCACGATGCGCGCGACGACGACCTCCCCGGTCTCGGGCACGGTCGTGGCCGAGGAGAGGTCGATGAAGACGTCGCGCTGGATGCGGGCGTCGCTCGGCACAACGATCCCAAGGCCGCCGTGACGCTCGAACCGCCCGACGATGCTCGACCGGGCACGCTCGACTACCTGCACGATCTCGCCGGCTCGACCGAGCCGGTGGCGCTTCGTCTCGAGGCGGACCGCCACGGTGTCGCCGTGCATCGCGCCGCCGATGTCGCGCTTCCGGATGTAGATGTCGCCGGCCTGGGTGCCCACGAAGCCGAAACCGCGACGGTTGACCGCGAGCCTGCCGACGAGCAGCCCGCGCTCCCTGAGCGCGAGATACCGCCCGTCACCGACCTCGACAGCGCTGCCGGACCGCGCGAACTGTTCGAGCACCGAGCGGGTCTTGTCCGCGCTGACCGACTGACCGGCCCGCTCGATGGCGGCGGCCACCTCCTCGGCGGTCATGCCGCGGCTTCCCGCCTCGGCGCGGAGCGTCTTCATGATGAGCTTGTCGGGTCGCACTCCGGCCCCCTCCCGGCCGCACCGGCGTCGCTTGCCTCGGTGCTAGAATGACTGTATGGTGTCTAGCCTACACCTGACCGTAGGAGTGTCCATGACCCCCCGCCGCAGCCTCGCCCCACTCTTCATCGGCACCGGGACCATCACCGGAGTCCGCGACATGGTGCGCGCGATGGAGACGATCGAGGCGTTCACCTACACCTACACCGTCGATGGCGAGCGGATAGCCGAGGGTAGCGCCACCCTCGTAAAGATCCTCGCCGACCCCGAGTCCTCGACGCTGCTTGTGAACGAGTGCCTGTTCGTGAACATCGCGAGCTTCGACTATCTGACGTTCGAGACCGCCGAGAACGGCCGGACGCACTTCGAACTGCACGCCGACGGCGCGACGCTGGAGATCGTGCCGGTCGAAGATGCCAGCGCACGGGAGGACCGCTCGATCATCCGCCTGATCGACGAGGTCGGATACGAGGGGTCGTTCGTCGTCATGGACGACGAAGACGAGGACGACTGACGTTACAGCTTCTCGCGCACGATCTCGAGCGCGCGCTTGAGCTGCACATCCGTCTCGCGCTCGGCCTGCTCGGCCGGTTCCATCTCGACGACGACATCAGGCGTGAGGCCGACCTTGTCGATCGACCTTCCCTGCGGCGTGAAGTAGCGCGACGTGGTCAGCTTGACCGCACCGCCAAAGGACAGCTCCTCGATCTGCTGGACGCTCCCCTTGCCGAAGCTCTTGACGCCGACGAGCGTCGCGCGCTCGTAGTCCTGGAGCGCGCCCGCGACGATCTCAGAGGCCGACGCCGAGTTCTCGTTTATGAGCACCACGAGCGGCTTGTCGGTGACGGGGTCCCCGTCGGCGCGATACGACTCCTCGACGCCCTCACGGTCGCGGACGCTGACCACCACGCCATCTTCGATGAACAGCGACGCAACGTCGATGGACGACGAGAGCAACCCGCCCGGGTTATCGCGCAGGTCGAGCACGAAGCCCTCGGCGCCACGGTCCTCGAGGTCGCCAAACGCGTCCGCGAGGTCGTCCGCCGAGTGTTGGTTGAACGTGAGCAGCCGGACATAGCCGACCTCGCCGATGAGCTCGCTCTCCAGATTGGGGATGTCGATGCGAGCGCGCTCTACCTCCAGGGTCAGACGCTCCGCTGGATCGCCTCGTTCGATGTCGAGCGTGACCGATGTGCCCTCCGGGCCCCGGATCAGCTGGACGGCCTCATCAAGGTCCCACGTGTCACGCGTCTGGCCGTCCACGGCCACGATGCGGTCTTCCGCTCTGAGACCCGCGGTGTCGGCCGGCGTCTCGTCGAAGACCGAGACCACGTACAGTCCGCCTTCACGCACGGTCACCGTCACGCCGATGCCGTAGTACTCGCCGCGTGTCTGCTCGTCGAGGAACGAGTAGTGCTCGGCGTCGAAGTACACGGCGTACGGGTCATCGAGCGAGTCGAGCATGCCGCGGATGGCGCCGGCGGTCATGGACGTGTCGTCGCTCGGCTCGTACGCCTGGTCGAGGATGATGGACCGGACCTCCTGGACCGCCTCTTCGAGCTGCGCCGATGTCTCGAAGCCGGTGGTCTCGGGCCTGAAGTGGCCCACGACGAATCCCCCGGTGAAACCTGCGAGCACCAGGACGACCGCCGCGACGGCCGCGGCGAAGGCGAGCGCTGTCTTCTTCATCCGATCAGACCTTGAGGTAGCGGCGAAGCGCGAGGCCGGAGCCGATCAGGCCGATGATGATGCCGCCGACGACCAGGATGAGCGCGATCTGAACCGAGGACCCGCCGGAGAGCGAGAGCGGCAGGAACGGCATGGCCTCGCTGATCTTCGGCAGCGCGTAGAGCTGCACGATGGCCAGCGACCCGATGGCCAGCACCGCCCCGATCAGGCTCTGGATCACGCCCTCCATCAGGAACGGCGTGCGGATGAACCAGTTGCTGGCACCCACAAGACGCATGATGCCGATCTCCTTGCGCCGCGCGTAGATGGCGAGCCGGATGGCGTTGTTGATGAAGATGAGGCTGATCACGCCGAGCATCACGATGAACACGGCCATGACGACACGCAGGATCCGCGTGAACGTGAAGAGCTGGTTGACGACCTGCTGGCCGTACTTGAGCGACTTCTCGGGGTCGTCGGGGCGATCGCAGATCTTGAGGAACGTCTCGTTGGCCTTGATGTCGTCGACGACCGCCTGCACGTCGCTCGGGTTGTTGAGCTCCAGATCGAGCGATGCGGGCAGCGGGTTGACCTCGAGCTGCTCAACGATCTCCGGGCTCTCCGCCATGCTCTCCTTGAACTCGGAGAGCGCCTCCTCCTTGCTCACGTAGCGGATCGACTTGACCCGCTCGTCAGCCGAGAGCGCGTCCTGGAGCGCCTGGACGTCCTCGGCAGCCGCGCCGTCCGCGATGAAGATCCGGATCGTGACCTTCTCTTCGACCGATCGGACGACCTGGTTGACGAGCATGCTCGTCCCCACCGACGCGCCGACGAGCAGGAGCGAGAGGTAGATGGTGATGACCGCGCCGAGGCTCATGACCCAGTTGCGGCGGAAGCTGACGAACGACTCCTTGATGAAGTAGCCGACGTTAATCGCCATAGCCATACACCCCTCGAGACTGATCGCGGATGATACGGCCGCCCTCGAGGGCGATGACGCGGCGCCGCATCGAGTCCACCATCTCGCGGTCGTGCGTGGCCACGAGGACGGTGGTGCCGGTCTTGTTGATGCGGCTGAACAGGCTCATGATGCCGAGCGAGGTCGCGGGGTCCAGGTTCCCCGTGGGCTCATCGGCAAGAAGGATCGGCGGCCGATTGACGAACGCGCGCGCGATGGAGACACGCTGCTGCTCGCCACCGGAGAGCTCGTCGGGGTAGGAGTTCATCTTGTCCTCGAGCCCCACGAGGCGCAGCACCTCGGGCACCTGCGTGCGGATGACGTGCTTGCTCCGGCCGATGACCTCGAGCGCGAACGCGACGTTCTCATATGACGTCTTGTTCGGCAGGAGCTTGAAGTCCTGGAAGACGCACCCGATGTTGCGCCTGAGATACGGCACCTTCCAGTGCTTGAGCTTGTTCACATCCTGGCCGGCGACGATGATCTGGCCCGTCGACGGGAGGATCTCGCGCTGCAGAAGCTTGATGAAGGTGGACTTGCCGGAACCGGAGTGTCCGACGAGGAAGACGAATTCGCCCTGTTCGATCTCAACGTTGACGTCCGCGAGAGCGGGCGGCTTGCCAGCAACGTACTTCTTGCTGACGTTCCGCATCGATATCATGGGTGCTCCATCTCCTGGCTACGAATTCCCGCGCCATTCTAGCAGACTTCCCGCCGCTCACCGGCAGCAGACGGCGCATCCGTCATCGTTCCATCACAACTGTTCGTTTGCGAATGCACGGTGTTGGGGCCACCGGACGGGGCCCTCAGCCCCGCCGGTGCAGCAGATTCCGTGCCGCCTCAGCGACATCGGCAGCGGTCAGGCCGAAGTGCGCCATCAGCTCCGCCGGCTCGCCCGACGTGCCGAACACATCCTTCACGCCGACGCGCGCAAGCGGGACGGGGGCGTTCTCGCCGAGAAGCTCGGCCACCGCCGAGCCCATCCCGCCGATGACGGAGTGCTCCTCGCACGTCACGACCGCGCCGGTCTTGCGCACCGAGGCGACGAGCGTCTCGGCATCGAGCGGCTTGATGGTCGCCACGTCGATGACTTCCGCCGAGATGCCCTCCTCGGCCAGCAGGTCCGCCGCCTGAAGCGCTTCGGCGACCATGATCCCGCATGCGGCGAGCGTCACGTCGGCGCCCTCACGCAGGACGTAGGCGCGGCCGACCTCGAAGGCGAAGTCCTCGCCGTAGACCTCGGGGACGGACGCTCGGCCGAGCCGCACGTAGAACGGCCCGGGTGTCGTCGCGGCGGCGCGGATGGCGCCCTTCGCCGAACGGTAGTCGGCGGGCACGAGCACGCGCATGCCCGGCAGGACGCGCATGAGCGCGATGTCTTCGAGCATCTGGTGCGACCCGCCGTCAGGACCGACGGTGATACCCGCGTGCGTCGGCGCGATCTTCACATCGAGGCCCGAGTAGCAGACCGTGTTGCGCACCTGGTCGTACGCGCGACCGGTCGCGAACACGGCGAACGAACCCGTGAAGGCGACCTTGCCCGCGACGGCGAAGCCCGCCGCCATGTCGATCATGTTCTGCTCGGCGATCCCGGCGTTGAAGAAGCGAGCCGAGTGCGCATCGCCGAACGTGCCCGTGGTCGTGGACTTCGAGAGGTCGGCCTCGACGGCGACGACATCCACGCCGTCCGCCAGCAGCTCGATGAGGGTCTCGCCGTAGGCGGCCCGGGTCGCCTTGCTCATGCCGGCACCCCCTCTCGCTCGATGGCGGCTCTCAGCTCGGCTACCGCCTGCTCGGTCTCAGCCGCGTTCGGCGCCTTCCCGTGCCAACCGGCCTCGCCTTCCATGAACGACACCCCGCGGCCCTTCACGGTCCGGCACACGACGACGGTCGGCACCCCGCCATCGGACTCGCGGGCCGCCGCCAGCGTCTCGAGGAGCGCGGGGACATCGTGTCCGTCGGAGCCGAGCACGCGCCACCCGAACGCCCGGAACTTCGCCTCCACGTCGCCCAGGCACATGACCTCGGAGCAGGCGCCATCGATCTGCAGCCCGTTGTGATCCACGATCGCGACCAGGTTTCCCGCGCCGTGATGCGACGCCGCCATGGCAGCCTCCCACACCTGGCCCTCCTGCAGCTCCCCGTCGCCGAGAAGGCAGAAGACGCGCGACGCGCTCTCGTCCAGAGCCAGCCCCAGCGCGAGGCCGACCGAGATCGAGAGCCCCTGACCGAGCGAGCCGGTCGAGACTTCGACGCCGGACGTCTTCTTCGAGTCGGGATGCCCCTGAAGGATGGAGCCGAGCTTGCGCAGGGTCGCGAGGTGGTCTCGGCCGAAGTAGCCCGCCTCGGCCAGCGCCGCGTAGAGCACCGGCGCCGCGTGTCCCTTGCTCAGCACGAAGCGGTCGCGCTCGGGCATGTCGGGACGACCGGGGTCGTGATGCAGCACGCCACCGAAGTACAGCGCGGCGACGATATCTGCCGCCGAGAGCGACCCGCCCGGATGGCCCGAGCCCGCCTCGGCGATCATCTCGACGATGTCGAGGCGCATGCGCGCCGCGACCTGTCGCACCACGCTTACCGCTTCATGCTGGTCCATCCTATGCTCCGATCTCCTTGAAGCCTTCGCCGAGTGTCTCGCGTACGTCGGAGATTATCAGGAACGCCTTGGGGTCGATAGCGACCACGATCGCCTTGAGCGCGTCGAGTTCGCGCCGGGAAACGACGGTGAAGACGACCTCGCGACCTTCGCCCGAGTAGAGGCCCCTTCCCTGCAGCCCGGTCGCGCCGCGCCCGAGCTCGGTCATGACCGCATCGGCGATCACGCCCGCGTGCTCGGAGACGATATAGGCGGCCTTGTCCACTTTGAGGCCTTCCTGGACGACGTCGATCACCGCGCCCATGACGAACACCGCGACCGCTCCGTAGAGCGCGAGGTCGGGCCCGAACGCGAACGCCGCCGTGAGCTGGACCACCGCGTCGGAGAGCAGCATGAGTTGGCCGACGCCGAGGTTGCTACGGTCAGCGAGCAGCTGCGCGACGATATCGGTGCCGCCGGTGTTGCCGCGCGACTTGAAGACGAGTCCCATGCCGATACCGGTGACCGCTCCGCCGTACAGGACGGCGAGGAGCCGGTCGTCAGCCGCGAGGTGCGGCGTGAAAGGCGCCAGGATGTCGATGGCGACCGAGAGGGCGACCATCCCGTACACGGTCTTCGCCCCGTAACGCCAGCCCTTGATCGAGATGGCGATGACGAGCAGCACCGCGTTCATGGCAAGCATCATCACGCCGATCGGCAGCTGGACCGCGCCACCGGTCGCATCGCGGACGACGTAGAAGATGACTGTCGCGAGACCCGATACGCCGCCAGCCGCGAGCTTGTTGGGGATGAGGAACGCGTTCAGGCCCCATGCGGTGATGATCACACCGACCGTCATCAGGGCGTAGTCGCGCACCCGCCGATGCTTGAGGATCGCGCGCGGAGCCACCTTGCCGAGAACCCGCCTGACCATGGCTACCACTCCCCACCCGCGTCGAGGCGCGGCCGTTCGCGCCGGGCAAGAAGATATGTCAGGACCGCTTCGCCGCTTCTGCTGACGATGCGTTCCTCAGGGAAACCGATCTCCTCGACGACCGCGAGCGCGTCGTCGAATACGCCCACACGCGAGTGGAAGTGCGCGTCGGACCCGACGGCGATGAGCGCGCCCGCGTCCCTCGCGTCGAGCGCGAAAGCGCGCTCGGCATCGCGGGAGACGTGCCGCCCGCTCGTCCGGTCGAACGAGTGGTTGTTCAACTCGAGCAGCACGCCGTGGCGCACGGCGGCCTGCACGATGCGCTCCCGGTCGACGGGGAACTCGGCGTCGTTGCCGGGGTGCGTGATCATATCGACGAGCGGATTCTCGATCGCCCGCAGGAGCGCCTCGGTGTTCTTGACGCGGTCGCCGTCGTCCAGGCCGCAGAGCGGGTGCAGACCGACCGCGACGAAGTCGAGGAGCTCCAGCAACTCGTCCGGAAGGTCGATCCCGTTGTCGGTGTCAAGCGACGGGTTCGCCTCGACGCCCTTGAGGACGCGCACACCGGCGATCACCGACGGGACGACCCGCAGGTTCCAGAAGTACCAGGGGTGCGCTCCCCCCGGCACGGCGGGGCCGTGGTCGGTGATAGCGATGAGTTCCAGCTCCCGGTCGGCAGCGACGGTCGCCAGCTCGGCGACCGTGCAGTAGGCGTGCCCGGAGGCGACGGTATGCGTGTGCAGATCGGCGCGAAGGCGCATCACTCGCCACTCCCGATGACCGCCGTCTCCGTCTCCTCTCCCACGCGCCACCGGTGATACGCGACGACGAACCGCTCGATGTCGCCGTCCAGGACGGCATCGACGTTGCCGGTCTCGACGCCGGTGCGGTGATCCTTGACCATCTGGTACGGATAGAGGACGTAGCTGCGGATCTGGCTGCCGAACGAGATATCGCGCTTCTCGCCTTTGAGCTCCTCGAGCTCGGCCATCCGCTTCTCACGTTCGAGCTCGTAGAGACGCGAACGCAGGATCTGCATGGCCGTCTCGCGGTTCTTGAGCTGGCTCTTCTCGTTCTGGCAGGTAACGACGGTGCCGGTCGGGATGTGCGTGATGCGCACCGCCGAGTCGGTGGTGTTGACCGACTGCCCGCCGGGGCCCGATGACCGATACACATCGATGCGAAGGTCCTCTTCCCGGATCTCCACCTCGATCTCATCAGGAAGGACGGGCAGGACCTCGACCTTGGCAAACGTCGTCTGGCGCCGCTTCTTCTCATCCGTGGGGCTGATGCGGACGAGTCGATGCACACCATTCTCGGACTGGAGCATGCCGAACGCGTTCTTGCCGTGCACCGTGAGGACCGCGCGGTCGATTCCGAGCTCGACGCCCGCCGGAGCGTCATGCACGTCGACCTTCCACTTGCGGGATTGCGCGAACTTGGTGAGCATCCGCAGCAGCATCTCGGCCCAGTCCTGAGCCTCGAGGCCGCCCTGCCCGGGAATGATGGTGAGGATGGCGTCACCGTGGTCGAACTCGCCGGTGAACCATGTGGAGAGCTCGAGTTCGTTCACGCGGCGCTCAAGCTCACGCAGTGTCTGCGCGGACTCCCGTCCGAGCTCCTCGTCTTCCTCGGCCACGGCGAGCTCGTTCGCAACCTCGGCGTCGGCCAGGTCGGCGACGATGCTCTCATAGGCGGCGATCTCGTCGCGAAGCTCCGCGGCCTTCGCCATCACGGACTGCGCGGACTGCTGGTCGTCCCAGAATCCCGGCTCCGCCGCCCGCGCTTCGAGCGCGGCGACCTCGTCACGCTTGGCATCGAGGAACAGGTACTCGGCGATGCGCGCGACACGCGCCGAGAGGGCGGTGATCTGGTCTGTTCGGTCTTCTATCATGGCTGCTCACAGGGGTTGAAGGACACGACACGGACGTGGGCGCGGCTGCTCGCCGCCCGGTTCATGCCGCCCCGTGGCAGTGCTTGTACTTCTTGCCGCTCCCGCACGGGCAGGGGTCATTGCGGCCGACATCGGCGTACGGATCCTGCTTGTCCTTGACGACGGTACGCGCGCCGGGCTCGGCCTTCGCGCCACCGACCGCGGCGGCGCTTGCCTCCATCGGGCTCGGCGCGCCCGCGGCGATCGGCTCGGCGGCGCGACGCGCGCCCGAGAAGATCGTCTGCTCGGAGGGCGCCGAGTACTGGACGTTGCCCGCCATCGCCGGCGACTCCGGCACCGGCTCGCGAACGACCTGGATGTGCATGATCGTGCGGAGGAAGTCCCGGTTGATCTCGGCCACCAGGAGCCCGAACATGTGGAACGCCTCGGACTTGTACTCCACGAGCGGGTCGCGCTGACCCATGGCGCGCAGCCCGATACCGCTCTTCAGGTAGTCCATCTCGAGCAAGTGGCTCATCCAGCGCGTGTCGATGACGCGCAGCATCACCTGGCGTTCGAGCTCGCGCAGATTCTCCTCGCCCACCGACTCGCCCTTGCGGTCGTAGGCCCCGTGGATCGTCTCGGCCAGTTCCTCGATGAGCTCGTACGGATTCTCGGTGCGCTGCTTCAGCTCCGGCGTCACGAGCTCGAGGCCCGTCACCGTGCGCAGCTCGTCGGCGAGACCGTCCCAGTCCCACTCCTCTGAGTACGTCTTCTCGGGACAGTACGTCGTGACGAGGTCTTTCACGGTCTCCTCGATCATCTCGGCCACACGGCCATGGATGTCCTTGCCGTCGAGGATTCGGTTGCGCTCGGCGTAGATGACTTCGCGCTGCTTGTTCATGACGTCGTCGTACTCGAGCACGTGTTTCCGTGCCGAGAAGTTCATCGCCTCGACCTGGTGCTGCGCGCTCTCGATCGCCTTGGAGACCAGGCCGGCCTGGATGGGCATGTCGTCCGGGATCTGCGTGCGCTCCATCATGCGTGAGATCCGGTCCATCCGGTCGCCGCCGAACAGCCGCATGAGATCGTCTTCCAGCGAGAGGTAGAACTGCGAGAGACCCGGGTCGCCCTGGCGGCCGGAACGACCACGCAGCTGGTTGTCGATGCGCCGCGAGTCGTGCCGCTCGGTGCCGATGACGGCCAGACCCCCGGCGGCGACGACCTCCTTGTGCTCCTCGGCGCAGATGCGCTCTGCGTCGGCGAACGCCTGCGCGCGCTGCTCCTCGGTCGCCTCCTCCGGCTGGACGCCGCGATCGCGGAGGATCTCCTCGGCCAGGAATTCGGGGTTGCCGCCGAGGATGATGTCGGTGCCCCGGCCCGCCATGTTGGTCGCGATGGTGATGGCACCCTTGCGCCCGGCCTGGGCGATGATGTGCGCTTCCATCTCGTGGAACTTCGCGTTCAGCACGTTGTGCGCGATGCCGCGCTTCTGCAGCAGGCGCGAGAGGTGCTCCGAGTTCTCGATGGAGATGGTGCCGACGAGCGTCGGCTGCCCGTTGGCGTGACGCTCGAGGATGTCCTCGACGACAGCGTTGAACTTGGCGTCGATGGTGCGGTAGATGAGGTCGTCCCGGTCGTCGCGGATCATCGGGCGGTTCGTGGGAATGACCACGACGGGTAGGCTGTAGATCTCGCGGAACTCCTGGTCCTCGGTCACGGCGGTGCCGGTCATGCCGGCGAGCTTGTCGTACATGCGGAAGTAGTTCTGGAGCGTGATGGTGGCGAGCGTCTGGTTCTCTTCTCGGACATGCTGCTTCTCTTTGGCCTCGATGGCCTGGTGCAGACCTTCCGAGTACCGGCGCCCGTACATGAGGCGGCCGGTGAACTCGTCGACGATGATGACTTCGCCCTCTTTGACGACGTAGTCGACGTCCTTCTTGAACAGGAACTGCGCCTTGAGCGCCTGCTGGAGATGGTTCACGAGCTGCCCCGACGGATCGGAGTAGAGGTCATCGATGCCGAGCCACTGCTCGACCTTGGCGATGCCTTCCTCGGTGGGCGCGACCGTCCGCTTCGCCTCGTCGAGCTCGAAATCGACCTCGGGCTTCAGACGCGGGACGACCTTAGCGAAGGACTTGTACGTGTCGGCGGACTTCGTCGCGGCGCCGGAGATGATCAGGGGCGTCCGCGCCTCGTCGATGAGGATGGAGTCCACCTCGTCGACGATCGCGTAGCCGTGGCCGCGCTGTACGCGTCGTTCGGGCCTGGTGACCATGTTGTCGCGCAGGTAGTCGAAGCCGAACTCGCTGTTGGTGCCGTAGGTGACGTCGGCCTGGTACGCCTTGACGCGAAGCGCCGTGTCCATCTGCGCCTGGACGAGGCCGACTTCGAGGCCGAGGAAGCGGTAGATGCGTCCCATCCACTCGGAGTCGCGCCGGGCCAGGTAGTCATTGACGGTGACCACGTGCACGCCCTTGCCCGCGAGCGCGTTGAGATAGACCGCGAGCGTCGCGACGAGGGTCTTCCCTTCACCGGTCTTCATCTCGGCGATCATGCCCTCATGCAAGACCATGCCGCCGATGAGCTGGACGTCGAAGTGCCGCATGCCGAGCGTGCGAAGGGCGGCCTCACGCACGACGGCGAACGCCTCGGGCAGCAGGTCGTCGAGCGTCTCGCCCTGCTCGAGGCGCGACCGGAACTCGACGGTCTTTGCGGTGAGCTCGCTGTCCGAGAGCCGCTTGATGGACGGCTCGAGGTCGTTGATCTCAACGACACGCTCTTCGTAGCGGCGCAGCTGCTTGCTTTCGCCGAGAGTGAGGAGCTTGGTGAGGATGTTCGCCATGGGATCCGTAGTCTCCGAACTGGTCGACAAGGGTGCCGAGAGCACAGCCGATTCTAGCACAGGGCGTGCCTGAAACCGCCTCGTCACGGGCAGCGTAAGGCCACCGTAACGGGACAGCCCCCGGGACTCGCCCGGGGGCTGTCGGCGACTCGGATCCCACGGGCCCCAGTGGCCGCTCGTGCGAGGTGCCCCTCAGGAGTCTCCCGATATCTCCTCACCGCACACTGCGCGCCCTGGCTCGCTCCATGCGGAGAGCCCGGCGAACCTTCGTCGCATGACCGGGTTGCCTCGGCCACACGCGCATCATGACAGGCGCTCCTTAACCGGCGCTTAACGAATCATTACCGGAAACGAACCTACGACCGCTCTTCCATCGCGAGCACCTCGTCGTAGAGGCGGCGTGTCTCAGCACTCGGGTCCAGGCCGAGATCCTCGGAGAGTTTGGCCCGGCACGTCATGAAGGTCTCCACCGCGCCCGAGCGTTGGCCCGCGTCGATCTGCGCCCGCAACGCAGCCTGGTACAGATCCTCGCGCCACGGGTCCCGGTCGAGGCCCTCCCGAATCAGTTTGAGCGCCTGCTCGTAGTCGCCGTGGGCACGACAGACACGGGCAGCACGAAGCATGGCGTCGCCGAACTCGGCCCGGTAGCGTTCGCGCACCGGCCGGAACCAGTCGTCGTAGAGCTCGGACGGCAGCACCTCGGCCCGATACGACATGCACAGCGCGTGCGCTGCCTGCACCGCCTCGGCGTGGTCGTCGTTCTTCTCGGCACGCTGCAGTTGGAGATTCACCTCGTCGAAATCGTCGAGGTCGGAACGAACCAGGCCAGGCACGACGCGGCAGACGCCCGCGACATGCTCGACGCAGTCCGCCGCGGGCGTGCCGGCGCCGAGCGCACGGCGCATCGCGCTCCAGATGACGTAGAAGTTGCTCTTGGCGCGCTGCTCGTCCATGTCCGGCCACAGGTGCTCCATCAGCTGCTCGCGCGGGATGTCGTGTCCTTGTCGCGAGACGAGCATCGCGAACAGCAGGCGAGCCTTGCGCTTCTTCCACGCGCGGTCCGAGACCGGCCCGTCCGGCGTCTCGACGGTGAGGCCGCCGAACAGGCCGACGCGCACACCGGGTCGGGCGGCGGTCTCCGCCACGATCGCGGCCGCGGCCTGGGTACCGACGGTCCTCTCGGCAAGCACGTCCCACGCAGCGGGATCGAGAACCTCCCGCGCCATGAGGAGCGCCTCATCGGCATAGGGACGCGTGACCATGCGCAGCAGGTGCGACGGGAGCCGGTCGGCGCCGATGGCGGCAGCGAGCACGCCGAGGAGCCCGGGGAACGCGCGGATGTACATGGCCCATCGCCAGTTGGCGCTCTCGCTGCGGATGAAGTCTTCGTGCGCGGACAGACGCACAACGGCGTCGGCGATGTGGCCACCCCGGCGTTCGACTTCCGCGAGCACCATATCCGCCAGAGAGGCGACCATCTTAAGGCCGCATGATGAAGCCTCTTGGCGGACTGCCAGCGCATCATCAGTCGCTGCCAGTGTTTCGCCGAGACTCAAACGCGCCGCAGCTCGCTCTGCCCCTGCCTGCAGCCGCCAAGCTGGCGCCGTTACACCTTCCATCATGAAGTGTCGGTAGGCACGCTCAGCCGCAGCCAGGGCTTCATACCCCCTGCCCAAGAAGCGAAGCACGGTCGATATCTCAATCAGCCCAAGGCTGTACGAGACCTCGTCACCGATCTCAGCTGCCACCGTGTTCGACTCCTGCAGCAATCCGAGACCCTCATTGGGGTCTTCTACTGCCACGACCGCAGCGAGCGACGCCGTCGCGGCGCTCAGGTACATGGCCATGCAGCTGCCGCCTATTCGCTCAACTACTTCCTCGAGCATCTCGTGGGCCTCATCCAGGCGACCCATCATCGCGCGAGCATAGCCAAGGTTGGCCTGAGCCCTCACACGAAGGCTGGCCGACGAGGTCGGGTGTGAGACTACAGCGCTAAGCAGATCGGCCGCCAGCGCCATATCGCCGCACGTGTTGGCGAGAACGAACCCGCACCCGTAGTTGACCCGAAGCTGCGTGGCTCGCGGAACGGATGCCGACCTGGCTCGCTCAACGGCAGTGCGTGCGTAGTCGATTGCTGCAACAACATCGCCGGTATACAGATTGCACATCGCAAGGTACGTGCCGAGGAGGCACTCAGCACCCTCGTTGGGAGTGGATGCTAGTTCGACCTGCATGCGATGGAGTGCGTCAAGCGCCTTGGCCGGCTCCCACGTGTCAACGTAGGTCTCAGCCAACAGCAACCGACACTCGAGCATCAGGGGCCTGTCCTCCTCGTGCTCTGCAAGTCGCAACGCCGTCCTCGCGCTATCGATTGCGACCTCATGTTCGCCGCCTGTCCGAAGGACGGTGGCGCGAAGCAGGAGAAGATGGGGGTTCTCCATCAGGAGCGCAGGCGGGACTTCCTCCAGGGCTGCCCGGAGGACCTCGCCCTGGGCGCGGCACAGCAGTACATCACCGAGCTCTCCGAGCGTCTGCGCCAAGTCATGGTCATCGCCGTGACGACGAACCTGCTCAATCAAGCGGGCGTAGTCCTCGCGCAATCTCAGGCGGGCTAGGGCTGACTTCACAAGCCTGGCGCCGTCGGGGACCTGATGCGCGAAGTCCGGCGTCGAGAACACATCGCTCGCCAAGTCGTGGGAACGGAAACGGAGATCATGCTTGCCACCGCCATACGACACGAGCGGAACGGCGTGAGAGACGGCTCGCAAGCTGGACTGTGCACCTCTGCCCAGAATGCTGTTGAGCGCCGCGAGTGTGTCCGCACCCAGTACGGCGGCGACGAGAAGTGTCTGCATCTCCTCGAAATCGAGCGCAGCAGCGCTCCTCTGCAAGTAGCCCTTCACGTCTCTCGGCAGAATCGCATGCCGATTCTGCTCTGAAACCGGACCAGACTCCACATGCCGAGCCACGAGACAGAACAGCGCTACATGGCCACCCGATGCGCCGAGCGCCTTCTCAACAGCACGATCTGACTGAGGCGATCCCGCCAGGAGTTCGGCAAGTGCGCCTGCCTCGCTTCTGTCCAGCCTTAGATCCTCGGGCTCGATAATCCATGAGTCGTGCGATGCCCCAAGACCTTCGGCGTTCAGTATTCGAGTGGTCGCCAAGACGCCGCTGCTGCCGCCACCGAGTCTGCGAGTCTGCCCCGCCAGCCACTCCAGTGGTTCGGTATCCACAACCTCCGATATGCCATCAGCGACGATGATAATCTCGCGGCCCTTCCAGCGGCCGAGCACCTCCTCGATCTCGGCACGGATATCGCGCTCGTTCATGTGCGCGAGATGCTCCGAGATCGAATGCTCCTGCCCGCTCGCAGCAGTGATGGTGTACAGGAGTTCGTCGAGGCGAAATGGCCGCCTGCCAGCATCGTGCCACACGCACACTGCTGGACGTGCGTTCGATATGAACTGACTCGTGAGAACCGACTTGCCGTAGCCTCCCGGGCCAACGAGGACCACGAGGTGCGGGCGCGATGCTTCGAATGAAGCGTTGAGGCGCCGCCTCCACACGGATTGGCCATAGTCAGGAATGCCCCACCATACCCCTTTGCGCGTTGATGTGCTCGCTCGTGACGACTTCACAGTCCTCCCCCTAACCGCGGATTGCGAAGACTCCTTCGAGGGTGAAGTCATTCTACGATGCTCGTCACGCGGATGGAATGTTGGGTCACGCTCGATACGTCAGAATGAGTAGTCGGTATTGAACCCCCGGCTCCCCTTATCGGTCACGAGCATTCCGAACCATGGAAGAGGCCACAAAGAGCCCCGCCCCGAATGACAGCAGCAGGTCGCCGACACTCAGCACGGCACCGAACGGGCTCGGCAACGGCAGGGGCACGATGTCACCGAGAAAGCCGAGCCACGTTGTCTCGGTCATGGCGAGTCGATACGGGTCAAGATGAACCAGACTCTCCACAGCGTCAGCGGTGAGACCCGATGCCGCAATCGTCGTGGAGATACTCACCGGCATACCCCCATTCGCGGCAATGACCACAAAGTTGAGAAGGATCCCGGCCCAGACCATGCTGAACCCCGGAGTACCAATGTTCGTCGCCGCTGCAACGCACGCCAGGCCAAGTGACGCGAACCAGAGCGCTCGTGTGACGGAACTGGGAAGGGCTACAAGATCCGATGCCATTGGCAGAAGAAGGTAGACGCCAATGAGGATGAGAAGCAAGCCCTCATGCCGCAGATGCACGTCCGCAAGACCAGAGAAGGATCCTCCGACGAGCACCCCTATCAGGCAACCCACGAGCGGACCCACCAGTAGAATCACTGTGCCCCCGTCCAGAAGCTCAGCCACCGGCTACCCGGATCGCAAGCAGCCTGCACCACTGCATCGCGAACGTCTGGTTCAACCGCGATGTGCTCGAGTGCCTGGCTTGCCAGAGCGGCGGGATCAAGGGCGGACTGATGGGATGGAGCATGAGAGAGTTCCCAGTCAACCAAGCAGGACGCTCGGAGGAGCTCGCCCTCCACTGTGGATCCGGACGTCGTGCCCGGTTCACCCTCGCATGCGGTCTCACTCGCTCGCTGGGCCTCGATGACCTCAACCGCATCGTGAAGGAAGGGAACTCTTGCGAGGACGTCGGCAGCTATTCGGTTGTAATCAGTCCCCGCCTCATCTGCACTAAGGCGGCCAATCTCGTGGACCAGGGCAGCGTGATTGAGGCGTTCAAGCCGCAGCGACGACAGTCCCAGGACGCGCCCTGCATCCACCGCCAGCTCGGCGACTCGACGACTGTGCCCTTCCGGTACACTACTGCCGGCCTCCGCGGCACGCATCAGAGCCTCGATAGTCTGCACGTACGTCGACTTCGTCTGCAGAAGAAGATTGAAGCTGTACTGGATTGTCGCGAGAATCGGCACGATCACCACGACGCCCCATATGCCTGCGCCTCGCGACAGCACAACCATCGCTGCACCGAGACTCACCTGTCCCGCGAGGAGCGGGAAGAGCGGACGAAGGACACTCGATGCGTGTGCGCGCCCACTTCTCCTCGACCTGCGCGTGTCGAATACCGGCGCAGTGAATGAGTCGACAAGAACGTACGTGAGCCCGAGAGCTAGAGCGAGCGGGACAACCCATACGGTGGTGGCCGTCATTGGGAATCTGGCCAGGAGCCATCCACCCGCAGCACCGGAGAGCCACCACAACGGGAGGCGGCGAATCAACTCGAGGCCTCTCGCGCTGAGGTCGGAGTCCCGCTTCAGTAGCACTGAGACGCCAGCGGAGAACATCGTGCCTGCGGCCAGCGCAACACACAGCGGCGCCGGCTCCAAGATGAACGCGCCGGCAGTCAATGCAGCAGCGTCCGGCCTCACACCAAGTCCGCGCGAGAGTCTCAGCTCGGGTAGCGTGGTGGATGCCTGAACCACTGCGAAAAGGATGACCAGCCCCGCGCTAGCAGTCTGCATCTCGCGCCCCCGGGCTAGTCAGACGCGCGACGAGCGCCTCCACGGCAACCTCATCGAACTGCGTCCCGGCGAACCTGCGCAACTCGTCCAACGCATCCTGGAGTGGAAGCGCTTCACGATATGCCCTCCTGGACGTCATGGCGTCGAAAGCGTCAGCGACGGCCGGCCACGTCCCGTCAAGTGGTGTATGAAGCCCTCTGCTCCGACCTCGAGCTCCT
>JASEEU010000019.1 GCA_030019445.1 Anaerosomatales bacterium | reverse complement strand
CCCGAGCAGATCGCCGAGCGGTCTCGCAGAAGGCCCCTGCCGTCGATGGTGGAGGCCGTCGTGCGCGAGCCCTCCACCTCGGAGGTCGTCACGGTGCCGTCGGCGGCGTACGCGAACGTGCGCGTGAGGGAGCGCACCGCGTCATAGGTGCTCTGCACGCGGCCCGTGGCTGCGTATTCGGTGCTGACGTCCCTTGCCTGTGTCCCATCGGTCGCCGTATGCCGCTCGCGCTCAACGCGTCCGAAGACGTCGTAGGTGAGAGCGAGCGAGCTGCCGTCGGGGTTGGTGACCAAAAGCGGCCTGCCGCACCCGTCGTACGTGGTCGAGGTCACCAGCCCGCCTCGCGAGACGGAAGGCATCCCGGGAGGCCGTATGCGTAGTCGGTGACGACGCCGTTCGGGGCAGTGGAGGGGGTGAGCCCGTTCGCGAGATCGCACCGGCATGCCGCCGCGTGGGCGATGCCGCCCGAACTCGCAGCCTTCGCTGGGTTGGACCACCGTATTCTGCTATGGGGAGTAGTTGCCGTGCCCGAACACCGCCACCCCGTCTACGACCGTCAGGACCACGCCATGCCCGCCAACCATCTCGTCAAGCCATTGCCGATACTGGGCAAGGAAACCTGCGCGATCGAGTACCACGATCGGGAATCCCCCGCTGTAGTCCAGGACCGACAGGCCCTCTGGGACCGATTGAGCGTACGCAACGAACACGAAGTCATCCGCGAGTGGCACACGTATACGCTCCGCAACGAGGTCACGAACGTAGACACCGTCTGGAGGAGACGGTGCTCCGTCCTGCGCTGCCCGCTCATCCGCGTCAAGTCCTGTGAACACCTGAATCCTGTCGGCGATCACCGCCACCGGCGTCATCTCAATCGAGATGATGCGACACGTCATCAGCCCCGCTGACCCCGGCCACGGGCCTTCCTCAGGTCCTTCCAGCGCTGGCTCTACGAGTCCGCGGGGGGCATTCGACAGCGTCGATACGGCCGTTCGATCCAGCGCTTGCGCAAGCATCTGCGCCTGCCGCCGGTATTCATCGGCCGACCCTGGTTCGTCGGCAGGAACACGGACCTGCTGCGCTTCCTCTGTTGCAGGACGGGAGCACCCGGCGCCGAGGCCCACGCAACACATGACAATCCCGCAGCAGCAGATCGCCAGTCCGCGCTGGACGGCAATCCTACTGCAGCGCGTTGGGCGCATAGGCGGCAATGTACCTCCCTGCCGAGGTCGGCTTCCATGAGGACCAACGGGTAGCCAGACGAGTCTTCTTCGTGCCATCCTTCCATCCTCCCGGCTTCGGCCACGGCGTACACTCTGCGATCTCGGGGTTCTTCCCGTTCGAGATGACAATGGCCACATGCTCTGAAGCGTACAGGATGTCGCCAATCTGATAGTGTGTCTTCTTCGCTGCATCGAAGTAGTCCGCATTGGAACGACCCTGTCGAGGAGCCTGACTGTAGAAATCCGTGGATTTCCAGCTGTTGTTGACCGAGCGGCTAATCGACGGGATGCCCCTGACACCCGCTTCGTTCAGAATGCGTTGCACGAAGCCCGAACAGTCCAGCCTGTGGTACGCATCCACACTCTTGCCCTGATACTTGTCCCACTTCGTGTAGTGGAAGAAGTACTTCGCGCCATAGAGGTACGGGATGCTGCGATTCACCCACGCAAGCGCCAGCCAACGTATCCGGTCTCTCTTCGAGAATGTCATGCCAGTGAGGGGGGCTTTGGCAGCCTCCCCGCTCGGATCGACCTTCCCCACCGGGTCCCCGCCGCAGTACTGGTAGGCG
>JASEEU010000018.1 GCA_030019445.1 Anaerosomatales bacterium | reverse complement strand
AGGCCACGTCCCGTCAAGTGGTGTATGAAGCCCTCTGCTCCGACCTCGAGCTCCTTGCTCAGCCGGCCATGAGCGCGGGCACCACCTCCTGATCGAGTCCGACTTTCACGGTGAGCAGCGGCTGCATCGTCTTCTCGATCGACTCGATCGACATGTAGCGCCGGCTCACCTGCCACTCGTCGTGCTGCTCGGAGAGCACCGAGCCGACCAGACGGATGATGCTCTCGCGATTCGGGAAGATGCCCACGACGTCGCTTCTGCGCCGGATCTCGCGGTTGAGCCGCTCCTGTGGGTTGTTGGACCAGATCTGACGCCAGTGCGCTGTCGGGAACGTGGAGAACGCAGTGATGTCTGCTGCGGCATCCTCGAGCATGGTCGCCACGTCCGGGAAGCGTTCCTCGAGCTGCTCGACGACGCGTGCGAGCTGGGCAGCCACCTCTTCCGCGCTCGGCTGCGCGAAGATCGTGCGTACGAGCGTGGCCACGAACGGTTGAGCTGATTTCGGCACGCGGCACAGCACGTTTCGCATGAAATGTGTGCGGCAGCGCTGCCAGACGGCTCCGGGAAGCACGGCCTCGATCGCTGCGATCAACCCCTTGTGGGAGTCGGAGACGACGAGCTTCACGCCAGAGAGTCCTCTGGCCACGAGGTCTCGCAGGAACGCGGTCCATGCCGGACCGGACTCCTCCGTGAACGTGTCGAGACCGACGATCTCACGACGACCCTCGGAGTTCACGGCGGTTGCCACGATGCAGGCGACCTTCACGACACGACCGCCTTCACGAACGCGGATGGCGAGCGCGTCGACCCACAGGTACGGGTACGCCCCGTCGTCGAGCGGACGGCTGCGGAAGGCGGCGACCTCCTCGTCGAGTGTCTTGGCCAGCCGCGAGACCTGCGACTTGGAGATGCTCTCGATGCCGAGCGTCTTCACGAGTCCGTCGACTCTCCTGGTCGAGACTCCCCGCACATAGCACTCGGCGATGACTGCCACGAGCGCACGCTCCGCACGACGCCTGTTCTCGAGCAGCCAGTCAGGGTAGTAGCTGCCTTCGCGCAACTTCGGGACGGCGAGCGGGATCGTGCCCACTCTCGTGTCGAGTTCGCGCTCCCGGTAGCCGTTGCGTCTGTTCACACGCTCGTCTGAGCGCTGGCCGTAGGCGGCGCCGCAGATCGAATCAGCCTCGGCACCCATGAGTTCTTCGGCGAACACCTTGAGCATCTCGCGCATCACGTCGAGATCGGCGTCCTCAAGCGTCTTGCGCAGCCACGTCAGTCGGTCCATGTTGTCCTTGGTCACTGTCTCCTCCTCGGTCTCGGGCTTCAACCACCCTCGAGGATGGAGCAGTGGCCGCCTCATGTCAGGCGGCCGGGCCTTCGTACACCACTACCGGGGACGTTAACCAGGCGACCAACTACTTGTTGGTCACCGGTGTTGTTGCGTTATCACGCCACATGCCCTTACTTGAAGTCTGGCGGGGTCAGCAGTTCTCAACGTTCGCGGCCGGATTCTTCGTTGCCCTGCTTCTCGGAATCGTGTTATCCCAGACCATGGTCGCTGCGGGGATTCCCGGGGTGTTGCTGCTCACTGTGCCATTCTTGCTCGCCCGTCGCACCTTCAGAGCGTATCTGGACCTGAGCGAGGCGTATGCCGATACAGTGCGCTCCCTCGTCACTGCCATCGAAGCGAAGGATCCATACACCAAGGGCCATTCTGAGCGCGTTGCCCGGTATGTTTCGATGATTGTCGAGGATCTTGGGTGGAGCCATCTAGCGATTCGTCGGATGGAGTACGCTGCCCTACTGCACGACATCGGCAAGCTCGGCGTCCCCACGCGCACGCTATTGAAGCCCAGTGCGCTGGACGAGGCGGAGTTCGCGCATGTTCGTGCACACCCCGAGGTAGGCGCCCACATCGTGCGAAGCGTCGACTCCCTGGCTGACGTAGCAGACCTGGTGCAGAAGCATCACGAGAGGCCCGACGGGACAGGGTACCCGCAAGGGCTCCAGGGAGATGCGATACCGGTCGGCTCGCGGGTCCTGGCCGTCGGTTAACGTCCCCGGTAGTGGTGTACGAAGGCCCGGCCGCCTGACATGAGGCGG
>JASEEU010000017.1 GCA_030019445.1 Anaerosomatales bacterium | reverse complement strand
GCCTCATGTCAGGCGGCCGGGCCTTCGTACACCACTACCGGGGACGTTAACCGGCGCACAGCTGATGCGCAAATGCGTTAGGCCTACCGGAGGCATCCTTGAGGGAAGACTGGGCGCCAGCAACTGGACCGGAGTATGCGGACTACCTCCGGCGTCTTCGCGCGGAGCGCAAGTCGCTCAAGGCGAACACATCCACCGCACGACCCCGCCGTATCGCGCTGACCCCTGATGAGCGGGAGATCGTTCTCGCCAAGACGGCGGGTCGCTGCCATGTGTGTGGCGGGCAGATCGTGGACTCGAAGTGGCATGCAGACCATGTATTGGCTCATAGCGGAGGCGGGGTGCACTCGGTGGACAACTACCTCCCGGCTCATCCGACCTGCAACAACTACCGTTGGGACTATCTTGCGGACGAGTTCCAGGAGATCCTGCGTATGGGTGTCTGGCTCAGAACGCAGGTCGAGCGACAGACCGCTGTTGGCCGGCAAGCCGGCGAAGCATTCGTCCAGCACGAGCGGAAGCGGATTGAGCGGCGCAAGCCGCAGGCCTAACAAGCGCATCGAGCTGACGGCCACGAGGTAGACTGACCCGAGAGCGCATGCGCCGCAGCTCATGCGCCTCAACGTTAGATGCATGGCAAGGACGGGGGTCTGCACTTGCGAACGAACTACGTGCTCGTCGACTTCGAGAGCGTCCAACCCAAGTCGCTCGCGGCTGTGGAGCACGACCCTTATCGCATCATCATCTTCGTAGGAGCGACCCAGGCGAAGCTGTCCTACGACATCGTCTCGAGTATCCAGCGCATGGGCGATCGCGCTCAGTACATCAAGCTGTCAGGCAACGGACCCAACGCACTCGATTTCCACATCGCGTTCTACATCGGCGAACTCGCAACGCAAGACCCGACCGCCTTCTTCCACATCATCTCGAAGGACACCGGTTTCGATCCGCTCATCCGGCACTTGAAAGAGCGGCACATCTTCGCCGCCCGTTCCGCCTCGATCGAAGAGATGCCGCAGGTCAAACCGAATCCCAAGAAGGCGGCTCAAGACAGGGCGCGCGTGTTCGGCGAGTCGCTGCGTCAGCCCAAGAGCACCAAGCCGCGCACCGACAAGACGCTCGCGAGGCACATCGCCACCTACTTCCAGAAGCACCAGCTCTCGAATGAGGAAGTAGCGGCAGTGGTGAAGGCACTTGGGGCGCAAGGGTACGCGAGCATCAAGGACGGCAAGGTTACGTACACACTGTGAGTGCCAGCATCTAACCCGCGCTTCCTTAGTGTCACCCTGCTCCTGTGGGATGCCCGACCAGCGTCGGGTAGTCTCGGATCCGGTGGCGGGGTGACTCTCCTGCGCTTCTGTCGCCCGAGGTCGGGCTGACCTTCGTGTGTTGCGTCCCCCGCCGCCAGATCCGAGGGGTCGCCGTCGTGACCTGATAGGAGCCTGGCCTAGAGGCCCCCGCTAAGGCATGTCCTTCGGCGCTCCCCGCGATCGACCAGTCATCCGGCGGAAGGGGACTTGAAGATGATCGTAATCGGGATCGACCCGCACATGAAGAGCCACACCGGGGTCGCCATCGACGCGTCGACCGGCGTCGTCCTCGGCGAGGTGACGGTCAGCGCTGATGATGACGGCCACGACGAGCTGCTCGGTTGGGCGCGCGCCCTGAGCGCCGAGCGCACGTTCGCGGTCGAGGACTGTCGGCATGTCTCCGGCAGACTCGAGCGTCACCTCCTCCCTCGCGGAGAACAGGTCGTCAGGGTTCCGCCGAAGATGATGGCCGGCGCTCGTGCCTCAGCGAGATCGTACGGTAAGTCGGATCCCATCGACGCCGCGTGTGTGGCGCGTGCCGCTCTGCGGGAGCCGTCCTTGCCGCATGCGACGCTCGCGGGTCCGGAGAGCGACGTGCGTCTGCTCGTCGACCACCGCGATGACCTGGTCAAAGACAGGGCCCGCACGCAGAAGAGGCTGCGCTGGCACTGTCACGACCTCGAAGTGCCGCTCCACCTGCCTCCGCGGGTCCTCGACCGCTACGTGTGGCTCGACCGGCTCGAGCGCGCGTTGCGTGAACTGCCGGAGAGCACACGGCGTTCGATCGCACTCGACCAGGTCGCGATGTGCCGCGACGCTACGCGCAGGATCCGTGAACTTGAGCGGGAGATCCTCCGCCGTGTCCGCGCACTCGCACCCGAACTCCTCTCATTCCCGGGGTGCTCCGCCATCTCGGCCGCGCACCTGATCGGTCAGACCGCCGGCGCCTCGCGCTTCTCCGGTGAGGCCGCGTTCGCGATGCACGCAGGGACGGCACCTCTGTCGGTCTCCTCGGGCAAGACCGAACGGCATCGTCTGAGTCGCACGGGGAACAGGTGCCTGAACTCAACGATCCACATGATCGCCGTCACACAGGCTCGCATGCATCCACCGGCGATCGCGTTCATGGCACGCAAGAAGGCCGAGGGCATGAGCAACCGCGAGTCGCTCCGATGCCTGAAGCGCCACATCTCGCGCGCGGTGTTCAAGACGATGTCTCGGGCGGAGAAGGCACGACTTGCACCGGTGATCGTCGCCGGGTTCAGAGCCGAAGAAGTCGCCGTGGCCGTGTAGGATGGACATAGGAGCAACACCAGGCGCGAGCATGGTTGTCGCATAATGGGAGCGCAAGCGCGCTGGTGAAGCGCAAACACGTTAGACAAACGGCTGATGTCAGACACGCTGGTCAGGATTCGAGCATGGACATCATTGCCTGGAACATCCAATGGGGCGGCAAGTCCCGCCTCGACGCCATCGAGTCGGAACTCGTCAAGCGCTCGCCGGACGTTATCGTCCTCGGCGAGTACGTTCGTGGTGCCACTGGGCCCCTCATCGATCGGCTGTCAGCGCACGGCTGGGTGCATCATCTGATTCCGGATCCGCCTGAGCGACGCGGAGGCGTGGCGATCGTCTCGCGTCTGCCCTTCGAATGCCAGCCTGCACCCGCTGGCATCAGCGAGGTTTACCGTTACGCAGCTGTCCGCATCCCGTCGGCTGGCATCGAGCTGCGCGGGATCTATGCGCCGCTGCAAGGCGATCCGTACCAGGAGTTCTGGGAGTCGTTGCTCGAGTCGCTCGCAGCTGAGTCAGACGGGCCGGTGTTGGTTCTAGGCGACCTGAACGCGTGTCTGCCGCACGTCGACACTCGCGCTTCGAGCCTCTTCAGCGCGCGGTACTTCAAGCGGCTGCCGGCCTCGGGCTACACGGACCTGTGGCGTAGCTTGAACGACTCGGATGCGGACATCTGCACCTGGCAGGGACAGACGCATCCGTTAACGTCCCCGGTAGTGGTGTACGAAGGCCCGGCCGCCTGACATGAGGCGGC
>JASEEU010000016.1 GCA_030019445.1 Anaerosomatales bacterium | reverse complement strand
GGGAAGCGTACTCCTCGGCGCATCCGGCGGGAAGCGCCGTCTGCCGGAAAGTCGGGGACGAACGGTCATCTCACGACTCGGGCGAATTCCCGACACCACCCAGAGCACCGCGCCTCGGCGCAGAACGCGCTACTTGCGCTCCACCGGGATGACGACCTCGGGGTCCGGCTCGAAGTCGGGACGCGGCGGGAGCGCCGTGGCGTACGCGTCCGAGAGCAGCATGAGCTGCTCGGCGATCGCAAGGCCCTCGAGCTCTGTCGGGGTGGGCTCGCGCCTGACGAGCGGGTCGTCGAGCGGTATGGCGAGCGCGCCGCGATCGGGCGTGGCGGGCAGCACGAACGTGTCCGCGCCGATGTAGGAGCCGACGCTCAGCGCGCGACGCATGCCGATCACCACCGGCGCCTCGGCAAACAAGCTTCTGCCGAAGAGCGGTGTCTCGGCAGGCACGCCGAGAAGGTCGAGCACCGTGGGGGCGATGTCGATGAAGCCCGTGCCGGTGCCGACCACCGTGCCCTCCGTCTGGCCGGGCAGGTGGATGAAGAGCGGCACGTGCGCGCGGTCGATCTGGCCGTACGCGCGACCGCCGTACAGCGTCTCGACGGCTTCCTTCTCCTGACCCTGTGGGTTGATGTCGCGCAGCCCGTAGTGGTCGCCGTAGACGATGAGCACGCACTCGTCGTAGAGGCCCGACGCCTTGAGGTCCTCGATGAACCCGCCCACGGCGCGGTCCGCGTACTCCATGTGCGACAGGTAGTCGCCGACGACGGTGCCCGCGTAGGGCGCGGGCGGGCGGTACGGGTTCTTCTCGGCGGGAAGCGGCTTGAACGGATGGTGCGTCGTCACCGTCACGAACTGGGCGAGGAACGGCTGTCCAGCGTCGCGCATCGCGAGGAGCTCGGAAAGCCCGCGGCGGAAGAGCACCTCGTCCGAGGCGCCATAGCCGATAACGTCCTCCTCGCCGAAGAAGTCGTCGTCGTAGTAGGCGTCGAAGCCGAGTCCCGCGTACATCTGCCGCCGGTTCCAGAACGACGCGTCGTTGGAGTGGAACGTGACGCTCCGGTAGCCGCGCTCACGCAGGATGCGCGGCAGGCTGGGAACGACCTTGTCCTCCCACGCCTCGGACGCGGCGAGATTCTGCGGCGGATAGATCGAAGTCATCGAGACGAACTCGGCGTCGGCCGTGTTGCCGCCGCCGATCTGGCAGTACCCGTCGTCGAAGAAGTAGCTCCTCTCGGCCAGGTCGTTGAGAGCGGGCGTGATCTCGCGGCCGTCGATCTCAAGGCCGATGACGACCTCCTGCATCGCCTCGACCTGCACGAGGATGACGCTCGCGCCCTCGGCGACGCCGCTGTCGACGCCGAAGCGCCGCTCGCCGCCCGATGCGCCCTTGAGGCGCTCGATGGCCGCGCTGACCGACGCGGGGTCGCGCACGTCCACGCCGCCCGCGATCCGCGCCTCCGGCTGGGGCAGCACGCTCGCGACCTGGTAGGCGAAGACACCACGCTGCCAGCTCACCGTGCGGCTGGCCAGCAGGCCCTCCTGCTGCGTGATGCCATGGACCTGCAGCGCGAAGACCGCTACCGCCGCGACCCACGCGGCACCGGCGAGCAGGCGCTCGGTGCCGCGCCGCGGCAGCGAGAACTCGGCGGGGCGCGCCCGCCACAGCAGCCAGAACCACGCCGGCAGGTCGATGAAGTAGAGGATGTCGCGCAGCTCGAGAAGCTCGACGACGCTCCCGCCCGTCTCGCCGAGCTGGCCCGCCGCCGAGAGCGCGAGCGGCGTCACGACCTCGCCGAAGTAGCGGGCGTACACGACGACGCCCGCCATGACGAACGAGACGACGAACGCCGAGACGGCCAGCCAGGCGCGTCCCGCCGCGCTTCTCGGCCATACGAGCGCGGGGCCGAGTAGCACGACGATGAAGACGGCGTCGGCGAGCACCGCGCCGAACGCGCCGATGCTGCCGAGCGCCTGGATTCGCGTGATGAGCAGCTTGGCGATGAGCGCGAGCACAACGCCGATCACCAGCAGATGCCCGGGACCGAGCCGGGGGGCGGAGGGGTGACGGGCCGCAGCGCGTGCGCCATCAGCACCGTTAGCGTTGTAACGAGTCAATCGCATGATGGCTGGCAGTATCTCACATCACGACGTGCGCGAGGACTTCGACCGCGCGGGCCGTCAGCTCGGCGGCGCGACGCGCTTCCAGACGAACCAGCTGCGCACGATGTAGGGCGCATCCACGCTGCGCGCCGGCAGCGTAGGGTCGATCTCCAGGACGTCGGGCACGCCGAGGTCGGCCACGAGCATGACGCCGATCTCCGAGCCGTCGGTGACCTCGGCCACGGGGACCAACACCTCGGCGGTATGCCCGGCCGGGACCCGTGCGGCGCCGATCACCTCGTTCTCGTTCTCCCACTCCTCGTCCTCGTTCAGCGTCGGATCACCCACCCGTATGGCAACGACCCACGCCTCGTCGGGGGCATCGATGCCCCGCGCCACGACGTCCGTGCCCGTCCCCTCGAGGAACGCGGTCGCGATGTTCGCCTCGGGCAGCCGGTAGAAGACGTTGAACGGCGTAAGCCGGAAGTGCGCGGTGACGAGCTCCGTGTCCTCCACGAGCGGCCAGTCCATCGGCTCATCCATCTCCGGGATGTCGTCGTCCTCCTCGGCACCGCCCATCGACATGCCGCCGGCGCCGCCCCCGAGCGAGACGAAGTCGTCCTCCGGATCGTCGGTGATGTACTCGTACTCGCCGCGCAGCCCGCGGTCGGCCACCACGATGACGAACGCCGCCGGAGGCAGCGGTCGCGACGGGTCGACGGCGACCGGGACGTCCCGGTTCTCCCCCGCGTACACCTCGGCGGCGCCGATGACCGGCCCGGGCACGCCATCGCCGGCGTCCTCGAGCAGCACGACCCAGCCGTCCACGGGCGTGACGACGCGCTTGACCGAGAAGGCCGCGAACCCTTCCTGGTCTACCGCCTCGATGACGACCTCGCCCTCGCCGACGATGACGCTCTCCTGCGGGAGGTCCGCCGCAGCGTACGCCACAGCCGCCATCGCGGCGACCTCGGCGACGAAGACCAGCGCAATCGCGGCCCGCTTCAGGTTGGTCGGTGCCTTCATCGCGTCTCCGCTCCCTTACGGTGCCCGAACGACGATCTCGCCTGCCATCATGCCCATGCCGCACGTCATCCGGTACGTGCCCGGCTGGCTCGGCGGCAGCGCCACGGCCGTCGTCGCGTTGGGCGCGAGCGCGACGTCGACGCCCATCTCCGGGATCACGAGCCGATCGGAGCACGTGTGGTCTTCTCGGCGATCGACCATCAGACGGACGTCCCGACCGGCGGGCACGGGGACGGTGTCGGGGAAGTACCGCACATCCTGGATGACGAGGGGGACCTCGGCGGTGCCGTCCGCAGCGGTGGTGAACGCCATCGGCGCATCCGCCGACGTGTCGTGGGCGAAGATCCCCGCCACCGCCTGTGAGTTCACGGGGAAGCCGGTGAGCAACGCCGCTCGGTTCAGGAAGACGAGCCCTGAGAGCATGACGACGACCGCCAACGCGACGTGCAGCCGCGCCTTCCAGCGAGCGGGGACGAGGCTCGAGGCGGTACCGAACGCCAGCATGAGCGGGGCGGTGCCCACCCCGAACGCGAGCATGGTGACAGCCCCGTTCACGGCGCTCCCGCTCGCCGCGGCCACGAGCTGCGCCGCCTGCAGGGGAGCGCAGGGCATCAGCCCGGTGAGCAAGCCGAACGTGGCCGGCACCGCGAGGGTGGACGTGCCGGTCTCGGCATCCTCCGTCGCCTTGCGTCGCAGGCGCGACAGCGCGGTCACGAGCGCTCGCGGGGGACGCGGCTGGAATCGCGTCGCCCAGCGCACGCGACCCGTCATGCCGAGGCCGAGCACGATCATGAACACGCCGGCCAGCGCCATGACCCAGGGCCTGAGGGCGTCGACGTTGAGCGCCGAGCCCACCGCGCCGAGCAGGAGCCCCACGAGCGTGTAGCTCGCGATCTTGGCACCCTGGTAGGCCAGGTTCGGTGCGACCGTCCCACGCCATCCGGCGCTGTCCGTGCAGCGCACGGCATAGGTCACGACCATCGGACCGCACATGGAAATGCAGTGGACGCTGGTGGCAAGACCGAGGACGAATGCCGAGGCGATGAGCGCGGTCACCGTCCCGCCCCCCTCGCCCGCGAGCGCCGCGCGGACAGAGCCCGGCGACCCCGGCCCGGCGTGAAGCGCCGCAGCAGCAGGGAGTTGGTCACGACGCTCACGCTCGAGAGCGCCATGGCGCCCCCGGCGAACTCAGGACGCAGGAGCCCGATCGCCGCGATGGGGATGCCGAGCATGTTGTAGCCGAGCGCCCAGCCGAAGTTCTGGCGGATCTTGCGCATCGTGGCGCGCGAGAGCTCGATGGCCGTGACGACATCGCGCAGGTCGTTCCTGATGAGGACGATGCCGCCCGTCTCGACGGCGACGTCGGTGCCGGCGCCCATCGCGATGCCGACGTCCGCGGCCGCGAGCGCCGGGGTGTCGTTGATGCCGTCGCCCACCATGGCGACCGACCGGCCGGCCTCCTGGAGCTTCACGACCTCGGCGGCCTTGTGCTCCGGGAGCACCTCGGCGAGCACGTGATCGGGCCGGATGCCGGCCTGCGCCGCCACCGCCTCCGCGGTGCGCCGGTTGTCGCCCGTGATCATGAAGACCTCGACGCCCATGGCCGTCAGGCGTGAAACCGCCTCGGCAGAATGGGGCTTGAGGGTGTCCGCGACGGCGATCGCACCGGCGAGCCGCCCGCCCGCGCCGACGAGCATGACGGTCTTGCCCTCGGCCTCGAGCGCTGCGACGCGCGGCTCGTGCGCCTCGAGCGCGATGCCTTCTCGCCGCATGAGCGCGCGATTGCCGAGCGCGACGCGCCTCCCGTCGACGTCACCTTCGACGCCGTGGCCGGGCACGGCGCAGAACCCCTCGATGCCGAGCCGCTCGGCTTCCGCCTGGGCGGCATGCGCCACAATCGCCTCGGCCAGCGGGTGCTCCGAGTGACGCTCGAGCGCGGCAGCCACAGCGAGCACGCGCCCGGGCTCCTCCCCCTTAAGGGGGATGACGTCCGTCACGACCGGCGCGCCGTGCGTGAGGGTGCCCGTCTTGTCGAAGACGATGGCGGAGATCTTGTACGCGGTCTCGAGCGCCTCGCCTCCCTTGATGAGGATGCCGTTCTCGGCACCCTTGCCCGTGCCGACCATGATGGCGGTG
>JASEEU010000015.1 GCA_030019445.1 Anaerosomatales bacterium | reverse complement strand
CGAGGGCGGCCGCACGGTCGGCTCGGGCCGTGTGACGAAGATCTTGAAGTAGTCGTTCACGACTGCTCTGTGAGGACGGGGCCTGGCTATCGCCGGGCCCCGTTTTCGCCGCTCGCGCCACGTGTGCGAGGTTTGACAGTGCTCAGAAGCGGGTGTTAGATTACGACACCGTGCGACCCCCGGCATGCAGCCGCATGCCGCGGCCGACGGTCGCCAAGGAGGACGGATGAGAACCCTGGTCACACTGGCATGCACCGAGTGCAAGCGCCGCAACTACACGACCAAGAAGAACAAGCAGAACAACCCCGAGCGGATCGAGTTCAAGAAGTACTGCAAGTGGTGCCAGACGCACACGGTGCACAAAGAGACTCGGTAGCGCCGCAGTAGGGAGGACGCAGGCCAGTAGCTCCAATTGGCAGAGCGCCGGTCTCCAAAACCGGATGTTGGGGGTTCGAGTCCCTCCTGGCCTGCCAAAGCGCGTTCGCCGCAAACGGTTGCGGCTCACGATATGACCCGGGCGCTCCGGGTGGAACAGGATGGAACCGAAGATGGCTCAAGCCAAGAAAGCGTCTCGACCGAACGTGTTCGCGCGTTTCGGCAAGTACCTCAAGGAGGTACGCGCCGAGATGAAGCGCGTCGTCTGGCCCGGCCGTGCTGAGGTGGTCAACTCCTCGCTCGTCGTCATCGCGACGCTCGTGTTCTTCATCCTGTTCACGCTGGCCGTCGACAGCCTGTCGTCCTGGCTGTTCCTCGACCTGTGGCCGAGGATCGGGGGCTAGCGGTGGCGAAGAAGTGGTACGTCATCCATACCTACTCGGGCTACGAGAACAAGGTCGCCACCAACCTGCGACACCGCATCGAGTCCATGGGGATGCAGGATAAGATCTTCGACGTGCTCATCCCGCGTGAGACGGTCACCGATCTCAAGTCGGGCGGTCGCAAGGTGACGCAGGAGAAGAAGGTCTTCCCCGGCTACATCCTCGTGCAGATGGAGCTCGACGACGACTCGTGGTACGTGGTGCGCAATACGCCCGGCGTCACGGGATTCGTCGGAGCCCAGGCCAAGCCCGTGCCGCTCTCGCGCGACGAGGTGAAGCGGATCCAGGGTCGCGTGGCCGCCTCGGCCAAGCCCAAGACCTTCACCGATTTCACCGAGGGCATGACGGTCAAGGTGACGAGCGGCCCGCTCGCCGACTTCGACGGGACGATCGCCGAGATCAACGCGGACCAGGGCAAGCTCAAGGTCATGGTCTCGATCTTCGGCCGCGAGACGCCGGTCGAGCTCGGCTTCGATCAGGTCGCCAAGCTGTAGGCACGTACGGTTCTCCGACGGCCGCCCGGGACGTGATGCCCCCGGGGCTTCTCGGCAGTCGGGACCGCGTCGATAGGAAGCACCGCGCCGCGCGAGCGGACGCTGTAAGAGAAGGACGTGAACGAGAATGGCCAAGAAGGTCGCAGGCTTCATCAAACTGCAGATTCCCGGTGGCCAGGCCAACCCGGCCCCGCCGGTCGGCCCGGCGCTGGGACAGCACCAGGTCAACATCATGCAGTTCTGCCAGGCGTTCAATGCCGCAACCCAGGACCGCATGGGCACCATCCTGCCTGTCGAGATCACCGTCTACGAGGACCGTTCGTTCGACTTCATCGTCAAGACGCCACCCGCGGCCATCCTGCTGAAGAAGGCCGCCGGCATCGAGTCCGGATCGCCGGCGCCCAACCGCCAGAAGGTGGCGACCGTCACCGAGGCGCAGGTCCGGGAGATCGCCGAGACCAAGATGCCCGACCTCAACGCGAACGACGTCGAGGCGGCCATGAAGATCATCGCGGGCACCGCCCGGTCCATGGGCATCACCATCGAGGGCTAGACCGGCCGCACGGCCGCTGACCGATAGGGCCCGGCTCGACGTCGGGTCCCACTGTGGGAGGGCGCATGTGCGCCTGTCGGACCACGAGGAGGAAGCATGAAGCGAGGCAAGAAGTACGCCGCGTCCGCGGCGCAGGTCGAGGCGGGCCGCGCCTACAGCCCGGCCGAGGCCGTCCGTCTGGCGAAGGAGGTCGCGCCGGCGACGTTCGACGAGACCGTCGAAGCGCATTTCCGGCTCGGCATCGACACCCGTCAGGCCGACCAGCAGGTACGCGGCAGCGTCGTGCTGCCGAACGGCACGGGCAAGACCGTTCGCGTCGCCGTGTTCGCGCAGGGCGACAAGGCGCGTGAGGCCGAGGATGCCGGCGCCGATATCGTAGGCGGCGACGACCTCGTCGAGCGGATCCAGGGCGGCTTCCTCGAGTTCGACGCCACCGTCGCGACGCCGGACATGATGAGCAAGGTCGGTCGTCTCGGCAAGATCCTCGGCACCCGGGGCCTCATGCCGAACCCGAAGCTCGGCACGGTGACGATGGACGTAGGCCGGGTCGTCGGCGAGCTCAAGGCCGGCAAGGTGGAGTACCGCGCCGACAAGTACGGCATCGCGCACGTCGTTCTCGGCAAGAAGTCGTTCGAGGACAAGGCGCTGCTGGAGAACTATGCCGCTGTGCTCGATGAGATCCTGCGCGCCCGTCCGTCCTCGGCGAAGGGCAAGTTCCTGAAGTCCATCACCGTCACGACGACGATGGGTCCCGGTATCCCGGTCGACACCCAGAAGACCCGGGGTATCCTGGACGAAGAGTAGTCATCCGCGCCCCGTCCCGGCCTGTCGGCTGTCGGACGGTTGCGTTGGACGATACGAGCGGGCATAATAGCTCGCGCGATTGACAACACCACACGCTACGCTGCCGAAGACAGCCGGTGCCCGGTATGCCCGGGCCGAAGGGGACCCCAGAGGGTCTCGCCCGCCGAGGTGGAAGCCCGGGCTCGACAACGAGCATGCACACGTGGCCTCCGCCTTCACGGCGGGGGCCACGTCGCTTTTCCGACCATGCGAGAAGCGATGCGGCCCGCAGGCGTCACCGCATGGTGACGGGGCGGTGCCGTGTGGGACGGGAAGGAGGGATGTGCATGCCGACAAGCGAGAAACAGGCGATCGTCGCTGAGATCAAGGAGCGATTCGATGCGTCCGAGGGGGCCATCCTCGCCGACTATCGTGGGCTGAACGTGAAGCAGATGCAGGAGCTTCGGGTCCGACTGCGCGAGGCCGGCGGTGATATCAAGATCTTCAAGAACACGCTGACCCTGATCGCGCTCCGGGAGCTTGAGCTGCCGGACATGGAGGCACTGTTCGACGGCCCGACCGCCATCGTCTTCATCGGCGAGGACCCCGTCGCGCCGGCGAAGGCGCTAGTGGACTTCGCCAAGCAGAACAAGGCGCTGGAGGTCAAAGGCGGGTTCATCGACCGCGTGGTGGTCACCGGCGATGCGGTCAAGGCCATCGCGGCCCTGCCGTCGCGCGAGGAACTGGTCGCCAAGCTCATGGGTATGCTGCTCAACCCGGTTCGCGGCTTCATGGCGATGGCGAACGCCCCTGCGGGTGCGTTCACCAGGGCGGTCAAGGCCGTGGCCGATCAGAAGGCGGCCGCGTAGCCGGCCGAACGCAGGCAAGGATCCGCCGCCCGACGGGCGGCATGATGGACACGAAGACAAGGAGTCACAGGAATGGCTGATATCAAGCGTGAGGACGTGCTGGAGTGGGTCAAGAACGCTCCGGCTCTTGAGCTCGCCGAGCTCGTCAAGGAGATGGAAGAGGTCTTCGGCGTGTCGGCCGCCGCGCCCGTCGCGGTCGCTGCCGCTGCCGGTGGCGCCGCGGCCGGCGGCGAAGCCGCTGCCGAGGAGAAGGACAGCTTCGACGTCGTCCTGACGTCGGCCGGCGACAAGAAGATCCAGGTCATCAAGGTGGTCCGCGAGCTCACGAGCCTCGGCCTCAAGGAGGCCAAGGACCTTGTGGACAACGCTCCGAAGCCCGTGCTCGAGGGCGTCAACAAGGAGAAGGCCGAGGAGGCCAAGTCCAAGCTTGAGGAGGCCGGCGGCGGCGTCGAGCTCAAGTAGCTCGGTACGACGCACGGACTCTGGAATCGACAGGCCGGCGGTCGAAACGACCGCCGGCCCTGTCGGCGCAAAAAGAAAGGCAGGGGTCGTTGACCCCCGCGTAGGCCCTCGCTATACTGAACGTTTGCGACTCTGGAACGCCACCGCCTGTCCCAAAGGAGGAATCACCTGGTGCCCCGTGAAGCAGGTTCCCCCGCCACCGCTGGTCCGCGCCAGCGCCGCACGTTCGCCAAGATACCTGAGATTCTCGATGTTCCGAATCTTATCGCAATACAGACTGACAGTTTCAAGTGGTTTCTTGAAGAGGGTCTGAACGAGACCTTCCAGGACATCTCTCCGATCGAGGACTTCACCGGCACGCTCGCCGTTGAGTTCGGGGGTCACGAGTTCGGTGACGCGAAGTACTCCGTCGAGGAGTGCAAAGAGAAGGACATGTCCTTCCAGGCGCCCCTCTTCGTCGAGGTGCGCTTCATCAACAAGGAGACCGGGGAGATCAAGGAGCAGCAGGTCTTCATGGGCGACTTCCCGCTCATGACCGACCGCGGCACCTTCATCATCAACGGTACCGAGCGCGTCGTCGTCTCGCAGCTCGTCCGCTCTCCGGGCGTGTACTACGCCGAGGAGCGCGACAAGACGACCGACAAGATCATCTACACCACCAAGGTGATCCCCGCGCGCGGCGCCTGGCTCGAGCTGGAGACCGACAAGCGAGACATCGTCTCGGTGCGCATCGACCGCAAGCGCAAGCAGCCGGTCACCGTGCTCATCAAGGCGCTCGGTATCGCCGAGACGCGCGACGAGATCCTCGAGCTGTTCGGTGGCGCCGAGTGCATCAAGCGCACCCTTGAGAAGGACTTCACCGAGACCCGCGAAGAGGCGCTGATCGAGATCTACAAGCGTCTGCGGCCGGGCGAGCCTCCCACGGTGGAGAGCGCCCGCTCGCTGCTCGACGGGCTCTTCTTCAACCCGCAGCGCTACGACCTCGCGAAGGTCGGCCGCTACAAGCTCAACAAGAAGCTCGAGCTCGAGATCCCGATGGAGCAGCTCACGCTGACCAACGAGGACATCCTGGCTGCCGTGCAGTATCTCGTGAAGCTCTGGGACGGCGCCGACGGCTTCGAGACCGACGATATCGACCACTTCGGCAACCGCCGCGTCCGCTCGGTCGGCGAACTCATCCAGAACCAGTTCCGCATCGGCCTCGCGCGCATGGAGCGCGTGGTGCGTGAGCGCATGACGACGCAGGACGTCGAGCAGATCACGCCGCAGTCGCTCATCAACATCCGGCCGATCGTGGCCGCCATCAAGGAGTTCTTCGGCTCCTCGCAGCTCTCTCAGTTCATGGACCAGACCAACCCGCTGGCCGGCCTGACGCACAAGCGGCGCGTGTCGGCCCTCGGCCCGGGCGGTCTCTCACGGGAGCGCGCAGGGTTCGAGGTGCGAGACGTGCACCCGTCGCACTACGGTCGCATGTGTCCCATCGAGACGCCTGAGGGTCCGAACATCGGTCTCATGGGCTCGCTCGCGACGTTCGCGCGCATCAATCCGTACGGCTTCATCGAGACGCCCTACCGCAAGGTGGTCAAGGGCAAGGTGACCGACGAGATCGAGTATCTCACCGCCGACGTGGAAGAGCGTTACGTCATCGCGCAGGCGAACGAGCCGTTCGACGCCAAGACCGGCAAGTTCAAGAACGAGCGTGTGCTCTCGCGTCTCAAGGGCGGGGAGCCCGAAGAGGTCGAGCCCGCGCGCGTGGACTACATGGATGTCTCACCCCGGCAGATGGTCTCGGTGGCCACCGCCCTCATCCCGTTCCTCGAGCACGATGACGCGAACCGCGCCCTCATGGGAGCGAACATGCAGCGTCAGGCGGTCCCGCTCCTGCGACCGGCGGCGCCGCTCGTCGGCACCGGCATGGAGTTCCGTGCCGCGGTCGACACGGGCGAGATCCTCGTCGCCCGCCGCGCCGGCACGGTGGAGCGCGTCGACAGCCGCACTATCGCCGTGAAGTCGGGCAGCGATACCGACGTCTACGAGCTGCCCAAGTTCATGCGTTCGAACCAGGGCACGTGCATCAACCACCGGCCGCTCGTGCACGCCGGCCAGAAGGTGACCGAAGGCCAGCCGCTCGCGGACGGACCCTCGACCGAGGCCGGCGAGATCGCGCTCGGCCAGAACCTCCTCGTGGCGTTCATGCCGTGGGAGGGCTACAACTACGAGGACGCGATCATCGTGTCCGAGCGTCTCGTGAAAGACGACGTGCTGACCTCGATCCACATCGAGGAGTACGAGGTCGAGGCGCGCGACACCAAGCTCGGTCCGGAGGAGATCACCCGCGAGATCCCCAACGTCGGTGAGGACGTCCTCGCGAACCTCGACGAAGACGGCATCATCCGCATCGGCGCCGAGGTCTTCCCCGGCGACGTGCTCGTCGGCAAGGTCACGCCCAAGGGCGAGACGGAGCTGACCGCCGAGGAGCGCCTGCTCCGCGCGATCTTCGGCGAGAAGGCTCGCGAAGTCCGTGACACGTCGCTCAAGGTGCCGCACGGCGAGACGGGTCGTGTCATCTCGGTGCACAAGTTCTCCCGGGACGCCGGAGACGACCTCTCGCCCGGCGTGAACGAGCTCGTCCGTGTGTACGTGGCGCAGAAGCGCAAGATCTCGGAGGGCGACAAGCTCGCCGGACGCCACGGCAACAAGGGCGTCATCTCCAAGATCCTTCCCGCCGAGGACATGCCGTTCCTGGCCGATGGCACCCCGGTGGATGTCATCCTGAACCCGCTCGGCGTGCCGAGCCGAATGAACATCGGCCAGCTGCTCGAGACGCACCTCGGCTGGGCCGCGTCCATGGGCTGGAGCGACGAGGCGAAGCAGAAGGAGCCTGTCGAGGGTCCGATGTATGTGGCCACGCCTGTGTTCGACGGGGCGCGCGAAGCCGAGATCTCCGAGACGCTCGAGGCGGCGGACCGCAACGTGCGTGTCTGGGCCGAGAAGCGCTACGGCAAGAAGCTGCTCGAGGACCTCGTGCCGCAGATCGACCGCTTCGGCAAGATGGAGCTCTTCGACGGGCGTACCGGCGAGCCGTTCCGTGAGCCGGTGACCGTGGGTCAGATCTACATCCTGAAGCTGCTGCACCTGGTCGACGACAAGATCCACGCCCGTTCGACGGGGCCGTACTCGCTCATCACCCAGCAGCCGCTGGGCGGCAAGGCGCAGTTCGGCGGACAGCGCTTCGGCGAGATGGAGGTCTGGGCGCTGTACGCGTACGGCGCAGCCTACGTGCTGCAGGAGATCCTCACGATCAAGTCCGACGATGTGCTCGGCCGCGTGAAGGCATACGAGGCGATCGTCAAGGGCGAGAACATCCCCGAGCCGGGCATCCCTGAGAGCTTCAAGGTCCTCGTCAAGGAGATGCAGTCGCTCTGTCTGGATGTCGAGATCATGTCCGAGTCCGGCGAGGAGATCGAGCTCAAGGAAGAGGACGAGGACATCTTCAAGACGGCCGAGGAGCTCGGCCTCGACCTTACCGGCATCGGCGAGGACCGCCGCGGTGGGGACGAGGGCGACGAGCTCGGCGACCTCGATGTGTCCGAGATCGACCTGTCGCTCGACGAGTCAGGCGACGAGGAGTAGCAGGGCCGCACGGAACGTGACGGGCCGCGCGTAAGGCGGCACCGACTGGATGGAGGAGTCAACGTTGCTCGACGTCGACGTCAACAACTTCGATAGATTGCGGATCGGCCTTGCCTCTTCGGAGCAGATCCGGCAGTGGTCGCGCGGTGAGGTGAAGAAGCCGGAGACGATCAACTACCGGACGCTGAAGCCTGAGAAGGACGGGCTGTTCTGCGAGAAGATCTTCGGTCCTACCAAGGACTGGGAGTGCTACTGCGGCAAGTACAAGCGCGTCCGCTTCAAGGGCATCATCTGCGAGCGGTGCGGTGTCGAAGTCACGCGCGCCAAGGTGCGCCGTGACCGCATGGGCCACATCGAGCTCGCCGCGCCGGTCAGCCACATCTGGTACTTCAAGGGCGTGCCGAGCCGCATGGGCTATCTGCTCGACCTCGCGCCGAAAGACCTCGAGAAGGTGCTGTACTTCGCGAGCTCGATCATCACCTCGGTCAACGACGAGGACCGCGAGGCCGATCTCGACATGCTCCGCGACGAGCTCACGGCCGACCTCGAGGCCCTGGAGGCCGAGTTCGCCGACGAGAAGGCGCAGGTGACCGCCGAGAGGGATCGTCTCATCGGCATCGCGAAAGGCGAGATCGAGCCCGAGGAGGGCGAAGAGGTCGACACGGAGGTGGCCGCCGCCGATCGCATCAAGCGGATCGAGAAGGAAGCCGAGCGCGACCTCAAGGACCTCGATGAGGAGCTCGGCGAGCGCCGCGACCTGTTGCGCGAGACGTTCGACACCTTCCAGAAGCTCGCTCCCAAGATGCTCATCAACGACGAGACGCTCTATCGCGAGCTCAAGATGCGCTATGGCAACTACTTCCGGGGCGGTATGGGCGCCGAGGCCGTCAAGGACCTGCTGTCGCAGGTCGACCTCGACGAGCTCGCCGCCGAGCTCAAGGAGCTCATCGACGAGGGCAAGGGCCAGAAGCGCCAGAAGGCCATCAAGCGCCTGAAGGTCGTCGCTGCCCTCAAGAAGTCGAGCAACCGCCCCGAGTGGATGATCCTCGAGGCGATCCCGGTCATCCCGCCGGACCTGCGTCCGATGGTGCAGCTGGACGGCGGCCGGTTCGCGACGAGCGACCTCAACGATCTCTACCGCCGTGTCATCAATCGCAACAATCGCCTGAAGAGGCTGCTCGACCTCGGCGCGCCTGAGATCATCGTGAACAACGAGAAGCGCATGCTGCAGGAGGCCGTCGACGCTCTGTTCGACAACGGCCGTCGCGGCCGACCGGTCACGGGTCCCGGCAACCGTCCGCTGAAGTCCATCAGCGACATGCTCAAGGGCAAGCAGGGCCGGTTCCGCCAGAACCTGCTCGGCAAGCGCGTCGACTACTCCGGCCGTTCCGTCATCGTGGTCGGCCCGGAGCTCAAGCTCCACCAGTGCGGTCTTCCCAAGGTGATGGCGCTCGAGCTCTTCAAGCCCTTCGTGATGAAGCGGCTCGTGGACCTCGAGCATGCGCAGAACATCAAGGCCGCCAAGCGGCTCGTCGACCGGCAGAAGGGCGTGGTCTGGGACGTGCTCGAGGAGGTCATCGCCGACCACCCCGTGATGCTGAACCGCGCGCCCACCCTGCACCGGCTCGGCATCCAGGCGTTCGAGCCGATCCTCGTGGAAGGCAAGGCCATCCGTCTGCACCCGCTCGTCTGCACCGCGTTCAATGCGGACTTCGACGGCGACCAGATGGCCGTGCACCTGCCGCTCTCCTCGGAGGCCCAGGCCGAGGCCCGCGTGCTCATGCTCGCGACCAACAACATCAAGTCGCCGGCGCACGGCCGTCCGCTCACCGTGCCGTCGCAGGACATGGTCATCGGGCTCTACTACCTGACGACGGTCCGCGAAGGCGCGCCGGGCGAAGGCCGCATCTTCTCCGGGCGTGATGACGCGCTGCTCGCCTATGACAGCCGCGCGGGCGTCGACCTGCAGGCCAAGGTCACCGTGCGTCTCGACATCCCGATCGTCGAGGAGTATCTGGCCGAGGACGGCAGCCTTGCGTACCGGGAGCGTGCCGCCGGGGAGCGCATCGAGACGACCGTCGGGCGGATCACGTTCAACAACTCCCTGCCTGCCGACTATCCGTACATCAACCACGACGTGGACAAGAAGGGCATCTCGCGCATCATCGAGGAGTGCTCGAACATCTACGGCACCAACCAGATGGCGCAGATCCTCGATGAGGTCAAGCGCCTCGGCTTCCACTATGCCACGCGCGCCGGCGTGACCGTCGGCGTGTACGACGCGGCGGTCCCGCCGAGCAAGGCGGACCTGATCGCACAGGCCGAGGAGGACGTCGAGCGCATCGAGTCCCAGTACGACAAGGGCCTCATCACGAAGGATGAGCGTCACCGTCAGATCGTGGACGTGTGGACCAAGACCACCGACGCGGTGGGCGATGCGATGGCGCAGAACTTCGAGAAGTTCAACCCCATCTACATGATGGCCCACTCCGGAGCACGGGGTAACATCAAGCAGGTCCGTCAGCTCGCCGGCATGCGAGGCCTGATGGCCAACCCGAAGGGCGACATCCTCGACCGGCCGATCAAGGCCAACTTCCGCGAGGGGCTCTCGGTCCTCGAGTACTTCATCTCCACGCACGGTGCCCGCAAGGGTTTGGCGGACACCGCGCTGAGGACCGCCGACTCGGGGTATCTCACCCGCCGTCTGGTCGACGTCGCGCAGGACGTCATCGTCCGCGAGAGCGACTGCGGCACCGACGAGGGCGTGACGCTGCCCGTCCTCGATGACCGGAGCGGCAACCCGGATCGCAACCTCGTCGGCCGATGCCTCCTCGAGGCGGCTGCCGACCCCAAGACCGGGGAGGTCATCATCGACGCCGGCGAGTACATCGCGGGCGAGAAGGACATCCAGCGGCTCGCTGACGCGGGCGTCAAGACCGTCGAGGTGCGCACGGTCATGACGTGCCACGCCCAGCACGGCATCTGCCAGAAGTGCTACGGATGGGACCTGGCCGCCGGTAGGACGGTGGACATCGGCACGGCGGTCGGCATCATCGCCGCGCAGTCGATCGGCGAGCCTGGCACGCAGCTCACCATGCGGACGTTCCACACCGGTGGTGTCGCGGGCGAGGACATCACCCACGGCCTTCCGCGTGTCACCGAGCTCTTCGAGGCGCGCAAGCCCAAGGGCCAGGCGATCCTGGCCGAGCTCACCGGCGTCCTCACTATCGAGGAGGCCGAGAAGAGCCGCGTCCTGCACGTGAAGAGCGATGACGGTCACGAGAAGAGCTACACGATCCCGCGCCGCGCGCGCCTGCGTCCCGGTGTCGCCGACGGCGTCGCCGTCGAGGCCGGACAGCAGCTGACGGAAGGCTCGGTCAACCCGCATGACCTGCTGCACCTTCGCGGACCCAAGGCGGTACTCGCCTACATCGTCCGACAGGTCCAGGAGGTCTACCAGAGCCAGGGCGTCGACATCAACGACAAGCACGTCGAGGTCATCGCGCGCCAGATGATGCGCAAGATCTCCATCACCGAGGCGGGGGACACGATGTTCCTGCCCGGTCAGCTCGCCGATCGCCTCGAGTTCGAGGCGGAGAACGAGCGGCTCATCGCAGAGGGCGGCGAGCCGGCCACCGGCCACTCCGTCCTGCTCGGCATCACGAAGGCCTCGCTCGCGACCGATTCGTTCCTCTCGGCGGCCTCCTTCCAGGAGACCACGCGCGTGCTCACCGACGCTGCGATCGCCGGCAAGGAAGACGAACTGCTGGGCCTCAAGGAGAACGTCATCATCGGCAAGCTCATCCCGGCGGCTACCGGCATGAAGCGCTACCGCAGCGTGAAGCTGACCTACAAGGGCCAGTCCGCCGAGTGGAACGTGGACGAGAGCGCCGGCCCGCTACCGGAGTTCGCTCCCGAGGAGCTCAAGGAGCTCGAGGCGATGCTCCCGACGCCGATGACCGAGGAGTCCGGGCTGACCGAGGAAGAGGCGGCCGCGTTCTTCGCCGACCTCGAGGTCGGTTCGCGCGATGCGGATGTCGACGTCAGCGGATTCGCCGGCGTCGTGTTCGAGCCCGACGGCGGCCCCGTGGCCCCTGCGGCCGAGGAGCCGGAGCCTTTCGAGGGGCAGTGCGAGGGCATCAAGGGCGACGGCACGCGGTGCACCAACCACGCCCAGGAGGGCTCGCGCTACTGCGGCGTCCACGCCAAGCTGGCCGAGACCGACGGGATGTGCAAAGCGCTCACCGCCGACGGGCGCCCCTGCGCGAACAAGGCGCGTGAGGGAAGCGACTACTGCGGCGTCCACGCCAAGCAGGAGGCCGAGGCGTAGGATCCGCTCGCGAAGCGACCTGAGACGCCCGCCGGACCACCGGCGGGCGTCTTGTCGCCCCGGAGTGGGAAAGGACTAGATACGCCCGGGTGCGTGGTGTTTGACACGCCTCGATACCTTTGCTAGAGTGCGACCTTGTGACTTCATGCTCGGCACGTCTGAGGACGACCGGGTCATCGATGAACGAGCAACGAACGAAGGAGGGTGCTTTGCCCACCATCAACCAGCTGGTCCGCAAGGGCCGCAAGCAGGTGGAGGAGAAGAGGAAGACGCCGGCGCTCAAGGGCAATCCCCAGAAGCGCGGTGTCTGTACGCGTGTGTACACCACCACGCCCAAGAAGCCGAACTCGGCGCTCCGCAAGGTGGCCCGTGTGCGCCTGACGAACCAGATCGAGGTCACGGCATACATCCCGGGCATCGGCCACAATCTCCAGGAGCACTCGATCGTGCTCGTGCGTGGCGGCCGAGTCAAAGACCTTCCGGGTGTCCGCTACAAGGTCATTCGCGGTGCGCTTGACACCGCCGGAGTCTCTGACCGCGGTCAGGCTCGTTCGCGGTACGGCGTCAAGAAGCCCAAGTAGGAATGTGCGTGATGCGGTCCGCCGCGGCATCAAGCGGCGGATCGCTCGTGTCAGCGGAGGAGAGAGAGTATGCCCAGGCGTGCAGCGGCCCAGCGTCGCGAGGTCCAGCCGGATCCCGTGTACAACAACCGGCTTGTGACCCAGCTTACGAACAAGGTGCTTCTCGACGGTAAGAAGTCGACCGCCGAGCGCATCGTGTACGGCTCGTTCGACCTCATCGAGCAGAAGACCGGCCAGGACCCGCTGTCGGTGTTCAAGAAGGCCATGGACAACGTGCGCCCGACGCTCGAGGTGCGGCCGAAGCGTGTCGGCGGCGCCACCTATCAGGTGCCGATCGAGGTTAACTCGCGTCGCGCGACGACGCTCGCTATCCGGTGGATCGTGGGCTTCGCCCGCGCCCGCCGCGAGAAGACCATGGCCGAGCGACTCGCCGGCGAGATCATGGATGCCGCGAACAACACGGGCTCCTCGGTCAAGAAGCGCGAGGACCTCTTCAAGATGGCCGAGTCCAACCGGGCCTTCAGCCACTACCGCTGGTAGACCGAACGCGATCTTCGACTACGACACCGCGCGTGCGCGGGGAGAAGGACTGCAGATAGATGGCGCGTAAGCGATATCCACTCGCCAAGACCCGCAACATCGGGATCATGGCACACATCGACGCCGGCAAGACGACCACGACCGAGCGCATCCTGTTCTACACCGGCAGGACGCACAAGCTCGGCGAGGTCCACGACGGCGCAGCGACGATGGACTGGATGGTCCAGGAGCAGGAGCGTGGCATCACCATCACCTCCGCTGCGACCACGTGCTTCTGGAAGGACCATCGCATCCAGATCATCGATACGCCCGGCCACGTGGACTTCACCGTCGAGGTGGAGCGCTCCCTGCGTGTCCTTGATGGCGCCTGCGCGGTGTTCTGCGCAGTGGGCGGCGTCGAGCCGCAGTCCGAGACGGTCTGGCGTCAGGCAGACCACTACCGCGTGCCCCGCATCGCGTACGTCAACAAGATGGACCGCACCGGCGCCGACTTCATGAACGTCGTGCAGATGATGAAGGACCGGCTGAACACCCGTCCGGTCCTCATCCAGCTGCCCATCGGCGCTGAGGACAAGTTCGAGGGCATCATCGATCTCATCGAGATGAACGCGCGTCTGTTCAACGAGGACGACAAGGGCATCAATCCCACGATCGAGGAGATCCCCGCGGAGCTGGCCGCCGAGGCGGAGCACTACCGCCACGAGCTCATCGAGGCGGCCGCCGAGTATGACGACCATCTGCTCGAGAAGTACCTCGAGGGTGAGGACATCACCACCGAGGAGATGAAGTCTGCGCTGCGCAAGGCGACCATCGATTGCGCCGTCACGCTCGTCACGTGCGGCGCCTCGTTCAAGAACAAGGGCGTGCAGCCGCTTCTCGACGCCATCATCGACTTCCTGCCGTCTCCGCTCGACGTCCCCGCCATCGAGGGCGAGGATCTCAAGAGCGGCGAGACGGTCGACCGTCCCGCCGACGAGAAGGCTCCCTTCTCGGCGCTGGCCTTCAAGGTCATGACCGATCCCTACGTGGGCAAGCTCACGTACTTCCGGGTGTACTCGGGCACGATGGACGCCGGCTCCTATGTCCTGAACTCCACCAAGGGTCACAAGGAGCGCATCGGCCGCTTGCTCGAGATGCACGCCAACCACCGGGAGGATGTCGACTCGGTCTCAGCGGGCGACATCGTCGCGGCCGTCGGCCTCAAGAACACGACGACGGGCGACACGCTCTGCGGAGAGGACGCCCCCATCCTGCTGGAGTCGATGGTCTTCCCCGATCCGGTCATCGACATCGCGATCGAGCCCAAGACCAAAGCGGAGCAGGACAAGCTCGGCCAGGCGCTCGCGAAGCTGGCCGAGGAGGACCCGACGTTCCGGGTGCGTACCGACGAGGAGACGGGCCAGACGATCATCGCCGGCATGGGCGAGCTCCACCTCGAGGTCATCGTCGACCGCCTCCTGCGCGAGTTCAAGGTCGAGGCGAACGTCGGTAAGCCGCAGGTCGCCTATCGTGAGACGGCGACCAAGCCGGTCCTCGGCTCCGAGACCAAGTTCGTGCGCCAGACCGGTGGCCGCGGCCAGTACGGTCACGTGGTCATCAACGTGACCCCGCAGGAGCCGGGCGCCGGCTACGTCTTCGAGAACAAGATCGTAGGCGGCGTCATTCCCCGTGAGTACATCCCCGCGGTCGACAAGGGCATCCAGGAGGCGCTCACGTCAGGCGTCATGGCGGGCTACCCCGTGGTCGATCTCAAGATCGAGCTGGTGGACGGCTCGTACCACGAGGTCGACTCCTCCGAGATGGCCTTCAAGATCGCCGGCTCGATGGCGATCAAGGACGCGCTGCGCAAGTCGTCGCCGGTGCTGCTGGAGCCCGTCATGGACGTCGAGGTCACCACGCCCGAGGAGTTCATGGGCGACGTGATGGGCGACCTGTCGAGCCGTCGAGGCCACATCGAGGGCATGGAGGCCCGCGCTGGTGCGCAGGTCATCCGCGGCAAGGTGCCGCTGTCCGAGATGTTCGGTTACGCCACCGATCTCCGTTCGCGCACGCAGGGCCGCGCGGCGTACAGCATGCAGTTCAAGCAGTACGAGCCGGTGCCGAAGAGCATCGCCGAGGAGATCATCAGCAAGGTCCAGGGCGAGGCGTAGAGCCTCTCCGAGAGAGAACCCGAGAGAGAACGAGAGACGACGAGCATGGCGAAGAAGAAGTTCGAACGCACCAAGCCTCACATGAACATCGGCACCATCGGTCACGTCGACCACGGCAAGACGACGCTCACGGCGGCTATCACCAAGTGCCTGTCGACGCGTGGGCAGGCCGACTTCACGCCGTTCGAGGACATCGACAAGGCGCCTGAAGAGCGCGAGCGCG
>JASEEU010000014.1:17523-20494 GCA_030019445.1 Anaerosomatales bacterium | reverse complement strand
CGCCGACGGCGAGCAGAGCGCCTACCAGTACTGCGGCGGGGACCCGGTGGGGAAGGTCGATCCGAGCGGGGAGTGGAAGAAAGAGGCACACCATTTCGCATGGACGAAGCACATCGCATGGAAGGGACTCGGTCTTCCGGAGTACATTGCGTGGCTGATCGCGAAAGGCTGCCGCTATGTCGACGAAGGACCATCCATGATCTCGTATCGCTGGTGGATTGACGGTCGGAATTGGACTGATGCTCCTGGCTACAAGTATCACTTCAACGCGTACACCACCTTGTACGCGAAGGACTGGGACGATTCGAGACTGCAGTTCAAGTGGACCCGCGGGGACTCTCGGCAGGTGTTCGCCAGCAAGTTCAAGGCTGAGGCGGAACGGACGTGGAGGAGCGGTACGTCGAACAGAGTGCAGCGCGCATCCTACCTGCTCGGCTATGGCAGCCACTGCCTTCAGGACATCTACGCCCACGGCAACGTCAAGCATCATGCCCCGTGGGTCCGCCGCTCGACGTACTTCGACGATCCTGGGAAGAAGACATGGCGAGCTACCAATGCGAAGGGGGCGACGAAGAGGTACATCGCCTCCTTCAGATACCTGGCACAGCTGAAGTCGTACTCGTCCGCCAACTGGAGTATGTACTGACCAAGAAGGGACTCTACCGCAATGCTGTGGATCTTGTGGGAATCGGGCGTCGACGGCATCGGCCCGCTGTCCTGTGTGGCGCTGGTTGCCGGTCTCTGCATCGTGTGGTTTGTCGCTGCGCGCTTGCTTGGGCGAGTCCGCGCGCTCTGGTCGACCGTCGGTATCGCTCTCGGGCTTGCGCTCGTGACGGGTGCAGCGTATCTTGCTCGCGGCGAGCCTCCGATGGTGGACTGGATCGCCCTGCCCTTCGCCTTCGGACTACTGGGGGGATACTCCGCTGTCCGTCGCTGGGAGTCGTTCCGTGCTCTGCTCATCTGGGGCCTACTCGCGGCCGGCGCAGCGGGTCTGACGTGCGCGGTGTGGGTCATCACAGTAGTGAACCGCTTCTCGCCGGACATGGCGTTGATGGGCGTTGTCTTCATCGCCCCCGCGTGCCTGGCGCTTCAGACAGGCTATGTGTGTGGGATGTTGTCGCACCAAGCGGGCAGCAGATCGGTCTCGATCGGTGTGAAGCGTGCCGGGATCGCTCTCGCTGTCTCGGCGGTACCCGTGTCAATCGTCCTGACGTATCTGCTGGGAGTCGTCATCAGTGCACTGGTTTAGTCTCGCAGACCTACGCCTACGACCCGGACACCGGCAAGAAGAGCTGCGAGAGCCTCGCGCTTCGCGACCATCACCTCCGACCGCGGCGACGTGCGGGAGCTCACAGACGAGTCAGGCGCCGCCTTCGCGCACTACGCCTACGACGCCTACGGACGCTCGCTCGCCACCGACTCCCGGGCGACCTCGCTCATCACCGCCGCTGTCGCCGCGCGTGTGGCCGAGGCGAACGTGCTGCGCTACGCCGGGTGCTGCTACGACGAGCCGAGCGGGCTCTACTACCTCTCGCAGCGCTACTACGACCCGCAGACGATGTGCTTTCTCTCCAAAGACCCCGCCCGCGCCGACGGCGAGCAGAGCGCCTACCAGTACTGCGGCGGGGACCCGGTGGGGAAGCTCGATCCGAGCGGGGAGTGGTACGCATGGGGCCATCGTGAGATAACTCGGGCTGCCGCAGCTGGCATCAAGAAGCGCTACGCCGACATCATCGTCCAGTACAGCACTTGGGCCGACGAGAAGCGCAGCTCCTTGATGCTGCAGCGAGATTGGTACCGCTACCATTTCCACCACCTGTGGACTGGCGGTGACGGCTACGACAAGGCCGTGTTCGTTGAACTCAAGGGAGATAGGAGGCGCCGCAAGGCGAGTGCCCACTTCGCAGCAGCGTGCCACCAGTGGGACGTGCGTCGTGACAAGGTCAATGCAGCGCGGGAGCTTGGCAAAGGCATCCATGCGCTCCAAGACATGCATGCTCATGGGTCCTTAGGGCAGCACGGACTGCTGAAGGGTCCATCGGTTGACAACCGCGCTACCGTGACACCCTACGAGAGAAGAAAGGGATACGCTGCCGGGTGGCGCTACTGGCAGTCAGTGGCCAAGTCACAGAAGTACCTGGCCGGGGTCAGGAAATGGAGCTGGTAGCGTTGGCGACGCGAACAGAGCGGGGCACCAAGGTGTTCGTTGCAGGGGGGCTGGTCGTCATGGTGTTCTCTTGGTCTGTGGCCTGGTTGTTCGCGCCGCAGCTGCATGTCTCGTCTTGGGGGGTGTTTGCACGCTGGCTGGGTGGTGAGCGACTACATGCCGAGACGGTGGGCTGGGTTGCCCTCTTGCTTCCCCATGCCGTTGCGATACTCTCAGCCTGCGTGGCAGCAGCGCACATCTACCGTGATCGCGGCGCACATTGGTCCGGGCGGTGTATGCTGGCAGCGCTCGTCGCTCTCTTGGCCGCTGTCGTGACCCCTTGGGCCATTGCGCTCCACACCGGGCTGGGGATTGCGCTTGCGGTCCTGGGCCTAGCGTTGATCATCGTCTCGTTGTTGAGGGATTCGCGTGCCCTCGGCACTCCTCGAACGGGAGCCGTAGTCGCATGGGCGGTTGGGAGCGTGACCGCCTTGGGGCTGGCAGGGGCCAGAACGATGTGGGCCGCGGGAGCCTTCTTCCCAGAGGACTCTCCGGTGACGCTGCTCCCCATCGCGTGCATTCCGGGTCTCGTTACGGCGGCGTGGTTCGTCGGTGTGCTCTCGGCCGTGCAGTTCAGGACGAAGTGCTGATCGTATTGGGTGGTGAGTCCCACGAGGGGGGAAGTGGAGGGATGCCCGAAGGGACGTCTGCCGAGTCCTTCAGGGCCGCCCCTGAGTTGGGCTTGCCCCGTGGCGGGCGTCTATGCGGCGAGCGACGGCGTCACGGTGCGCTTCGCTGTCGTGACCTCCGACCGCGGCGACGTGC
>JASEEU010000014.1:0-17513 GCA_030019445.1 Anaerosomatales bacterium | reverse complement strand
AGCGACGGCGTCACGGTGCGCTTCGCTGTCGTGACCTCCGACCGCGGCGACGTGCGGGAGCTCAAAGACGAGTCAGGCGCCGCCTTCGCGCACTACGCATACGACGCCTACGGGCGCCCGCTCGCCACCGACTCCCGGGCGACGTCGCTCGTCACCGCCGACGTCGCCGCGCGTGTGGCCGAGGCGAACGTGCTGCGCTACGCCGGGTGCTGCTACGACGAGCCGAGCGGGCTCTACTACCTCTCGCAACGCTACTACGACCCGCAGACGATGTGCTTTCTCTCCAAAGACCCCGCGCGCGCCGACGGCGAGCAGAGCGCCTACCAGTACTGCGGCGGGGACCCGGTGGGGAAGCTCGATCCGAGCGGGGAGGACGGTTCGGCCATTGTCTATGGCCGATGGAGCAGCCTGCTCGTTTGCGGGTACGGTTCCACGCCTGTCCCCACGGGTGTGGGCTGGACGATACTCAAGCAGCCGTTCGCATATCGCCTGAAGTGGCGTGCGTGGGCGCACTTCATGGCCTACGACGGATGGCTGTCGGTTCATGTCGGGGTAGACTACAAGCGCGGTCATCCCTGGTTGGATCCGTTCGCGGTAGCCGCTCCACGTGCCCAGTTTCAGTTGAAGAACGTGTACCTGTCCTCACCCGTTGCGTATCCGATTGCGAGTCGAACGGTGCGCACATTCAAGTGGCGCGGCTCGGATGTCTCGTTTGGAGTCAGGAAGTACACCAAAGGCTGGGTGAGTAGCGTCATCGTACACGCCCGGCTCGAAGCATGGCCCGGTGCGAAGCTGACCGGTTTCGACAGAGATGCTCTGGTGCTCAAGAACCCATTGCGGAGGTCCGGGTGTAGGCAGATCACGAGACGGACAGTGATGTAGTCGGCAGATCACCGCATGAGGGAGGCTTGGATGGATAGGAACGCCATGTGGTCCGGCCTGTTCGCGGCGAATCTGGCCTTGACAGGCTCGCTGTGGTTGGCGAGCAGTGCTTTCCACCGGCTTGGAGTGCTTCGGGCGGACTGCTCCATTCTGTCGCTGCTGGGTCTTGCCGGCCTTCTCCGTCTGCTCGTTCTGGGTACTGCAGGTATCATTGCGCTCGGAGTTGAAGCGCGCCGCAAGCCGGTCAAGTGGTGGGTATCGGTCGTCCTCGCCTCCGTCGCGGCCCTCGTGTGGGCGCTGCTGGAGCGTGTGCTGGCCAGCGCCTCGGGTCTGATCGCCACCGGGCTGATGGGACTCTCGTTGGCGGTCCTGGTCGTCTCGTGGCAACGAAGCGCGGCATGGACGGACCAGGGGCCCTGGAAGCTCCGCGCCGTGAGGGGGCTCTGGCTACTCGGCGTCGCGGCGCTCGCGCTCTCCGCACGCATCTCCACGGACGGGACAGTTGGTCAAGTGGCGGGCTCGGCATTGGCCGCCTTGCTGGTTTCGATTGAACTCGCGGTCTTCGCAGAGACATGCATCCGGGTGTGGGAGTGGAGAGGGTGACAGACAGTAGAGGCGTCGTCCTAGCTCGGTTGCGCAGAAGGCCGTGCGAAGAGAGCCTCGCCTTCGCCTACGACGCCGCCGGCCAGCGCACGCGCTCTGTGGTGACGCAGGGCTCTTGCACCACCACGACCACGTGGACATGCGAGGCAGTAGTCTGCACGTAGCCTTCCGCCTCCTCGGCGCGGTGCTACACTGAACGCGCCAGCACGCCACGAGGGGACGGAGCGAGCATGACCGAGCGCGACGGGGGCCGCCCGAGGTCGTATCGCGAGGCCGGGGTCGACATCGAGCAAGGGGCGCGGGCGGTCTCGCGCATCCGCGACGCGGTGCGCTCCACGTACCGGCCCGAGGTGCTCGGCGACATCGGTGGGTTCGGCGGCATGTTCGCGCCGCGCACCGAGGGGATGGTCGAGCCGGTCCTCGTCTCGGGCACCGACGGCGTCGGCACCAAGCTCAAGCTCGCCCAGCTGCTCGACACGCATGACACCGTCGGCATCGATCTTGTCGCGATGTGCGCCAACGACATCCTCGTCTCCGGCGCCGAGCCGCTGTTCTTCCTCGACTACATCGCCATCGGCACGCTCGTGCCCGAGCGCGTGGAGTCGATCGTCGCCGGCATCGCCGAGGGCTGCCGGCAGGCGGGGTGCGCGCTCGTCGGCGGGGAGATGGCCGAGCATCCCGGCGTGATGGCACCGGACGATTACGACCTCTCCGGCTTCTGCGTCGGCATGGTGGACCGGCCTCGGATCATCGACGGCTCGGGGATCGAGCCGGGCGACGTCATCCTCGGCCTCGCCAGCAGCGGCCTGCACTCCAACGGCTTCTCGCTCGTGCGCGCGGTCCTCGTGGACGGCCACGAGGACGAGCTCGGCCTGGCGCGCGTGGACCTGGGCGGCGCGACGCTCGGCGAGGCGCTGCTCGCACCGACGCGCATCTACGTGAAGAGCGTGCTCGGCCTGGTGCGGGCCGGTGTGCACGTGCGCGGCATGGCGCACATCACCGGCGGTGGCATCACCGAGAACCTGAACCGCGTCCTCCCCGAAGGGACGGCGGCGCGCGTGGTGCGGGACGCGTGGCCGCGGCCGCGCGTCTTCGACGTGGTGGCCGAGGCTGCCCGGATCGAGACCGACGAGCTGTACCGCACGTTCAACATGGGCATCGGATTCGCGCTCGTGCTTCCGGCAGCCGAGGCGCCCGGCGCCGCGGCGGCGCTCCGTGCGGCGGGAGAGCGCGTCTTCGAGATCGGGGAGATCGTTCAGGGCGACGGGGAGGTCGTCTATGCATGACGCGGTGCTCACCGCGACCGAGCCACAGGTGGACTCTGCCGGTGAGCCGCGCCGCCTGCGCGTGGGCGTGCTCATCTCGGGCAGCGGGACGAACCTGCAGGCGCTCATCGACCGCAGCGCCGCCGGCACGCTCGATGCCGAGGTCGTCGTGGTCATCTCCAACAAGGAGGCCGCCTACGGGTTGGAGCGCGCGCGCCGCGCGCAGATCCCCGCGGTCTGGATCGATCCGGCGACGTGCGCGTCGCCCTCGGCCTACAACACTGCCATCGCGGATGCGCTCGAGGCGCACGGCGTCGAGCTCGTGGTGATGGCGGGCTACATGCGGCTGCTCGGGACCGAGGTGCTCGATCGCTTTCCCGGCCGCGTCATGAACCTGCACCCCGCGCTCCTGCCGGCCTTCCCGGGTGCTTCGGGCATCAGCGACGCCTTCGAGCACGGCGTCAAGGTGACGGGCGTGACCGTGCACTTCGCCGATGCCGAGTTCGACCGCGGGCCCATCATCGCGCAGGAAGCCGTGCGTATCGAGGAGGCCGACACGCTCGAGACGCTCGAGGCGCGCATCCACGAGGTGGAGCACCGCCTCCTTCCTCTGGCCGTCCAGCTCTTTGCCGAGGGCCGGCTGGCCATCGAGGGCCGCCGGGTCCGCGTCCTCCCCGCGTAGGGAGCTCCTGCCGGTTCCCTGCGAGGCAGGTCCGCGCCCCGTCGTCGCACCCCATTTTGCACACCTCACCTGCGGGTTTGGATTCTGTTTAGTGCTGGTTAAGGCCCACCTCTCACAATGGCCGTGGACCGGTGCCCGCCTCGGAGCTCGTGAGGGGGACGGGCATCCGGTCCACCGTTGCTCGACGAGGGGAGGACACGTGATGGTCTTGGGTCCTATCGGGGGGCCGATCCCGCGGAACAGCTCGCTCATGGACGCGCGCGCGATGCTTGGCGTGGCATGGCTGCGGCTGATGACCGCGCGGGAGGCGTATTCGATGACCGACATCGCATCGACGAGCCGTGATGCCGTCGGCGCTGTGACGTGCGCCGCTGAAGCGCTCGCGATGCACCTGCCGGACGAGTCGCCGTCGGCCGTGATCGACGACATGGATGCCGCCGAGGCGCTGTGCGTCAAGTACGTCGAGGGTCCGATCGTGGAGCTCTTCGCGCAGGTTCGCGCGATCGAGGTCGCGCGTCCCATCGACAGCGCGCTGACCAACGTGCAGCGCGACGCGATCGACCGCGGCCTGCAGGCGACGAGCGACCTGCTCGCGCTCATCGAGACCGCTGTGGTCAAACGGGACTAGGGGCTCAGGGGAGGGGTTCGGGCTGGGCAGCCCGCGAGCGCTTCAATCGCATAGTCGCACCTGCTATATTCAGTCCTCTGTGGGGAACACGGGGTCCGGGCGCCGGTACGTTCGGACCTCGCCGTATCTGGAGGAGAGGACGACGAATGACCAAGCGATCTGTGCGCATCATCGCGGCGCTCATAGCGGGGGCGCTGTTCGCCCTGGCGGGATGTTCCGGCAGCGGGGAGGGCGCCCCGTCGGATGACGCCGGGGCCGAGGCCAGCGAGGTCAAGATCGGTTTCGCGGCACCGCTCACCGGGGACAACGCGATCTACGGCGAGGGCATGAAGCGGGCCGTGGAGATGGCGATCGCCGAGGCTAACGAGAGCGATGAGGCTCGCGCCGCCGGCGTCACCTTCGCGCTCTCGGCTCAAGACGATCAGAGCGACCCCAAGCAGGCTGTGAGCGTGGCCAAGCTGCTCATCGGCGATCCGTCGGTGGTCGCGGTCGTCGGCCACTTCAACTCGGGATGCACGCTGCCGGCCGCGCCCGAGTATGCGGCCGCCGGGCTGGCGCACGTCACCGTCTCCTCGAATCCGGCCATCACCGCGCAGGACTTCTCCACCGTGAACCGGATCGTCGCCAAAGACGACGCGCAGGGCGGGTACGCCGCGGACCTCGTGCTCGACGAGCTCGGCATCGACACGGTCGTCGTCGTGGATGACTCCACGCAGTACGGCCAGGGCCTGGCCGCCGAGTTCGTGAAGCGGTTCGAGGCGGGCGGCGGGACGGTGCTCGCCGCCGAGAAGATCCAGGCCAAGGACGTGGACTTCTCGGCCATGGTCACCAAGTTCAAGGGGCTCGCACCCGAAGCGATCTACTACGGCGGGGCGCACACGGAGGGAGCGCTGCTCTCCAAGCAGGCCAAAGAAGCCGGCCTGAAGGTGCCTGTCATCGGCGGCGACATGCTGTTCTCGGCGGACTACATGAACGTCGCCGGCGCGGCCAACGCCGAGGGCGACATCTGCACGAGCCTCGGCCTGCCGCTGGAGCAGCAGCCGCGAGGTGTGGAGTTCGCCGCCGCCTATGAGGAGCGGTACGGCGCCGCGCCGGAGGCGTACGACTCCTACGCGTACGATTCGGCGTGGATCATCATCAACGCCGTCCTGGATGCCGGGGCGGACCGCGACGCGGTCGCGCAGGCCATCCGCGCGCTGACGTTCGACGGCGTGACCGGCGAGGTCTCCTTCGACGAGGCGGGCGACAACCGCAACCAGGTCATCTCCTCGTACCGCGTCGAGAACGGCGCATGGAAGCAGCTCATCGACTGACGTGGTACACATGAGTGAGAGGGAGGCGCGCTCGACCGACGGGCGCGCGCTACGCGACTGAGGAAGGGGCCGTTTCTCGATGGATCTCGTGAGCATCAAGCGTGCGCTCGTGTCGGTCACCGACAAGACGGGCGTGGCCGAGTTCGCCAGGGCGCTGCAAGACGAGTTCGGCGTGGAGATCGTCTCCACGGGCGGCACCGCGAAGGCGCTGGCCGAGGCGGGGGTGGACGTGCGTCCCATCGACGACCTCACCGGCTTCCCCGAGATGATGGACGGTCGGGTGAAGACGCTGCACCCGCGCGTGCACGGCGGGCTGCTCGCGCGCCGCGACGTGCCCGAGCACATGGCACAGGCCGCCGAGCACGAGATCGGCATGATCGACATGGTCGTGGTGAACCTCTACGCGTTCGAGAAGACCGTGGCGCGCGAGGGCGTCACGCTCGAGGAGGCCATCGAGAACATCGATATCGGCGGCCCGAGCATGCTGCGCTCGGCGGCCAAGAACTTCGACGCCGTGACGGTCGTGACCGACCCCGGATGCTACGCATCGATCCTTGCCGAGATGCGCGAGACCGACGGCGCCACGCGCTACGACACGCGCAAGGCGCTCGCCACCGAGGTGTTCCGGCTGACCTCGGCCTACGACAGCGCGATCTGGATGTACCTCTCGGACTACCGCGCCACGCCCTTCCCGCATGAGGCGCGCTTCCGCCTGGAGAAGGTCCAGGACCTGCGCTACGGCGAGAACCCGCACCAACAGGCGGCGTTCTACCGGTTCGTGGACTCGAAGGAGCATACGCTCGCGCGTGCCGAGCAGCTCCAGGGCAAGGAGCTCTCGTACAACAACATCCTCGACACGGACGCCGCGTGGACGGCGGTCCGCGAGTTCACCGACGGCCCGGCGTGCGTGATCGTCAAGCACATGAACCCGTGCGGGACGGCGGTGGCCGAGGACATCACCACCGCTTACGTCCGCGCGCACGAGGGCGATCCCGTCTCGGCGTACGGCGGCGTCATGGCGTTCAACCGTCCGGTCCCCGGCGAGCTCGTCCGCGCCATCTTCGACAACGGCCAGTTCGTGGAGGTCATGATCGCGCCGTCCTACGAGCCCGAGGCGCTCGAGCTGCTCGCCACCAAGGCCAACCTGCGCGTGCTCGCCACGGGCGGCGTGCGTCCGGTGGGCGGGCACTACGAATCGCGCGCGGTGGAGGGCGGCATGCTCGCGCAGACCTCGGACGCGGTGGCCGAGGACCCGGCGACGTTCACGGTCGCCACGGACCGGGCGCCGTCCGCCGAGGAGATGGAGCAGCTGCTCTTCGCGTGGAAGGTCGCCAAGAGCGTGAAGTCCAACGCCATCCTGCTTGCCAAGGACTTCCAGAGCGTAGGTGTGGGCGCGGGGCAGATGAGCCGCGTGGACTCAGCGCGCATCGCCGTCGAGAAGGCGGGCGATCGCGCGTCAGGCGCCGTGGCCGCATCCGACGCGTTCATGCCGTTCCCCGACGCGCTCGAGGTCTGCGCGGCCGCGGGCGTGACCGCGGTCATCCAGCCGGGTGGCTCAATCCGTGACGACGAGGTCATCGCGCGCGCCAACGCGCTCGGCGTGGCGATGGTCTTCACGGGACACCGCCACTTCCGGCACTAGGCCGAGACGGCCACGACCGGGCGACCCCGGTCGCCGGAAACGACGCGACGGCGGTCGGGATCCGACCGCCGTCTTCTCGTGGCGTATGTCAGACGTAAGGGGTACACTCAGGAGTAAGGCGGTGCCGAATAGTAAGGAGCACACACCGATGCCACGGGCCAAGGTCACAAGCAAGGGCCAGGTCACGGTACCCGTTGCGGTGAGGTCGGCGCTCGGCGTGGAGACGGGTGACTTCCTCGCCTTCGAGGTCAAGACGGATTACGTCGCGGTCCGCAGGGTCCCGCGGCTTGCCGAGACGCTCGAAGGACTTCGGTCGCTGATGCCCTCCGGGCCCCCGCGCTACGCGACCGAGGATGAGGCTGTCGCTGCGTACGTCGCCGAGGGCGAGGCGGAGGACCTCGGCAAAGACGTCATCGTCGCTGAGTCGCCCGGATCGACGCGAGGGGAGCACACGTGCGGTTGCTAGACACCAACGTGCTCGTGGGCCTGCTGGCCGGAGACGGAGACCGCCGCGACGCCGCTCTCCGCGTGCTGCAAGGCGCCCCGGAGCCGCATGTGGTGAGCGAGAGCGTGCTCGTCGAGACGTGCTGGGTGCTACGCGCCGCCTATGGCGTGCCTAACGACACCATCGCGCGATCGCTGGCGGACCTGCTTGGCACCGAGGAGATCCTCGCCTGGGACGCGCGGCTCGCCGAGGAGGCGCTCGAGCATCTCGCCGCGCGTCCGACGCTCGGCATCGTGGACTGTCTCCTGCTCGCGCGCGCCGGGAGCGGCGATGCGGTCGTGACGTTCGACCGTCGTCTCGCGCGTGCGATCACGGCGCCGTGAGGTCGTTGGCGGCGATCCGCTACTCGCCGGGCTTGTGCACGACGCGCTGCGGGAACGGGATCTCGATCCCCTCGGCGTCGTAGCGCTTCTTGAGGCGCTTGACGAACTCGTGCTTGAGCACGTACTGGTCCACGAACTGGTCGGTCCGCAGGATGACGGTGAAGTCGATGGACGAGTCGCCGAACGTGTGGAACCGCAGCATGGGCTTGTAGCCCACGACCTCCGGGGCGACGTCGGCCACGACCTCGGCCGCGACCTCGCACGTGACGCGCTCCACCTGCTCCAGGTCGCTGTCGTAGGCGACACCGAGCTCGACGAGCACCGACATCGGCTGATCGGGAAGGTCGTAGTTGGTGATGATCGAGGACGCGAGCTTGGCGTTGGGGATGACGATGCGGTTGTCCGAGAGCATCCGGATGGCCGTGTACCGCCAGTTGATGTCCTCCACGTAGCCCATGCGTTGCGCGTCGATCTCCACGAAGTCGCCCACGCGTATCTGCTTGGACGCGATCACCTGCACGCCCGCGAACAGGTTGGAGAGCGTGTCCTGCAGCGCGAGCGCGACGGCCAGACCGCCGACGCCGAGCGCGGTGAGGATCGGCGTGATGGAGATGTTGAGCGCGTTCAGGATGAGCAGCCCGCCGAGAAGGACCACGGCGATGCGTGTGATGTTCACGAAGATCGTCGTCGAGGGGACGGGGCCGTCGGTGGTCTGCGCGAAGCGCTTGACGAGCCCGGTGGCGATGCGCGCGGCCGCGATGGTGACGGTGAGCCCCGTCAACACGATGACGACGCGCGTGATGTACTCCTCGGCCCGACCGCTCCACGCGAGCCCGTCGAGAGCGATCATCGCACCGCCGAGCGCGAGCCAGAACATCGGCATGTGGCCGAGGCCGTCGGCCACCACCGACCAGCCGGGCCACTCGCTTCTGCGCGCGAGCGCGCGGATGCGCCCGGCGACGAAGCGCTCGATCAGCCAGCCGATGAGCAGTCCGCCGAGCGTCCAGGCGGCGAAGATGGCGTACTCCTCGAGTGTCGCTCCCAGGATCTTCATGCAACTCCTCTACAAGACGTCGTTGAGCACATCGAGGTAGTCCGAGAGCAGTCGCGTGATGAGGAACTTCTCGCGCACGGCCTCCCGGGCCTGCGCTCCGATGGTATCGCGAAGCTCGGGATCGCGCAGGAGCTCGATCACCACGCGCGCGACATCGTCGAGGTCACGCGGGTCTACGAGGAAGCCGGTCTTGCCGTGCGTGATCTGCAGCGGGATGCCGCCGACGTGCGAGGCGACCACCGGCTTGCCCTTCCACATCGCCTCGGCCACCGTCAGGCCGAACCCCTCGCGCGTGGACTTCTGCAGGATGACCGAGGAGACACGCTGCAGCGCGTTGATGAACAGCGAGGGGCTGTCCTTGGCGATGACGATGACGTCGCCGCTGTCGATGAGCTCGCGTGCGCTCTGCGCGACCTGCTCGTAGATGACGAAGCCCTCGGGGTCGTCGGAAGCCATCGACCCGCAGAGCACGAGCCGGCAATCGACCTCCTCGCGCACCTTCTTGAAGACCTCCACCACGCCGAGCGGGTCCTTCCAGGGATCGAAGCGCGAGACCTGCGTCATGAGCGGCTTGTCGAGCGGGATGTTCTCGCGGGCGAGGATACGCGCGAGCTCCTCGTCGTCGAGCGCGATGTTCTTGGCGGCGAGCGGGTCGATGGCTGGGTGCACGATGCGTTGCGGGACCGGCAGGTCCTCATGCAGGTAGTCCGGATGGGACACGAGCATGACGTCGTAGCGCAGGATGAAGCCCTTGAGGTAGTGCCAGAGCCGCGGATCGGGGTCGCTCAGGTCGATGTGGCAACGCCACACCCAGGGCTGACGCTTCTTGAAGTAGCGGATGAGCGGTAACGGCTGCGGGTCGTGCACGATCACCACGTCGCGATCGAGCTGCGCCCATCCGGCGAACGCTCGGTTCGTCTCCTCGTAGAACTCGAGCGCGCGCTCGTCCAACTCCACGGTCCCGCCCTGCAGCGCGTTGTGGAAGCGCTTGGTGACGTCGAAGAAGTCGTACGTGCCGAGAAGGATGCGCCAGTCCGCGTCGACGCCCGCGTCGTTGGTGAGCGGGACGAGGGACGCGAGCAGCTCGGCCACGCCGCCTCCCTGGTACGTCGAGTTGACGTGCAACACCCGTCGCCCTAACAGGCGGCGCGCCTTGGCGTGGATACCCGCGATGACGTCGTCGCCGATGATGCCCCGGTAGTCCTCGAGCGTGTTGAACATCTACCTCACCAGCCTCGATAGCAGCATGCGAACGTCGGCGACCGTGTCCGCGCGATAGTGCGCGCGCGACCCGGCGATGCCGACCTTCACGGTGTACGCGTCATCGGGAAGGACGTGGAACACCTCTTCGTCGGTGCGGCCGTCTCCGATGGCGAGCACGAAGTCCCAGTCGTCCGACTCCAGGAAGTCCACGGCCGCGCGCCCCTTGGTGAGGCTCGCCGGCTTGACCTCCACGACGCGATTGCCCTCGACGATGGCCACGTCGTAGTTCTCCACGAGCGTGCCGAGCGCGTCGCGCAGCTCGCGTGCGCGCAAGGGGCCGAGCCCCGGATCGGCGCCGCGGTAGTGCCACACGAGCGAGTACTGCTTCACCTCGAGCGACGAGCCCGGTGTGCGCTCGACGTAGCGCTCCATGATGGGCCGGACGTCGTCTCTCCAGAGTGCTTCGCCCACGGGCGCCGCGATCCAGTCGCCCCCGCGCCAGCGCTGCAGCGCGCCGTGCTCGGCCACGAGCGAGATGTTGAGGTCGCCGAGCCACGGCTCGAGCGTCTCGCGCGAACGTCCGCTCTCCACAACGACCTCGTTCGCGCCGTCCGCCGCGAGCTTGTGCAACAGGCCGAGAAGCTCCTCGTCCGGTCCGGCGGCGTCAGGCTTGCGGCTGAAGCCCACGAGCGTGCCGTCGTAGTCGAGCAGCAGCAGCCGGCGACGCGCCTTCTCGTAGTCGGCGGCGATGCGCTCGATGGCGCGCTCGGTCAGCCGCCGCGCGCCCCGCTCGGCACGCATCGCGCGCATCTCGTCCACGGCCTCCATGAAGTCCGTCGCCCACGCCACGACGTCGTAGCGCGAGAGCAGCCCCTGCATCGAGTCGAGCCGCTCGCGTTGCTCGGCCGGGTCCATCTCGAGCGCGACGCCGAGCGCTCCGGCGATGTCGATGAGGTCGAACGGGTTCACGGAGAGCGCGTCGCCGAGCTCGCGCGAAGCGCCGGCCATCTCGGACAAGATGAGCACGCCGAGACGGTCGTCGCCCTTGGTGGCCACGAACTCCTTGGCCACGAGGTTCATCCCGTCGCGCAACGGCGTGACGAGCATGACGTCGGCCTCCCGGTACATCGCAACGAGCTCGGGGAACGGGATCGCGCGGTAGAGGTAGCGCACCGGCGTCCAGTCCATCGTGCCGTAGCGTCCGTTGATGCGGCCGACGAGCTCGTCCACCTCGCGCTTGAGCATCTGGTAGTGCTCAACGTCCTCGCGCGACGGCACGGCGACCATGGTGAGTCCCACGCGCCGCTGCCACCCGGGGTGCTCGGCGAGGAAGTGCTCGTACGCGTGCAGGCGGGCGGGGATGCCCTTGGTGTAGTCGAGGCGGTTCACCGAGAGGATGAACTTGCGATCGCCGAGGTCGCGCCGCAGGCGCTCGGCCGCCTGGTCTGTCTCGGCGTCCTCGGCCTGCTCGGCGAAGCGCCCGTAGTCGATGCCCATCGGGAACGCGTCGACCTTCACGACGCGATTGCCGATGACGATGCGCCCGAGCTGGTGGTCGTGCCCGGTCAGGCGCAGGACGCTCGAGAGGAAGTGCCGCACGTAATCGTACGTGTGGAAGCCGAGGACATCCGCGCCGAGAAGCCCCTCGATGATGGACTCCCGCCAGGGGAGCATGCGGAAGATCTCGAAACTCGGGAACGGGATGTGGAGGAAGAAGCCGATGCTGATGTCGGGAAAGCGCTCGCGAAGCATGCCCGGCAAGAGCATGAGGTGGTAGTCGTTGATCCAGAGGATGTCGTCGGGCTGCAGGATCTCGGCGATGGTGTCGGCGAAGCGGCGGTTGACGCGCTTGTACGCCTCCCAGTACTCCTCGTCAAAGACCGCGTACTGCGTGAAGTGGTGGAAGACCGGCCAGATGGTCTCGTTGCTGAAGCCGTGGTAGTAGAGGTGCACGTCGTCGGGGTCGAGGTAGATCGGGACGCACGAGTGCTCGTCGTGGAGACGCTCGCGCACCGAGTAGCGATCGAGCGCGACGTCGTCGGGCTGGTCGAGCCAGCCGATCCACAGGCTGTCGTAGCGCTGGTAGAAAGCGCCGAGGCCCGTGGCCAGCCCTCCCACGCTGCCGTGGAAGACGACCTGGCCGTCGGCGTCTACCTCCGGCGAGACGGGCAAACGATTGGAAACGATGAGTAGGCGACCCACGAATACCCCCAGAGGGTCGGATACGGTTTCCCAGTATACATACCCGAGGGCGGACGGCGGGTCGGCGAGGGCGGTGGGCACGTGTCGCGCCGCTGGTGCGGGACGGGTCCAGCCCGCAGGCGCGCGCGTTGACCCTCGGCGGTCGGGCGGCTACACTACGCGTTGCGCTCAGGCCGGTTCATCCCGGCACGGCGCGTGCTGGCAAGGGCCGTTAGCTCAGTTGGTAGAGCAGGGGACTTTTAATCCCAAGGTCATAGGTTCGATCCCTATACGGCCCACCACAAGTGAATACGCCCCCATCGTCTAGAGGCCAAGGACTCCGCCCTTTCAAGGCGGCAACAGGGATTCGAATTCCCTTGGGGGCACCAACAAGTCAGCAGCCCGACTCTCACATGAGAGGCGGGCTGTTCTGCGTGAGGAGGTTGGGCGTGGTTCGCGTGTGCGACCGATGGGACAAAATCTGTAGCACTTGGCCCCAAGTGCTGTACTATATGTCCCATGAGAGAACCAAGTGACAACGCGCTTGCTGCAGCTGAAGCCATCTTCCTCGCGCATGGAGGAGTCATGCGCACGGGCGAAGCGCTCGAGGCCGGCATACATCGGCGGACGCTGTACTGGATGAGGGATCACGGGCGGATCGAGACTCTGAGCAGGGGAGTGTTCGTCCTCGCCTCGGCGCCCCTGCCTGAGAGCCCGGACGTTGCCGCAGTGATGCGCCGCGTCCCTAGGGCAGTCCTGTGCCTCGTGAGCGCTCTCGAGTATCACGGCATCGGGACGCAGATACCCAATGCCGTGCAGATCGCGCTGCCGCGCAACGTGACGCCTCCCACGCTCAGCTACCCGCGCGTGCAGGTGTTCAGCATGAGTGACGTGGCATTTCGTGCCGGGGTGGAGGAGCACATGATGGCGGGGACGCCGTTTCGCGTGTATGGCGTCGCCAAGACCGTGGCGGACTGCTTCAAGTACCGCAACAGGATCGGCTTCGACATCGCGATGGAGGCACTTCAGGAAGTCGTGAGGAAGCGGGCCGCCTCGCCTTCAGAGATTATGGAGTTTGCCCGTATCGACAAGGTCGAGTCCGTCATCTCTCCTTACATGGCGGCACTCCTGTGACCACCGAGAACCCGACGAATCTCCCCGCATCGGTGCGGGCTCGCCTGAAGAACAAGGCCGACGAGATCGGCCTGGACTTCAACCAGGCGCTTCAGTACTACGCGATGGAGCGCTTCTTGTATCGCCTCTCCAAGACCAAGTGGGCGGACTGCTTGATCGTCAAGGGCGCGGCGATGCTTCGCGTCTGGGACGGGGCGGTGGCGCGGCCGACGAGGGACATCGACTTCCTCGGGCGCATCGAGAACTCGCCCGAGGCCGTTGCAGCAATGGTGCGCGAGTGCCTCGCTGTCGAGTCGGCCGACGGTGTCGAGTTTTCCGCTGATGTGTCCGTCGGGCCAATCACGATCGAGGACCGGTATCCAGGGGTGCGTGCGCTCGTCGAGACCAGATTGGCAGGCGCGCGGATGCGCCTCCAGCTCGACATCGGTGTCGCGGACATCGCTGTGCCCGAGCCCGGATGGGTGGACTATCCGACGCTGCTGGACATGGACGCGCCACACATTCTCGCGTACCAGCCCGCGACTGCGATAGCCGAGAAGTTCGAGACCATGATCAGAAAGGGGCTGCTGAACAGCCGCGTGAAGGACTACTACGACGTCTGGATGCTCTCGCGCTCCGTCTCCTTCGCCGGCGGCAACCTGGCAGAAAGCATCGCCGCGACCTTCGGGCAGCGCGGTACCGGTGTTCCGTCTTCCCGGCCGGCCGTGCTTTCCGACGACTATGCGAAGCATCCGGAGAGGATGACGCAGTGGTCGGCCTTCGTTTCGCGTCTCCGGGTGTCGGGAATCGAGGCGCCAGACAGTCTCGTCGAAGTCGTCGACGACACCAACGCGTTCATCATGCCGCCTGCCATTGCGGCGGCAGTCGGACAGCCGTTCAGTCTGAACTGGGTGCCGGGCAAAGGCTGGTCATGACGGTCGTCGTGGACGGCAGGCATGCCGGGCTCTGACGATGGCCAGCGCGCCCCCGGGTTTGTCGCCCGATTTGTCGCCCAAATACCTGGTGATTGTTGGTACTCGTTGGTACCTATTGGGACTCGCCGCAGCTCCGCTGTACCAACGAGTCCCAACGAGTCCCAATAGTCACAAGCACTTTCAGGGATTCGAATTCCCTTGGGGGCACCAGAGATACACGGGCCCGTCGCTCACGCGGCGGGCCCGTTGCGCGCAGGCGGCTGAGTGCCGGCTCCCGCCATCGGGGTATGATTCCAGCATGTCCGCCGAGAAGCACACACCTCCCGATCGCGCGATGGAGCGCACCGTGCGCCCCGAGGCTCCGGGCATGACCGAGCCGCTCTCGCCCACGGCTCCGCCCGAGTCGCGGAGCGGCTGCGCGTCGTTCGTCCTCGGCGGCATCCTCGTGCTGATCGGCGTTCCCATGCTCGTCTGCCCCGGCCCGGGCATCGCGACGATCCTTGCTGGTCTCGGCCTCATGGGCTTCGGCACGGCGCGCCGCGTGGCCGAGAAGGACACCGATGCGCATCCGTAAGAGCGTCTTCATCGACCGTCCGCCGGCCGATGTCTTCTCATTCGTGGCTGACCCGTCCAACGACATCCGCTGGCGCACGTACCTGCTCGCGTCGAGCGCGCTGGGCGGCCTGCCGCTTCGGGTGGGGTCGCGCGTGCGGCAGTCGTACTCATACGAGGGGCGCGCCGCGTCGATCGAGCTCGAGGTCACGGCGCTCGAGACTGACGAGCGGATCGACTTCCGCACGAGCGGCCAGTACCGCGGCAGCGCGAGCTACACGTTCCGGCCCGAGGACGACGGCACGCGGTTCGGTTTCGCCATCTCGGCCAACGTCACCGGCGCCGCGGCGCTGATGTCGGGCTACATCGAGAAGACGGCCGGCAGCTACCTCGAGGGCGATCTCAAGCGCCTCAAGCACGCCCTCGAGAGCGGGGAGGCATAGCGCGCCGAGACAGGCGCGCGGCCCCGTCTGCGCTGGTGCGCATATGCAGACTCGATACCACAAGACGATGCGCTCGGCTGCGGAGTCGTATACTGACGGCGGCGGATATGTTGTCTGCCGAAGAGGGGTTAGCTAGAACAGGGAGAGTATGCGATTCCGGGGTGAGTGCGACCGGCTGGAGATGGCCATCAAGGCTGGAGACCATGAGGCGATAGTGGCCGTTCACCGCATCGACCTTCCCGCCTATAGCGGTCCCGGTCCCGTCAGCACTTGGCGCAAGCCGGTGGTCGGTCCTCCGGCTCGCCCTTTCGCTGAGTTCCAGGTGGTCGATGGGCTTGAGGCTGATGGCTGGATTGCTGCCTGGGTCAATCGACCAGGCCGCTTCATCTCTACCTGGGAGCCTCGTGCGCAGGTCGAGTTCCCGCAGGACGCGCTCGAGCTCCACGACAGAATCCGTGATGAGAGCGGGCAGAAGTCCGGTTGCTGGGATGTGTTTGCCTGGCGCGACGGCGAGTGTCTCTTTGCTGAGTTGAAGCGCGGGGGTTCTTCGGACCGGATTCGTGAATCGCAGCTGATATGGCGAGAGGCGGCGCTCAGGCTTGGGGTGCCAGCACACTCATTCGCGGTGGTCGAATGGTATGGCGGCACGTCTAGCTAACAAGCGCTTCCAGCTGACGCGCAGGAGCGCTCGGCTACACTGTCAGGTATGGGCGCGCAGCTGAAGCGCCAAGGCGTTAGGCGTGTTCTCTCGGGTCTCCCGCAGGTGCTACAATCGGCACCAGAGTATCGATGCGGTTTGGAGGTCCATCATGCGCAGCCTCGCTGTGAAGTTCTCGGAGGACGTCGTCCCGCTCGGGGACATGAAGATCAATCCCGGCAAAGTCGTTCGTCGCGTGGACGAGACCGGTCGGCCTGTCTTGCTCACCAGTCACGGACGTGGTGTCGCTGTAGTCCAGGGACTCGATGAGTTCGAGGCTGCCCAGGAGGAACGGGACTTCATGCGTGCGGTGGTCGCTGGCCTCGCGGACATCGAAGCGGGCCGGGTCGTGCCGTTCGATGAGGTCGTGCGCTCGCTCGGGCTTGAATGATGGCCGCGCGCATCAGTGTCGAGTTCGCCCAGTCCGCGCAAGACGATCTGCGCGACATGATGGCGTGGTATGCGTCCCAAGATGTCCCCGAGGTCGGGCGACGACTGGCCGCGGAGATCATCGACCGCGTTCGCCAGCTCGAGGGGTTCCCGGACAGCGGCAGGGTCGTCCCTGAGTTCGACACCCCATGGCTGCGGGAGCTCGAGCATCCACCGTTCCGGATCGTCTACCGGCGTGATGAGTCGGTGGTGAGGATCGTCCGTGTGTGGCGCAGTGAACGGCTGATGGATCCTGCGCTCGGAGGAAACGCCTAACCCGCGCTTCCACACAGACGGCGCGCCTCGTGGGGTAGACTCGGGTCGAAAGCGCTCGCCGGCGCGCCGCTGGTGAAGCGCAAGGACGTTAGACACCCGGCAACTGGAACCAGCAATCGAGCAGAAGCAATGGGGGCATCGTGCTCGATTCCGAAACGCAGTGGTTGAACGTGTTCGTTGATGAGTCTGGATCGTCTAGCGGCGACCGGCTCTTCTGCTGCGCGGCGGTGCTGGTCGACGATTCGCAGGTCAACGCAGCTCGAGACGCTGTCGAACTGCTGGCACGAACTCACGCCAGCGGCGGCGAGATCAAGAGCAAGTCCATCGGAGACAATCACTCGCGGCGGCTGACGTTCCTCGAGGCAATCCAGTCAATCGACTTCCAGTACGCGTGTCTTCTTGTCGACAAGAAGGCCATTCACGACGAATCAGGGCTTCGCTTTCGCAAGTCTTTCAACAAGTTCTTCAAACGTCTCCTGCAACAACCCCTCGATACGTACGTACGCGGCGGGATTCGAGCAGTGTTCGACAACTACGGGTGGCCCGAGACCATGCAGGAGTTTGAGCGCTACATGCACGAACGCCTGCCACGGAGCCTATTCTTCGACTACGTCCCCTCGCACGTCGATAGCCGGAGCGAGAGGTTGGTGCAGCTCGCGGACTTGATCGCCGGCTCGCTGGTCTGGTGCTTCGACCCAGGTCGCAAATGCGCTGAGTCGGCTCAGTTCCGGGCGGCCACGTCCCGTCAAGTGGTGTATGAAGCCCTCTGCTCCGACCTCGAGCTCCT
>JASEEU010000013.1 GCA_030019445.1 Anaerosomatales bacterium | reverse complement strand
TCTTCAGGCGGAGAAGGTTGGTGAATTCCCGTTGGCTTCGTTAAGGGCGGACGCGCATTCAGGAGTCGTGCGCAGTACTAGTTCCCGAGTCCTGGCGTTTGTTGCAGCCGCAGTCCTGGGGCTTCTTTGCCTGGTGCTGGAACAGGCCAGCATGAACACTCCCGTCTCATGGCGCCTGTTGATAGAAGCTCCAATCACTCTCGGTATGGTATCGATGGCAGCAGCGTTCACAATCCTTGCTGACCAGATGCACGAGCTGATGTATAGTCGCCTGCACCCGTGGTTCCGCACTGTGTTGGTGACCGTACTCGGATACGGCGGGGCATGGCTGTTCGTGTTCTCAGGATGGATTGAGCACGCCACACCGATTGCCGCATGGGGCATTGCCGTCGGAACGATGGCAGGGCTGGACCGACGGTAGGACGACTCGCGAGGGCCTCGGTTCCGCGGGCGACACCCTGCTGCGGCATCATGCGAGCATCTTGAGGCCATGAGGTCTTCAGTGATCCGGCACCGAGCTTCCTGGCGGCAGCCCCGCCCCCGTAGTTGAAACCGCCATCGTGGGAAGCGCGTCGGGTGTGCATGCGTTGACTGGCCGACGCTGTTCTGTCGTGCTCGCGCTCGTCGTGAGGCGCGCTGCTACCCCGCCAGCCCCCTCAAGGCGAGCGCGGTGTCGGCGAGCACGCCTCCGCCGTCGAGCTCCAGTTCGGCGAGCGCCGTCTCGGCCAGGCCGAAGAGCGCCGCGAACGCGAGGTAGCGACCCCAGAGCGCCGTCGCAGCGAGCGGGTCGTCGTCAAGCGCGCCGAAGTGCTCGATGTAGCCCTTGAGCCGACCGAGGTCCTCGGCCAGCCGCGCGCCTCCATCGGTGAGGGATCGCTCGTTGCGCGCGAGCAAGCCCCGGCGGACAGCCTCGGCGACCACGTGCGCCTTCCAGTGGTGGATGCCGCGTCCGTAGCTACGGGGTCGCGTGCGGATGATCGTGCGCAGGTCGAGCAGCCCGAGGACCGCGGAGTGGGCGAGGGTCGTGAAGAGCAAGCAGCAGAGCTCCTGGTCGAGCGGATCGAGCTCGTCCCACCGCGTGGTGTCGAGCACGAACTCGGTCGTCTGCTCGGCGAGCGGGCCGGTGATCGTGGTGACGTGACGCTCACCGGTGCGCACGGAGAGCACGCTGCGCGCCGTGAGATCGACGAGCGTCGCGATGACCTCCTTCTCGCCGAGCTTCCCGCGACGCCAGACGGCACCCGCAAGCGCGGGGCTCACGTCGTCGGGGATCTCGCGGAGGTATGCGCCGGTGTCGGGCATGGTCGTCAGTCGTCGAACGCATCCCGCTCGGTGTGCTGCCGCATCGCTACGGCGAACATCACGTTTCGGTCGATCGCCTGCCAGTCGGGCCGCGCGTGCGCGCGCATCCAAGACTCGTACGCCTCGGGATAGAACGCGTCGTGCAAGTAGGCCAGCCACTCGGCGTTCCACACGTTGCCGTGCGCGCCGTAGCCGCCGCGCGTCAGGATGCCCGCCTCGGCGAACTCGGCGGACACGTCATCGGCGAGATCGATGAACGGCGCCTGGGCCACGGGCAGCATCTTTGCGCACATCGAGACCAGGTCGGCGTCTTGCCAGCCGGTCGTCTCCAGGAAGCGGCCGCTGAGTCCAGGCGCGCCCGAGTGCACGGCGCGCACCATGACGGTGGGCAGGCGGCTCAGCCCGTGTGTGCGCTCCTCCTGCCACAGCTGCACGTAGTCGTTGTGCTCGAGCCAGTCGAGCGTGGTGCCGAACAGCCCCTTGGCCAGCTCGCGCACGTCGACTTTCTGCCCCCGGGGCGAGGGATAGCCGAACAGCATCCCCGCCGGCTTCACGAGCAGGTCCGAGCACAGGTAGACCTTGGCGGCGATCGAGAACTCGACGCCGTTGGGCGTCTGGATGCTCACGGCTCCCCCCTTCGGCCGTAGTGCGTACGTCCATCGTCGCACCGCGACCCCCGGGAGGGAAGAGGAGCGTGGCGTTGACCCGTGTCAGTGCGGAAGCGCTGGCGGGTCGCGCGCGTCGGGGATGTGCCCGACCGGTTCTGACTACTCCAGCTCCTCGATGCGCTGGAGCAGCGCGTCCTCCGACATGCCGCCGACGACCTGGTCGACCACCTGTCCGTTCGAGTCCATGAAGACGAACGTCGGGACGAACTGGATGCCGAACTGCTGCGCCATCTGGCTGCCCTCGCCGGCGTTGGCGTTCAGCACCTTGAAGACCACATCGCCCTCGTACCCTTCGATCACCCGATTCACGATCGGGGCCATCTCGATGCACGTGGGTCAACTGTCGGTGTAGAACTCCCACATGACGGGGCGGCCCTCGGTGGCGACGCCCGCACCGACCTCGTGCAGGCCGGCCTCGCCGCCGCCGTCCGAACAGCCGGCCAACAACGTTGCGCCCACGATGAGGGCGATGATCAACAGGACAGCGCGACGCATGGGCACGTCCTTCCACTCGGTGTCGTACCAGTTCATTCCCGGTGCCGGTCCCGGAAAACGCCGCCGTACGCGAAGGAACCCGGGCTCGTGCCCGGGTTCCCAGCAGGTTTCTTGCCGAATCCGCTCGGGCTAGTGCTTCGTGCCCGCGCCGATGGCGATGTGGCGGGTCTTCGGCTCTTCCAGCGCTTTCGCCTTGGGGACGACGATCTCCAGGACACCGTCCTTGAAGTCCGCGTGGATCGTGTCGGCATCCACGCCGCGCGGAAGCGCGACGCGACGCTCGAACCTGCCCCACGTGGACTCGCGCAGGACGTAGTCCTCCTCGGTCGTCTCGTGCTCCTCGCGGCGCTCGCCGCTCACCGTGAGCACGTCGTCGGTGACCGAGATGTCGACGTCGTCCGGCGAGATGCCGGGGAGTTCGACCCGGACGACCATGTCCTCACCGCGGGCGACGACGTCCATGGTGGGGACGAGCATGGTCTCGCTCATCGCGCGCGAACCGCGAAGGGGCATCCAGGTGCGCTCGAAGAGCCGGTCCATCTCCCTCGGCAACGCAAGAAGGTCGCCAAAGGGATCCCATCTCATGATGCTTGCCATCTTCAGCACCTCCTCCATACGTGCGAAGACCCGACGGCCCGTACCCCCGCCGGCGTCTTCAGTCCTACCGCCGTACATGACGTATATACCCGCCTCGCGCTGGCGTCTTGCGCGGGACGGGACGAGAGGGTATGACCTGAGATGAAGCGTGCGGGTCAGTCCGCCGCCGACGGGGGAGGTCATACGATGCGCAGAACGCTCGCAGCGCTCATCGTGCTCGTGCTCGTGGCCGCGGTGCCGGTGGTCGCGAACGCCAACGATACCGCCGTGGGGGGCGTCGCCGGCAGTCTCACGCCCCTTGCGTCTACCGACATCCGCATGGAGTCCGAGACGGTCCAGGTCCGGATGTACGGAGGCTACGCGGCCGTGCGGGTCGACTTCCGGTTCGTCAACGGCGGTGAGCCGCAGACCGTGAAGCTCGGTTTCCCGTTCCGGGTGGCGAGCGAGCAGGAGACCGAGGACGGCAGCCCCGTGAGCCCGGCCGCGGGATTCCGCGCCTGGCAGGATGGGCAGCCGCTCGAGGTCACGCTCGAGAGCGGCATGGACGGCGTGGAGCCGGTCGACTACTACGTGCACGCGGTGACGTTCCCCGCGGGCGCAACGATGGTGAGCGTCGAGTACGTGGCCGACCCCGGTGCGACCGTCGGCGACCCGCCGGGCACCGCCGAGCGCCCGTCGTGGGACCCCGGCCCCGGCGGCTACTACGCGTGGCACGACTACTGGGTGCACACCGGTGCGGCATGGGCGGGCACGATCGGCGCGTCGGTGCTGCGCTTCTCGGCCACGAGCGACTTCAACGGCTGGGACGTGGAGGGCGCGATCGAGGGTTACGCCGAGAGCCTGGACGCGCGCGGCGACACGCTCGGCGGCGAGCTCTCGCGCGACTACACGCAGCCCGAGGCGCGCGTCTGGCAGTGGGTCTTCCGGGACTTCGAGCCCACGCCCGAGCCCGATCGTATCTACTCGTGGTCGCCCTACGATATCCGCCTGCCGTACTACGTGTCGGCGATGGATGAGCGCGACGCGCCGCCCGAGTACCTGCGCACGCGCGTCGCCGACGTCCAGGCCTCCAGCGAGCTCGTGCTCGGCGAGTTCGAGTACTCGGCGTTCAACGCAGCGCTCGGCGTCTCGACGGCATGGGCCGAGGGTGCCGGCGGCAGCGGCGCCGGGGAGTGGGTGAAGGTCTTCTACGGCGCCCCGCGCGAGGTGGGCGAGGTACGGATCCTGTCCGGCTACGCCAAGCGGCCTGACCTGTTCGCCAAGTACAACCGGCCCAAGACGCTCAAGCTGCTCTTCTCGGACGGCACCGAGACGACCGTCACGCTTGCCGACCACCCGGGCCTGCAGCGCTTCCCGGTACGCGCGACCGCCGAGTGGGTGCGCGCCGAGATCGTCGACGTCTACCGCGGCACCACGCGCGATGAGACGTACCTCTCGCTCATCGACGTCGGCTCGAGCTCGGAGGATTTCATGAGCTACGAGGCGCTCATGGCCGAGGCGGTGGGCGCGCTGCCGTCCGAGGAGGCGACCGAGCCCGCCGAGGAGACCACGACACCGCCCGAGCCCGCCGACGAGGAGCCCGCCGAGGAGCCGGCGTGGTTCTGGTGGGTCGCGCTCGGCGCCGCGGTGGTGTTCGGCGGGACGGTCGGCTTCCTGCTCTACAAGCGCGCCCGCGCCCGCAAACCGTAGTGCCCGTGCGCTAGACTGGATGCGACCACACCCGGGAGGTATCCGCATGCGTCTTGCGCTCGGCCAGCTCGACCCCACCGTCGGCGACCTCGAGGGGAACCTCGAGGCGGCGCTGCTGCTCGCGCGGCGGGCCGCCGATGAGGGCGCCGACCTGCTGCTCCTGCCCGAGCTCGTGCTCTGCGGCTATCCGCCCGAGGACCTCATCGCCAAGCCGCACTTCGTCGCGGCGTCCGAGCGCGCTGCCGAGGAGTTCGCCGCGCGCTCCCCGCTGCCGGCGGTCGTCGGGTATGTGCGGCGCGACGCCGGGGGGACCCGGAACGCCGCGGCGTACGTCGCCGACGGCGCGATCCGCCACGTCTACCACAAGCGCCTGCTGCCCAACTACGGCGTCTTCGACGAGGAGCGCTACTTCGAGCCGGGAGCGGCCGACGCCCTGCTCCAGATCGATGACGCGGCGTGCGCGCTCACCGTCTGCGAGGACGTGTGGCGGCCTGCCACCACCGAGCGGCTCGCCGGGGCCGGCGCGCGGGTGGTGCTGAACATCTCGGCATCGCCGTTCCACGCGATGAAGGGCGACGAGCGCGAATCGATGCTCGCCGAGCAGGCGAGGGCGAACGGCGTCTGGATCGCGTACTGCAATCTCGTCGGCGGTCAGGACGAGCTCGTCTTCGACGGTCGCTCGGTCGTGATCGCGCCCTCCGGCGAGGTGGTCGCGCGGGCGGCCGCGTTCGCCGAGGACCTGCTCGTCGTGGACATCGACCCGGCCGCGCACTCCGCTGACGGGCGGATCGAGGACCGCCTCTCGGGCATGGCCGAGGTCTACGAGGCGCTGACCCTCGGCCTGCGCGACTACGTGCGCAAGAACGGCTTCACCGACGTCGTCCTCGGGCTCTCGGGCGGCGTGGACTCGGCGCTCACGGCGACCATCGCGGCCGACGCGCTCGGCCCCGGTCACACGCACGGCGTGCTGCTGCCGTCGCGCTACTCCTCGCCGGGGTCGCTCGCAGACGCCAAGGAGCTTGCCGGCAACCTCGGCATCGCCACTGAAACGCTCCCGATCGAGGGTCCGTTCTCGGCCATGCTCGACGTGCTCGCGCCCGTCTTCGGCGATCTGCCCGAAGACGTGACCGAGGAGAACCTGCAGGCGCGCGTGCGAGGCACGCTGCTCATGGCGCTTTCCAACAAGTTCGGGTGGCTCGTGCTCGCCACGGGCAACAAGTCAGAGCTCTCGGTGGGTTACTCCACCCTCTACGGGGACATGGTCGGCGGCTTCGCGCCCATCAAAGACGTCTTCAAGACGAGCGTCTACCGCCTGTGCCGCTGGCGCAACGAGCGCGGCCCGGTGGCGGTCCCCGAGGCCACGCTGGCAAAGCCGCCCTCGGCGGAGCTGCGTCCCGACCAGACCGACCAGGACACGCTGCCGCCCTACGACGTGCTCGACGCGGTGCTCATCGACTACGTGGAGCGCGACCGCAGCACTGACGAGATCGCCGCCACCGGCGTGCCGGCCGACATCGTCGCGCGCATCGTGCGTATGGTGGACGCCGCCGAGTACAAGCGCCGCCAGGGTCCGCTCGGCATCAAGATCAGCCCCAAGGCGTTCGGCAAGGACCGCCGCATGCCCGTGACGAACCGGTTCGGGGGTTAGGTGGACGCGCTCGCGCTTCACTGGGTGTCCGCCGACGATCCGCGCATGGCCGAGGCGAACGACCTGCGCCACGCCGTGCTCTATGCGCCGTTCGGCGTGCCGCGGACCGCTGACTGGGGTGATGCCGATGAGAGCGTGCGGCTGCTCGTGGTGTCGCGCGAGGGCCGCGTGGTGGGCTTCGCGAGCCTGGTGCTCGAGGGTAGCGGCAGCGCGCGCGTGCGGCAGGTGAGCGTCGCCTTCGACGTGCAGGGCACCGGTGTCGGTCGCGCGCTCATGCGCGAGGTCGAGGCCGAGGCGCGCCGGCGCGGTCTCACGCGGCTCTGGCTTGAGGCGAGGACCACCGCCGAGCGCTTCTACCATCGCCTCGGCTACGTCACCGTCTCCGGCGTGCACCCCTCGGGCCGCACGGGCGTGCCGCACGTCACGATGGAGCTGCCGCTCGCGTAGCGGCTGTGGCGCGCTGCGCGTCTTTCGCCTACCCTGGTCTCGGATGTGCAGCCGGCCGCATGTGGCAGCCCCTGCCGGGCGGCGGCGTCAGGACAAGACGTCATCGAGAGGGAGGGACCATGCCGAGCATCACCCGTGACCAGGTCCGCGTGCCAGCGGATGTTCCCGCCGACGTGCGCGAGGTCTACATCGACAACTACATGGCCGCGACACAGGGCACCGGCAGGCTCATGCTCTTCGCCTGCGATCAGAAGATCGAGCACATGAACGACGACTTCTACGGCGAGGGCATCGCCGCCGAGGATGCGGATCCCGAGCACCTGTTCCGCATCGGCTCGCAGGGCGTCTGCGGCGTGCTCGCCGGCCAGCGGGGGCTCATCGCCCAGTACGCGGCCGACTATCCCGACATCAACTACCTGGTGAAGATCAACTCCAAGACGCACCTGGTGAAGACGTCGGCCAAGGACCCGGCCAAGCACCAGGACGATCCGTACAGCCCGCAGCTCTACGACCTCCAGACCGTGCTTGACCTGCGCGCCAACGGCGTGAACGCGGTGGGCGTTGGCTACACCATCTACCTCGGCAGCGAGTACGAGAGCCAGATGATGATGGAGGCCGGTCAGCTCATCGCCGACGCGCACTCCGTGGGCCTCGTGGTCGTGCTCTGGATGTACCCGCGCGGCCGCGCTGTGGCGGACGAGAAGGACGCGCACCTCATCGCTGGCGCCGCTGGCGTCGCGTGCGCGCTCGGCGCCGACTTCGTGAAGGTGAACCCGCCCAAGGGCGACGACGTGGCGTCTTCGGCCGAGAAGCTCAAGGAGGCCGCGCTCGCCTCGGGTCGCACCGGCCTCGTGTGCGCGGGCGGCTCGACGGTCGAGGCCGACGTCTTCCTCAAGCAGCTCTGGGAGCAGATCCACGTCGGCGGCGCGATGGGCAACGCGACGGGCCGCAACATCCACCAGCGCTCGCTTGACGAGGCGGTCCGGCTCACCAAGGCTATCTCGGCCATCACCCTCGGCGACTGGAGCGCGGAAGACGCGCTTGCCGTGTTCAACGGCGAGAAGGACTTCAGCTGCTAGCGTCGCCCCCCGGGGCCGCGACCGCGGCAGGAGAACGGGTATACTGACGTGACCGCGCGCGGCATCGTGCACATCGGCGGTGCCGCGCGGCGTATTCGGAAGCGAGATCAGAGAAGACGGCATGCCGATCAACGACTGGTTCAAGGCGCGAGAGAACCGCAAGTACACCGTCACGTCTTCGGCATCAGGCGACCTCCCCGATGGCGTCTGGGTCAAGTGCGCGTCGTGCAAGCATACCCTCTACCAGGGTGATCTTGCGCGCGGGGCGTGGGTGTGCCCGCACTGCGCCCACCACTTCGAGATGAACGCGCCCGATCGCGTGGCGCTGCTCGCCGACGACGGCAGCTTCGAGGAGACCGACGCCGGTCTGACCTCGGTGGACCCGCTGCGCTTCAACGCCGCCAAGCCCTACACCGAGAGCCTCGCGAAGGCCAGGGAGAAGTCAGGCCTCACCGAGGCGATCATCACCGGCCGCGCCGCTATCGGCGGACACCCCGTGGTGCTCGGCGCGATGGACTTCCGCTTCATCGGCGCGTCGATGGGCTCGGCGGTGGGCGAGAAGGTCACGCGCGCGTTCGAGCTGGCCGAGGCCGAGCAGCGCGCCGTCGTGCTCGTGACCGCTTCGGGCGGCGCGCGCATGCAAGAGGGCATGCTCTCGCTCATGCAGATGGCCAAGACGAGCGCGGCGGCCGAGCGGCTCGCCCGCGCGCGCCTGCCGTACGTGAGCGTGCTCGCCAACCCCACCACCGGTGGCGTCACGGCGTCGTTCGCCGTGCTCGCCGACGTGGTGCTTGCCGAGCCGGGCGCGCTCGTGGGCTTCGCCGGGCCGCGGCTCGTGGAGCAGACGACCCGCCAGAGCCTACCCAAGGGCTTCCAGACGGCCGAGTTCCTCATGGAACACGGCATGGTGGACGCGGTCGTGCCGCGCCCGGATCTCACCGTCACCCTCGCCACGGTGCTCGACTACCTCACTGGCGGCTGCGTGGCCGCGGGGGGTGCGTCCTGATGGCGCGGCACGTGATGGACTTCGAGCGCCCCATCATCGAGCTCGAGGAGAAGCTCGCCGAGCTCAAGCGGCTCGAGATCGCCGGCATGCCGGAGCTCGCGAGCGAGATCGAGGGCCTCGAGGCCGAGATCGAGCGCCTGCGCCAGACGCTCTACGCCGCCCTTTCGCCGTGGGAGAAGGTGCAGGTCGCGCGCCATCCGGAGCGTCCCAAGACCCAGGACTACCTCGAGATGCTCTTCACCGACGTGGTCGAGCTGCACGGCGACCGTCATCACGGGGACGACGAGGCCATCGTCGCCGCGCTCGCCACGTTCGACGGGCGCCGCTGCGTGGTCCTCGGCCATCGCAAGGGCAAGACGACCAAGGAGAACATCCGCCGCAACTTCGGCAGCCCGCATCCCGAGGGCTTCCGCAAGGCGCAGCGTGCGATGAAGCTGGCCGAGAAGTTCGGCCTGCCGCTCGTGACGTTCCTCGACACCGCGGGGGCGTACCCCGGCATCGAGGCCGAGGAGCGCGGCCAGGCGTGGGCGATCGCCGAGTGCCTCGCGACGCTCTCGGACCTCGCGGTGCCCGTCGTGGTGGTCGGCATCGGCGAGGGCGGCAGCGGCGGCGCGCTCGCGATCGGCTTCGGCGACCGCCTCATCATGCTCGAGAACGCGTACTACTCGGTCATCAGCCCGGAGATGTGCGCGCTGATCCTGCACAAGGACGCGAGCCGCGCGGCGGAAAGCGCGTCGTGTCTGGCGATGACCGCCGACGACCTCGTCCGCCTCGGCATCGCCGACGAGGTCGTCAAAGAGCCGCTCGGCGGTGCGCACCGCGAGCCGGAGGTCGTCTTCGCGCGGGTGGCCGAGGCGATCTCGCGCGCGCTGACCGAGCTCTGCGGGTCGGACGGCGCGGCGCTGGCCGAGAAGCGCTACGCGCGGCTGCGTGCGATCGGAGTCGTGGCGGAGGGGGAGTGACCGATGCCTGAGCAGGCCCGGATCGGTGTGCTGACGAGCGGCGGCGACGCGCCCGGCATGAACGCCGCCATCCGCTCGGTCGTCCGGATGACGATCGCCAACGGCGGGGAGGCCGTAGCCATCTACCAGGGCTACGAAGGGTTGCTCGACGGCGCGTCCAGGCCGATGGAGCTCGGCAGCGTCGGCGGCGTGCTCGACCGGGGCGGCACGTTCATCGGCACGTCCCGCTCGGAGCGCATGTACTCGGAAGAGGGCCTCGACCTCGCGCGGCAGCGCTACGAGGAGATGGGGCTCACGGGGCTCGTCATCATCGGCGGCGACGGGTCGTACCGGGCCGCGCAGGAGCTCCACGAGCGCGGGCTTCGCGTCATGGGCATCCCGGGCACCATCGACAACGATGTCGCGGGCACCGATACCACCATCGGCTTCGACACCGCGCTCAACACCATCTGCGACGCCACCTCCAAGGTGCGCGACACCGCCTCCAGCCATGAGCGCACGTTCGTCATCGAGGTCATGGGACGCGCGTGCGGCCTGCTGGCCCTGCACGCAGGGCTCGCCGCGGGCGCGGACTGCATCCTCGTGCCCGAGGTGCCGTGGAAGATCGAGGACGTGTGCGCGTCGGTGAAACAGGGCGTGGAGCGCGGCAAGAAGCATTCGATCATCGTGGTGGCCGAGGGAGCGGGCCATGCGTTCGGCATCGCGGAAGACCTCGGCACGCTGTGCGGGCACCCGGTCCGGGCCGTCGTCCTCGGCCACATCCAGCGCGGTGGGGCGCCCTCGGCGTTCGACCGCATCCTCGCGAGCAGGATGGGCGCCGCGGCCGTGGAGGGCCTCATGGCGGGCGAGAGCGGCATGGCGGTGGGCCTGCGCAACGCCGACACGGTGCTCTACCCGCTGCCCGAGGCGTACAGCAGCCACCACACGATGAAGCGGCACATCTACGACCTGGCGATGGTGCTCGCCCGATGACGACCGTCTCCGCCGAGCTGCTCGCCGACTTCCGCGACCTGGGGCGCGACCTCTACGTGGGCGGGCTCATCACGAGCCACGGCGGCAACATGAGCGTGCGCATCGGCGACCGCATCCTCATCACGCGGCGCGGCTCGATGCTCGGCAGGCTCACCGCAGACGACATCGTCGAGACCGACATGACGCCGTGCGATGCCGACGACCGGTGCTCGCGCGAGATCGTCGTGCACCGCGCGATCTACGCGGCCACCGACGCGCTGGCCGTCGTCCACGCGCACCCGCCCTACACGATCGCGCGCTCTTTCGAGCACGATGCGATCGTGCCGGTGGACTCCGAGGGGCTCTACGTGCTCGGTGAGGTGCCGGTGGTGCGCGCCGCCACGACGATCGCGTCTGCCGAGGCCGCCGCCGTGCTGGCCGAGGCGCTGCACGCCGCTCCCATCGCGGTGCTGCGCACGCACGGCCCCTTCGCGAAGGGCGCCACGCTCGAGGAAGCGTTCATGCGCGTGAGCGTGCTCGAGGCGAGCGCGCGCATCCTCGACATCCGCGAGGGCGCGTAGCCCCGACCCCGCTCGCTACTCCCACATCGCCTTCACCCGCGCCCGCACGTCCGCGGTCGTGATGGCGGCGAGCGGCTCCTCGGCCGCCTCCGGCTCGGGTCGCGCCTGCGTCTCGGCGAACAGCGGCAGCAGCGTGTCGGGCACGAAGCGCGTGCGCTGCGCGTAGCCGTAGGAGTCCGAGAAGCCCCGGCCCGCCGCGTAGTAGCGCAACGGGTGGCAGACGTAGAGGTGGTCTTTGGCGCGAGAGCACGCGACGTAGAACAGCCGACGCTCCTCCTCGATCTCCTCGGCGCTGCCGCACGCGAGGTCGGAGGGCACGTTGCCGTCCGCCGCGTGGATGACGTAGACGGCGTCCCATTCGAGCCCTTTGGCCGAGTGCATCGTCGACAGGATGAGGTAGTCCTCGTCAAGCGTGGGCGGACCGGCGAGGTCGCCCGTCCAGGACGGTGCGTCGAGCGCGAGGTCGGCGAGGAAGTGCGCCCGGTCGGGGAAGCGCGAGCCGAGCGACTCGATCTGCTCGAGGTCGCGCAGGCGCGCCGAGGCGTTGTCGTAGCGCTGCTCGATGAGCGGCGCGGCGAAGACGCGCGCGGCGTGCAGTTGGGCCGAGACGTCGGCCACCGGAGCGTTGGCGAGGTTGCGCATGAGCGCCACGAAGTCCGGCCAGATCCGCGCGGCGATCTCCGGCGGGTTCCAGCGCACCCAGCGGTCGAAGTCGCCGCTGTTCTCGGCCAGCTCCTCCATGAGCGCCGCGGCGATGCGCGGTCCTACACCGGGGATGAGCTGCAGCGCCCGCATCCCGGCGACCGCGTCGGACGGGTTCTGCGCGAGGCGGAGGTACGCCGTGAGGTCCTTGACGTGGGCCATCTCGATGAACTTGAGCCCACCGTACTTCCAGAAAGGGATGTTGCGGCGCTTGAGCTCGAGCTCGAGCGCCATGCTGTGGTGCGACGCCCGGAAGAGCACCGCCTGCCGCTTGAGCGGGATGCCCTCCTCGCGATGGCCGAGGACGCGTTCGATCACGTAGCCGGTCTGCTCGACCTCGTCACGGCAGGTCACGAGCGCCGGTCGCGCGCCGCCCGCGCGCTCGGTCCAGAGCGCCTTGTCGTAGCGCTCCGCGGCGGCGGCGATGATGGCGTTGGTGGCGTCCAGCACAGGCTGCGTGCTGCGGTAGTTGCGCTCGAGCGTGAGCACGGTGGCGTCGGGGAAGCGCGCCGGGAAGTCGAGGATGTTGCGCACGGTCGCGGCGCGGAAGCCGTAGATCGCCTGCGCGTCGTCGCCGACGGCGGTCACGCCGCGCCCGTCGGGGGAGAGCAGCGCGACGATGTCGGCCTGCAGCGCGTTGGTGTCCTGGTACTCGTCCACGAGCACGGCGTCGAACCGCTCGCGCACGCGCGCGCCGGCACGCTCGTCGGCGAGCAGCGCGTGCCAGAACAGCAGGAGGTCGTCGTAGTCGAGCACGTGGTGGCTCTCCTTGCGGTCGACATACGCCGAGAAGAGCCGCTTGAGGTCCGCGGCATCGTCGCGGCACCACGGGAACGCCTCGGCGAGCACGTCCTCGAGCGAGCGCTGCGCGTTCACGCACCGGCTGTAGATGTCCAGGCACGTGCCCTTCTGCGGGAAGCGACGACCCTTGCTGCCGAGGTCCAGGTCGGTGCGCACGAGGTGCATGAGGTCCTCGCTGTCGGCCCGGTCCAGCACGGTGAAGTCGGGCGGCAGGCCGATGTCGTGGGCGTGTAGGCGCAGCAGGCGTGCGCCCACCGAGTGGAACGTCCCGCCCCAGACCGTGGCGCCGCGTCGCGCGGGGTCGAGCTCACCGGCGCGCAGCAGCCCGTCGACGCGCCGGAGCATCTCGCCGGCGGCCCGGCGCGTGAACGTCAGCAGGAGGATGCGTCCCGGATCGGTGCCCGTGGCGATGAGGTAGGCGACGCGGTGCGCGAGCGTGTTGGTCTTCCCGGTGCCCGCGCCGGCCACGATGAGCAGGGGGCCGTCACCGTGCGACGCGGCAGCGCGCTGCTCGGGGTTGAGGTCGACAAGCACCGCGGCGGCGTGTCCGTTCTCGGCCATGGGCTCCTCCTTCGCCATGGGCCGAGTCTACCAGCTTGCGCCGACAAAAGCGAACAGGTGTTCGTATGGTGCCCGGGGCGGGAATCGAACCCGCACGACCTTTCGGTCAGAGGTTTTTGAGACCTCCGCGTCTGCCTGTTCCGCCACCCGGGCACACGGGTGCCGCCTGCGAAGTATAGCGGGAAGCGCGCGTCAGAGCACGTAGTCGATGCTCGTGATGCGGTCGAGGTTCGCGAGGACCGACCAGAGGTTGAGCGCGGTGAAGACCGCGACGAGGACGAGGAGCGCGCTGCTCACGCCGAGACGGACGCCGAGCCGCTGCAACGCGTCGGCCACCGCGCCGCCGGACGCCGCGATCGCGTTCTCGTCGTACTCGTCGATCCGGCGCGCCTCGCGCAGACCGAAGACCGTGAACGCCACGCTCGCGGCGGCGGCCGCCACCGTGAGCAGGATCCAGACGGTGTTGAGGAGCGCGGCGGCGTCGCTGTCGCGCAGCAGCATCGAGCCGAGGAACATGCTGCCCACGATGTAGACGAGGGGGAGGAGCGTCGCGAGCTGGGCGAAATCGATGAGCCGCTGGCCGTGGCCCACGTACTGCTCGGCGGAGGCCATGTCGGCGCCGCGGCTCTCACCTGCGGCCACAGCCTGGCGCGCCTGCGAGAGCGCCGCGCTCACGCGGAACGAACGCACCACGAACGCCACGCTGGAAAGCAGGTACACGAGCGCGAACGCGACGTAGGTGTAGACGTATGTCGAGGACGTCGTGAACGACATGCGCCGTCCCTCCCAAATCCGCTGACCCCTCGGTCTCAGCATACCGGAGCGCGCCCCCCGTGGGGAGAGAGCCCGTCCCATGATACCTATCGCTCGGAGGATTAACCACCCTGATTGCCGAGACGACCTCGGGCGCCACCGCGCGCTCTCCGGACCCCCGTGCGCGTCCGCCGCGCGCTCCGGCTCTCCCTGCGCGTGTCCCCCCGCGCTTGCCTCCCTCAGGCCTCCTACTGCGCCTGCTCGAGAAGCACCTTGGTCTGCGGATCGTTGAGCGCGACGCTCGACGGACGGCGGCCGAGCACGGTCAGCAGCGCGCTCACCACGCGCGGATCGAAGGCGGTGCCGGCGCCCTTGACGACCTCGCGGACCGCCTGGTCGGGTGAGAGCGCGGGCCGGTACGGGCGGTCGGAGAGCATGGCGTTGTAGGCGTCGGCGACCGCGACGATGCGCGCCGCGACCGGGATCTGCTCGCCGGCGAGCCCGGCCGGGTAGCCGCTGCCGTCGAGCCGCTCGTGGTGCGAGAGCACGGCCTGTTGCACCGCCACGCTGAAGTGCGCGGTCTTCGCGATGTTCGCGCCGGCGATGGGATGGCGCCGCACGAGCATGGTCTCCTCGGCGGTGAGCGGACGTCGCGCGGTGAGGATCTCGGCCGGCACCTCGAGCATGCCGACGTCGTGGAGCACGCACGCCAGCCTGAGGTCGCGCAGCTCGTGCTCGCTCATGCCGAGCTGCAGGCCTATGCCCACGGCGTGGTCCGACATCTGCGTGGTGTGGTGCACGTAGTCCGGTCGCCGGAGCTCCACCAGGTGGGCGAGCGCCTCGAGCGTGCCCTTGAGCTGGTCGCGCAGGTCGTCGAGCAGCTGGCGGTTCTCGACGCTCATCTCGATGATGCGCCCCACGAGCTGCAGCCCTTCGAGCTTGTCCGCCGAGAAGGTCCCCTCGGCGCGCCAGAGCGCGCACACCGAGCGCAGCTGTCCCTGGACGCGCAGCGGGACGGCGAGCGCGGCCGAGCCGTCCACGCTGTCCGCGAGCGCCAGCGGCCTGCCGGCGCGCACGGCGTCGAGCGCCACGCGCATGACGGCCTTCTGCGCGGCCTCGTCGCTCACGTCCTCCTGCGTGTAGAGCGTCACCTCGTCGCCCACCACCGCGGCGGCGTCGGCTCCAAAGTGGCGGGCGGACTCGCGGAGCACCTGCTCGAGCCCGTGGTCTTCGGTGAGCGAGCTCATGATCTCGGCGGCGCGATGCGCGAAGGAGAGGCGGTCGTAGGCCGCCTGGATCTCGGCGTTGGCGGCCTCGAGGTCGGCGTGGATGTCCTTGAGCTCGGCGCGCAGGCGGTTGTGCTGGTCGACCATGTAGAGGATGAGCATGAGCAGCAGCCCGGTGAGGACGGTTCGGAAGATGTCGTTGTTGAGCAGCCAGAATTCGGGGAGCTCAAGATTGCCGAGCAGGGAGTAGAGCAGGACGCCGGCCACCACGATCAGCGCGACGATCATGGTGTACGAGAGCGCGTTCAGATGCACCTCTCGTTTGATCACTCGGTCGATGTCCCGGGCCATCGGTCGTCCCCTCTCCGCTTGACGCTCCTTCTTATACGTTTGTCATCGGACAGGCCGCGACGAAAGGCAACTATAACCTGACGAACGGCAGGTCTGTGACGCTGGTACCACAAGTCGAACCGATAAGCGCGTCCCGCCGACGGTCCCCGCGTGCCGTATAATCCTCGCCATGGACGCACGCGACCTCACAGCGGCGCTGGCCGAGAACGAACGCGCGCACGCGCGCGACGTCGTCGGCAACCTGCAGCTCGTGGCCGACCTCGGCTACGCCGACGTGGCCTTCTCGGTCATCGGCCCCTCGGGCGACCTCATGGTCGTCGCCGACGCGCGCCCTATGACGGCGGTGGCGGCGGTGGCGGCGAGCCGTGTGGGCCAGACGCTCTCGCGCTCGGCGGAGGCCGAGGCGTACGCGGCGCTCGAGAGCCGCGCTGCGGTGTGCGGCGCCCGCCCGCGGACCACGCGCGGCATCTCCTACACCACCGATGCGTACCCCGTGGGCTCGCCGGAGGTCTTCGGCGTCGTCATCCGCGACATCACGCGGCAGGTCGCCGACGCTCCCGGCAAGATGGAGGTCGTCTTCATGTCGCTGGCCGAGCGGGTCCTGCGCCGCCTCGGCGCGGGCCCGATCCCCGACATCGACACCGGCGAGCCGTTCACCACCGGGCGCCGGGCGGGCGACGGCGTCATGGACGTGCGCCTCGACGGCATCGTGGAGTACGCGAGCCCCAACGCCGTGAACATCATGCGGATGGCGGGTACCGAGGGCGGGCTCGCCGGACGCCACGCGCACGACCTGCCCGGCGGCTCGACCGCCGTCGTCCCCGTGCTCGGCTCGGGCGGCGCGCGCTCGGTCACCGTGGAGGTCGCCGGGCGCTCGCTGCTCTTCCGCGCGATCGACCTCGGCGACGGCGCGCTCGCGCTCGTGGAGGACATCACCGACGTCCGCAGCCGCGAGCAGGAGCTGCGCGTGAAGGAGGCCACGATCCGCGAGGTCCACCACCGCGTGAAGAACAACCTGCAGACGGTCGCGTCGCTGCTGCGCATCCAGGCGCGACGCTCGGCCAGCGCGGAGTCCTCCCGCGCGCTCGAAGAGGCCGTGGAGCGCGTGTCGTCCATGGCGGTCGTGCACGAGATGCTCGCCGCCTCCACCGAGGAGGTCGTCGACTTCGCCGCGGCCGCCCGCGTGGTGGTCGACATGGTGCGCCAGGGGCTCGCCGGCGCCAATCCCGATCTCGACGTGAGCGTGGAGGGCGACACCGGCCTCGTGCCCGCCAACGTCGCCACGTCGCTCGCGCTCGTGACCGCCGAGCTCGTCCACAACGCCATCGAGCACGGCATCGGCCCGGACCGCGCGGGCACGGTGGCCGTGAGCATGCGCCGCCTGCCCGACGCGCTGCACCTCACCGTGCGCGACGACGGTGCCGGCCTGCCCGCCGGCTTCGACCCGCGGGCGCAGGCCAATCTCGGCCTGGCCATCGTGCGCACCATCGTCGAGGACGACCTGCGCGGCTCGCTCGACTTCTCGGGCGCGCGCGGCACGGTCGTGACCATCCGCGTGCCCGTGACCGGCTCCGGGGAGGAGTGAGCGATGCGCGTGCTGATCGCCGAGGACGAGGCGCTCATCCGCATGGACCTGCGCGAGATGCTGGCCGAGGAAGGCCACGACGTGGTCGGCGAAGCGCGTGACGGCGCCGAGGCCATCGCGCTCGCGCGCGAGCTTGCGCCCGACGTGATCTTCATGGACGTCAAGATGCCCGGCACCGACGGGCTCGAGGCGGCCTGCGTCATCGGCGACGAACGCATCGCTCCCGTCGTCATGGTGACCGCGTTCTCGCAGGCCGAGTACGTGCAGGAGGCGTGCGCGGCAGGCGCGATGGCCTACCTCGTCAAGCCGTTCTCCAAGCGCGACATCATCCCCGCCATGCACCTGGCGGTCTCCCGTTTCGCCGAGACGCGCGCGCTCGAGGCCGAGGTGACCGACCTGGCCGACCGCCTGGAGACGCGCAAGACGCTCGACCGCGCCAAGGGCGTGCTCATGGCCAAAGGCCTCTCAGAGCCCGATGCGTTCAAGCGGCTCCAGAAGCTCGCCATGGACAAGCGCAAGCCGCTCAAGGAGATCGCCGAGGCGATCGTGCTCGCCGCCGAGGCGGAGTCCGCCGAGTAAGACGCGCCCCAGCGGGGCCCGCCGCGGTCGCCCCGGCGCCCCGTCTCCGGTGCCTCAGTGTTTCCGCCGGGTTTCGCCCCGGCGCGGCGTTTGCTATACTCCCCGCACCGGCACAACGACGTGCCGCGACAAGCGCAGAGGCCGAGCAACGACGCTCACCCCCGACCACCCGGTCGGGACGGTGGGCGTTTTCGTTTTCTGCGGACGGTCGGACGAGGAGAGTGACATGAAGGAGTTCGCGGTCTTCTGGGGATGCACCATCCCGGCGAGATTCCCCTTCATCGAGAAAGCGACGCGGGTGGTCTTTGACGACCTCGGCGCCACCGTGCACGAGCTCGCGGGCCACACGTGCTGCCCCGAGGGCGTGCTCGTGAAGGCGAACGACGAGGACGCCTTCTACACCGCCGCGGCGCGCAACCTCGCCATCGTCGAGAAGGCGGGCCTGGGCGTGGTGACGCCGTGCAACGGCTGCTACTCCACGTTCAAGGAGGCGTACAGCCACCTCGCCACCGACTGGCGCGCCAAAGACGCCATCAACGCGCGGCTCGCGCGCGAGGACCTGCACTATACCGGCCAGCTCAAGATCACGCACTTCGCCGAGTGGCTGTCCGAGGACATGGGCGCCGGCCTCATCGCGTCCAAGGTCACAAAGCCGCTCTGGGGCATGCGCATCGCGGTGCACTACGGCTGCCACCTGCTGCGGCCGAGCCCGGCGGTGCGCTGGGACGACCCGCTCCACCCCACAAAGGTCGAGAAGCTCGTGGAGGCGCTCGGCGCGCGCGTGGTGGACTACCCCAGCAAGATGCAGTGCTGCGGCGGCGCACTGGACCGCGTGGGCGAGCGCGAGGGCTCGCTCGCGTTCGCGCGCCGCAAGCTCACCGACCTCGAGCGTGCCGAGGTGGACGCGCTCATCGTCGTCTGCCCCAGCTGCTTCCAGCAGTTCGACCTCAACCAGGCCGCGCTCCAGCGCGCGAAAGAAGACATCCACGTGCCGGTGCTCTACCTCTCCGAGCTCATCGCGCTCGCGTACGGGCACGACCCGGCCGAGATCGGCATCGACATGCACCGCGTGAGCGTGGACCCGTTCCTGGAGAAGTGGGGCGCGCGCGAGGCCGACAAGACGCGGCTCGCGAGCTTCTTCGACGTGTCGCTTCTCGGCAAGTGCTATGCGTGCCAGGCGTGCAAGGACGACTGCCCGGTGTGCAAGGTCGATCCCACGTTCCAGCCCACCGAGATCATCGGCGACCTCATCCGCGGCTACCTCGACGATGTGATCGCGGATTCGCAGCTCTGGAAGTGCCTGGAGTGCTACACGTGCCAGGAGCTCTGCCACAGCGACATCGGCATGGCCGAGACGTTCCGCACGCTCAAGGAGCTCGCCATGCAGGCCGGGAGCGGGCCTGAGTCCGTCTCGGCCGCCTACGCCGAGTTCCTGAAGTCCGGCGTGCTCGGCAAACCGCGCGAGTCCGCGCGCAAGAAGCTCGGCCTCGAGCCGCTGCCGGAGACGGGCGGCGCTGCCGTCACCCGCCTGCTGACCCAAGACGAGGAGTAGACGATGCCTTACGACCTCGAGCGATACGACACCTTCGACGTGCGTCGCTACCGCGAGGAGTCGCCGTTCAAGATCCACGGCGGCTGCGGCCTCATGGGGATGTGCGATGAGTCCGGCGCGCTGCGCAGCGGCGAGGACGCCATCCTCGCCATGGCGGTGCAGCACGACCGCGGCAACGGGCTCGGCGGCGGGTTCGCCGGCTACGGCATCTACCCCGAGTTCCCGGACCACTTCGCGTTCCACATGATGTATCACGACGTGGCGGCCAAGGAGGAGGCCGAGGCGCTCTTCGACCAGTACTTCACGGTCGACCTGGCCGAGCCGATGCCGACCCGCCCCGTCAAGGGCATCACCGACGCGCCGCTGCTGTGGCGCTACTTCCTCAAGCCCTACGAGAACAAGCTCGAGCAGGCTGAGCTTTCCGCCGAGGACTACGTGGTGCACGTCGTCATGACGATCAACTCGTCGGTGGACGGCGCGTTCGTCGCCTCCTCGGGCAAGAACATGGGCGCGTTCAAGGGCGTGGGCTACCCGGAGGAGATCGGCCACTTCTTCCGCCTGGAGGAGTACGCCGGCCACACGTGGGTGGGGCACAACCGGTTCCCCACCAACACGCCCGGCTGGTGGGGCGGCGCGCACCCGTTCACGCTGCTGGACTGGTCCATCGTGCACAACGGCGAGATCTCCAGCTACGGCATCAACAACCGCTACCTGGAGCAGTTCGGCTACAAGTGCGCGCTCGGCACCGACACCGAGGTGGCGGCGTACCTCTTCGACCTCATGCTGCGGCGCCACAAGCTGCCGCTCTCCCTCGCGTGCAAGGCGCTCGCTTCGCCGCTGTGGGACGACATCGACCGCATGCCTGAAGACGAGGCGGCCGTCATGCGCTCGCTGCGCGCGGTCTACGGCCCGGGCATGCTCAACGGCCCGTTCGCCATCGTGCTCGGCTTCAACGGCGGCATGGTGGCGCTCAACGACCGCATCAAGCTCCGCCCGCTCGTGGCGGCGCGCAGCGGAGACACGGTGATGGTCGCTTCCGAGGAGAGCGCGATCCGCGCGGTCATCCCCGAGCCCGAGCACGTCTGGGCGCCCAAGGCGGGCGAGCCCGTCATCGCGCGCGTGAAGGACATGGAGTGGCCCATCCACGGCGACCTGCATCTGGATGCTTCGGCGATCTCATGCGCGGTCACCGGGACCGATCAGTCCTGCGACACCGTGGAGGTGAACGCATAATGCCCACGTCGCTCATCCAGCCCGAGTTCCGGGTCAAGATCGACTACGACAAGTGCCACAAGTGCGGCCGCTGCGTGCAGCAGTGCGGCTGGGGCGTGTACGACTTCAACGAGCGCCCCATCCCCGACGACAGCAAGTGCCGCGCGTGCCACCGCTGCGTGACGTTCTGCCCGGCGCACTGCATCACGATCGAGAAGAACACGCTTGCGTACCGGGACAACGACAACTGGTCCGCCGATGCGCGCAAGGCCGTGTGGCGTCAGGCCGAGACCGGCGGCGTGCTGCTCACCTCCATGGGCAACCCCAAGCCCTACCAGCGCGTTTTCGACCACCTCGTGCTCGACGCGTGCCAGGTCACCAACCCGTCCATCGACCCGCTGCGCGAGCCGATGGAGCTGAGGACCTACCTCGGCCGCAAGCCTGACAGCGTGGAGGTCGAGCCCGACGGCAAGGGCGGATTCAAGCTGGCCGAGGGCGCGGGTCTTGCCAACAACATCAAGCTGGACACGCCCATCATCTTCTCGCCGATGAGCTACGGCTCGGTCTCTCTGAACGTGCACAAGTCGCTCGCGATGGCTGCCGAGCGTCTCGGCACGCTCATGAACACCGGCGAGGGCGGTCTGCACGAGGACCTCTACCCGTACCAGGACCACGTCATCGTGCAGGTGGCGTCCGGCCGGTTCGGCGTGAACCCGGACTACCTCAACCGCGGCGCGGCGATGGAGATCAAGATCGGGCAGGGCGCCAAGCCGGGCATCGGCGGGCACCTGCCGGGCGAGAAGATCAACAAGGAGGTCTCCGGCACGCGCATGATCCCGCAGGGGACCGACGCCATCAGCCCGGCGCCGCACCACGATATCTACTCCATCGAGGACCTGCGCCAGCTCATCTACTCGCTCAAGGAGGCGAGCGGCTACAAGCCGGTGGGCGTGAAGATCGCGGCCGTGCACAACGTTGCCGCCATCGCCTCGGGCATCGTGCGCGCGGGCGCCGACTACGTCTACCTCGACGGCTTCAAGGGCGGCACCGGCGCGGCGCCGCAGGTCATCCGCGACCACATCGGCATCCCCATCGAGGTCGCTATCGCGGCCGTGGACCAGCGGCTGCGCGACGAGGGCATCCGCAACCAGGCGTCCATCATCGCGGCCGGCTCCATCCGGTCCTCGGCAGACCTCGCCAAGGCCATCGCGCTCGGTGCGGACGTGTGCGCCATCGGCAGCGCGGCGCTCATGGCGCTGGGGTGCCACCTGTGCCAGAGCTGCCACACCGGCAGCTGCTCGTGGGGCATCACCACGCAGAAGCCGGAGCTCACGCGGCGCATCGACCCCGAGTGGGGCGCCGAGCGGCTCGTGAACCTCGTGCACGCGTGGAGCCACGAGCTGCAGGAGATCCTGGGCGCGCTGGGCGTGAACGCGGTGGAGAGCCTGCGCGGCAGCCGGGAGCGGCTGCGCTCCATCGGGCTGGACGAGCAGATGAACCGGGTCCTCGGCGTCAAGCCGGCGGGCCTGTAAGGGGAGGGGCGAGATGACCAGGACCATGGCACCCGGCGTGGTGGAGGGCTACCTCAAGGTGGCCCCCACGGTCACCCGCGACGGCGACGCGGTGACGATCGACGCCAACGGCGTGTACTACAAGCAGCTCAACGAGGCGGTGCGCCAGGCGATCGACGCCGGCGCGGCCACCGTGCGGATCGAGAACGTGAACGGCCAGCGCTACATCGGCACCGGCGTGAAGGCGTCCGGCGTGCGGATCGAGGTGCACGGGACCGCCGGCAACGACATGGCGATGTTCATGGACGGTCCGGAGATCGAGGTCTTCGGCAACGCGCAGGACGGCGTGGGCAACACGATGAACGCGGGTCGCGTGGTGGTGCACGGCGACGCGGGCGATGTACTCGGCTACGGCATGCGCGGGGGTCGCGTCTACGTCAAGGGCGACGTGGGCTACCGCGTGGGCATCCACATGAAGGCGTATGAGAACCTCGTGCCCATCATGGTGTGCGGCGGCAAGGCCCGCGATTTCTTCGGCGAGTACATGGCCGGCGGCATGCTCGTGCTGCTGGGGATGAACACGCAGTTCGCCGAGCAGCCGCTCGTGGGCGGCTTCACCGGCGCCGGCATGCACGGCGGCGTCATCTACCTGCGCGGGAGCGTGGAGCCGTGGCAGTGCGGCAAGGAGGTCGGCATCTTCCAGGCTACCGAGGAGGACATGGCCGAGCTCACGCCCATCCTCGCCGACTACGCCGAGGCGATGGGCATGGACATCGAGCAGATACTGGCCGAGCCGTTCACCAAGCTCGCGCCGTTCAGCCACCGGCCGTATGGCAAGCTCTACGCGCCGATGTAGGGCGCAGGGCGCGCACGGCGCGGCGGGCGATCCACTCGCAACTGACGGGGCGGCGGGCCGAAGGGCCTGTCGCCCCGTTGGGGTTGGGGGGCGGGGGGTGGTCGCCGGGGGCGGGGGGGGGCGGGAGCCGGCATATGCAGACTGCGTATGCGGTGCGGGGAGTCGCTCGCGGGCGTGTGCGAAAGTGGTAATGTCAGGTGTTGGCAGGGGCGGCCGGTGGGTATCGAGGCCGCCGAAGAGTGGTTAGATGCACCCATTGAGAGGTGGAAATCATGGCCAGCGACGCTGAGTATCAGATGGAGCTGGAGGCGGAGGCCGCGGCGCACGACGAGTTCCTGCGTCGCGCGCAATTGGATGCCACGTGCAGACCTCTCTGTTGCTGGGTCGACGGTGAGCTTGACGAGATATGGGATTGGGAGCCAGCAACAAGGATTCTCGACGTGTTCGAAACACTGCACGCTGAGACCGGACTCGGCAGCGTCGTCTTCCTCGCAGTCGACGTCCCACCAGAGTCAGAGCTTGATGGTGACCTCACCCCGCGTCACGCCCAATCTCCCGACGATGCAGCCTACGAAGTCATCATCGTGTCGCATGACGACGAGGTCGTTCTTGAGGCGGCGCAGGCAGATCTTGGAGCGCCGGGCAGGCCAGCGCGGGACCGGGTGATCGCCGGCATGCTCGGTGCAATGGCAGAGTTCGTCGAGTCACAGCCTGAGCGCGACAAGTTTGTCTTCGCTCGAACACTTTAGCGAGCCGTAACAGGGGCATCTAACACGTGCTTCCAGCCGACGGCACAAGCGTTATGCTGCGAAGAGAGGTGCTCGGCCGCGGCTGAAGCACTAGACGTTAGGTAGGGCGGGGGGCACTGCAGTGGAGTTCGTGCGCGAGATTCTGGAGCAGTTCCCTGATCTCGATGTCTCGCAGCTAGAGACTGACATTGCCCGAACCGAGAATGCGCTTGTCGAAGATGCTGACCCCGCCGCACTTTCGCCTCTGTCAGCGGTGCCGGTGAAGATTCACAACCTCCTTCAAACAGCCATGCGTCGCAACCTCGAACTCACTGAGGCATTCAAGCTGGCCTTCAACCAGAGACTCTTCACCCCGCTCTTCGTCATCTCGCGCGCATCGCTCGAAACTGGATGTGTGGCCTTCGACGCTTGGTTGAGGCTTGAAGACGCGCTCGAATCTCAGGACATGGCTGCACTGGCTGACATCGAAGCGCGCTTGATGCGTACCCTTCTCGGCACGCGTGCTGCAGAAGGTCGTGGGAATCCGGACTTGTTCTCGGCACCAAACATATTGACCGTCGTGGATAGACTCAATCGCCGCGCATTTCCTCGGCTCCGCTGGTACTACGACAACGTTTCTGACCACACGCACCCGAACTTCCCCGGCATGCTTGAGTCGTACGCCCGGCCCAACCATGAGACGTTGGCCGTCGAGTATGACAGTCGCCCATTCGAGCGAAGGTCTGAGCAACTCCAATTCGCGATAACGGGATTGGCGGTAGGACTTGGTCTTGGGACTACGGCGTGGGAACAGTGCAGGGAGCAATGGGCAGATCTCGTTGATTTCTGCGCGCGGGCGGCAATGGCCTCGGCACGCCAGCAACAGCCTACCTAACCAGCGCATCCAGCAGATGCGACAAGCGCTAGACTGAGTGGAAGGCATCGGCGCAC
>JASEEU010000012.1 GCA_030019445.1 Anaerosomatales bacterium | reverse complement strand
GGCCGCCTCATGTCAGGCGGCCGGGCCTTCGTACACCACTACCGGGGACGTTAACAGTGCGGACGATGCAACCAAGCTCGCCACAGCTCCCCACACTCTGTACTGATACATCAAGAACAGACCACCAGTGACACTGAAGAGGAATGACAGACCATAGGAGAAGAACACGCGCCTTGGGCTGTTCAGGGCCCGCAATGCCCCCCCGAGCACGCTGGTCATTGCTCCCCCGATCGCAAGCAGCGACGCAAGTGCTAGCAGTCCGCTGTTGAGGGCGTACTTGCCTGAACCGTACAGCCAATCGGCAATCGCGGGGCCAACACCCACAATCACTACCCCGTACGCACATGCGATGCCCACCAGGAGCATGAGGCCCCATCGAATGCCTCGCGCAAGACCGACAACACCGTCTTGCGACAGCCGTCGCCCATACACGGGCACCAGCAGGACGGCGACTGCTGAGATTGCATGCTGAACCGGAAGAACGAGGTTCATCAGAGCCTGCAGGTCAGCGGTGGCACCCAGACCATGCCACACCGGGAGCAGAGTGTAGTAGATATTCCCGGGAACCCACGTAAGAAGCGTTGTCGGCACTGACCAGCGACCATAGCGCCAGTGCTCCCTGAGAACATCGCGGGTGTCCACTGACTGCTCTCCCTGAGGAGTCCTCAACCACTGGCTGTACAGCGCGACAGCTGAGAGGCTGGCGACACCCATCGCTAGGAACCCACCCGTAACCGATAGACTCCCACTCTCAAACATGAAGAACAGCACGCCCAGCATCGTGACCAGATAGACCGCGCCTCCCCAGACCGACCGTGATGGCTTCAGTTCCGCGTAGAACGCGCGTCGCATGAACTGCTGACTTAGGACGACCGGTGCCGCGATCGCCAATCCCAGTGCCGCCGCCCCGAGCAAGCCCGACCCGCGTACGTTAGCGACTACGGCGACGACAAGGCTGACTGCGGAGACGACCAGCCCCGGGATCCACTGCAGCCGAGATAAGAGGGCGATGTACGGCCGCAACCTGCCGGAGTAGCGTGTCGAGCCAAGAACAAGCAACGGCTCGCTGGTCATGGCCATGTGCATCGTCATGAGCAGCTGAAATGCTGTGTAGATGACTGAGAATGCCCCGTACTCAGCGGCTGTGAGCCAACGGGCAAGAAGGGCGCTCAATAGGAAGTTGGATCCGGCGATAAGCGACTGGTCGGCAACTGCGAATGCGCCAGTCGTAGCGTGACGTCGCAGCGTCCTGACAAGAGACACTAAGACGCCCCCACCAGCCCCACGACGATCCCCCACCCCAGCGCCTGATCGAGGAAGTACACCACCAGCGCCAGAATCGCGAGGATCGCGGCAGCTGCCAGGCCGCCCGTGAGCACCTTCCCCACGCTCTCGGCGAGCTTCCGCCCCGGCGACGTGGGCGGCAGGTAGACCTCTCGGGTCGTACTCTCGGCAGACGCAACTCCGCCCCGTGGCGGCCCGCCGCCCGTGCGCCTGCGGCCATCGTCTTGCGTGGCGTTGTAGTAGTCCGCGTAGTAGTAGTAGCCGCCGTACTTGCCTCGGCCATAGTAGTAGCCGTACCCGCCACCGCCGGGACCGGGCTCAAGGCCCCAGACCACGCTGCCCACGACACGCGCGCCCACCTGACCGAGCATGTCGTGCGCGCGCTTGACGGCCTCGCGGGTTGACTCGCCGCCCTTGGTGACGAGCAGGACGCCGTCTGCCCAGCGGGCGACGCTGGCGCCGTCGGCGACCGCCAAGAGCGGCGGGGTATCGAGGATGACCCAGTCGGCCCACTCCTCGAGGTTCGCGATGAGCTCATCCATCTTCTCGGATCCGAGCAGCTCGCTCGGGTTGGGCGGGAGCTTGCCGGCGGTGAGCACGAGGAGCTCGAGATTCTCGTTCGGCTTCTGCAGCGCGGCTTTGAGCGAGTTCTTGCCCAGGAGGACATCGGAGAGCCCGATCATGTTGCTCACCGGGAAGAACTGGCTCGTGACCGGCTTTCTGAAGTCGCAGTTCACGAGCACGACCTTCTTGCCGGCCTGCGCCAGACCCGCGGCGAGGTTGGCCGCCACGGTGGACTTGCCCTCGGCGGGCGCGGCGCTCGTGACGAGCAGTGTGGTGATGTCGTGCTGGAAGTTCACGAAGTCCAGGTTGTTGCGCAGCACGCGGTACGCTTCAGCCGCCGCGCTCGTGGGGTGCGTGAGCAGCGTGACGCGGCGCTTCTCGCCTTTCTCGAACTTCTCGGCGGGGATGAGCCCGAGCACCGGCGCGTCGAGAAGCTTCTCGGCTTCATCCGACGACTTGATGGTGTTATCGAGGTACTCGTAGAGGAACGCCATGCCCAGCCCGAAGACGAGGCCGACTGCCAGCCCGAGCGCGCCGTTGCGCGCAGGGCTCGGCTCCACGGGATCTTCCGCCTGGACGGCGGGGCTCACGACAGCGCCGGTGCCGCGCTCGAGCTGCTCGTTGATCTTGAGCTGCTCGAGCTGCGCGGCGAGCTCCGTGTAGCTGCCGGTGGCGATGGCGAGCTCGGCGTCGAGCTGGTCGGTACGACCGGACGCGTCGATGCGGTCGGCGAGCTCGAGGATGTCGGACTCGGCTTCGGAAAGCCGCGACTCCACCTCGGTGATCGCCGCCTGGATGGATTCCCGCTTGTAGTCGCGGCTCCACTGCACGAACTCGCCGGCCACGGTGTTGGCGATCTGGGCCGCGAGCGCGGGATCGGTGTCCCGCGCGGTGATCTCCACGACGTTGGTCTGGCCCACCGCAGCGACTTCGACCTTCCCGGCGAGGGCGTCAGGCGTGATACCGAGCCCCAGCGTGCGGATGGTGTCCTCGTAGATGGGGCGCATCTGCATGAGCTGCACCTGCGTCTGCAGGCCGCGCTCCGGCTGGCTGAACTCCGAGAACACCGTGCCCAGCAGCGCGGCGCCGGTGTCCTTCTCGGCTATGAGAACCTTAGCGGTGCCCTCGTAGACAGGCGGCTGTACGAGGCTCACGACCACCGCGGTGAGCGTCACGATCACAACTGCCTGGATGATGATCCACTTGCGGGCCCGGATGACGTTCAGGTAGTCGCGAAGTTCCAATTGCTCACCGCTTCGCAAACGACGTGATGAACCAGTACTTCTTGCCGCCGATCGTCTTGGTGATGCAGACGACCGAGCCGGAGGTGCGCGGCGCGGTCCCGCCCGAGAGCGTGATACCGAGCGTCGCGGTGCCCGAGCCGCCGGAGGCGGAGTTCACGGTCATGGTCTTGTAGCCGCCGCTCACGATGGCCTTAGGGATGTCTTGGTTGGTGGCCTGCTGGCTCACGATGGTGGAGACCACGCCGTAGTCCGCGGGCACGCCCGAGGGCGCTCCCCCGCTGCCGCCGGCGCGCGTGATGCTGGAGAAGTACCACGTGCCGTTGTAGTTGCGCAGCACCATCGTGCCGTTCAGGCTGCCGCCGTCGGTGTAAAACGCGGTGACCGGGATGCTCGCGGTGGACCCGTTGTTGGAAGGCGTCCCGAGCGCGAAGCTTGAGATCTGCCCGCGCACGAGCCTGCCGATGTTCTCCTGGCTGGCGACCTGCTCCCAGTACATGCGCGCCTGGGCGTCGCCGGGCGGCGGGACGGCCGCGCTGCCGGTGTCGGTGCCGGTCGACGGCGCGGGCGTCTCGTCTGCGGGCTCCTCGGCCGTCTGCGTGGGCTCCTCGGAAGCCGGCTCATCAGCCGTCTGCGTGGGCTCCTCGGAAGCGGGCTCGTCGTCTGCCGGGACATCGGGCTTGGGCGGGATGTCTGTCTCGGCCACTTCATCGCCGCCGTTCATGAGATCGGCGATGAGATCAGCTCCGTCGAAGAAGGTGTAGGCGACCGCGAGCGCGCCGAAGACGAGCAGGAGCGCCACCAAGACGCCCATCAGCTTGCGCTGGCTCTTGGCGACGTGTTGCTTCTCGGCGGGGCCGCCGTTGCCGCCCCCCGCGCTACCGTTCACGTTCGTGTCCTTACCCTTGGCCATGGGTCCAAACGCCCCCCTGCGTTCCACTGGACCGGATGCGGGTCTCTCTGTGCCAGACGTGCGTGCTGGTAGTCTATCACTTCCGGGTCACGCGGTACCAGCGGTTTTGCATCGCTGTGCATAGGTATCGGCGCCATGGGGTATGCACGTGAGTTACGGTTGCGGCGACCGCGAGCGCCTCAGGTGCGCGCCGGGCGCTACCGGACGTGCGCTTCGGTAAGGCGCGTCTCGGCGGTGTCGAGCGCTTCGGCCGCCAGATCGCTTGCGAGCACCCCCTCCTCCACCGCCACGGCAAGCCCTCCCGGCCACGCCGCAACAAGCCGCGCGAGCTCCACGCTGAGGTCTTCTTGCAGCTGCGCGCGCTCGCGGGGCGCAAGGTACGGGGCGCCTCGGAAGAGCGCCGGGAGCTCCTCGGCTGTGATCGTCCGCTCGCCGGGCTCGAACGTGAAGAGCCGCTCGCCGTCGAACACGTTCATCTGCGCCGGGATCGTGACGGTGATGCCGCCCTGCGCGCCCACGGCGTCGTAGAGCGCCTCGGCGGGCACCGCGATGTAGGGCAGCGGCTCGGATGGGGCCTGCTGCGCGCCCGCGTACGCCTCGGCCACCGCGCGACCGTCCCCGAACGCGTACGCGTCTTTGAGCGCGTCGTACGTGACGCCCGGGATGGTGACCGTCAGCGACGGCTCGATGCTGGCGATGACCGCCGGCGACTGCGTGAGGTCCGCCTCGGCGATCACCTGCGCCACGAGCGCGCCGGTATCGTCGGGCGCCGCCGCCATGATGAGCACGCGATCGGCCTCCTCCACGCCGCCGAGCTGAAATGGCGTCTCCCCACCGAGATAGGTGTAGGCCGAATACCCGAGCACGGCGAGCACGAGGATGCCGCCGATCCAGACGAGCGCGCGACGAACCATGCTGCCTGACTCCCCCTCCGAGTGGCGCCGGATGGCGCCCGGTCACGTCCCGAGATACTCCATGATACCGCGAGCGATGGCGTCGGCGAGCTCTTGCCGGTACTCGTCGGTGGCGAGCAGCTTGTCCTCCACGGGGTTGGAGAGGAAGCCGCACTCCACGAGCACGACAGGCACGCGCGACCAGTTGAAGCCGGCGATGTCGGCGCGCGGCGTGATGCCGCGGTCCTCGGCGCCGGTGCTGTTGATGAGCGAGCCGTGGATGATGCGGGCGGCCCGCAGGCTGCGCGCCTCGATGGGCCGCACCCACTCGTTGCCCGACGGGTAGAGCGCCGAGATCCCGCGCACGTCGCCGTTGGTGCTGCCGTCCGCGTGGACGCGCACGAACAGGTCCGCGCCGGCGTTGTTGGCGACCTCGGCGCGCTGCCGGTTGGAGATGTCCACGCCGGCCGCGGTGCGCGTCATGACGACCTCGATGCCCTCGGCCTCGAGCTTCTCCTTGAGCTTGAGCGAGACGGCGAGCGCGAGCTCGTGCTCCGGCTGCTTGGTGACCGCTCCGGTGGCGCCGCCGGTGACCTTGGGCTTGGTCTCCTTAGAGCCGGGGCCGATGGGCTCCACGGTCATGTTGGCGCGCGCCTGGTGCCCCGGGTCGATGCAGACGACGAACCGGGCACGGCCCGGGATGTTTGCCGCGAGCGCGTCGCTGGCGGCAGCCGAGTCCGCGTAGATGAGCTGGACCTCCGAGCCCGGCGGCAGCTTGGTGCCGGCGGCGGGCTCCTGGCTGAGCACGGTCCCCTCGGCGGCCTCGCCGGGCGGCGTGGGCACCCGCATCACGCTGAAGCCCGCGAGCGCGAGCAGCGTCTCGGCCTGCTCGATGGCGGTGCCGACGACGTCCGGCACCTCGATGGGCGCGCCCGCCCCGTTCACGGTCATGGTGGGATCGGGCGAGATGGAGGTGAGGAGGTCTTCGTGGACCGAGGCGCGCGTAGCGCCGACGTCCTGGGCGCTGGCCGGGCTGCTCGCGCCCTGCGCGGCACGCACGGCGACGGCGATGGCGATGCCCGCCGAGACCGTCACGACGAGCGAGGCGGCGACGATCGCGATGGTGCGCGTGCGCTTGCGCTGGGCCTTGGTGCGCTCCAGGCGTGCAACCCTGCTACGAGCCATGCTTCGTGCCGACCTCCAGGTGCGGGTGCAGTGCTGCCGGCGGGCCGGGCCGCTGCAGACAGCGGCTGACGGCGCCGGGTGGTGCTCTGGTGGGCCCGGTAGGATTCGAACCTACAACCAAGGGATTATGAGTCCCCTGCTCCGCCATTGAGCTACGGGCCCGGATGGCCATCGAGCGCATCGGCCACCAGCTCGCCCATGATACCAGCATCATGCACGCGCGCCGAGTGCATCGGCTTGGCGTAGTGCTCCAGGAAGAAGGCGGCCGAGTGGTGCCCGAGGCGCGCGCTCACCGCCTCCGGGTCGGTGCCGGCCGCGAGCGACACCGACCCCGACGTCGCGCGCAGGTCGTGGAACCGACAGCGCAGTCCCTGCCGCCGGCACCACTGGTGCCAGGCGCTCGAGAACGAGTCGGGCCACCAGGGACGCCCGTAGCCGTCGCTGACGAGCAGCTCTCCCCACTCGACCCGGGTCCCGTCCGCACGGATCCCGTACGTGCGCCAGTCCCGCCCGGCGAGCGCGCGCGTGCCCGCGCGCTCGTCGATCGCCTCCCGGAGCACCCGCACCACCTCCGGCGGCAGGTCGACGTAGCGCTCCCGTCCCGATTTGGGCACATCGCGGATGCTGTAGCGCTCCACCGGCGCGTGGCCGATCCGCAGGTCGTCGGCCCGGTCCCAGGTGCGCGACACGGTGAGCAGCCCGAGCGCGCGGGGCCGCAGCCTCGAGGGCAGCGTGACATCGGACACCCGCAGCGCGAGCACCTCCCCCCGTCGCAGCCCGCACGCCAGCGCGAGCACCGCGGGAACGAAGAACCGCCGTCCGCCCTGCTCGTCGGCGGCGAGCGCGGCGAGCAGCGCGACGGCTTCGTCCCGCTCGAGCGCGGTCACCCGGCGGCGCCGGACCCGCGGTCGGTCCACCCCCGCTCCGTCGACGAGCACGTTGCGCTCCACGTGTCCGAGCGCCACGGCACGCTCGAGCGCCATCCTGAGCGTGACGTGGGTGAGCTCGCGTGTCCGGACCGAGAGCCCGTAGCCGCCCTCGTCTCTGGGCGTGCCCATCTTGAGGTAGAGCGCCGTCACGTCCTCGGGTCGGAGCCGGGCCAGCTCGACCGTGCCGAGCTCGGGCTTGAGGTAGCGGCGCACGTGCCCGCGATATCCCGCCACCGTCACGGCCGCGAGCTCACCGTCGCGCGACCGGGGCTCGACGTAGGTGGCGAGCCACTCGTCGAGCCACTGTCCCACCGTCATCTTCTGAGGCTTCCTCCGCACCCGCACCCCACCCGTGTCAGCGCCTCCCGACACGGCCAGGGTACCGGCCCGGCCTTACCAGAACATGAACGCTACGGTTGCGGAGGCTTGCCGCTATCCCTATAATCGGCAATCGCGCCACTGGCGCCGGTACTCCTCGGTAGCTCAATTGGCAGAGCATCCGGCTGTTAACCGGAGGGTTGTAGGTTCGAGTCCTACCCGAGGAGCCAGTCGATGACCGAAGGCCCCGCATCCGCGGGGCCTTCGTGCGTTCAGACCGTGCCGCTACTCCAGGTAGTCCTTGAGCTTCCCGGAGCGCGAGGGATGGCGCAGCTTGCACAGCGTCTTGCTCTCGATCTGCCGGATGCGCTCGCGCGTGACGCCGAACTCTCGGCCGACCTCTTCGAGCGTGCGCGGGTGGCCGTCGGCCAGTCCGAAGCGGAGCTCGATCACTTTGCGCTCCCGCTCTGAGAGCGAATCGAGCACCTTTGAGAGCTGCTCTTGCAGCATGGAGAACGATGCGGCCTCGGGCGGGACGACCGCTTCGCCGTCCTCGATGAAGTCGCCGAGCTGCGAGTCCTCTTCTTCGCCGATCGGCGTCTCGAGCGACACCGGCTCCTGCGAGATCTTGAGGATCTCGCGCACGCGGTCAGCGGTCATGTCCATCTTCTCGCCGATCTCCTCGGGCGTAGGCTCGCGGCCGAGCTCCTGCAGCAGCTGGCGCTGCACGCGGATGAGCTTGTTGATGGTCTCTACCATGTGCACCGGGATGCGGATGGTCCGCGCCTGGTCGGCGATCGCGCGCGTGATCGCCTGGCGGATCCACCACGTCGCGTACGTGGAGAACTTGAAGCCCTTGCTGTAGTCGAACTTCTCAACCGCGCGTATCAGGCCGAGGTTGCCCTCCTGGATGAGGTCGAGGAAGAGCATCCCGCGACCGACGTAGCGCTTGGCGATCGACACCACGAGACGCAGGTTGGCCTCGACGAGCTGCTTCTTTGCGGTGAGGCCGATGGCTTCGAGCCGCTGCAGCCTGCGCATCTCGGCGCGGTCGAGCTTGACGCCCTTCTCGGCCGCCTTCTCGATCTCCTCGGTGGCCATGACGCCGGCCTCGATCTTCTTGGCGAGGTCGACCTCCTGGCGCGCCGTGAGCAGCGGGACCTTGCCGATCTCCTTGAGGTACATGCGCACGGGGTCGGCCGTCAGCGGCGCCACGGTCGTGGTCGCGCGCGACTTGCGCTTGGGCTTCGCCTTCGCCTTGGTGCTCGGCTTCTTGGTCACCTCGGCCACCTCGGCCTCGGGCACCTCCTCGCGCGCGCTGTCATCGTCGTCGTCGACATCCTCGTCGACCACGCCGTCATCCGGCACGTCGTCGAGGTCCTCGTCGGGCGAGACGCTGTCGTCGAGGATGTCGATCCCGGAGTCCACGAAGTGGGAGTAGATGTTGTCGAACTGCTCGTCGGTGAGGTCGATGTCCGAGAGCGCGCCCTGGATCTCTTCCTCGGTGAGGTTGCCTTTGGACTTGCCCATCTTGGCGAGCGTCTTGACCGCCGAGAGCTCGAGCTCGGGGGCGACCTTGGCGCCCTCCGCGGGTGCGGACGCATCAGCGGGCTTCGCGGCGGCCTTTGGCGCCGGCTTCTTGGGCGCCGCTTTGGGTGCCGGCTTCTTGGGCGCCGCCGTGGGTGCCGGCTTCTTTGCGGCAGCCTTGGGCTCGGCGGCGGTGGGCTTTGCCGCTTTCGGCTCCGCCTTCTTCGGCGTGTCCGCCTTCTTGGTGGTGCTCTGCTTCTTGGCCGGGGTCGACTTCTGTGCCACCTCGGAGTCGGTCTTCTTTGCTGCCGTCACGCTGTGTGTCCGCCTCCAGATCCGTCTGCCTCGTGCGGATGTCGCCGAAGCTCCTGCTGCTTTCGCTGCAACTCGGCGATCTCCTTGAACAAGTCATCGAACGCGGCTTCATCCTTTGCGGGATCGAGTCCGCGCATCTGAGCCTTCTTAGCAAGTATTTCGCGCGCAAGCGCGAAATCCTTGAGTCGTCCTGCGATTTCCCGGACCGCGTATTCTACTTCTTCCACGTTCGGGGTGTCCATCAACCACGCGGAGAGCATCTCTGCGGCCTCGCGGTCGGTCCGTGCGACCGCCTCGAAGAGCGCTCCCCCCGTCGCCGCGCCCGCATCGAGCACCATCCGCAGCAAGCGGATGTTCTCCTCGCCGAGCACGAGTCCCTCCTCAAGCAAATCTCGTGCCTTGCCGCGAGCGTGCGCCGAGACCGCCGCGAGCCGCAAAAGCTCGCGTTCGGCGGCGTGCTGGCGAGGATCCCCGGTGACGGCGAACGCCGCGGGATCGGTACCCCCCGCCGGCGTCACACCGCCCTTCGCACCGTCCGCCCCGCTTCCCGCTCCCCGCGCGCTGGAGCCCTTGTCGGCCGTCTCGCCACTCCCCCGCCCGCGCTCGGGCCTGACGCCCGCGAGCGCCCGTTGAACCACCGCGAAGTCGGTGAGCAGCCGGTCAGCCACGTAGTTGGCGTACTCCTGGGCGAGGATTGAGCCCTTGACGGACGCCAGGGCGCTGACCGCCGCGTCGAGCGCCCGGGCCTTGCCCTCGGGCGTCGAGAGGTCGTGCTCGGCCAGACGCTGGTCGATCACGAACCGCAGGAGCGGCTGGGCCTCCTTGACGAGCGCCCGCACCGCCTCGGGTCCCTTCTCGGCCACATAGTCAGCCGGGTCCTTGCCCTCCGGGATGACCGCTACGGCGAGCTCCACGCGCGCGCTGCCCGCCTCGGGCGTCACGTGCCAGTCGATGAACTCCGCCGCCCGCTTGGCCGCACGGATGCCCGCCGCGTCGCCGTCGAACAGGTAGACGACACGAGAGGCGAACCGCCCGAGCAGCCGGACGTGGCGCTCGGTGAGCGCCGTGCCGAGCGTTGCGACCGCGAAGCCGATGCCTGCCTCGGCAAGGGCGATCACGTCGGTGTAGCCCTCGACGACCACCGCCGAGCCGCTCACCACGATCTCGTTGCGCGCGCGGTCGAGCCCGTAGAGCGCCGAGGACTTGTGGAAGATGGGCGTCTCCTGCGAGTTGAGGTACTTGGGCTCGCCGGAGCCGATCACCCGCCCGCCGAACGCGATCACACGCCCGTTGAGGTCGCTGATGGGGAACATGATGCGCCCGAAGAAGCGGTCTTTGAGCCGCGGCCCGTCGGGCAGCGAGAGGTTGGCCTCCACAAGCTCGTCGCGGGTGAAGCCCGCGCGCGTGAGCGCACGGGTGAGCTCGTCGCGCGTCGTGGGCGCGTAGCCGAGGCGGAAGCGCTTGGCGGTCTCGATGCCGAATCCGCGGCCCTTGAGGTAGGCGCGCGCTTCCGCGGCGCCGGCGTCGCGACCGGTGGTGAGCCGCATGTGGTAGTGGTCGGCGGCCGCCTCGCAGGCGGCGATGAGCCGCTCCTTGCGCCCGGGCGGGAGGCCGCCGCCTTCTTCGTGGATCTCGATGCCGGCACGCTCGGCCAGCATGCGCACGGCGTCGGGGAACTCGAGGTTCTGCGTGCGCATCACGAAGCCGAACACGTCGCCGCCCTCGCTGCAGCCGAAGCAGTGCCAGAGCTGCGTGGCCGGATCGACTTTGAAGCTTGGCGTCTTCTCGCCGTGGAAGGGGCAGAGCCCCCAGAGCAGGCGGCCCTTGTTGTTCAGTACGACCGTCTCCGAGACGACGGAAACGAGGTCGGTGGCGTCGCGAACGCGCTGGATGTCCTCGTCAGGGATGCGACCCACCGAACCTCCTCTCGGCCAGCGTGCGGTATGCGACTGGGCTGTGGCGACGGACCGTCGCGGACGCGGCGGTCCGGGGAAGACGAAGCTCCCGGGCACCGAATCCGGCACCCGGGAGCATTCTACCCTACGTGTGGGCTCGCGAACGTCCTTCTCGGCCTAGCCGTGGATGCTGATGAACAGCGGCACGAACACGAGCGAGACGACGGTCATGAGCTTGATGAGGATGTTCATGGACGGGCCGGACGTGTCCTTGAACGGGTCGCCCACGGTGTCGCCCACGACGGCGGCTTTGTGGGCATCGCTGCCCTTGCCGCCGTGCTGGCCGCCCTCGATGTACTTCTTGGCGTTGTCCCACGCTCCGCCCGCGTTGGCCATGAAGACCGCGAGCAGGAAGCCCGTGACGAGCGCGCCGGCCAGCAGGCCCGCGAGCATCGAGAGGTCCACGACGCCGACGACGATCGGCACGGCCACCGCGATGGCGCCGGGCACGACCATCTCCTTGAGCGCGCCGCGGGTGGAGATGTCCACGCACGCCGCGTAGTCCGGCTTGCCGGTGCCCTCCATGATGCCGGGGATCTCCCGGAACTGGCGGCGCACCTCGCCGATCATCGCGAAGGCCGCGCGGCCCACGGCGCCCATGGTGAGCGCGCCGAACAGGAACGGCAGCATGCCGCCGACGAACAGGCCTACGATGACGTAGGGGTTCTCGAGCGACATGTCGATGTCGAGACCGCCGACCGAAAGGCTCTGGCGGAACGCGACGAACAGGGCGAGGGCCGTGAGACCGGCCGAGCCGATGGCGAAGCCCTTGGCGATGGCGGCCGTGGTGTTGCCCACGCTGTCGAGCGAGTCCGTGATCTTGCGGATGGGCGCGCCCATCTCGGCCATCTCGGCGATGCCGCCCGCGTTGTCGGCCACCGGGCCGTACGCGTCGACGCCGACGGTGATGGCGGTGATGGACAGCATGCCGAGCGCCGCAAGGGCGATGCCGTAGATGCCCGAGAGGTCGTTACCCGGGACGGCGGCGTTGCCCATGAGGTAGCTGGCGGTGATGCCCGCGCCGACCACGAGGATCGGGAGCGCGGTGGACAGCATACCCGTGCCGAGACCCTGGATGATGTTGGTGGCGGTACCCGTCTCGGAGGCTTCGGCGATCTTCTTCACCGGGGTGAAGTGGTCCGAGCAGTAGTACTCGGTGATCTTGCCGATGGCGATGCCGGCCGCAAGACCGGCGACCACGGCGCCGAAGTACCACAGGCGCTCGGGCTCGGCGCCCGTGCGCGTCGACCAGTGGTAGAACAGCCAGAACATCGCGATGACCTCGAGCGCCGCGGCGACGTACGTGCCCTTGTTGAGCGCGCTGTGGAGGTTGGCGCCTTCCTTGGCCTTGACGGCGAAGAGGCCGATGATGCTCATCACGATGCCGAAGGCCGCGATCAGCAGCGGCACGGCGAGGCCGTACTGCAGGTCGATGCTCTTCTCGGCGCCGGTGGTGAACCACAGGCTGATGGCGAGCACCATCGGCGCGAGGATGGAACCGACGTAGCTCTCGAAGAGGTCGGCGCCCATGCCCGCGACGTCGCCGACGTTGTCGCCGACGTTGTCGGCGATGACGGCCGGGTTGCGCGGGTCGTCCTCGGGGATGCCCGCCTCGACCTTGCCCACGAGGTCGGCGCCGACGTCAGCGGCCTTGGTGTAGATGCCGCCGCCCACACGGGCGAAGAGCGCGATGGAGCTGGCGCCCATGGCGAAGCCGTTCACGATCTCCGCGTTGGCGACGGGGTTCTCGCCCATCACCAGCATGAAGATGGCCCACAGGCTCAGACCGCCGAGACCGAAGCTGGCGACGGTGAGACCCATCGTCAGGCCGGAACGGAAGGCCACGTTGAGCGCCTTCGCGACACCGGTCGTGGCCGCCTGCGCGGTGCGCGTGTTGGCGCGCGTAGCGATGTACATGCCGAAGTAGCCGGCCGCGGCGCTCAGGACCGCGCCGCTCAGGAAGGCCACCGCGGTGAGCGGAGTGACGGCGAGCGCCAGGACCACGGCGACCAACAGTGCGAAGATGATCAGCACCCGATACTCGCGGAGCAGGAACGCCAGGGCACCCTCCTGGGTTGCCTTGGAGATCTCCTGCATCCTCTCACTGCCCGGGTCCTGCTTGAGAACCCAGCTGGCGAGATAGAGCGCCGTGCCGAAACCGATGACCGCTGCCACCGGAGCCAGCCAGGCTATCCAGTCTGCCATGAACTGCCTCTCCTTCCTGCGCGGATGGGGGGTGCGCCGCTCCCCAGCGGCGTCTGTGCCGACCGACCCGGATGCCGTGCGTGCGATGTCGGGCATGCGCGTGGGGCGCCCGGGCGGTGTCCCGGTGATTCTATGCGAACCGGTGTCCGGGGGCAACAGAATGGAAACGCTCGCCGCGGCGACGGCGCGCGCCGTCGCGCACCCGCCGTGCGCCGCCCGACCCCTACACCATCCAGTTCCTCGGCAAGAACAGCTTCTCGTACGTGCGCAGCGCGAAGCGGTCCGTCATGCCCGCGATGTAGTCCGTCACGTGCTCGGGCAGCGCCTCGGGACGCTCCGGCCGATGGTCGCCCGGCAGGTCCTCGGGGTGCTGCATGTAGTGCTCGAAGAGCGTCCGCACGACGCGGTACGCCTTGGGCTCCTCTGACTTCGCCCGCGGCGAGAGGTACACGTTGTCGAACAGCCACGAGCGCAGGTCCATCATCGCCTTCCAGACCTCGGCGCTCATCCGGATCTCGTCGCTGTCCCACGAGTGCTCCACCATGTCGCGCACCATCGTCGTGATGCGCTCGCCGTGGCTGTGGCCGAGCACGTCGGTGGGCGCCGCAGGAAGGTCGCCCTCGGCAAGCACGCCTCCGCGGATGGCGTCGTCGATGTCGTGGTTCACGTACGCGATGCGGTCGGCGATGGCCACGACCTGCCCCTCGAGCGTCGCCGCGCGCTGCGAGCCGGTGTGACACCGGATGCCGTCGCGCACCTCCCATGTGAGGTTGAGGCCCTTGCCCTCGTACTCGAGCCGCTCGACGATCCTGAGCGACTGCAGGTTGTGCTTGAACGGATACCGTACGTCCGGGTAGCGCTCGCGCAGTCCGCCGAGACAGTCGTTGAGCGCGTCCTCCCCGATGTGCCCGAACGGCGTATGGCCGAGGTCATGGCCGAGCGCGATCGCCTCGGTGAGGTCCTCGTTGAGCATGAGCGCCCGGGAGATGGACCGCGCGATCTGCGAGAGCTCGAGCGTGTGCGTGAGCCGCGTGCGGTAGTGGTCGCCCTCGGGCGCGAGGAAGACCTGCGTCTTGTGCGACAGCCGCCGGAACGCCTTGCAGTGGATGATGCGGTCGCGGTCGCGCTGGAAGGCCGTCCTGAGCGGGTCGGGCTCGATGGGTGCTTCTCGGCCATGCGTCGAATCCGAGAACGCGGCGCGCGGCGACAGCCGCCGGTGCTCCTCGGCTTCGTAGGCTTCGCGTGTCATGATCCCCACGGCCACAGACCTCACACCATGATGACGAGGACGATCAGGTCGACGATGCCCGCCACGACCGCGGCGCCGCGCCAGCAGCGGTGCCAGCCCATCTCGTGGCCCACCGCGGCGGCCGCCCACGCGCTCGCGAAGCTTGCGACCGCCAGCGCGCCGATCGGCGCGGCCAGCGCCTCCATCGCCGAGGCGCCCCGCTCCCATCCCACGAAGCCGAGCTCGCCGAAGAAGTCCCCAGAGAGCGCCAGCGCCCACGCCATGAACGCGATCGCGGCACCGGAGACCCCGTCCTGCCAGGCAGGACGCTGGATGCGCGAGTGCCCCTGGATCAGAGGCGACTGCGGCCGCTGATAGAGCTTCGTTCGCTTCGCCACGGCACTTCCTTCACGGTCGAGCGGGTGGCATGCGGTCGAACGGGTCGCACGGGGTGGAACGGCGGTACGCGGGTGGTATGGGCGGTGCGGTTCGTGCGAGGGGCGCCACCCGCGGTGGCGCCCCGGCCGTGCTACCGGTTGTCCGAGCCCTGCGCGGTCTCGGCCAGCGCCGCTTGCGCGGCCGCCAGCCGGGCCAGCGGCACCCGGAAGGGCGAGCACGACACGTAGTCGAGCCCGATCCCGTAGAACACCTTCACGCTCTCGGGGTCGCCACCGTGCTCGCCGCAGACGCCGAGCTTGAGCTTGGGGTTCGTCTGGCGGCCGAGCGTGCAACCCATCTCCACGAGCTTCGCCACGCCGGCATCTACCGTCTCGAACGGGTTTCTCGGCAGGATCTTGCGCGAGAGGTAGCGCGGCAGGAACTTGCCTTCGATGTCGTCGCGCGAGAAGCCGAACGTCGTCTGCGTGAGGTCGTTGGTGCCGAAAGAGAAGAAGTCGGCGGCGCCGGCGACCTCATCGGCGGTGACCGCGGCGCGCGGCAGCTCGATCATCGTACCGATGGGGATCTCGAAGTCGCAGCCCTCCTCGGCCTGGACGTCGGCCACGATCTGCTCGGACTCGGCGCGCAGCGTCTCGAGCTCGGCCACAACGCTCACGAGCGGGATCATGATCTCCGGGCGCGGGTCGGCGCCTTCCTTCTTGAGCTGGCAGGCCGCCTCGGTGATGGCGCGGACCTGCATCCCGTAGATCTCGGGGAACATGATGCCGAGCCGGCAGCCGCGCAGGCCGAGCATGGGGTTCGCTTCCTTCATGGAGTCGATCTGCGCGAGCAGCGCGCGCTTCTCGGCCATGTCCCTACCCTCGGCCTCGGCCTTCACGATCTCGATCTCGAGCTCGCGCGGGTCATCGAGGAACTCGTGCAGCGGCGGGTCGAGCAGGCGCACCGTCACCGGCAAGCCGTCCATCGCCTTGAAGATGCCGACGAAGTCCTCGCGCTGCACTTCGAGCAGCTTGTCGAGTGCTCGCTCGCGCGTGGCGTCGTCCTCGGCCAGGATCATGTCCTGCACGATCGACTTCCGGTCACCGAGGAACATGTGCTCCGTGCGGCAGAGCCCGATGCCCGCCGCGCCCAGCTCGCGGCCGCGCTCGGCGTCGTCGGGCGTGTCGGCATTGGCGCGGACGCCCATCGTGCGGAACTCGTCGGCCCACTCCAGGATCGTGGCGAACTCGCCGGAGGGCGTCGGCTCGATGAGCTCGACCGCGCCGAGGACGACGTTGCCGGTGGTGCCGTCGATCGAGAGCATGTCGCCCTCGCGCAGCTCGATGTCGGTGCCCGCCACGCGGACGACCTTGTTGGCGGCGTCGATCTTGAGCGCCTCGGCGCCGCAGACCGCGGGCTTGCCCATGCCGCGCGCGACGACGGCCGCGTGCGACGTCTTGCCGCCGTGCGAGGTCAGGATGCCCTGCGCCGCGATCATGCCGTGCAGGTCGTCCGGCGTGGTCTCCCACCGCACGAGGATGACCTTGCGGCCCTCCTCGGTCAGGCGCTCGGCGTCATCGGCGGTGAAGACGACCTCGCCCACCGCTGCGCCCGGGGACGCGTTCAGGCCCTTGGTGAGCACGTCGTAGCTGGCGTCGGCGTCGAACTGCGGGTGCAGGAGCTGGTCGAGCTGGTCGGGGTCGATGCGCATGACGGCCTCTTCGCGCGTGATGAGGTCCTCGTCCACCATGTCCACGGCGATCTTGAGCGCCGCGCGGGCCGTGCGCTTGCCGATGCGCGTCTGCAGCATCCACAGCTTGCCCTGCTCGATGGTGAACTCGATGTCGCACATGTCGCGGTAGTGCTTCTCGAGCGTCTCGAAGACCCCCCAGAGCTCCTCGCCCGCCTCGGGCAGCACCTGGGGCAGCTCGGCGATGGGCTGCGTGTTGCGGATGCCCGCCACGACGTCCTCGCCCTGCGCGTTGGTGAGGAAGTCGCCGTAGTACTCATTGGTGCCGTCGGCCGGGTTGCGCGTGAACGCGACGCCCGTGCCGGAGGTGTCTCCCTTGTTGCCGAAGACCATCGTCTGCACGTTGACCGCCGTGCCGAGGTCGTCCTGGAGCTTGTAGAGACGCCGGTAGTCGATGGCGCGCTTGTTCATCCACGACTTGAAGACCGCCTCGATCGCGAGGCGCAGCTGCACCGCGACGTCCTGCGGGAACGCGACCGTGCCGCCATCGGCGAGCTCGGGGAACTCCTCGGGGGACACGTGCTCGGCCACGAGCTCCTTGTACTGTCCCACGAGCCGCTCGAGGTCTTCAGCGGAGAGCTCGGTGTCGTTGCGCACACCACGCTGCTGCTTCATGGCGACGAGCGCGTTCTCGAAGAGGTCGCCTTCAGCGCCGAGCACGACCTTGGAGAACATCTGGATGAAGCGCCGGTAGCTGTCCCACGCGAAGCGAGGGTTGTCGGTCTGCTTGATGAGGCCCTGCACCGACGTGTCGTTGAGGCCGAGGTTCAGGATGGTGTCCATCATGCCCGGCATCGAGAACGGAGCGCCGGAGCGCACCGAGACGAGCAGCGGGTCGGCGTCGTCGCCGAGGCGCTTGCCCATCGTCTCCTCGAGCGTGGCGACGTGCGCGTCGATCTCCGCATCGAGCCCCTCGGGGAAGCGGCTGCCGCTCTCGTAGTACTCGACGCAGGCCTGACAGGTGATGGTGAAGCCGGGAGGAACGGGAAGACCCAGGCGGGTCATCTCGGCAAGGTTGGCCCCTTTGCCGCCGAGGACGTACTTCATCGATGCGTCGCCCTCGTTGAAGTCGTAGACACGCTTGACGTCGGCCACTGGTAGATCCCCTCTCACGCATTCGGTCGACCGGCACGCTTCGCGCACGGCGTCGCGTTTTCCTATCGTAACCCAGCGACGCGCGCTGGGGGTACAACCTCTGACGCTCCGGGGCGGGCGCTCACATGCGCACGTAGCGCAGGATCTCCTCGGCGGTCTCCTCCATCGCGCGGTTCTCGGTCCGTACCACCACGCACCCGATCTGCCGCATCACGCCGCGCGCCCACTCGAGCTCGCGCTCCACGGTCTCGCGCTCGGCGTAGCGCTTGGTGTACCCGCCGAGCCCCGTCATGCGCCGCGAGCGGATCTCCGCGAGCGTCTCCGCATCGATGACCAGGCCGAAGCACCGCTTGGGGTCGAGTTCGAAGATCTCGGCCGGCGGCTCCACGCCGTAGACGAGCGGCACGTTGGCCACCTTGAACCCCTTTGACGCGAGGTACATGGAGAGCGGCGTCTTAGAGGAGCGCGATACGCCGAGAAGGACGATGTCGGCCTCGTCGAGCGTCGCGAGACCGCGCCCGTCGTCGTGGTGCACGGTGTACTCCATGGCGGCGACGCGCTCGAAGTAGCTGCGGTCGATGCGTCGCATCGTGCCCGCCACGCCGAGCGGCTCGGTCTCGGCCGTCTCGGCAAGCTGCGCCACCACCGGCCCCAGCACGTCCACGGCCGCCAGCCCCTGTTCAGTGACAAGCCGCTCCATCTCGGCCCGCAGCGCCGGGTTGGCGAGCGTGTAGAGGAAGACGCACCCCTCGTGGCACGACTCCTCGACCGCCTCGGCCAGCTGCGCCTTGGTGGTGATCTTGGGCAGCCGCACAACGCGGAACGCACCCTGCGCGAACTGCCCGAGCGCCGCCTTGGCGACCTGGTGGGCCGTCTCGCCGATGCCGTCCGACACGATGTAGATGGTCTTGGGCTCCGGCATGCGCTCGTCCTATCCGGCGAGCTTGCTGAAGTCCGCGTACGCGGTGAACAGCGCGACGAAGCGGTTGAGCAGACGCAAGCGGTTGGCCCTGAGCGCCTCGTCGGGGTCCATCACGAGCACGGCGTCGAAGAACGCGTCGATGGGGCCGCGCAGCTGCGCGAGCGTGCCGAGCGCGGTCGTGTAGTCGCCGATGCGCAGCGCCTCGCCGGCGGTCTGCTCGGCAGCCGACAGCGCGTCGGCGAGCTCGGCCTCCTCTACGCCCATGAGCGCGGGGTCGGCCCCGGTGCCGAGGTCGGGCTGCGCGAGGTTCTTCGCGCGCGTGAAGGCCACCGAGAGGTCCTCCATCGCGTCGCTCGCCGCCCGGAACGCGGTGAGCGCCTCGGCGCGCGCGAGCGCGTCCGCGGGATCGTCGCCGCACACCGCGAGCACCGCCGCGACGGTGTCGTACGCGTGGCCGCGCTCCTTGAGCACGCCCTCCAGCCTGCCGAGGAAGAACTCGCGCACGGCCGGACCCACGTCGCCGGGATCGAGCCCGGGCACCACGCCGTCGTAGCCCGCGAGGGCGGCGGCGATGGACTCCACGAGGTCGATGCGCACGCCGCCGTCGAGCGCCATGGCGAGGATGCCGATGGCTCCCCGGCGCAGCGCGTACGGGTCGGCCGAGCCGGTCGGCGCCTGGCCGATGGCGAAGATGCCCGCGATGGTATCGAGCTTGTCGGCGATCGAGACGAGCTTGCCGGCCGTCGAGCGCGGGAGGGCGTCACCCGCGAACCGCGGCTTGTAGTGGTCGACGATCGCCTCGGCCACCGCCTCGCTCTCCCCGCTCGCGAGCGCGTAGTGGTAGCCCATCACGCCCTGCAGCGACGTGAACTCCACGACCGCATGCGTCACCAGGTCGGCCTTGGCGAGATGCGCGGCCCGCGCCGCGTAGGCGGCCTCGTCCGCGTCGGCGTCGACCTGTTCGGCCAGCGCCCGTGCGAGCGCCTCGATGCGCGCGACCTTGGCGCCGAGCGTGCCGAGCTTCTCCTGGAAGACGATGCTGTCGAGCGAGGCGACGTGCTCCTCGAGCGAGCGCTTGAGGTCCTCGTGGTAGAAGAACGCGGCGTCGGCGAGGCGTGCACGGATGACGCGCTCGTGACCGGCGGCGATGGCGTCGGTGCGCTCCGGATCGCCGTTGTGCACGACGATGAAGTACGGCGCGAGCGCCCCGCCGGGGCCCTCGACCGGGAAGTAGCGCTGGTGCGACTCCATGGCCTCCTCGGTCACCTCGCGCGGCACCGCGAGGAACTCCTCGTCGAAGTGCCCGACGGCCACCGTGGGCCACTCGACGAGGTTCACGACCTCGGCGAAGGTCTTCTCGGGCACCACCGCCGTGACGCCGCGTGCGGCGGCAGCCGCCTCGATCGCGTCGCGGATGGCCGAGGCGCGCTCCTCGGGGTCGACGAGGCACTTCGCGGCGCGCAGCGTCTCGACGTACGCGGAGGGCGCGGGCACCGTCACCGGACCGGGCGCGAGGAACGGATGGCCGAACGTGACGCCGCCCGCCACGAGGCCCGCGTAGCGCACGGGGACGACCTCGGGGCCGAAGAGCGCCGTAAGCCAGCGAACGGGACGGATGAAGCGCGTGGAGCCGGAGCCCCAGCGCATGGACTTGGGCCAGTCGATGCCGGCGGCGAGCCGCGCGAGCAGGTCGGGCAGCACCTCGGCTGCGGGCAGCCCCTCGCGCTCGATGACGGCGAAGACGTACGTGCCGCCGCCGCTCTCCTCGGTCACGAGGTCGGCGACGTCCACGCCCTTGCCGCGAGCGAAGCCCTCGGCGGCCTTCGTGGGATGACCCTCGGCGTCGAACGCCGCCTTGACGGCGGGGCCCTTGGCCTTCTCGGTCACATCCTCCTGGCGCTCGGCCAGGCCTGTCACGAGCACGGCGAGACGGCGCGGCGCGCCGTAGACGTCGATACGCTCATAGCCGAGACGAGCGTCGCGCAGGGCGACCGGGACGGCCTCGGCGAGCTGGGCGATCGCGGCATAGAGCGGTGCCGAGGGGATCTCCTCCACGCCGATCTCGAAGAGCAGGTCGCGGCTCATCGGGCCTCACCGCCCTTCGCGTCGTCGTCGCCGCCGGGCGCGTCGGCGGGCGCCTCGCCCTCGCCGCGCGTCATCGCGGCGTACCGCTCGGCGCACGCCTTGGCGAGCTCGCGCACGCGGCCGATGAACGACACGCGCTCGGTCACGGCGATGGCGCCGCGCGCATCGAGCAGGTTGAACGCGTGGCTGCACTTGAGCACGTAGTCGTAGGCGGGCAGCACGACGCCGCCCTCCAACAGCCGCTTGCACTCGGCCTCATAGGTGTCGAAGAGCGTGTAGAGCATCTCGATATCGGCGAGCTCGAAGTTGTGCGCCGAGTACTGGCGCTCGTTTTCCAGGAACACGTCACCGTAGGTGTACCGCTCGCCGTCGGGTCCCTCCACCCACGTGAGGTCGTAGACGCTGTCCACACCCTGGATGTACATGGCGAGCCGCTCGAGGCCGTAGGTGATCTCGGCGGGCACGGGCCGGCACTCGATGCCGCCGACCTGCTGGAAGTACGTGAACTGCGTGACCTCCATGCCGTTGAGCCACACTTCCCAGCCCAGGCCCCACGCGCCGAGCGTCGGGCTCTCCCAGTCGTCTTCCACGAGCCGCACGTCGTGCTGCGCGGGCTCGATGCCGATGGCGCGCAGCGAGTCCCAGTAGAGCGCAAGCACGTCATCGGGCGACGGCTGCAAGATCACCTGGTACTGGTAGTAGTGCTGGAGGCGGTTGGGGTTCTCGCCGTAGCGGCCGTCGGTGGGCCGCCGGCTCGGCTGCACGTACGCGCAGCGCCACGGCTTCGGGTCGAGCGTCCGCAGCGTCGTGGCCGGGTGGAACGTCCCCGCTCCCACCTCCATGTCGTAGGGCTGCAGGAGCACGCATCCCTGCTCGGCCCAGTAGCGCTGCAACGCCATGATGATGTCTTGGAACGAGTGCGGTCTCATCGCGTGATGGCCCCTCACGGTCGGCTCGAGGTGCGGTCCGTGCCGGTGCTCCGGCAGCATCCCGCGTGCGTGTCATGCTAGCCGAGCACGGCCGAGAGGGTCAACGCGAGCGGCCCTCAGGCCAGGTCGCGACGGGCGCGTCCGAGCGCGCGCAGCCGGGCGCGCCCCGCGTCGTCCAGGTCGCCCGTGTCGAGCAGCAGCCACTGCCGCAGCTCGACGCGCAACAGCAGCAGGTCGCCGAGCCACAGCACGCGACGGACGTCGGGCCACGCGATCGTCTCCGCGGCCGTCCCGAGCCGCGTCACGACGACCTCGCGCTCATCCACGCGCACCTGCAGGTGCGCGAGCGCGTGGTCCCGCACGACCGGGTCGCGCATGCCAAGCTTGATGGACGCCCAGTACGAGCCCACGAGGATGGCGAGGGCGGCCGCGGTGGCGAGCACCACCGCGACGGCGCCCACCGTCCCACCGCGCACGAGCCACACCACGAGAAACGCCGCGACGATCCCGACGAGGATGAGCGGCGTGAGCGGATCGAGCAGCGTCGCCACGAGCAGCGCTCGCGTGTAGCGCGACGCGTCCATGCGGGACTCGAACTCGATCACTGCATCCCTCCCACGTACATCTCCAGGGCCTTCATGCGGGCCGGAACGTGGTAGCCCGCGAACGCCCGCACCACGACGAGCGCCTCTTTCACCTTCGCGGCGGGAAGCCCGGCTCCTGCCACGTCGCTCATCTTCGAGCGCAGCAGCAAGCCGAGCGTCTCGGCGAGCTCCGCCGAGACCCGCAACGCCGCCGGGTCGGCGCCCACGCACCCGTCGCACAGGATGCCGCCCCCCTCGAGCGAGAAGCGTCGCGAGGCACCACGCTCCGCCGAGAAGGGCTCGCCGCACGCGGCGCACGCCGCGAGCTGCGGTCGGTAACCGTGCATCGCCATGCCCTTCACGAGGAACGCCGCGACGAGCGCGGGGAGCGCGTCTATCGCGGCGGACTCCATGACGTCGAGCGTGGTCACGCCGAGCGGGAAGAGCTGCTCCTCGGCCTGACACTCCACCGAGACCTTGTCGAGGAAGTCGGCGACCACCGACGCGGCGGTCGTCCGGTCGTAGTCGGTACGCAGCGCCTCGTGGCTGGTCACGCACTCGGCCTCGGTGACGATGTCGAGGGAGCGCCCGCGCGCGAGCAGGAGGTCGGTGACCGAGAACGGCTCGAGCCGCGCGCCGAAGCGCGACTTGGTCTTGCGCGCCCCCTTGGCCACCGCGCGGATCTGGCAGCCGTCGGCGGCGAGCAGCGTCACGATGAGGTCGGACTCGCCGAGCCGCGTCTTGCGGAGCGCGAGCGCCCGCGCCCGGTACGTCGCCACCCGGCCGTGCCTACCCTTCCGACGTGCGCGCACGCGCCTCGAGCGCTTCGAGTATCTCGAGCCCCGAAGAGGTGCCGAGCCGGTCGGCGCCCGCCTCGATCATCGCGAGCGCGGTGTCGAGGTCGCGGATGCCGCCGGCCGCCTTCACGCCGAGCCCGGGGCCGACAGCCTCGCGCATGATGGCGACGTCCTCGGTCGACGCGCCGCGCGGACCGAAGCCGGTCGACGTCTTCACGTAGTGCGCGCCCGCCTCCTTGGCGAGCAGGCTCGCCAGCGCGACCTGCTCGGGCGAGAGGTAGCCGGTCTCCAGGATGACCTTCACGTGCGACGCGCCGCTCGACTCCTCGGCCACCGCCTCGACGACCGCCGCGATGTCGTCTTTGACGAACTCGCGCTCGTCTTCGAGCAGCGCGGCGATGTTCATGACCATGTCCACCTCGTGGCATCCGAGCTGCACGAGGTGCGCGGCCTCCTCGGCCTTGGACTCCGTGTTGTTGTAGCCGAGCGGGAAGCCGCAGACCGAGCACACGAGCGTGCCCGTGCCGGCCAGGCGCTGGGTGGCGAGCGGGACGAGGAACGGCGAGACGCAGAGCGCGGCGAAGCCCTGGCGGGCGTTCGCCTCCATCCACTCGGCGGCGGCGTTGTAGCCCACGGTCGGCTTCAGCAGCGTCTGGTCGATGTGCATCGCGAGCGTGGCGCGGTCCATCACAACCCCTCTCCATAGCCGAAGCGGCGGATCTGCGTGGCATCGCGGCGCCAGTCCTTGCGCACCTTCACACGGAGGTCGAGGAACACCTTCGTGCCGAGGAGTCGCTCGAGGTCGGCACGGGCCTCGGTGCCGATCGTCTTGATCATCTCGCCGCCCTTACCGATGATGATGCCCTTCTGCGACTCCCGCTCCACGTAGATGAGCATCCGGATGCTCGTCAGGTCCGCCTTCTCGTCGCGCTCCAGGTCCTCGACCGCGACGCCGATCGCGTGCGGCACTTCGTCGCGCGTGTGGCGCAGGATCTTCTCGCGCACGAACTCGGCAAGCATGACGTCGAGGGGCTGGTCGGTGGGCATGTCACGCGGGAAGTAGCGGGGACCCTCCGGCAGGAGGCGTTTCACCGCGGCGGTGAAACCTTCCAGGTTGAAGCCGGAGACCGCCGAGACGACCACCTCATCGTCGAACGGCCCGAGCTTGCGCGCCTCGTCGAGGCGGCGCAGCAAGACCTCGGGCTTGGTGAGGTCGGCCTTGGTGAGCACGAGGACGCGCTGCGCGCCGCTCTCGGCCACCCGGTGCGCGACCCAGCGGTCGCCCTTCCCCACCGGGACGGAGCCGTCGATCACGAGGCACGCCACATCCACGTCGGCGAGCGCCATGAGACTCGAGCGGTTGAGCTCCTCGCCGAGCGCGTCGATGGGCTTGTGAAGCCCCGGGGTGTCCACGAGCACGATCTGGGCGTCGTCGGTGTCGACGATGCCGCGCAGGCGGTGGCGCGTCGTCTGCGGAGTGTCCGAGGTGATCGCCACCTTCACGCCGACGAGCGCGTTCAGCAGCGTCGACTTACCGGCGTTCGGCCTGCCGACGAGTGCGACGAAGCCGCTTCTGACGCCGCCGGACGCGGCGCCCTCAAGAGGACCGCTCACTCGGAATCGTCACCATCGTCCTGGTCGAGGTAGGCGCGCACGAACGCTTCGGGGAGCAGTTCGTCGAGGGTGCGAACCATCACTTCCTCGCCTTTCCCGCCCATGATGACGCGCATGTGGGGGTTGAACTCGGCGAGGAACTGGCGGCACGCGCCGCACGGGACGGTCGGGTCCGCGGAGTCGCCGACGACGGCGATGGCGTCGAACTCGGTCTTGCCGGCCGTCACCGCCGCGGTCGCGGCAGCGCGCTCGGCGCAGACGGTCGAGCCGTACGCCGCGTTCTCCACGTTGACGCCCTGGTAGATGTCGCCGCCCGCGAAGACGGCGGCGCCGACGCGGAAGCCCGAGTAGGGCGCGTACGCGCGGTTGCGGACCTCGCGCGCGAATGCGAGCAATGCCAGATCCGCCTGCGTGACCTCAGCCATCGTCATCCTCCTCGTCGCTGCCGTTTGCGGCTGGTTCGACCACGAGCCGCCGTACGCGGTTACCTTCAAGCTCGTCCACCGTGAGCTGCAGGCCCTCGACCGCGACCGTCTCGCCCGGGTCAGGGATATGACCCACGAGCTCCACGAAGAGCCCGCCCACGGTATCCGCCTCGATCTCGATGTCGGTACCGAAGAGCTCGTTCAAGTCGTCGATGGGCATGCGCCCGTCGATGCGGTACCGCTCGGCCGAGAGCTGCACGATCATCGGCTCGGCACGGTCGTACTCGTCGAAGATCTCGCCGACGATCTCCTCCAGCAAGTCCTCGATCGTCACGAGGCCCGCCGTCCCGCCGTACTCGTCGGCGACGATAGCGATGTGCGTTCGAGAGCGCATCTCGACGAGGAGCTCCTCCACCGGCTTGGTCTCCGGCACGAAGTACGCCTCACGTACGAGGCTCGCCACGGCCGGCTCGGCACCGTCCTGCGCCATCGCCACGAGCAGGTCCTTCGCGTACAGGACGCCGAGGATGTCATCGACCGACTCGTGGAAGACCGGCAGCCGCGAGTAGCCCGAGCGCTGGATGGCCACGACCGCCTCGGCTGCGGACGCGGTGTCTTCAAGGCACTCCATGTCCGGACGCGGCACCATCACCTCGCGCACGATCTTGCTCGTGAAGTCCTGGACGGCGTCGATGAAGGCCTCCTCGGCCTCCTCGCGCGCGACCTCCTCGTCATCCGAGAGCGCGGATGCGCGGTAGGTGTCCTCGGTGACCCACACGTCGCCGCGCGGCTCCTCGGCCACCAGACCGACGATCCACAGCCAGCCAGCACCGAGCAGACGCGCCACCGGCGAGAACACCGCCGCCAGGCGCCGTGCCGGCGGGGCCATCGCGAGAGCGACGCGCTCGGGGTTGTGGACGGCGAGCGTGCGGGGCAGCGTCTCGCCCAGCGTGAAGACCACGGTCACCGACACGCCGGCGGCTACGAGCATCCAGGGCCACGCCCCGGCGGACTCGACGAGGTCGGCGGCCGCCCATGCGGCGCTCACCGCGGCGGTGCCGTACGCCAGCGCACGCGCGACCGCGGCGGCACCCATGAGGCGGGCCGGACGCTCGAGCACGGCGTCGACGGAGCGCGCGCCCTTGCGATCGGCCTCGATGAGCCGGCGGGCGCGGCTGCGTGTGAGCAGGAAGACCGACGCCTCGGCCGCGGAGAACAACCCGACGACCACGACGAGGGCGATGAGGATGACGACTTCGGTGATGAGCGTGACAGCGGGCATCGTGCGGTGCTCAGGCCTCCTCTGTGGCGGCTAGAACCAGAATAGCTGAAAGACCGCGGTCGTGATGAGCGCGCCGACGATCGCGCCCCACGTCACCTGCCAGATCGAGTGGACCTCGGACTCCACGCGGCTCTGCGCGACGAGCGCGGCCGCGAAGAACGCGAGCACGGTCGCGCTGGCGTCGTCGGTGATGTACGCGATCGCCGTGGCCGCGGTGGTCGCGAGCGCGGTGTGCCCCGACGGCCAGCCGCCACGCATGAACGTCCCGGTGCGGGTGATCGCCTTGAAGACGAGGACCGCGATGGCCGAGAGGCCGAGCGCGACGACCGTGAGGTGCAGCGGCATCTGACGGACGCGCACGAGCAGGGTGTCGGCCATCGAGGACAGCCGCGTGAAGAAGACGATATATCCCACGACGAGCGCGTTCACGGCCGCGACGAAGACCGCGCCCGCGGCCACGTCCTTGGCGACCTTGGCGACCGGGTCGAACCCTTCGGTCGAGACGTCGATGGCCGCCTCCAGCGCGGTGTTCACGAGCTCGGTCACGAGCACGAACGTGATCGCGAACACGACGGCGATGAACTCGAAGCGGCCGATGCGGAAGAACAACGACGCCACCAGCACGAGCGCGGCAGCGGCGATGTGCAGCCGCATGTTGCGCTGCGTCTTGAGCGCGTAGACGATGCCTTCGATGGCGTAGTTGAAGCTCCAGAGCAGCGACTTGCTGCGCATCGGCTGCCTACTCCGCCGCGTACGCGTCGAGCACGACCTGCTCGCGCGCCTGCATGACCTCGGCATCCTCATCGGCGTCGTGCTCATAGCCGAGCAGGTGGAGGATGCCGTGGACGAGCAGCAGGTTCAGCTCGGCCTCCACGGTGGTGCCGAGCTCGGCGGCCTGCCCCTCGGCCACCTCGGGCGCGATGATGACATCCCCGAGGGTGATCGGCTCCTCCCCGCCGGTCGCACACGGATCGTCGCAGCCGAACGAGAGCACGTCGGTCGGGCCCTGGATGCCGCGGTACTGCTCGTTCAGGTGCGCCATCTCGTCGACGTCGACGAGGGCGATGGAGAGCTCGGCCTCGTCGGGCACCGACTCCATGCGCATGACGAACAGGCCGAGCCGCTCGAACGCGTCAAGGCTCAGGGGCTCAGGTTCGCGATGGCTCGTTACGCTGACGCGCATCCGGATCCCTCCTAGCGGGCGGCTCAGGGTACTCGATACGAGGATGATAGACGCTCGCCAGCATGCGCGTGTAGACCTGCACGATGCGCTCGATGTCGGCAAGGGTCAGGTGGGCGTCATCGAGCTGGTGGTCCTCGATCTTGCCCTTCACGATCTTGCGCACGGTGTCTTCGATGTGCTGCGGCGTGGGCTTACCGAGCGCGCGCACCGCCGCCTCCACGCTGTCGGCGAGCATGATGAGCGCGGCCTCCGGCGACGACGGACGGCGACCGCTGTAGCGGAAGTCGCGCTCGTGGACCGCGCCGCCTGACTCGGCGGCCTTGTTGTAGAAGTACGACACCATCGATGTGCCGTGGTGCTCGATGATGATGTCGGTGATCTCACGCGGGAGACGGTACTCCTTGGCCAGCTCCAGGCCCTCGCGTACATGCGCGGTGATGATAAGCGCCGAGAGGGTCGGCGACGTCGTGTCGTGCGGGTTCACCCCACCGGCCTGGTTCTCCACGAAGAACGCGGGACGCCGCAGCTTGCCGACGTCGTGGAAGTACGAGCCCACGCGGGCGAGCAGCGGATTGGCTCCGATCGCCTCGGCGGCCGTCTCGGCGAGGTTGCCGGTCATCACGGAGTGGTTGTACGTGCCCGGTGCCTCGGTCATGAGCCGCCGCAGCAACGGGTGACCCGGGTTGCCGAGCTCGAGCAGGCGGATGTCGGTCGTGACGCCGAAGATGTGCTCGAAGAACGGCAGGAGGCCGAGGGTGAGCACTGCGGTCACCAGGCCGCCGAGCAGGCCGTACAGGCCCGCGCCGAGCGCCTGCTGGATGGCGTTGCCCGAGGCGAGCGACGTGCCGAACGATACGACCCCCTGGAGCGCGATGACGTAGCCGCCGGCGTAGAACAGGTGGCTGCGCTGGTTGATGTTGGCAACGACGACGATCGCGGCGAGGCTCGCGAGCACGGTGGCGACGACCTGCACTCCGCCTGAGAAGCCGAGCAGGAGGCCGCCGATCGTCGTCAGCACGGTGATGATGACGCCGGCGACCGGTCCAACGAGCAGCGTCGCCAGGATGGGCGCGAGGGGGACCGGCATCAGGTACGGCGAGAGCTCCGGTGCCAGAAGCGACGTGCCCCGGGTGAGGTACATCATGCCGAGGAGCAGCGCGGCGATGATCAGCAGGTCGCGCATGCGGAGCCAGACGTGCTCCTCGAAGCGGTAGATGAACCCGCCCGTGGTGAAGATCAGCATCGCCATCAGGACCATCGACGCCACGACGGACTGCAGGTCCACGCCGCGTTCGAGGCCGCCGAGGCTGCGCACCATCTCGACGTCGCGCTCGGTGACGATCTCGCCCTTGGCGACGATGTTCTCGCCCTCCTGAACGAGCGTCACCACGGGCGATACCCGCTCGGCGGCCGCCTCTCGCGCCTGCTCGGTCGCCTCCTGGTCGAGCACGAGCGTCGGCTCGATGAACGCCGTCCCGACACCGATGACCACGTAGCGCTGACCGAGCGACATCGGGATGAGCTCGGCGGACTGCGCCAGCTGGTTGCGCGCCTGCTCGAGGTCGTTCTCCTGGATACGCGAGGCCATGACGCCGGCCACGAGCGACTCCGTATTGCGGGCCGCCGCCTCCGTGGCCGTGGTGTCGAGGCTCACGAGCGCCTCGACCGTCGGGGTGTCCACGCGGCTGCCGTAGCGGTCGAGCAGGTACTCGACCTGCGCGCTCGTGTCCAGCGAGGCCTGCACGGAGAGAGCCGAGGAGAAGAACTCCACCACGTCGCGGCGCACCTCGGTCTGCGCGTCCTGGTCGAACTGGTAGACCGGGTTGACGCCTTCTCGGGCGGCCTCTCTGAGCGCCTGCGTAGCCTCGGTGTCCACGTACTGGATCGGGCGGGTGGCGCGGAACGTCCGGGGCGCCGGTTGGCCGACCTCGAGACCGATCGGCACCACGCGCACCGCGATGGGCACCACGGCGAGGATGATCACCGCGACGCCGAGGGCGACGCGCTGGCCGGGTACCGTGGAGAGCCATCCGGTCGTGGGCCAGAGGCCCTTGACGCGCTCGAGGAGGCTAGGCATCGGGCTCCTGCGCCTTCCGCTCTTCATACTCGTGGTACGCCGTGACGATGCGCTGCACGAGCCGATGACGCACCACGTCTTTGGACGTCAGCTCGACGAACGCGACATCGCGCACGCCCGACAGGATGTCACGGACCTCCTTCAGGCCGGACTTGCCGCCGGCGAGGTCGATCTGTGTGACGTCGCCGGTGACGACCACCTTGCTGCCGAAACCGAGGCGCGTGAGGAACATCTTCATCTGCTCGGGCGAGGTGTTCTGGGCTTCGTCGAGGATCACGAAGCTGTCGTTGAGGGTGCGGCCGCGCATGAAGGCGAGCGGCGCGACCTCGATGACGCCGCGGTCCGTGAGCGCCTGCGACTTCTCGATATCCATCATGTCGAAGAGCGCGTCGTAGAGCGGACGCAGGTACGGGTCCACCTTCTCGTAGAGGGTGCCGGGCAGATAGCCGAGCTTCTCACCCGCTTCCACGGCCGGGCGCGTCAGGATGATGCGGCCGACCTCCTTCTTGCGCAGCGCGTCGACGGCCATCGCCATGGCGAGGTACGTCTTGCCGGTGCCGGCCGGGCCGATGCCGAACGTCACCGTGTTCTTGCGGATGGCGTCGACATAGCGCTTCTGGCCTGCGGTCTTGGGACGGAGCGTCTTGCCGCGGTGCGTGAGCAACACGTCGGAGAACACGCTCGTGGGCGAGCACTCCCCCTGCCTGAGCATCTCGATCACGCGATCGAGGCTGTCCGGCGTGAGCCGCTCCCCCTTCTCGACCAGCGCCATGAGCTCGGTGAACAGCGTCGAGACCGCCTGGGCTTCGGTGCTGTCACCGGAGATGGTGATCTCGTTGCCGCGGACGATGATGTCCGATTCGAACTGGGCTTCGATGAGTTTGAGGAGGTGATCGCCTTCGCCGAGAAGATCGAGCATCGCCAGGTCCGGCGGGACGATGAGCCGGACCTGCGTATCGTCTGCCACGGATCGTACCTCGTCTCGTTGTCGCATCTCTGCCGCTAGCAGCGGCGATGCGGCCGACCGGGCCGCCGCGGGGCCGCGTCGCGCGACCACGGGTATTCTACCATTTACCCCGCAGCCGGCCTCCCTCGAGGGCCTCGATGCGGACCTCGGCCACCTCGCCGACCGTCCGCCCCGCGCCCGGAGCGCTCACATGGAGGTACTCGCGCGTCGTGCCCTCGGCCATGGGGCCGTCCGGCGAGTCGACGATGCGCTCGACGAGCAGCTCGACCGTCTCGCCCACCATCGAGGCCGAGAAGGCTCGCCGGCACGCCGCGTCGAGGTGGCGCATCGCGGCGGCGCGTGTCGCGAGGATGTCAGGCGGGACCCGGCCGGGCAGATCGGCGGCCCGCGTGCCGCTGCGCACGGAGTAGCGGAACACGTGGAGGCGCGTGAAGAAGCACTCCCGAACGAAGGTGAGGGTCTGCGCGAAGTCAACGTCCGTCTCGCCGGGAAAGCCCACGAGCACGTCGGTCGTGACCGCGACGTCGGGCAGCGCCGCGCGGGCCCGCGCGAGCATCGCGGCGAAGCCGGCGGTGTCGTAGCGGCGGCCCATAGCGGCGAGCGTCCGGTCGCACCCGGACTGCAGCGGCACGTGGAGGTGGCGGCAGAACGCGCGCGTCTCGGCAGCCGCCGCGAGGAACGGCTCGGTCACGTCCTCGGGTTCGATGCTGGAGACGCGCACGCGCGGGACGCCGGTCGCGGCGATCGCGCGCAGCAGTCCGGGCAGGCGCATCCCGTCATCGTCGTACCGGCCGATGTTGATGCCGGTCAGCACCACTTCGGCCACACCCGCCGAGACGAGCCGTTCGACCTCGGCGAGCACATCGGCGTGCGGTACCGACGTCGGCACGCCGCGTGCGTGCGGCACGATGCAGTACGCGCAGAACGCGTCGCACCCGTCCTGCACCTTGACCATGGCGCGCGTGTGGAACCGCTCGCCTACTCGCACCGCCGACCGCTTCCGCCGCCGGGACGTCTTCACGAGCGTGCCGACCCGGGCGGCGACAGCGGTCTTGTCGGCCTCCACGACCACGCGCTCGCCGAGCGCCGCGAGCTCGGCGCCGTCAGTGGCCGCCAGGCAGCCGGTCACCACGACGACGGGTTCGGCGGGAAGCCGGAGCGCATGGCGGACGGCCTTGCGCGCCTTGCGGTCGGCTTCGCCGGTCACGGTGCACGTCGTGACGATCACGACCTCGGCGTCCTCCTCGGCCACGATCTGAACGCCCCTGCCGAGGAGCTCGGCGGCGATCGACTCGGCCTCCACCTGGTTCACCTTGCAGCCGAGCGTCCGAAAGGCGACACGCGCGTCACGCACGCGGCTCGCCCCCCAGCCCTCCGAGCTCGTGGATGACGAGGGCGCTCGCCACCACGCCCGCCGTCTCGGTGCGCAGGATGGTCGGACCGAGGCTCACGGGCACCGCGCCCGCGTCGATGAGGGCGTCGACCTCCTCGGCGGACAAGCCGCCCTCCGGGCCGACGACGACCGCCACGCTCGCGCCGGGCGCCGGAGCGTGACGCGCGATGGCGGCGCGCACACCCTCGGCCTCGGCGTCCTCCCAGCAGACGAGCGCCAGCGCGTGGCGCCCAAGCTCCGCGGCGACGTCCGCGAGCGTCGAGACCGCAGCCACCTCCGGGACGGCGTCGCGTTGCGCCTGCTTGGCGGCCTCGGCGGCGATGCGCTGCCAGCGCTCGCGCCGCGCCTCGGCCTTGCGCGCATCGAGGCGCACCACCGTGCGTGAGCTCGTGAGCGGCACGATCCGCTCCACGCCGATCTCGGTGCACTGGCGGACCACCGCGTCCATCTTCTCGCCCTTGCCCACCCCCTGCACGAGCGTCACGCGCGGCAGCCGTGCGGGCGGCAGCTCCCCGAGGACCGTGCCCTCGATCGTCTCGGCCACCAGCGTGAGACGCACGCGAGCGGCGATGCCGTCGGCACCCACGCAGACGACCTCGTCGCCGGGAGCGAGACGCAGGACGTCGCGGACGTGGTGGATGTCCGCCGCCGAGAGAGACAGCGTGCCGCTCTCCGCCGGCAGCGGGCCTTCGCAGAAGAAGCGGTGGAGGGCCATCAGCCGGTCAACCAGTCCTTCAGCCGGTCGAGCGGCGTGGGCCGGCCGGTCTCGGTGCCGAACGTCTCGCCGAGCTCGGCCAGCAGCTCCTTCTGGCGCTTGTCGAGCTTGCGCGGGACCTCGACTTTCAGGTGCACCACGAGGTCGCCGCGCCCGGTGCCACGCACCCGGGGCATGCCCTCGCCCTTCACGCGCACCACGTCGCCCGACTGCGCTCCGCCCCCGAACGCCGCCTCCACATCACCGAACAGCCCCGGGACGCTGATGGTCGCGCCGAGCGCGGCCTGAGCGATGTTGACGGGGACCATCTCGTGCAGGTCGTCGCCCTCGCGCAGCAGGAACTCGTGCGGCAGCACCGTGATCGTGACGAGCAGGTCGCCTGCCCTCGCGCCGCGCAGGCCGGCCTCGCCCTTCTCGGGCATGCGCAGCGTCGTGCCGTCCATCACGCCCGCGGGGACCCGAACGGTCACCGTCTCCTCGGCCATAGCGCGACCGCTCCCCGTGCACTCGGGGCACGGCGGCTCGGCGACGCGCCCGGTCGCCCCGCAGCGATCGCACGCCGTCACCGACTGCATGACGCCGAGGATCGTCCGCCGCTGCGTGCGGCGCTGTCCCGTGCCGCCGCAGTCGGGGCACGTCTTCACCTCGCCGCCCGGCGCCGCGCCGCTCGCGTCGCACGCCGCGCACGGCGCCGGTCGCCTGATGGTGAGCTCGCGCTCGACACCCTCGGCCGCCTCGAGCAGCGTGACCGTCAGCCGGGCCCGCATGTCCCGGCCCTCGGTGCGCACGGTGCGCGTCGCGCCCACGTTGCCCATGCCGCCCATGAACACCGAGAACAGGTCCTCGAACCCGCCGAAGAAGTCGCCGACGTCCCCGGGGCCGCCGTAGCCCACCTGGCGGGGATCCGCCGTGCCGAAGCGGTCGTACATCTGGCGCTTCTCGGGGTCCGAGAGGACCTCGTACGCCTCGTTGATCTCCTTGAAGCGCTCCTCGGCGCCGTCGTCGCCCGCGACGTCGGGATGCGACTCGCGCGCTTTACGGCGGAACGCCTTCTTGATCTCGTCGGTGGACGCGGTCCGCTCGACGCCGAGCGTCGCGTAGTAGTCCTTAGCAGCTGCCATACGGTCGGTCTCCTCGCCTCCCGGTCTAGCCGAGATGGTCTGAGAGCGTCGACGCCACGGTGCGGACCGTGGCCATCGCGCGCGGATAGTCCATGCGTGTGGGGCCGAGGACGCCGACGATGCCGCCGGCGTCGCCGCTCCCGTAGTGGTGCGCGACGAAGCTCATCCGCGTCAGGCCGTCGACCCGGTTCTCGCTCCCGATGCGCACTACGACATCGGGCGACTGCATCACGTCCGAGAGCACGTGCAGCACCGTGATCGAGTCTTCCAGCAGCGCGACGACCGGACGGATCGCGTCGGCGTCCGTGAACTCCGGCTGGCGCAGCAGCGCGGTGACGCCGTGTGTCAGCACGCGGTCCTCATCGGCCTCCACCAGGCAGTCGATGACCTCCTCGAAGACCGCGAGCGTCGCCTGCGCCTCAGCTCCGGGGACGCCCTCGATGCGATCGCGCAGGAACGCCACCTCGGCGCCTACCAGGTCGCGGAGCGCGCCGTCCACGTAGCGTTCGACCTCGGCGAGCGCCTCGCCCTCGAGCGGCTGGTCGAACTCGACGCTGCGGTTCGCCACTTGCCCCGAGTCCGTCACGACGACCACGGTCGCGCGCGCCGGACCGATCCCCACGAGCGAGACGCGGCGGATGCGCGCCCGCCGGAGCGTCGGAGCCGCGACGACCGCCGCGCATTCGGTGAGCGTCGAGAGCACCGTGGCCGTCTCGCGCATCACCTCGGCCAGCTCGTGCTCCACGCGCTCGTAGCGCGCGTGGATGGCGTCCACCTCTGAGGCCGGCAGCTCGTCGGTGTGGCGCTCGGCCACATCGTCCACGAAGGCGCGATACCCGCTATCGGTGGGCACGCGTCCGGCCGAGACGTGCGGCTGGTAGACGTATCCGCCGTCCTCGAGCGCGGCGAGCTCGTTGCGCACGGTCGCTGGGCTGCACCCGAGCCGATAGCGCTCGACGAGCACCTTGCTGCCCACCGGCTGGCTGCTGGCCACATACTCGTTGATGAGGGCGGACAGCACCGTCCGCCGGCGTTCGCTGTGCATGCGATACCCTCCTGGCACTCTCGGGCGCCGAGTGCCAGACGATGATAGGTCGCATACCCGCCGAGGGTCAAACGCGGCGGCAGGGTCGCACTGCGACGAGCCGCAGCTATCCCGAGGCGTCCGCTATCCTCCGCGGGAGCCGGTGTGGCCGTGGCACGGGGAGCAGCCGCTGCTGCCCTCCCGGTTGTGGCTCGTCGGGTAGATGTGGCAGGCACCGCAGAACCACCCGGTGGACGGCGGGCTCGCCATCCCCATCGCCGGCGGGATCACGTTGGCGTAGCCCCACGCGCCGAGGCCGGTCATGTCCCGACCGTTCACGACCTCCTTGAGATGGAAAGGCAGCGACGAACCGTGCGGGTCATGGCACGTCGTGCACGGCAGCGGGTCCATGCCGTACGTGTAGGGCGCCTTGAGGCCGCCACCGCCCCGGTCGGTGCTGTTCGTCCGCGATTCGGGACCGAGGCCCTGCGCGGCGCCGTGCGGGCGCGCCGCGTAGGCGTTGGCGATCCACGTGAGCGACTGTCCCGAGAGGCCCATCGGCATCGTGCCGTCGTGGCACTTCAGGCAGAACGCGAGGTCGTCGAGGACCTGTCGGGTGGCGGGTCCCGTCTGGTAGGTGATCCGAAGCTTCGGTCGGTACTGCACGGTGCCGTACTCGCGCAGGTACGTCGCGAACGAGCTCGACGCGCTGCTCCCGCGGACGATGACGCCGTTGTTCGTACCCTGTCGCAGGGCGCGCACGATCTCCGTCACATTCAGCGAGGTGTTGCTGGACGCGAAGCTGTTCGTCGCCGAGGGCGTCCCCGCGTCTCCACCCGCCGCCGCCCAGTCGCCACCGGCGACATCGCCCGTCCAGGCGTTGTCGCCGTAGCGCCACTCGTACCACGTCGCGCCGTCGATCGACGCGTTGTTCGCCTGCCCGGTACCGGTCCCCTCCTGCCATGCGCGTGCGGCCGGAGCCACCGTGTAGCCGCCGCTCGGGCTTGATGTCGCCCACAAGACGAGCGCGGCGTGCTGGATCGTGGCGCCCGCGGGTATGCCGCTGAGGTCGAAGTAGAGCAGCAGCGCGTTGCTCTGGGTGAGCGTGGCCGTGGATGCGCTGCCGAAGTTGAACGTCTCCTGGCCTGCCGTCCCCTCGATGAGCGTGTCCCTGCTCGCATAGACGACGACCTCGCCGGTGGGGATGGATGTGGGGTCGTCACGGTAGAGCGCGAAGGTGCGATCGACATCATCGGGATCGACCAGGCCGGTCTCCGCGTGGACCGAGTGACAGTTGCCGCAACGGATGCGGCTCCCCGTCTCATGCTGGTCGACGGCGTACACGTCATGGCGTCCCCACTCGGCGGCGACGCTCACCGGCGCGTCGAAGGCCGTCTTCACCTCGGGATGACAGGAGAAGCAGGCATCCCGGCGGTCATCTTCCAGGAGGTAGGCGAAGGCGCCCGTGCTGCCGCTGCGGGTCCCGTGAGACCCGTGGCACCCGGTGCACGTCACCGCGTCGTGCACCGATGCCGTGGCCTCGGCCGCGCCGAAGTACGTCCCTCCGTACGCGGCCTGGTGACAGCGCGTGCATACGACCGTGCTCTTCTCGGCCATGAGCGCGGCCTCGTCGCCGCCGTGCGGCTCATGGCAGTTCGCGCACGTCGTCGAAGCGCCTGCGCCCGTCCACTCGGCCACCGTGCCGGGGATGTCACCGCGCGTGACCGTGACTTCGAGCCACTCGAGCGTCGGCGTCTGCCCAAGCGCCGAGGTGGTGAGCGTCGCGCGCACGTCGAGCTGCGCGTTGGAGAGATCCGCCCCGTTGGCCAGCTGCGTGATGGAACCGCCGTTGGCGACCGTCTGCCATGCCGTCCACGTCTGGCCGCCGTTCACCGAGGCGCGCACCGCCACGCTGACGGCGGTCCCGGCGGGGTTCGTGCTCTTCCAGCGTACCGTGCCGCCCTGGAAGGTGGCGGCCCGTGCGACGTCGGGGTGCGCGACGATGTCCCCCTCCAGAGGACGGCCGTTCACGGTGAGCTCGGCAAGGTACACGTAGCCTGACCCACCCGAGAAGACGCGCCGGTACACGAAGCGCACGTAGCGCGCCTGCGCGTCGGCGGCGAGCGTCTCCGCGGCCGTGAGCTGCGTCCCAAGCGTGCCCTTGCTCGCGATCGTGCTCCACGCCGAGCCGTCGACGCTGCCGAGCACCTCGATCACATCGGCAGAGTACGTCGACGAGACGAAGTCCCACACGAGCGAGTCCACCTGCATGAGCCCGCCCAGGTCGATCTGGACCGTTGCCGAGCCCTGATACCCGTTGGCCGAGGTGGCACCGGCGCTCGAGGCGTCCCAGTAGCAGTACGTCTGCGCATCACCGTCGAACACGACCCGCGCATCGCCCATCGGCGGCATCTCCTGGAGCGGTGCGGGGCTGATCGTCGGCATCGCGAGCTTGGTCGCCTCGACGGTCGTCGTCGGAAGCGTGACGCTGCCGGCCCCCTGCACGCTCACGTTCTCCGCGCCGCACGTCCCGAACTCCGCTGCGCTGTCCCACCGCGTGGTGAACGCTCGCCCGCCGCTGTGCGCCCTGCCGTCGTACCCGGTCTTCTTGTCCCCGCCCGCACGGGCGAAGTAGCCGGGCACGAGCCGGTCGATGG
>JASEEU010000011.1 GCA_030019445.1 Anaerosomatales bacterium | reverse complement strand
GCAGCTTGCCGAGCAGGACGAACGTGATCAGCAGCGCGCTCGTCTCGTAGAAGACAGGCTCCTCCGCCAGGGTGGGGACGACGGTCGCCGCGAGGCTGTAGAAGTACGCCGCCGAGGTGCCGATCGCGATCAGCGTGTCCATGTTGCCGGCGCGCTGCTTGATGGCGCCCCAGGCGCCGCGGTAGAACTGCCAGCCGATCACGAACTGCACCGGCGTGGTCAGCGCGAACATCATCCACTTGTGCACGAGCATGGCGTCGAAGGTGCCGCCCAGGGTGGCCGAGAGCCACGAGGCGGTCGCCTCGGGCACCGTCATCATGAACGGCGGGACCATCGCGATGAAGAAGAGCGGGACCGAGAGCGCCACCGAGCTCCAGAAGCGGACGAGCGCACGCTTCTCGGCCTTCTCCTGGGCGGCACGCTGCGCATCGCGCGGCTCGGCGCCGGGTGCCGCATCCGCCTTGACGAGGGCGTCGTAGCCGGCGGCACGGATCGCGCCGATGAGCTCGTCGACGCCGACCGCGGTCGGGTCGATCACCACGGTGGCGGTCTCGTTCGCGAGGTTGACGGCCGCCGAGCGCACGCCGTCCACGCGCGACAGCGTCTTCTCGACGACCGCCTGGCACGACGAGCACGTCATGCCGAGGATGCCGAGACGGACGGTCCCGCCGGGCGCGGGAGCCGCTTCGTCGAGCAGCGTCGCGCCGTAGCCAGCGCCTTCGACGGCGGCCACGATGTCGCCGGGGGAGATGCGTGCGGAGTCATAGGTCACCGCGAGCTTCTCGGCGGCGAGGTTCACGGTCGCCGAAGCGATGCCCGGCAGCCTGCCGACGATCTTCTCGATGATGGCCGAGCACGACGCGCACGTCATGCCCGTGATGGCGAATCGCGCCTGCGCGTCGCTCTGGCCGACCTCAGGCGGCACCGGATCGCCGGTCTCGTCGGGAAGCACAGGGCACGCAGTGAGCGTGGAAGTATCAGGGCTCATAGCTCGCTCCTACTCCACGACGATGGTGCCGAACACCATCGCCATGCCGCACGAGAAGCCGTACTCACCGGGCTCGAGCGGCGGCAGGGTGATCGTCACATCGCCGTTGGTCAGGTCTTCGAAGAAGCCGAGATCCTGCGACATGACCTCGGCCATGCAGCCGGAACCCTGCTTGAACGTGATCTCCGTGGGCACGCCGGCGGCCAGCCTGATCACGTTGGGGTCATAGCCGTTCGCGGTGTCGACGGTGATGCGCTGGACGTCGCCTTCGAGCACGGCGGCGCCTTCGATGGGCTCGCCGGTCCCGGCGTTGCCGCAGCAGGCGCAGGCGGCGCCGGCGTCGGCGGCGTCGCCGCCGAACGCGGCCTGGGTCGCGACCGCGTCGCTTCCCTCGGCGAACGCGGCGCTTGGTGTGCCGCTCGTGATGCGATACGCGGCGAAGAACGCCGCGACGATGAGGATGGCGACGAGAGCGGCCCTCACGGCGGTGGGTGTCTGTACGGTCTTGGTCGCGGACATGGGTGTTCGCTCCTTCATCGGGTGGCCGCCGGCGCGGTCGCGCCGGGTCGGTTGGGACGGGTCACGTACAGGCCGACGGCAGCGAGTCCGCCGACGATGAGCGCGAGCAGGAGCGGCAGGTCGATCCCGCTCGAACCCGGGGCTCCAGCGCCGACCACGAGCTGGCCGGACATCATGCCCATACCGCAGGTGAGCGTGTACGTGCCGCTCGGCGTGGGCGGAAGGTCTATCACGGTCGTGCCGTTGGGGACGAGGTCGACCATCACGTCCAGCTGAGGCAGCCAGAGCTGGTCGGAGCATGCGTTCGCCTCGCGGCGGTCCACGACGAGCCGGACCGCACGGTCAGCCGGGATCGAGAGCGACGCGGGTACGAACCGCGTGTTCTCGATGACGAGCGGCACCTCGGTGACGCCATCCTCACCGACGGCATAGCCTGCGGCGGGCTGCTCCGCCGCCGGCGTCCCGAGCACGGCGTTCTTGATGCTGTCGGCCGTGACGGGCGAGCCGACGAGCATGAGGCCGCGGTTGAGCATGATGAGGCCGAGCACCATGATGACGAGCGCGGCGACCGTCATCATGCGGTCTTTGAACCGGGCGGTGAGCAGGCCGGAGACAGCGCCGAACGCGAGCATGAGCGGCATCGTGCCCAGGCCGAATCCCAGCATCGACACGGCGCCGCCGAGCGCGGTTCCCGCGCCGGCTGCAGCGAGTTGCGCGGACTGGAGCGGTCCGCAGGGCATGAGGCCGGTGAGCAGTCCGAACGTCACCGGAGTCGTGAGGCTCGTCCGGCCCTCGCGCGCCTCGGCCATCGCCTTGCGGCGCGTCTTGCCGAGAGCGTCGACGAGCGCGCGTGGCGGACGGAGGGTCAGCGCGCGAAGCCACGGCGCTCTCCCGGTCATCTGGAGGCCGAGCAGCACCATGAAGACGCCGGCGAAGATCGTGATCGCGCCGCGCAGGCCGCCGAGGTCGAACAGCGAGCCGATGAGGCCGAGGGCGAGGCCGACGGCGACGTAGCTCACGATCTTGGCGCTCTGGTAGGCCACGTGCGGCAGCATGCGTTTGAACCACGGGCCGTGTGAGTCGTCCTTCACCGCGTAGGTGAGGACGAGGCTCCCGCACATGGCGACGCAGTGCACGCTCGTCACGAGACCGACCCCGAGCATGGGGAGGAACAGGTCCACGGTCATTCTCCTCGTGAGAATCTGACGGTACGGTCGGAAGGCAGGCGCCTTCCGGGCGCGACCGGTCGCTTCGCGAGGTCGCGCTTCACACGAGGAGCGCTTCTAGACCCGAATGACGACGCCGAGCGGGTTCTCGGGCGGGGGGACCGTCGGGCTGTCGACGGCCGAAGCGATGGCGATGGTATCGAGATCGGCATCGATGGACGGGATGAGACCGGCCGGGCAGACGCGCGGCACTTCCACGGTCGCAGCGGCCAGCGCGTCGCCGTCGTCGTGGCGCATCAGCGTGGTGGTGTCGCACCCACCGCCGTGGCACGGAGCGGTGTCGTGAGCGTCCCCTCCTTGGGGGCCGCACACGAGCCCCTCGGGCGCGCACATCGCCATCGAGCACACGGGCACGAGGAGCGGCACAGCCACCGCTGCGACCAGCAGCAGCGGCAGCGCGACGCGCAGCATGTGGGGCGTGCGGTCCACGGTCCTCCTCGGCACATATCGGACGACGCTTGCGGAGCAACGCACGTGCCAAAGGTGCCGTGTTGTCGGCTGAGCGGTTCGCGCAGGTGAGGGCGGTGGTCGGGAGCGCTACACTGGGGGTGTCGCCCGTCGAGAGGAGCGCCGGTGGAACCGATCGTGTTCAAGCCCAAGCCGTCATGGGGATGGGTGTGGTGCGTCGCGCTGGCGCTCGCGGTCGTGGTCTCGGGGGTCGCGCCGCTCACGAGCGCGGAGGTGCGCGCCGAGACGCCCCCGATCGTGTGGGTCATGATGCTCGGCATCGCCGCGCTCGGCGTGTGGTTCCTGGTCGTCGGCGCGTTCTTCCCGGCCATGCGCTACGAGATCGGCGACCAGGAGCTCGTGCTGCGCTACGGGCCGCTGCTGGCGTACCACCTGCCGTACGCGTCTATCGCCGAGGTGCGGCGGACCGACCTCGTGCCGTCGTTGTGGTCGAGCATGCGCGTTCCCGGTCTGGCGCTCTGGAAGGTGCCCTACGGGGGCATCGGGACCGTGCGCATGTGCTCGACACGTATGCAGCGCGGCGTCCTGCTCGTCACGACCGCCGATGGGACGCGCTTCGGGATGTCTCCCGCCGAGGAGGAGCGCTTCGTCGACACGCTCACGGCGCGCATCGGCGATGCGCAGCGGGCACGGGCGTAGGTGCACGGCATCTGGGTCATGCTCGCGGTCACGCTCGCCCTCGCGGGCGGGTTGTTCGGCGCGTTCCTGCACGCCTGGACCGCGGGTGAGCGAGGCTACTGGTGGGCGGTCGCCGCGGGGCTCCCGCTCTCGGCGTTCGCGAACATCGCTCTCAAGGCGCCGCTCGGGCGGCTCGTGATCGGCGCGACGGGAGTGGAACCGACGCTCGGTCCCTCCTCGCCTGTGTGGTTCCTGGCGTTCGCGCTCGCGCTTGCGCCGGTGGTCGAAGAGCCGGTGAAGCTTCTGCCGCTCGCGCTGCCCCGCGTCCGGCGTCTCCTCGCGCTGCCGGGAGGGCGCCTGTGGACGGGTATCGCGCTCGGCCTGGGTTTCGGGCTGGGAGAAGCAGCCTACGTGGCATGGGGCGTCGCGCGGGCGCCGGTCTACGCCGAACTGCCGTGGTATGCGTTCACGGGCTTCCTCGGCGAACGTGTCATCGTCTGTCTGGTGCACGGCATCATGACGGCGACGCTGCTCGTGCTGGCGGGGAGAGGGCGGCCGGTGCTCGGCGTGCTGACCGCGATGACGCTGCACGCGCTCGTGAACAGCACCGCGCTGCTCTACCAGGCCTCCATCGTGCCGATGGCCGTCGTGACGGTCGGCTTCGGAGCGACGGTCGTGGGTCTGGCCCTGCTGTTCGAGCGGATGCGACGCGCCGAAGCGACGCCCGACGCCTCGGCAGACGTCGTGTACTTCATGCGCGATGACGACGAACGGGGACGCTGAGGCGGGTTTGCGAGCGACGCTCAGCTCACCGCGCGCGGGACGGCACCGCTCGTGACGGCGGCTACCACCTGGTCGGCGAGCAGGTTCGGCCACAGCGAGCGCGGTCCGCGGTCGCGTCGCCCGTCGGCACCCGGCACGACGAGCGCGGAGAGCGAGGCACCCTCGGCCCGACAGAGCGCCGTGAAGTCGGCCACCGTCGTGAGGTGGATGTTCGGCGTGTCGTACCAGGCATAGGGTAGCGCTGGCGAGACGGGCATGCGGCCCCGCACCGCGAGCCGGACCCGCGAGCGCCAGTGCCCGAAGTTGGGGAACGACACGATGCCGAGACGACCGACGCGTGTGAGCTCGCGGAAGACGAGCCGCGGGTCGCGTACGACCTGCAGCGTCTGCGAGAGCACCACGACGTCGAACGACCCGTCCGCAAGATCGCGCAGGCCCTCGTCGAGGTCGGCCTGGACGACGGGGATGCCGCGCGCCACGGTCGCCGACACGCCCTCGGCGGTGAGCTCCACGCCCTGGACGTCGCACCCGCGCGCATCCCGGAGATGGGCGAGGAGCGCGCCATCGCCGCACCCGAGGTCGAGGACGCTGCTGCCGGGTGGGACGAGGTCGGCGGCGACCGCCAGATCGGCGCGCAAGCGGCTCATGACGCCCTCCGTTCGTCTCGGCGAGCACCGGCATCGGCGAGGAACGGCTCGATGAACATCCGCTGTCCCTCCGGCTCGAGCAGGAAGGCGTCGTGACCGTAGGGGCTCCCGATCTCGGCGAACGACACCGCGCAGCCGCGTTCGCGCAGCAGCCGCACGATCTCGAGCGATTCGGCGGTGGTGAACAGCCAGTCCGAGCTGAACGAGAGGACGAGGAACGTCGGCAGGCACGGGCCCGTCGTCGGCAGCGACGTCGTCCAGTCGAAGTAGTCCATCGCCTTGGTCATGTAGAGATAGGTGTTGGCGTCGAACCGCTCGACGAAGCGCGCACCCTGGTGCGCGAGGTAGCTCTCCACCTCGAACTCGGTGACGAAGTCGAACGCCCGGCTCGTGCGGTCGCGCAGCCGGCGGCCGAACTTCGCGCGCATCGACTCGTCCGAGAGGTACGTGATGTGCCCGACCATCCGGGCGATGCCGAGGCCGCGATGGGGATTGCCCGAGGCGTAGTAGTCGCCGTCGCGGAAGTCCGGATCCGCGAGGATCGCCTGTCGGCCCACCTCGTTGAACGCGATCGCCTGAGCGCTCAGCCGGGCGGTGGTGGCCACCGCCACGACCCGTTCGACGCGGTGAGGGTAGCGCGTCCCCCAGGCGAGCGCCTGCATGCCGCCCATCGAGCCGCCCACGACCGCGGCGAGGCGGTCGATGCCGAGACGATCGAGCAGGCGGGCCTGCGTGTCCACCATGTCCTCGATCGTCACGAGGGGGAAGCGCAGTCCCCAGGGCGTGCCGCTCGCGGCGTCGATGCTGCTGGGGCCGGTCGTGCCGGAGCAGCCGCCGAGCACGTTGGCGCAGATCACGAAGAAGCGGTCGGTGTCGATCGCGAGGCCGGGCCCTACCATGGCGTCCCACCAGCCCGGACGGGTGCGGCCGTCACCATCGGCGGACGCGGCGACGTGCGCGTCGCCCGAGAGCGCGTGGCAGACGAGAACGGCGTTGTCGCGCGCGGGCGCGAGCGTGCCGAACGTCTCGTACGCGACCGTGACGTCATGCAGCGTCGCGCCCGACGCGAGCGTGAGCGCCCCCTCGAGCGCCACGGAGCGAGGTCCTGATGCGATGGTCACGGCGGTCACACCCGCTCCAGGGCCTGGGCGAGGTCATCGAGCAGGTCCTCGATGTGCTCGATGCCTACCGAGAGGCGAACGAAGTCCTCGCCGATGCCGGCGCGCTCGAGCTCGGCGGCCGAGAGCTGCGAGTGCGTCGTCGACGCGGGGTGGATGATGAGCGACTTGGCATCGCCGACGTTGGCCAGGTGACTGAAGAGCGCAACGCCGTCGATGAGTCGGCGGCCCGCGTCCCGTCCGCCGGTGAGCCCGAAGACGACGACGCCGCCCGCGCCGCCGTCGAGCAGGCGCGTGGCGTTCTCGTGCGTCGGATGCGTCGCCAGCCCGGGATACGCCACCCACGCGACCTTGGGGTGATCGGCGAGGTAGTGGGCGACCCTGAGCGCGTTCTCGGAATGCCGCTCCATGCGCAGTGGCAACGTCTCGATGCCGAGAAGGAACTCGTGCGCGTTGAACGGCGAGAGCGCCGGACCGAGGTCGCGCAGCAGCTGCACGCGGGCACGGATGGCGAAGGCGACGTTCCCGGCGCCGTCCAGGTCGCCGAACGTGTCCCAGAGCCGGAGCCCGCCGTAGGACGGGTCGGGCTCGGTGAAGTGCGGGAAGCGGCCGCTGCTCCAGTCGAACGTGCCGCCGTCGACGATGATCCCGCCGATGGACGTGCCGTGACCGCCCAGCCACTTGGTGAGGGAGTGGATCACGACCGCGGCGCCGTGCTCGACGGGACGGCAGAGGGCAGGCGTGGCGAACGTGTTGTCCACCACCAGCGGAACGCCGAGCGCACGTCCCGCCTCGGCAAGTCCCGCGATGTCGGGTACATCGAGCCGCGGATTCCCGATGGTCTCCACGAACCACGCCCTGGTGGTGTCATCGGTCGCCGAGACGAACCCGTCGATGTCGGTGGGGTCGACGAAGCGGACCGTGATGCCGAGGCGCCTGAACGTGTGCAGGAAGATGTTCCATGTGCCGCCGTACAGGCTCGTGGAGCTGACGATCGAATCGCCCGAACCGGCGAGGTTCAGCAGGGCGAGCACCTCGGCGGCATGCCCCGAAGCGACGGCGACGGCGGCCGTGCCGCCCTCGAGCGCCGCGACGCGCTTCTCGAGCACGTCGTTCGTCGGGTTGCCGATGCGCGAGTAGATGTTGCCGAAGTCGCGCAGCGCGAACAGGTCGGCGGCGTGATCGGCGTCGCGGAAGCTGTAGGCGGCGGTCTGGTAGATCGGCACGGCCCGCGAGCCGGTCGTTGGATCAGGAGCGGCGCCGCCGTGCACGGCGACCGTGTCGAAGCGATGAACCGTATCGCTCATGGGAAGAGCCTCGTTTCGTGTCGTGGATGAGAGACAAGAGACACCCCCGCAGCCTCAGAGCATGCGGGTGGCCGAAGGCCGCCCAGATCCAGCGCATGCGCGCACAGACCCGGGCCGGGTCATCATCATGTCCATCATGGGCACGAGCACGAACGATCCCATGGTGCGTCGGTTCACCTCCTCGGCGCATCGTACGGAGCGTGTGGGGCATGGTACCAGCGAGCGCGGTGCCAGGCCAGTCCGACAACCGCACATCCGGGCGGGGGTTCGTCAGATGTAGTACATGGGCGCGCGCTGCCGCAGCTCCCGCTGACGCGCAGCGACATCGGCCAGCGTCGTTCCCGCCAGATGTTCACCCATCACCCCGGCGAGCGCCTTCCACGCCTCCGCGGCTGCGGATCCGCTCGTCGCGGGCACGTCGATGATGGTGCCTTCGACCGCCAGGACCACCTCGGCGAGCGTGATGTCGCCCGCAGGGCGCGCGAGCGCGCAGCCGCCTCCGGTGCCGCGGCGGCACGTCACGAGGCCCGCCCGGGCGAGCTCGGTCATCTGCTGCTCGAGGAAGCGACGGGGGAGGCCGAGGGCATCCGCTATCGCGCGAGCCGGCACGGTCTCGCCCTCGGGAGCGAGGGCGAGCTCTGCGAGCGCCCGAAGCGCGTGGTCGAGTCGCTGGGAGATGCGCATCTACTCGCCGTAGCCTTCCCAGAGCGGCGTGGTGAGATAGCGCTCGCCCGTGGACGGCGCCACCGTGACGACGGTGGTGCCCGCCAACTCCGGCAGTGCGGCAAGGCGGAGCGCCGCGACGACGTTGGCGCCGGACGAGATGCCGACGAGCAGGCCCTCCTCGGCGGCCAGTCGGCGGGACATGGCGATCGCCTCCTCGCCGGTGACGTGCTGGACCTCGTCCAGGATGGACAGGTCGAGCACGGCCGGGATGAAGTTGGCGCCGATACCCTGGATCGCGTGGCCGGCGGGGGTGAGGGTCTCCCCGGCGAGACGCTGGGAGATTATCGGGGACTCGGCGGGCTCGACCGCGACGATACGGGCGCCCGAGCCGTGGTCGCGCAGGTAGCGGCCGACACCGGTGACGGTGCCGCCGGTCCCCACGCCGGCGACGAACGCGCCGACCGGCCTGCCCTGGAGCAGGGAGACGATCTCGGGTCCCGTCGTCTCGTAGTGCGAGCGCGGGTTGGCGGGGTTCTCGAACTGCCCGGGGATGAACGCGTCCCGGGAGTCTCCGGCGATGCGTTCGGCCTCCTCGACCGCACCACGCATGCCGTCGGCCCGCGGCGTGAGGACGAGCTCGGCGCCGTACGCCGCGAGCAGCTTGCGGCGCTCGAGCGACATGCTCTCCGGCATCGTCAGGACGACGCGATAGCCGCGCGCGGCGCCGATCATCGCCAGCGCGATGCCGGTGTTGCCCGACGTCGGCTCTACGATAGTGCTGCGCCCGGGCTCGATGAGGCCGCGAGCCTCGGCGTCGTCGATCATGCCCCGGCCGATCCGGTCCTTGACCGAGCCGCCGGGGTTGCGGGACTCGAGCTTGATGACGACGTCTGAGGCGCCGTCGGGCACGACCCGCCGCAGACGGACGGCAGGCGTCGCGCCGATGGTGTCGGTGACGGTCGTATCGAACGGTGCCATGAGGGGCTCCTTCTCGTCGCTGCGCGGTACGGTATCGAGCCTACGCCCGACCCGCCGCACGGGCAAGGGGGGTAAGCGCAGTAAAAGCATGAGATTAATGCGCACAGCCGTTGCAGCCACGAGGTGGGTACGTACTCACCCGACAGTGCCGACTGAAGAAGGGAGAGGAAGATGCCCGAATTCGGTGCCGCGTTCTCCGGGCTGGCCGCGTCGCGCATGCTCACTCACGAGGAGCTGGTGCGCGCCATCCGCTTCATGGTGGCCGCCGAGTACGAGGCGATCCAGCTCTACATGCAGCTGGCCGAGTCCACCGATCACGAGCTCGCCCGGGAAGTGCTCGTGGACATCGCCGACGAGGAGCGGGTGCACGCGGGCGAGTTCCTGCGCCTGCTGCACGAGCTCGCCCCCGACGAGCAGCGCTTCTATGACGAGGGTCGCGAAGAAGTGGAGGAGATGATCCAGACCGCCGAGAAGTGAGGAGCGTTACTCCTCGGCCTCCTCGTGCGGATCGAAGTCCGGGTCATCGTGCGCGATCGGACCGGCGATCGGCTCGCGCCCATTGCGCACGAGGTAGTCGTCGACGGCTTTCTTGAGCCCGTCGGTGGCGAGGATCGAGCAGTGCATCTTGGCGGGCGGCAGTCCGCCAAGGGCGTCGGCGACGTCCTTCTTGGTGATGTCGACGGCCTGCTCGAGCGTCATGCCCTTTGCCATCTCGGTCACGATCGAGGACGTCGCGATAGCCGCGCCGCAGCCGAGCGTCTGGAACTTGATGTCGTCGATGCGGTCGTCATCGACGGTGATGGTGATCTTCATGACGTCGCCGCACACGGGGTTGCCGACCTCTCCCACGCCGTCCGCGTCCTCGATGACGCCGACGTTGCGCGGGTTGGCGAAGTGGTCCATGACCTTCTCGGAATAGATCATCGCTGGTCTCCTAGCCTTCGGTTCCGACCATGCGCTCGTAGAGCGGGTTCATGGACCGCAGCCGCCCGACGATGGGGACGAGCGCGTCGATGAAACGGTCGATGTCTTCGGTGGTGGTGTGACGGCCGACGCTCACGCGGAGCGAGCCGTGTGCGAACTCCTGCGGGCAGCCGATCGACAGCAGCACGTGGCTCGCCTTGAGCGACCCCGACGAGCAGGCCGAGCCGGTGGAGACCGCGAAGCCCTGCGCGTCGAGGTGGAGCAGCATCGCCTCGCCCTCGACGCCCTTGATGATGAAGTTGGCGATGTTGGGGAGCCGCTCTGACGCCTCGGCGGCGTTGAGCGAGGTGTGCTCGAGGCGGCCGAGCATCCCCTCGATGAGCCGGTCGCGGAGCGCCGCCAGGCGCGGCGCCTCGGTCGGACGCTCCTCATCCATGATGCGCAGCGCCTCGGCGAATCCCACCGCGCCCGGCACGTTCTGCGTGCCGCTGCGCCGCTTGGACTCCTGCCCGCCGCCCATCAGGTAGGGCGCGAACGGCGTGCGCTGCTTGAGGTAGAGCGCGCCGACCCCTTTGGGGCCGTAGATCTTGTGGCCCGAGAAGGACGCGGCGTCCACGCCGAGCGCCCGCACGTCGAGGTCGACCTTGCCGAGCGTCTGCGCGGCGTCGGTATGCATGAGCGCGCCGCGCGCGTGCGCGATCTCAGCGAGCGCGGCGATCGGCTGGATCGAGCCGATCTCGTTGTTGCCGTGCATGACCGAGACGAGCACGGTGTCGTCACGCATCGCCGCCTCGAGGTCCTCCGGATGGATCACCCCGTCGGTGCGCGGCTGCAGCTCGGTCACCTCGAAGCCGTGCTTGCCGAGCCAGTGTGCGGGCTCGAGCACGGCGTGGTGCTCGAACGCCGAGACGATAACGTGCCCGCGATCGCGGCCGCGGGCGGTAGCGAGGCCGATCAGCGCGGCGTTGTCGGACTCCGTGCCGCCGGCTGTGAAGATCACCTCGCCGGGCTGGCTCGCGTTGATGGAAGCGGCCACCGCCGCGCGCGCCTGCTCGAGCGCGCCGTGCGCGTCACGACCGAGCTCGTAGAGGCTGTTGGGGTTGCCGTAGCGCTGCGTGAAGAACGGGAGCATCGCGTCGACCACGCGCTGGTCGGTCGGCGTGGTGGCGGCATAGTCGAGGTAGACGGTCTCGCGGGTCATCTCGGGTGTTCGCCTATCCTTTCGTCTCGGTTGCGTCGAGGGCGCGCTGGCGCTCGGCGAGCCGCTGCAGGTCATACCCGGAGAGCACGCCGCTCAGCGCGGAGGTGAGCTCACGCCAGACGCCCGCGGCGGCGCACCGGTTCTCGTGCGGGCAGTCGGCCGAGGTGTCGCAGACCGAGGCCTCCACGGGTCCCTCGAGCGCCTCGACGGCATCGAGGACCGTGATCTGCTCGGCAGGCCGTGCGAGCGTGAAACCACCGCGCGCGCCGCGCGTCGAGTTCACGATGCCCGCTCTCCGCAGCGCGACAAGCAGCTGCTCGAGGAAGGGGAGCGGGATCCCGCGCGCCTCGGCGAGCTCGCGGGCGCTCACCGGCTCGCCGTCCTGGCGGGCGGCCAGCTCGATGAGTGCGAGCACCCCGTATTCGCTGCGTGCGGTCATGCGCATCGCGTGTCGCTCCTAAATCCTACTAGCAAAGTCAGGATTATCGTGACGCTACTCCGCGATGGCGACGCTGTCAAGCGGCTGCGCTCAGGGTGTCGGCGAGATGGGCTCGTCGACGAGCGGCACCGCCTCGATGTCCGCCGGCGTGATGTCGCGCTCGCCCATGCGGCGGTCGATCGCACGGGCCTCGAACGCTGAGCCGACCGCGAGCAGCGAGGCGACCACACCGAACCCGATGAGCGCCGGCTGCACGCCGATGAGGGTCGCGAGCGTCGGCGCGAACGCGAGCGGGATGAGCTCTCCGGCGCGGCGGTGCACCTCGGCGGTGCCCATCACGCGGCCGATCGCGGCACGCGGCGAGTCGCGATGCATGAGCGTGCGCAACAGCGGCTCGGTGATGCCGATGACGAACGCCCACACGAAAGCCCCGGCACCGATGATGCGCAGGTCGGTCGAGCCGACGTAGAGCACGGTGCCGAGACCCACGAGCGTGATCATCGCGGCGAGCCCCCGGGCGCTCACGATGCGACCGGGCAGCCGCGGCAGGGTGGCGGCACCCACGATGAAGCCGAGACCGAAGAGCGAGTTCATCCAGCCGAGCGTCTCGATGCCGGTCCCGACGACGTCGCGGAAGAACAGCGGCTCGAGCGAGCCGAACGCGCCGAACGACAGCCACGCGACGGTACCGAGGAGCAGGTAGTAGCGCACGGGACGCAGCCGGTACGCGGTGCGAACGCCGTCCCTGAACTCTGCGAACGGGCTCGCCTCGGTCGCCTGTCGGACCGGCGGCTGCAGGGAGATGCGGCTCACGAGGATGGCGGCGACGAGCGACGTGACGGCGTCGATGACGAACACCCAGTTCACGTGCGCGTACGTGACGATGAGGGCGCCCACGGCGGGACCGACGGCGAACGCGAGCGAGCCGCCGCCCTCCACGAGCGAGTTCACCTTCGCAAGCTGCTGCTCGTCGCGCGCGAGGTACGGCGCGAAGCTCGCCCCCGCGGTGACGACCGGCGAGCCGACGAGTGCCCACACCGAGACGAGCACGGCGAGCACCGGCAGGCTGTCGGCGAGCATGACGGCGATGGCGGCGATGACGAACACGATCTCGGCGAACACGAGCACGCGTCGCGGGCCGTGGCGGTCGATCAACACGCCCGAGATGGTGCTGCCGAGCATCATGCTCACGCTCAGCACGAACATCAGGATCGCGAGCTCGCCCGCGGTGGCGTGCAGCTCGTAGGCCGCCTTGCCCCAGACGCCGACGAAGAACGCCGCCTCGCTCCCGGCACGGGAGATGAATCGGGCGGCGACGAGGCGCGCTATGTCTCGACGGGGTGCCATGGCGGATCCTCGGCGGAACGGGATGGGAACTGCACCAGGATAGGCAATGCGCACGGGCGTGTATACAGACGCAAGGAGGGTCGATGCGGTACCGTCATAGGATCGACGGAGGGAATGCCATGCCCAGACACTCGGGGTTCATCACCTCGCCCCTGCTGACCGACCTCTACCAGATCACGATGGCCTACGGCTACTGGAAGGCGGGACTGGCCGAGACCCGCGCCTGCTTCCACCTGTCCTTCCGCTCGAACCCGTTCGAAGGCGGCTTCGCGGTCGCATGCGGGCTGGAGCAGGCCATGGAGTATCTCCGGGACCTGCGCTTCTCCGACGAGGAGTGCGCGTACCTGGCCGAGCAGACCGGCAACGACGGCAAGCCGCTGTTCGAGGACGGCTTCTGTGACTGGTTGAAGGAGATGCGGTTCGACCTGGACGTGGACGCGGTCCCTGAGGGGACCGTCGTCTTCGCCCACGAGCCGCTCATGCGGGTCATCGGTCCCATCGCGCAGTGCCAGCTCGTCGAGACGCCGCTGCTCAACATCATCAACTTCCAGACGCTCGTCGCCACCAAGGCGGCACGCGTCTGTATCGCCGCCGAGGGCGATCCGGTCGTCGAGTTCGGGCTGCGTCGCGCGCAGGGCCCGGACGGCGGCATGTCGGCGAGCCGCGCAGCGTTCGTGGGCGGGTGCGCCGGGACGTCCAACACGCTCGCCGCCAGGGACTTCGGCATCCCAGCGGTCGGCACGCACGCCCACTCGTGGGTGATGGCGTTCGACAGCGAGATGGCGGCGTTCGAGGCATACGCGGACGCGATGCCGAACAACGTGACGCTGCTCGTGGACACGTACGACACGCTCGAGGGCGTGCGGAACGCGGCGCGGGTGGGTCGCGAGCTCGCGGCGCGCGGACACACGATGATCGGCGTCCGCATCGACTCGGGCGACCTCGCGTGGCTCGCCAAGCGCACCCGGGAGATCCTCGATGAGGAGGGGCTGCCCGACGCGAAGATCGTCGCGAGCAACGAGCTGGACGAGCACACCATCCGCTCGCTCAAGGACCAGGGCGCGCCGGTCGACCTTTGGGGCGTCGGCACGCGGCTCGTGACGGCTGACGGCCAGCCGGCGCTCGGCGGCATCTACAAGCTCTCGGCCATCCGCGAGCCGGGTGAGGAGTGGCGACCGCGCATCAAGGTGTCCGAACAGACCGCCAAGGTCACGATGCCCGGCCTGCTCCGGGTCAGGCGCTTCACGCGCGACGGCGTGATGGTGGGAGACATGGTGTACAACGAGATGGATCCCCCCGGCGCCGACTGCGTGATGATCGACCCTGCCGATGCCACCAAGCGCAAGTCGTTCTGCGGTGAAGATGACGCGGTGGAGCTGCTCGTCCCCGTCATCGAGGGTGGCGAGCCCGTCTACCGGCCCCCGGCGCTTCCCGAGGTGCGGGCTCGCGTCGCAGCCCAGCTCGCCGCGCTGGACGAGTCGCACCAGCGGTTCTTGAACCCGCACCGGTACCCCGTCGGCGTCGAGCGACGCCTCTATGAGCTGCGGACGCGCCTCATCCTCGAGGCGCGCGGGATCGCCGAGACCGACGCCGGGACCGAAGGGTAAGTAGGAGGAGACCGCCGAGGGAGGGAGCTGCGCGATGCGTGCGCTCGTGCTCGTCGACGTACAGAACGATTTCATGCCGTTCGGGGCGCTGCCGGTCGCTGACGGCGACGCCGTGGTCCCGGTGGCGAACGCGCTCATGCCCCGCTTCGGGCTGGTCGTCGCCACGCAGGACTGGCACCCGGCAGATCACGGCAGCTTCGCGTCGAACCACGAGGGCGCAGCGCCGGGCGAGGTGATCGACCTCGGGGGCATCGAGCAGGTGCTCTGGCCCGACCACTGCGTCCAGGGCCTTCCCGGAGCGTCTTTCCACTCGGCGCTCGATGTCGGTGGGATCGACCACGTCATCCGCAAGGGGACCGACCCCGCGGTGGATTCGTACTCGGGCTTCTTCGACAACGACCGTCGTTCCGAGACCGGACTCGACGCGTACCTGCGCGAGCGGGGCGTGGACGAGGTCGTCGTGCTCGGCCTGGCCACGGACTACTGCGTGCGCGCCACGGTGCTCGACGCGATCGGCCTCGGCTATGGCGTGACCGTGGTCGAAGACGGCTGCCGCGCCGTCGACCTGGAGGCGGGGGACGGCGAACGAGCGCTCGAGGAGATGCACGCCGCGGGCGCGCGGATCGTCGAGAGCGCGGATGTGGGCTGACAGGATCATCGAGGAGGAGATCGGATGAAGGTCGTCGCATTCAACTGCAGCGCACGCAAGGACGGCAACACAGCCCTCATGCTGGAGCGAGCGCTCCGGGAGATCCGCGCGGCGGGTATCGAGACCGAGCTCGTGCAGCTGGCGGGCAAGCGGGTGCAGGGCTGCACGGCATGCCTCAAGTGCCGGGAGACGATGGACCGGCAGTGTCACGGGCGTTCGGACTTCGGCAACGAGTGCATCGCCAGGATCGACGCGGCCGATGGCGTCATCATCGGCTCGCCCGTCTACTTCGCCGACGTGACGGCCGAAGCCAAGGCGCTCATCGACCGCACCGGCTACGTGGGGCGCGCCAACGACGGCATGCTGCGACGCAAGGTGGGCGCGGCGGTCATCGTGCACCGGCGGGCGGGCGCGGTGCATGCGTTCGACACGATCAACCACCTCTTCTTCATCAGCGAGATGATCGTCCCCGGCGCGTCGTACTGGAACATGGGCGTCGCGGGGGAGAAGGGTGCCGTCGCGGACGACGATGAGGCGATGCGCACGATGGCCTCTCTTGGCGGCAACATGGCGTGGCTGCTCGGCAAGCTGCACGCCTGACGCGCGCTCAGAAGAGCGACTTGAGGTCCTCGACCAGGTCCTGTGCGTGGTCGAGGTTCCAGTCCTCGAGCGACAGGTGCATCCTCGGGTTGAAGGACAGGCCCATGTCCCCGACGAGCTCCACGACCGCGGCGAGCAGTCCCGGTCGCTCCATGAGCTCGTCGAGCACGGCGGGGTTGATCATGTCGGCACCCCGCGGGATAGCGGACCAGAACAGGTTCTCCTCGCCGGTGTCGATGATGAGGTCGAAGCAGAAGTTCCCGCCGGTGGTGATGACGAGCGACGCGTTGTCGAGGTCCTTGCGCCACGTCATCCGGTCCTTGCGCAGTCCGGCCACGCGCGCGAGCGTGACCTCGTCGACCACCATGCTCGTGGGGTACTCGGGAAGCGCGCCCAACGCCTCGCGCAGGTTGACCGTCGCGACCAGGACCCGCTCGGGCACGGTCTCACGGAGGATGTCGAGCGCAAGGCTCGCCTCGAACGGCGAGCGCGCGTTGAGCACGGTCTTGAACAGGTCGGTGGACTCGGCGTAGTGGCTCTTCAGCTGTTCGATGGTGGTGGTGACTCTCACGGTGCCTCCTTGCTGACACCGGATTGTATCGGTGACGGCCGTCACGGCGGCCGTGCGCGATGTCACGGCAGGGCGTATCTTCCGACAGGCGGTCGGCGTTTCTCAGCATGGAAGCGTTCCACCCGTCACGAAGGGCTTGAGTCGGGGCCCCTTCGAGCCGATGGGCAATGATAGAGAGGCGGCGTGCCGCCTGTCCGGTCATACCGGGGAGTGATGCACCATGAAGCGCACACTGGCGTTGATCGTGGCGTTCGCCGTCGCGTTCACGTTCGTGCTGCCGTCGATCGCGCTGGCCGACAAGGGCGGCGTGCCCAACGAGAAGAGCGGCAAGACGGCTCCCGCGCCCGATGAAGAGGGCGATGCGGTCAGGCCCGGCAAGCCCGACAAGGCCGCCAAACCCGAGAAGGGTCCCAAAGACGAGCCGCCTGGCAAGGCGAAGCAGAAGGCCAAGGAGCTCGAAGGCAGCGAGGACGGCTCCGCGACCGTCGAGCCCGAGCGTGACCGTGACCGCGATCAGGACCGGAGCGGCATCGAGAACGCGCTCTCCCACCTGGAGACCAACCTGGCTCGCATGCAGGCCGACCTCGACGCAGGGCTGCGCAAGCAGCTGCCGCCGGGACTGGTGAAGGTGATCGAGAAGTTCATGTCCTGGCTGGGCATCGGCACCGACGGTGAAGAGCCGCCGGCCGGTCCGGATGACGGTCTGGAAGACGACGGCGAGGGCTCCGTGGAGGAGACGGGCACGGTGGAGCCCACGAGCACCGTGGAACCCACGACCACGGTCGAACCGACCGAGTAGCGGTCGTCGATACGAACGACATCGAGGCCGGGGCGCGCGCCCCGGCCTCGTCGCGTGCTACAAGCCGATCCCCCCGACGCCGAGCACCTGCGAGGCGATGAGCAGCTGCCCGACGTAGTAGAGGGGCAGCCCGACCGCCTTGTTCATGAAGCGCTCGGCGACGAACCGCTGACGCGCGACGAACAGGTCGGATGCGTAGAAGAGCAGCCCGCCGATGAAGGCCGCGACCGCGGCCCCCTCCTCGGCGCCCGCCATCACCGAGCCCAGGCTCCCCGCTGACGTCGCCGCCATCACCGAGACGACGAGGACGTAGCCGCGCACCGGGAGGCGCAGCCCGCCCGTGACGTCAGGTTCGAGCCGGCGCCAGACCAGGTGACCCGCCACAAGGAAGACCACGAGCGCGGCCGCATGCCACCACGCAGGAGCGACACGAGTGAGGAACGCCGCCACGTACGTGACGTGCGCGACGGCGAACGCCCCCATGCCGAGAAGGAATGCCGCTCTGGCGCGTGGGATGAGCAGGACGTCGCCCGCGACCGAGAGCGCGATGCCCGCGAGCAGCAGCCACCCGTAAGCGCCCTCCGGCAGCCGGGGGTGGAGCCCTCCCACCGCCGCCCACACCAGGCCGGCTGACGCGAGCGGCTTCAGCACCGCGCGCCACCGCTGCGACCGGGCGGCCTCGGCGCGGAGCAGGCCGCCGAGCGCCAGGAGCGTGAGCGCGGTCCCGGCTATCACGCCGCCGGCTTCCCGAGGGCGGGGTGGAAGCGGCCGACGAGGTAGGACACGAGCGGGCCGATGATCGCCACCGCGCCGAGCGCCGTGAGCTGGATGAGGTCGAGGTCGTACTTGAAGCCCGCACGGAAGTCGGGCAGGTGCCAGACCACGTCGGCGCCCCAGCGATAGAGGAACCAGCCGATCTGCACGGCGAGCGTCGCCTGGATCCCGAGCGCCGTCGCGACGCCGAGCGCGACCCACTCGCGCCCGTAGCCCTCACGCACGCCGCGGGGGTGGCTCCTGAGAGCCGGGTAGACGAACGCCGCCACCAGGCAGCCGAGCGTACCGGCGAGGACCGCCTCGGCCATGCGGCCGTTGAAGAACGCCTGGATCATCGACTCGTCGTTGAACGCCGAGAGCGACCAGCGGTAGCCGTGCACCAGGAAGAAGAGGGCGTTGTACACGAGCGCGTACGTGAGCACCCCCGAGGCGACGGCCGCGAGCGCGCGCCAGGAGAGCAGGTAGGTCGCCCCTGCCACGGCGATGAGCAGCGCGACCGCGCCGAGCAGCATCCAGAGGCGTCCGGCGCGCTCCTCGGCCAGACGCGCGTCGTCCGCCTCGGCCATCGCCGCCCGGGCCTCGTCGAGCGTCCCCGGTGCGACGCCCTCGCCGGATACGACGTCCACGTAGTGCGCGGCGAACGCCGTCGCGTGTCGCTCGTCCGCGGCCACCGCCGCGGAGCCGGGCGCCGCGAGCGCGTCGAGGATCGCAGTCCCGCGCGCGTGCGCGGGTGTCGGCAGCCCCGCAAGGACGGCGACCGTCGGCGCGATGTCCTCGAGGTCGGCCGAGACGCGCCCCTCGGCGACGCCGGGGCCGGCCAGGACGCCGAGCGTGTGGATGACGGGGGACTCCCACCCGCCGTGCCCTCCGGAGGCGATGTGCCCGTGGTCCGGCAGCACGCAGAAGACGGTCTCGCCGTCGTCGAGCGCCTCGACGAGCCTGCCGAGGTCGGCGTCCACGCGGTCGACGACCGCGGCGTACTCGTCGGATGCGGCGCCGTGCGCGTGGCCGGCGTTGTCGACGTCGGGGAAGACCACGAACGCGAACTCGGCCGCACGGTCCTCGTCGAGCGCGATCGCGTCGTCCACGATGCCGTCGGTCTCGTACGTGCTGGCGTCGTGCACGAGCTCGGGCCACTCGGTGAACGCCGACGCGTCCGCGCGCGAGCCGTCGAAGAGCGCGTCCACGTCGCTCGGGCCGGACACGAGCGTGCGCCGGCCGGCGTCGATCGCGACGTCGAGCAGCGTGTCGACGCCCACGCGTCCTTCGTACCAGTTGGTCGTGACGCCGCTGATCTGCTGCGGCGCCCCCGACATGATCGTCGTCCACGTCGGGTAGGAGAGGCTGGGCTGCGGGACGGTGATGTCGATGGTGGTGCCGCGTCCAGCGAGCTCGGTCATCGCGTCCATGCCCGACGCCGCCTCGGCGGTGAGCCCGTCGATGAGCACGAGGACCACGCGCTGGTGCGCGGCGCCGTCCGCCGGGACGCGAAGCGATGCGGCCGGCGCGTCGTCGTACGGGCTCTGGTAGGAGACGACCTGGTCCCAGGAGTACGAAGCGAGCTGGTACGCGCCGTACGACAGCGCCAGGGAGACGACGAGCGCGGCGGCCACCGCCACCAGGAGCGTGCGGCCGGCCTTCCGGGGTGCGGGCGTGTTCATCGCGGCTCCTTTCGTTGGGGTCGAGTGTGCCGCGTCGCGTGCGCGGAGGCAACCGGCGGCAGGTGTCGACGCCGGGGCGCCGAAGTAGGCAGGGGGGTCGGGGATCGGGGGTCTGCTGTGACATCTGCGGCACTGGAGCGTCTGAGGTCGAGCGGCGCGCTGCTCGACGCCGTCGTCGGCTCGATGAGCGACGTCGTCTTCGTGCTCGACCGCGAGTGCCGCTACTACGGCATCTGGGGCAGTTGGCTCGAGCGCCATGGCTTGACCGCGCACGACTACATCGGGAAGACATGCGCCGAGGTATGGGGCGAGGAAGACGCCGCCTTCTTCGACGAAGTCCACGGGCGCGTCTTCGCCGGCGAGACGGTCGTGTTCGAGCGCTGGTTCGAGATGCCCTGGGGTCCCGTCTACTACCAGAGCACCCTCTCGCCGCTGGTCGACGGCGGCGAGGTGATCGGCGTGTGCGGCATACGCCGCGACCTCACCGACCTCAAGCGCGCCGAGGATGCGGTGCGGCGTCAGAAGGAGTACGCGACGAGCCTCGTCGAGTGCGCCAACGTCATGGTGGTGGGGCTCGACCTCTCGGGCCGGGTGCGCGTCTTCAACCAGGTGGCCGAGGAGGTCACCGGCTACGCCGCGAGCGACGTGCTTGGCGAGGACTGGTTCGAGCTCGTCGTGCCGCGCGAGCGCTTCCCGCAGGTCTGGGGCGCGTTCGAGCGCCTGCACGTCCGCGACGACGACGACGAACGATGGCCGAGAAGCACCCGCCGTTGCTGGGAGACGCCGATCCTCACGCGTTCCGGCGAGGAGCGCATCGTCGAGTGGATGGAGAGCGAGGTTCCCGATCCGGACCGCGAGACCGACGTCATCTGCTTCGGCGTCGATGTCACGGACAGCCGCGAACGCCAGCGGATGCTGGAACACATGGCCACGCACGACCCGCTCACCGGGCTGCCCAACCGACGCTCGTTCGAGAGCGCGCTCGGGCGTGCGTGCGCGCGCGCCCAGCGGGGGACCGTCTCGGCGGTGCTCTTCATCGATGTCGACGACTTCAAGCTCTGCAACGACCAGCACGGCCACGCTTTTGGTGACGCCGTGCTCACCGAGATCGCGCGCGTCATGGAGCTCCAGGTGCGCGAGCCCGATATCGTCGCGCGCATCGGCGGCGACGAGTTCGCGGCGCTGCTCGAGGGCGCCACGGTCGCCGAGGCCGAGGCGGTCGCCGCGCGGATGCGGGAGGGCGTGGCGCGCATGGCCGGGCAGCGCGGGATCGACCTCGACCTCAGCGTGGGCGTGATGGGCGTGGACGCGTCGGTGGGCTATGAGCCCGTCCTGACGGGCGCCGACACGGCGATGTACGCCGCCAAGCGCAGCGGTGCCGGCGTGGTCGTCTACGAGCCCGAATCCACGTGACACCATGCGGGCGTGACAATGCCGCCGTCGTCTGTCAGACTTGCTGACTGAACGTTCAGTCAGGAGAGAGGCGCATGCGATGACGACCGGGCAGCCTGAGCGCGGCACGGCGCGGGACCGCATCCTGCTCGCGGCACGAGAGCTCTTCGCCGAGCGCGGCTACGAGTCGGTGTCCATCACCGACATCGCCGCCGAGACGGGAACGGCGCCGAGCCTCGTGTACTACCACTTCAAAGACAAGCACGAGCTCTTCGAGATGGCGGTCATCGACGCCGCCACGCTGCTCGAGCGTTCGGCGCTCGAGGCGCTCGAGGGCACGGGCACTCCCACGGAGCGCATCCTCGGGTTCGTCGAGGCGTACAGCGGGCTTCTCGGCAGCCATCCGCACGTGATGCGCCTGCTCATCCGCTCGATGAGCGACCTGCAGGGGCACCTGCCGCAGCAGGTGCTCGAGCGCACGAGCGCGATCGTCCGCCGTCTGGCCGAGACGGTCGCACAGGGGGTGGACGCCGGCGAGTTCCGCGACGTCCCTTCGCTGCAGGCGGCCGGCGCGCTGTTCGCGCTCATCAATACGCCCATCACCGCGCGCGCGATCGGAGCGCCGCTCGTGGATGAGGTGGGCAGCACCGCCGAGGCGACGGGCGCGTTCATGGCCGAGGTCTTCCTCAGGGGCGTCGCCGCATGCTGAGACGGATCGCGAACGCCATCGTCGCCGGACGTCGTCAGATCATCGCGGTGGCGGCGCTCATCGCCGTCATCGGCGCGTGGGGCGTCGCCAACGGGAAGATCAACTACGACCTGCTCTCGTACCTGCCGGAGGACATGCCGTCCGTGCAGGGCTTCGAGATCCTCACCGACGAGTTCGACCTTGGCAACGAGGTCCAGATCATGCTCGAGGGCACCGGCGACGTCCAGACGCAGGCGATCATCGAGCGTATCCGGACGATCGAGGGCGTGGCCGAGGTGCAGTGGGTGACCGACCTCGCGCAGCTCGAGGAGCCGCGCGAGTTCTGGGACGAGACGCTCACCGAGAACTACTTCGCCGAGGGCGGCACTCTCGTGCGCGTCAGCATGACAGCGTCCGCGAACGACCCGGCGTTCGCGAACGCGGTGAACGAGATCAGAGACGTGCTGGCCGATGAGACCGCCTACATCACCGGCACGCAGCAGCTGGAGCTCCAGGAAGTGATGTCCTCGGACCAGGTGCGATTCGCGCTGGTCGCGCTCGTGCTCGTGACGGTCGTGCTCCTGCTGACGATCCCATCGATCGTGGTGCCCGTGCTCTTCGTGGTCACCATCGGCGTAGCCGTGCTGGCGAACCTCGGCCTGTCCTACTACATCGGGCAGGAGCTTTCCTACATCACGGGAGTCATCGTCTTCGCGCTGCAGTTCGCGGTCACGATGGACTACGCGCTCTTCCTCTACCACCGGTACGAGGAGGAGTGCCGTGCCCTGCCTCGCGAGGAAGCGATGGAGGTCGCCATCGCCACTACGTTCAAGTCGATCGCGGCGGCGTCGGCCACCACCATCTCCGGCTTCCTCGCGCTCATGGCGATGCATCTCGGTTTCGGCGCCGACATGGGGCTCACGCTCGCGCGCGGCGTGTTCATCACGCTCATCGCCGTGCTGACGCTGCTGCCGGCGCTGCTGCTCGTCTCGGCGCCGCTCATCGAGAAGGTGCGCCACCGCGTGCCCCGCTTCGACTTCTCCCGGCTCGCCGGGTTCATCGCCAGGCACGCGGGCGTGTTCACGCTGATCGCCGCGTTGCTGTTCATCCCGGCCGTGTGGGGATACTCGCGTATAACGCTCAGCTACAACCTGGACAAGAGCCTTCCGGACGACCTTCCTTCCGTGCGTGCCGACGAGCACATCGCCGAGGCGTTCGGGCGTGCCAGCACGGCGTACCTCATCCTCGAAGACGCGGGGAGCGCCGTGGACATGCAGCGCCTGTCGCGCGAGCTCGAAGCCATCGAGGGCGTCGATCGGGTGTTCGGCTACTCCTCGCTCGTCGACCCGCGCATCCCCGACGAGTTCGTCCCCGCCGAGGCCCGCGCGAGCTTCTACGCCGCCGGTTACACCTACCTCTCGCTCGACCTCGCGTACAGCATGGAGGACGACGAGTTCGCGCCCGTGCTCGGCGAGGTGCAGGAGACGAGCGACGCGGTGTGGCCCGGCAAGACGTACCTGACCGGCCAGGAGGTCCTCGTCAACGACATGGAGGTCATCTCGCAGGGCGACGCCGAGCGCATCAATCTCATCTCGGTGGTGGCGATCTTCCTCATCGTCGCCATCGCGTTCCGCTCGGTCACGGTGCCCGCCGTCCTGCTCGGCATCATCGAGCTCGCCATCCTGCTCAACCAGGCGATCTCGAGCGTGGCCTCGCAGGAGATGATCTTCGTGGCGCCGCTGGCGATCGGCGCGATCCAGCTGGGCGCCACGGTCGACTACGCCATCGTGGTCACGACGCGCTACGAGGAGGAGCTCGGCCGGCTCGGCGACCGGGTGCAGGCCATCCGCGTGGCGGTGTCCGAGTCCAGTCAGTCGATCCTCGTGAGCGCCGCCACCATGTTCGCGGCGACCATCGGCATGGCCGTGCTTTCGCGCGTGGGGATCATCAGCGAGCTCACGATGCTCATCTCCCGCGGAGCCATCATCAGCTTCGTGGTGGTCATCTTCCTCCTCCCGGCGGTGCTCGTCGTGGCGCAGCCGGTCCTCGAACGAACGAGCCTCGGCTGGCCGAGGCATACGAAGAAGGGTGAGTGATATGCGTCGCACCACACGCCGCATGCCGGCCGTCGCGCGTCGGATCGGGCTGCTGGCCATCGCCGTGGCCCTCGTCGCGTCAAGCGCCACGCTGGCGTCCTCGGCTCCCTCGGCAAGCGCGCCGCAGGTCGTACGCGACACGGAGACCGTCTACGCGGTCTTCGAGCCCGACGGTACGCATCGCGAGACGATCGTCGTCGACTGGCTGCAGCTCTCGGGCGCCGGCGTCGCCGAGATCGCCGATCCCGGCGCGGTGACGTCGGTGGAGTCGCTCACCGAGGGGTTCGACCCCGCCATATCCGGCGATGCGGTCCGCGCCTCGGTGGAGGTGGCCGAGGGCGAAGGCGACTACTTCTACCGCGCATCCACCGAGCAGCCCCTGCCGCTCGATGTGGAGGTCGTCTACGCGCTCGACGGCGTCGAGATGACGCCCGACGAGATCGCCGGACGGGCCGGGCATGTGGCGATCACGTACACGCTGCGCAACCGCCTGGAGCGCACCGAGGTTGTCACGTACACGGCGGGCGACGGCACCAGCGCCTCCGAGGAGGTCACCTACACCGTGCCGCTGCTCTGCATCCCGCAGATCGAGATCGACGGCCGCACCGTGCGCGACGTGGTCGCCCCCGAGGGGGCGCAGCTGGCGGTGACCGGCTCGACGTACACGTATGCGATCCCGATGGTGCCGTCGCCCGAGGCCTCGGCCACCATCGAGTTCGAGACCGAGCGCTTCTCGCTCGATCCCGTGGTCATCTCGGCGTTCCCCACGCTTCCGGCGTCGCCCGACTTCTCGGTGGCCGATGATCTTGCCGACCTGCGCGACGGGCTGTCCGGCCTCCGTCAGCTGTCCGCCGGACATCTCGCGGTGGTGCAGGGCATGCGCGAGGGGTTGGCGGCCTACGACCTCTCGCAGGTCTCCGGCGCCGCCGACGGGCTCTCCGAGCTCGGTGCGGGACTGACCCAGCTGCAGACGGGCGCGGAGCAGATCGCGGCGCTCGCCTCGGGCCAGTACCTCTACCTCGACGGCGTTATCGCCGGGCTGGACCCGGCGGCCTATGCCGACCTCGCGGCGCTTCCCTCGGCCATCACGTCGATGACCACTGCCGCCAGCGACCTCGCGTCGGGCACCGCAGGACTCGTGACGTTGCTCGACGGGCAGATCGCGCTCGCCGAGCAGGCGCAGTCGCTCGGCGTCGCCGCGCTCGCCGACGCCATGATCGTGGCGGGTCGCTATCCGGCCGACCCTGAGGCGCAGGCGTTGGTCGCGACGCTCGGACAGCAGGGTGCGATCCTCTCGGCGCTGCTCGACGGCGGCGACCTGGGCGCCGGCTACGTCCCCGGCCTGCGCGACACGCGCGACCAGCTCGCCGACGTGGCCGCGGGGCTGGGCGCGCTGCACGGCGGGCTGCAGGCGCTCGAGACGCAGGCGGCGGCGCTCGGCGCGATACCGGGAGCGATGGGCGACCTGCGCGACGCGCTCGTGCTGCTGCGCGATGGCGGGATGGTCGGCGGCGAGTACCTGCCCGGCCTCGGCCAGACGGTCTCGGGCGCGCAGGGCATCGCCGACGGGCTCGCGCAGGTCAACGCCGGCCTCGGCGACGCCTCGGCGGACCTCGCGCAGCTCGAGGACGTGCCGGCGCTCGTCGCCGAGCTCGACGCGACGCTCGCCGCGCTCGCCTCCGGCGGGAGCCTGGAGGGCACCTACCTGCCCGGCATCGACCTCACCGTGAAGAGCCTGGCCGAGACGGCATCGGGCCTCGAGGGCGGTCTTGGCGATATCCGGGCGGGCGAGGCGCTCACCGCGGCGATGGAGCGAGCCGCAGACGGGTACGATACATTCCTCGGCACGCCCGAGGGTGCGCGCGGCACCCTCACCTTCCTGCTACGCTTGGACGGGATCGGCGAGTAGGCGCGCGAGCGCCGCGAGAGGAGTCGCGTGAGCGTCAAGGTCGTCACCGACAGCACGTCGTACCTGCCCTCGGCAGAGCGAGAGCGTCACGACGTCACCATCGTGCCCCTGCACGTGCACCTCGAGGGCGCCGAGTTCTCCGACGCCTCGCCCGACCACGCGTCGTTCTACGCCGCGCTCGCCGCGACGAAGGCGTTCCCGACGACGTCGCAGCCGGCGGTGAGCGACCTCGTGGAGATATTCGAGGCCCGTGTGGCCGAGGGCCACGATGTCGTGGGCGTCTTCATCTCGTCCGAGATGAGCGGGACGTTCTCCACCGCCGAGCTCGCGCGCGGGATGGTGCTCGAACGCCACCCCGACGCGCGGATCGAGCTCGTTGACTCGCGCTCCAACTGCATGGAGCTCGGCTTCGCGGCGCTCGCCGCGGCCGAGGTCGCGACCGGTGGCGGCGCGGCGGATGCCGTCGTGGCGGCCGCGGGTGAGCGCATCGAGCGCACGCGCTTCCTCTTCGTGCCCGAGACGCTCGAGTACCTGCGGCGCGGCGGGCGCATCGGGAGCGCGTCCGCGCTACTCGGCTCACTGCTGCAGATCAGGCCCATCCTCACCGTCGTCGACGGCGTGACCGACGTCTTCGGCAAGGTCCGCACGGTCAAGCGCGCGGTGGCCGAGATCGTCTCGGCGGTGGAGCGCGATGCCGCGGCCAAGGGCGGTCTGCGCGGGCTGCTCGTCCACCACATCGACGCCGAGGAGCAGGGCCGTGCGCTCGCCGACGAGCTGGCGCACCACGTGGACGCCGAGGTGCCGCTCGTGTCCGTGGGACCGGCCATCGGGGCGCATGTCGGCCCGGGGACTGTCGGAGTGGTCTATCATACGGCAGAGCCCATGCGTAAGACTGAAAGGTGACGTTCGTGGAACCACGCTTCTCGCTCGTGGTCGACTCCTGCTGCGATCTGCCCCGCGATACCATCCGCGACCTCGGCGTCGAGGTGCTCCACTTCCCGTACACCCTCAAGGACGAAGAACACGTCGATGACTTCGGCGTCAGCCTCGCGCACGGCGACTTCTACGACGCCATGCGCGCAGGCGAGCATGCGACGACCGCGCAGATCCCGATGCACGCGTTCGTCGACGTCTTCGAGCGCGCCGCCGCCGAGGGTCGTCCGCTCGTCTACCTCGGCTTCTCCTCGCAGCTCTCCGGCACCTTCGACGTCGCGCACCTCGCGCGCGCCGACGTGCTCGGCCGCTATCCCGACGCCGACATCCGCGTGATCGACACGCTCGCCGCGTCGGTGGCCGAGGGCGTGCTCGTCTACGAGGCCGCGCGTCGCTGGCGCGAGGGGGCGACGGCCGACGAGCTCGAGGCGTGGATCGCCGAGCGGCGTCCGCGGCTCCACGGCTACTTCATCATCGACGACCTCGAGACGCTGCGGCGCGGGGGACGCCTCTCGGGCACGGCGGCGGCCGCCGGCGCGCTGCTCGACGTCAAGCCGCTGCTCACCATCACCACCGACGGCCGCCTGGAGCTCAAGCGCAACTTCCGCGGTCGCGTGAAGGCGATGCGCGCGCTCGTCGACCTGCTCGAGCAGCACCGCGACGGCCAGGGCGGCACGGTGGCGATCGCGCACGGCGATTGCGCCGAGGACGCCGGACGGCTCGCGGCGATGCTGGCCGAGAAGACCGGCGTCGCGGTCGACCTCACCATGGATGTCGGGCCCGTCATCGGCGCCCACACGGGACCGGGCATGCTCGCGCTCGTCTTCTGGGGCGAAGCGCACTAGCGGGCCGGCCGCGCGAGGCGACCGACCCGCTGTGATGGCCCGTGGGGGGAGGCTTACAGCCCGCGCGCGTCGAGGAAGTCGCCCACCACGTCGTCGAGCGTCGGCTCGGAGCGGTCCTCCACGCGGTAGCGCGCCCGTACCGAGGGCTGCTCGATCGTGATGAGCCGCGAGAGGTCGATCGGCGTCGCCACGACCACGATGTCGCAGTCCGTGCGCTTCACCGTCTCCTCGAGGTCTGCGAGCTGTCGGGCCGAGTAGCCGGCCGCCGGCAGCACCTCGGTGAGGTGCGTGTAGGTCTCGAGCACCTCGGCGATCGTGCCCACGGCGCCCGGCCGCGGGTCGACGAGCTCGGCCGCCCCGTGCTCGCGGGCGGCGATCGCACCCGCGCCGTAGCCCATGCCGCCGTGCGTGACCGTGGGGCCGTCCTCGATCACGAGCACGCGCTTGCCGCGCACCGCCTCGGGGTCGTCGAGCACGATGGCCGAATCGGTCTCGATCAGGAGCGCGTCGGGGTTCACGGCCGCCGCCGTCTCACGCACCGACGCCACGTCGACCGGGTCCGCGGTGTTGACCTTGTTGATGATGAGCACGCCGGCGCGGCGCAGGTTGGCCTCACCGGGGTGGTAGAGCATCTCGTGTCCCGCGCGGTGCGGATCGAGCGCCACGATCTCCAGGTCGGGGGCGTAGAACGGCAGGTCGTTGTTGCCGCCGTCCCACACGATGACGTCGGCTTCCTTCTCGGCCTCGGCGAGGATCGCCGCGTAGTCGACGCCGGCGAAGACGACGATGCCCTCGTCGATCATGTGCTCGTACTCCTCGCGCTCCTCGATGGTGACGCCGAGGCTGTCGAGGTCCTCATAGCTGGCGTAGCGCTCGACGCGCATGCGCAGCAGGTCGCGGTAGGGCATGGGGTGCCGGATGTCGACGGCGCGCAGGCCGCGCGCCTTCAGGGCCGAGATGACCCGCTTGCTGATGCCCGACTTGCCGACGCCGGTGCGGACCGCGCAGATCGAGATCACCGGCTTGGAGGAGCGCAGCATCGTCGGCGTGGAGCCGGGCAGCACGAAGTGCGCGCCCGCCGCGATGGCGATCGACGCCTTGTGCATGACGGTCTCGTGGGAGACGTCGCTGTAGGCGAAGACGACGCGCTCGACGTCTTTCTCGGCGATGAGAGCGGCAAGCTCGGACTCCGGAACGATCGGGATGCCGTCGGGGTAGAGCGGCCCCGCGAGCTCGGGCGGGTACGTGCGTCCCTCGATGCCCGGGATCTGCGTGGCCGTGAACGCGACCACCTCGGTGGCCGGGTCGTCGCGATACAGCGTGTGGAAGTCGTGGAAGTCGCGCCCCGCGGCGCCCATGATGACCGTGCGCACCCGCTCCATGAAGCCCTCCGATCCTCTCGTCACGACGTCTGTCCGTCAGAGCTCGTCCGCGACCTCCGTGGGGAAGCGCGGGTCGTGCGTGGGTTCGATGCCCGTGCCGCAGTCGACGGTCTCCCACCCGTCGCCGTCTGGTCGCCAGCGCATGTACACCACGAGCGGGTCGAGCCCGCCGCCCGTGTAGGAGACCACGCTCGACGCCCACCACTCGTGGACGGCGGTGCGCGCCATCCGGGGGTCGGTGGCGGCGAGCTCGCTCGGCGCGAAGCCGCCCATCCCCGCGCCGCACGCGATGGCGTGCTCGCGCGCCGCGCTCGCGAGCTCGCGGCGGGGGAGCGCCCAGTCGACCGCGTCGACGAGCGACGCGGGCACCTGGGACATCCACTCCGCGGAGGAGTCGGGCTCGCCGTCGAACGCCGGCGTGCTGAAGGTGACGACCCAGTCCTCCCCGCTGCGCGACAGGCCGAGGAACGTGCGCCAGCCGGTCCCGGCGGGAGCGGCCTCCACGTCGAGCACCGCCGCGTCACCCTCGACCTGCACCTGGCGGCAGACGAGGTCTTCAGGGATGCGCAGGTAGTCGCGAGCGGCCCCGAGCAGCGTCATGCGCTCGGCGCTGCCCTCGGCGGGCGAGTGCAGCGCGACGCTCGGCGCGTCCGGGCCGCTCTCGGCGGCCGCGCCCTCCCCGGCGCTCGCGGTGGTCTCCCCGGCGGCGGGCGGTGTCGCGTCGGTGGTCTCCGGCGCGGCGTCTCTGCAGCCGGCCGAGAGGAGCGCGAGCAGCGCGAGCAGCACGACGGCCGATCTGCGCATGACGCCCCCCTTCATCGGGTCACACGGGCTTTCGCCCGGTCACGACGGAATGGTACGGCAGCACGGGGTGCACGGTGACGTCGGCAAGCCCGGCGGCCTCAAGCTCGGCGGCGATCGTCTCGGCAGGGATGCGGTGCTCGATCGGCGGCCCCTTGGGCGTCTCGGCGGCCGCCCAGTCCACGATGCCGAGCGTCCCGCCGGCGCGCAGCACGCGCACGGCCTCGGCGATCATGCCCGCGCGATCGGGCAGCTCGTGGTGCAGGTTGACCGAGAAGACCAGGTCCGCGGCGCCGTCCTCGAGCGGCAGCGAGAGCGCGTCGGCGTCGGTGACGGCGATGGTGCCCCGCACGTCGTCGGGGAGGTGCTCCGCCATCCAGTCGAGCATCGCCGGCTCGCTGTCGACGGCGTACAGGACGCCGCCCCCGGCCATGCGTCGCGCGAACTCCGCCGAGAAGATCCCCGTGCCCGCGCCCACCTCGACCGCGACGCGCGCGTCGGGCACGCCGAACGCGGCCCACATCTCGTCCGGTCGCAGGTCGTCGAGGCGGCGGACGTCGTTGAGCTTCTCCAGCTTCGCGGGATTGAAGCGATACGCCACGATTGCATCCTTTCCACTCAAAACTGTATACCACTGCGGCCTCCCGTGCGGGTGACGGTTTCACCCGACGGGCACGCCGCGTTCACAACTCCTTCAAACGCGCCGGACATACTGCAGTCATAGGTTCGAGCATCCCACACCGACAGGAGGTGTACGACATGAAGAAGAGCAAGGCGATCGTGCTGGTGGCAGCCGGTCTCGTCGCGGGGCTCGTGCTGGGCAGCGTCTCGCTGGCGGCCGCGGCTCCGGCGGACTACGATCCCGAGAACCCGGTGGTCTGCGCCGGCCTCGGCCTCGGCCGAGCCGTCAACGGCGCGGGCGCGCGCCTCATCGATATCGTAGCGGACCTGACAGGTCTGTCGACCGATGAGATCGCGGCCGAGCGGGCCGAAGGCAACTCCCTCGCGGACATCGCGGAGGCCAACGGCGTCGACAGCGACGAGGTCGTGAGCGAGGCGCTCGACGCCCGCAAGCAGCTGCTCGACGAGCGTGTCGCTGACGGCACGCTGACGCAGGAGCAGGCGGACCTCATGCTCGAGACCATGACCGAGCGTCTCGGTGAGCGCATCGAGACCGACGAGGTCGGGCCTCCGAGCTGGGCCGGCCAGGGTCGCGGCGGCATGCGCGGCGGCCAGGGCTTCGGTGGCCAGGGCGCGTGCGGCGGGATGTACCTCCCCGCGCAGTAGCGCCGGTTCGGATAGCGTGACGACGGGCGGTCCTCCGGGGCCGCCCGTTCGCTTCTCCCCACGGGGTGATACGATGCGAGGCGGGAGGATCAGACGCGTCGCCCGAACGCCGGGCCGGACGCGTCGCCGGCCGACCTGACGCGATCGACATGCGACGCACACCGAATGGAGGTCTGATGGCCGAGGAAGCGCACTCGCTCGCCGTATTCATAGACTTCGAGAACCTCGCGCTGGGCGTGGAGCGTCCCAACGGACGCCGGGGCAAGCAGCCCAAGACCAAGCCCACCGTCGAGATCCAGACCGTGCTCGAGCGGCTCGTGGAGAAGGGCAAGGTCATCGTGAAGCGCGCGTACGCCGACTGGGGGCGCTTCAGCACCTATCGGCCTACGCTGCACGACGCGGGGATCCAGATGATGGAGATACCCGAGCGCGGCAAGACCGGAAAGAACCACGCGGACATCCAGCTCTGCGTGGACGCCATGGAGATGTGCTACTCCAAAGAGCATATCGACACGTTCGTGATCGTCTCGGGAGACTCCGACTTCACGCCGCTCGTGGCCAAGCTCAAGGAGAACGGCAAGACCGTCATCGGGCTCGGCACCAAAGACGCCACGTCCGACCTGTTCGCGGCCAACTGCGACGAGTTCATCTACTACGAGGACGTCATCAAGGGACCCGCGGCGCCCAAGGTCTCGCTCTCCGAGATCCCGGCCAAGAAGCGCCCGGCCATGAAGCTGCTCGTCGAGTCCATCCAGGCGCTGCAGCGCGAGAACAAAGACGTCATGCACTCGTCGATGGTCAAAGACACCATGAAGCGCAAGCAGCCGCAGTTCTCCGAGTCCAGCTACGGCTACCGTTCGTTCTCGGACTTCCTGCAAGACGCCGAGCGCGCCGGCCTCATCACGCTGCGCACCGACCAGCGGTCGGGCACGTTCGTCGTCGTCGGCTTCACGGAGAAGTAGCGTGGCCGAGACGACCCCGGGCGCGCCGCTCGCGCGCGCGCCGCTCGGGGAGTTCCCCACGCCCGTGACCCTCGCACCAGAGGCCGCCGCCACCGTCGGTGCGCGGTCGCTCGCGTTCAAGCGAGACGATCGCTCGGCGCGCCCCTACGGCGGCAACAAGGTCCGCAAGCTCGAGGTGCTGCTTGCCGAGGCCCGCGCTGCCGGCGCCACCCGCGTGCTCACCTTCGGCGCGGCCGGCTCCAACCACGCGCTCGCCACCGCGGTCTACGCGACACGCCTGGGGCTGCAGCCGGTCTCGGTGCTGACCCCGCAGGTCAACGCGGCGTACGTGCGCAAGAACCTGCTGGCGCAGCGCGCCGTGGGCGCGGAGATCCACTCGGCACCCGACCATGAGGCCGCCATCGCGCTCGGCGACGACCTCGTGCGCGCCGCCGCCGAGCGCGGTGAGCGCACCTACGTCATCCCTTTCGGCGGCACGACGCCGTCGAGCACCGCGGGCGTCGCGACGGCGGGGCTCGAGCTTGCCGCGCAGGTCGCCGCGGGCATGCTCCCTGAGCCCGACGCCGTGTACGTGGCCCTCGGCAGCATGGGCACCGCCGTCGGGGTCGCGCTCGGCTTGGCGATGGCGGGCCTGCCCGCCGAGGTACGCGCGGTGCGCGTGGTCCCGGCCGCCGCCACGCCCGATGACCGTCTCGGCACGCTTCTGTGCGAGAGCGCGGCGATCCTTGCGGCCGCGTATCCGGACACGCCGCCGGGCCTTGCCGACCGCGTGCGGCTGCGGGTGGTCGAGGGTCTTCTCGGCGAAGGGTACGCGCACTTCTCGGCGGAAGGCATGGCGGCGATCGCCCTCGCGCGGGAGACCGCGGGCATCGCGCTGGAGGGTACCTACACGGGGAAGACGTTCGCGGCGCTCATCGCGGACGGCGCTGCCGGCGAACTGGCCGAGCAGGACGTCGTGTTCTGGGACACGTACAACTCGCACGACACGGCGGCGCTGCGCGACGGCGCGGACTACCGCGAGCTTCCCGTCGAGCTGCAGGCGTACTTCACCGGAGAGGTGCAGCCGCTCGACATCGTCCCGTAGGGTGACGGCATGCGCATCGCGTACGTGACGGACACATACCTGCCGGAGATCAACGGCGCGGTCACCGCGATCGACTCGCACACGCGCGAGCTCGCCGCTCGCGGCCACGAGGTGCTCATCGTGAGCCCCGCGTATCCGGCGTTCACCGACGAGCCCGCGCCGGGGATCACCATCGCGCGCTACCCGGCGGTCAGCTTCATCACCAACAAGGCCACACGGGTGGCGATGCCGTCGATCGTATCGCTCGCGAACAAGCTCCGGCGGTTCGCGCCCGATGTGGTGCACATCCATACGCCGCTCTCGCTCGGCGTGCTCGGGTTGGCGGTCACGCGCATGCTCGGCCTGCCCAACGTGCAGACGTACCACACCTACATCCCGGACTTCATGCAGTACCTCGAGCCCTCGCGGATACTCGGCATGGCCGACTTGCAGCAGCGCATCACAGATTCGTACGTGTTCGTCCGCATGATCGATTCCGGGCTCTGGCAGCGCATCGTTCGCGGCCGCGCGTTCCTCGAGGGCGCCACCGACGAGCTCTTCGAGGAGATCCTCGGCATCTCCTCGGAGGTGGCCACCGAGGAGCACACCGAGCTCTCCACCCGCGTCGCGTGGCGGTTCACGCGGATGCTCTACAACCGCGCCGACCTCGTGCTCACGCCGTCCACCACGCTCAAGCGCGAGCTCATGCACCACGGCGTCACCGTCCCGGTGGACTACCTCTCCAACGGGCTCGACCTCTCGCTCGTGCGGCCCAAGGAGGAGTGGGGGACGCTCGGCCGCGTGCTCCACGCCGGGCGTCTCGGCTACGAGAAGAACGTGGATGTCGTGATCCAGGCGTTCGCGCGCTCAGCCGAGAAGCTCCCCGGCCTCGAGCTGCACGTCGCCGGCGACGGTCCCGCGCGCGAGACGCTCGAGCGGCTTGCGGACCGCCTCGGCCTGGGCGGGCGCGTCCGCTTCCTCGGCTTCATGGACCGCGAGGCGCTGGCACGCTCGTATCGCGACTACGACCTCTTCCTCACGGCGAGCACGATCGAGACGCAGGGGATCGTGCTGCTGGAGGCGATGGCGGCGGGCCTCCCGGTGCTCGGCGTGCGCGCTCTCGCCATCCCCGAGATCGTGCGCAACGGGCGTGACGGCGTCATCGTGCCCGCCTACGACGTGCAGGCGATGGCCGAGAAGCTCGTCGAGCTTGCCGCGGATGTCGAGCGTCGGGAGCGGTTCGGCCGGCAGTGCATCGCCGATGTGCGCGCACACGACCTGCCCGTCGTCGTCGATGCGCTCGAGGACGTCTACCGGCAGGCGATGGCGCGCCACGCTTCGCGCTAGGCGCCTTCGATGCTGATGGCCTCGACCGGGCAGAGCTCGACGCACGCCTCGATGTCCGCGTACAGCTCGTGCGGCGGATCCTCGTCGATCACCCGCGCGATGCCGTCGTCTTCGACCACGAACACGTCGGGGCACGTGTCCTCGCACAGCCCGCAGCCGATGCAGAGGTCCCTGTCCACGACCGGTTTCATGCGCGCCTCCTTCCGCCCGCCTGCGGTCGTCCTACGTGAAGTGTGCCCGTCCGCGTTCGGTTCGTGACACCCCGGCGCAGGCCGCCTGCCGCGCGTCTCAGGGCCCGGCGTCGGTCTCGGCAAGCACGAGCTCGGCGACGAGCACGTCGAGCCATCGGCCGAACTTGCGCCCGACCTGGTGCATGACGCCCACCGGCGTGAAGCCGAGACGTTCGCCCATACGGATGCTCGCCTCGTTCTCCGTGCACACGCGCGAGAGGATCGTGCGGATGCCGAGCGCGGGCGCGCGCTCGATGAGCTCCCGGCCGAGGCGCGGGCCGATGCCGAGCCCGCGGTGCGCGCCGTCGACGTAGATGGAGATCTCGACCGTGGTGTCGTAGGCCGGCCGGGGCGACCATGCCGAGAAGGACGCCCAACCCACGACCGCGTCGTCCAGCTCGGCGACGAGCACCGGATGATGTGCCGGACGACCTTCGAGCCAGGCCGAGCGGGCCTCGACGGTCTGACGCTCGGTGTCGAAGGTGGCCGTGGAGCCCACTACCGCCTGGTTGTAGATCGCGGCGATGGGCGCCGCGTCACGGGGCTCGGCAGCGCGGACCGTGATATGCATGGGCCCTCCAGGGAACGATCGCATGTCGCCTGCGTGGCGGCGCGTGGACGCTCGACCGCCCGAACCGCTACAATACCGCATACTCTCCGGTGGGGCACCGGACAACGTCGTCCGGTCTTCGCATATGACCCTCGTAGTGATGCAGCGGTGCGGCAGCCGTGGCGTAGCCGTATCCAGAGGAGGTAGTCGTTGGACAGGCGCATGCCCAAGAACTTCCCGGTCGAGAGCCGTCTCGGCGTGGTCGACGTCAGGATCGACGACACGACCCTGCGCGACGGCGAGCAGACCGCGGGTGTCGTGTTCGCCAACAAGGAAAAGATCCGCATCGCGCGGCTCCTTGATGAGATCGGCGTGCATCAGCTCGAGGTCGGCATCCCCGCGATGGGGGGCGACGAGCGCGACGTCATCGAGGAGATCGCGCACCTCGGCCTGAACGCATCGGTGCTCGCGTGGAACCGGGCCAACATCCCCGACATCAAGACGTCCATCGAGTGCGGCGTGGACGCCGTGGCGATCTCGCTCGCCACCTCGGACATCCATATCGAGACCAAGCTCAAGAAGGACCGCGCGTGGGTCATCTCCTCCATCAGGGAGGCGGTCGCCTACGCCAAATCCGAGGGGATGTACGTCTCGGTCAACGCCGAGGACGCCTCGCGCACCGAGCTGTCGTTCCTGATCGAGTACGCGCAAGCCGCGCGCGCCGAGGGTGCCGACCGGCTGCGCTTCTGCGACACCATCGGCGTCATGGAGCCGTTCCGCACCTACAACGTCGTGAAGGCGCTGCGCGACCTCACCGGCATCGAGATCGAGATGCACACGCACAACGACTTCGGCATGGCGGTCGCCAACGCGATCGCGGGCATCCACGCCGGCGCGACGTGGGTGAACACGACCGTCGCCGGCCTCGGCGAGCGCGCGGGCAACGCGGCGCTCGAGGAGGTCGTGATGGCGCTCAAGTACATCGAGGACGTGGGGATCGGCGTGGACACCACGCGGTTCCGCGAGATCGCGGAGTACGTCATGAAGGCGGCCGGGCGCAAGATCCCCATCTGGAAGTCGGTCATCGGCTCCAACATGTTCGCGCACGAGAGCGGCATCCACGCCGACGGCGTCATCAAGAACCCCAAGACCTACGAGGTCTTCAGCCCGGACGAGGTGGGGCTGGAGCGCCAGATCGTCATCGGCAAGCACTCGGGCTCCAAGGCGCTCGAGCTCAAGTTCCACGAGTACGGCATCGAGCTCAGCAAGGAGGAGGCGGCCGACCTGCTCCCGCGGGTCAGGACGATGGCGGTCGAGCTCAAGCGGGCGCTGTTCGACAAAGAGCTCGTCTACATCTACAACGATTGGAAGGCCGAGACCAAAGCGGCAAAGGGGCGGTGAGTCCGATAGCAGGCAAGACGATCGCCGAGAAGATCTTCTCGGCACACGCAGGGACCGACGCGCGCGCTGGCGACATCGTGGTCGCCGACGTCGACTTCGTGATGGGGCAGGACGGCACCTCGCCGCTCGCCATCCGGGCGCTTGAGAACATGGGCGTCGAGAAGGTGTTCGACCCGGGCAAGGTGGCGGTGGTCATGGACCACAGCTCGCCGAGCCCGCTCGAGGGCGTGAGCGCACTGCACACCATGATGCGCGAGTTCGGCAAGAAGACCGGGTGCGCCGTCTACGATGTGGGCGAGGGCGTCTGCCACCAGCTCATTCCCGAGAAGGGCCACGTGGTGCCGGGCGACCTGATGGTCGGCTGCGACAGCCACACGTGCACCTACGGCGCGCTCAACGTCTTCTCCACCGGCGTGGGCTCCACCGACGGCGCCGCGGCGATGGCCGCCGGCAAGCTGTGGTTCAAGGTGCCGGAGACCATGAAGGTCACCTACGAAGGCGAGTTGAAGCCGGGCGTCTTCAGCAAGGACCTCGTGCTCTACCTCGCCGGACAGATCGGCGTGGACGGCGCCACCTACGAGGCGATCGAGTTCCACGGGCCGGTGATCGAGGCGCTCTCGGTGGAGGCGCGCATGACGATGTCGAACATGGCGATCGAGGTGGGCGCGAAGGCGGGCCTGATGGAGGCCGATGAGAAGACGCTCGCCTGGTACGAGGGCCGGGGCGACAAGACGCCCGATCCGGTCGCTCCCGATGCCGATGCCACGTACGTGCGCGAGCTCGCGATCGACGCGAGCGTCATCGGCCCGCAGGTCGCCAAGCCGCATGCGGTCGACAACGTCTCGCCGATCGAGGACGTGGAGGGTACGCCCATCGCCGAGGGTGTGCTCGGCACGTGCACCAACGGCCGCCTGGAAGACCTGGCGATCGCCGCGAAGATTCTCGAGGGCAGGCAGGTGCACTCTGATGTGCGCTTCATCGTGGCCCCCGCGTCGCGCAGGATCCTGCTCGACGCCATCGAGGCGGGCTACATCCAGACGCTCGTGGCGGCCGGCGCCGCGCTTGTGACGCCGGGCTGCGGTCCGTGCGTCGGCACGCACAACGGCGTGCCGAGCGACGGCGAGAACGTCATCTCCACGGCCAACCGCAACTTCAAGGGCCGCATGGGCAACTCCAACGCGTTCATCTACCTGGGAAGCCCGGCGACGGTGGCCGCGTCTGTGATCGAGGGGAAGATCACCGACCCCCGGAAGTACTTCGAGGGAGGGGAGCGGTAGATGAAGCTCTCGGCCAGAGCGTTCAAGTACGGGGATGACATCAACACGGACTACATCATCTCCGGCAAGTACAAGTTCAAGTCCGCCGATATGGAGGCCATGGCGGTGCACGCCATGGAGGAGCTGGACCCCGGGTACTACGACAAGGTCAAGCCCGAGGGCGGCTTCCTCGTGGCGGGGAAGAACTTCGGCATGGGCTCGTCGCGCGAACAGGCGCCGCTCGTGCTCATCCACTCCAACACCAAGGCGGTGCTCGCCAAGAGCTTCGCGCGGATCTTCTACCGCAACGCCATCAACACCGGCCTCCCGGTGGTGGAGTGCGACACCGACCTCATCGACGACGGCGACGAGCTCGAGCTCGACCTCACGGGCGGCGTGCTCCGCGATGTGACCAAGGGCATCGACATCGCCATCAAGCCGCTGCCGGCGGTCATGGCGCAGCTGCTCGCCGATGGCGGGCTCGTGGAGCACTTCAAGAAGCACGGGGGCTTCGCGCTGTAGGTCAGGATCCGGTTCGCGTCTGTTAAGTCCGAAGCGAGACGATGTCCTTCCCTGTCAGGAAGGACACCATGCCTCGGTCACGCCTGATGGACCAGATGCGTCACGCCCTGCGCGTGCGCCACTACAGTCCGCGCACGGAGCAGGCGTACTGCCGCTGGGTGCTGCGCTTCATCCGGTTCCACGGGGTCAGGCATCCTGCCGACATGGGCGAGGCCGAGGTGAACGCGTTCCTGACGCATCTCGCGGTGGCTGATCACGTCAGCGCATCCACGCAGACGCAGGCCCTCTCGGCGCTGCTGTTCCTGTATCGACACGTCCTCGGCAGGGAGCTCGGCGACCTCGAAGGGCTGGTTCGCGCGCCGCGGTCGCATCGCGTGCCCGTGGTCATGACGCCGGCCGAGGTCCGCGCGGTGCTCGCCGAACTGGACGGCGAGAGCCGGCTGGTCGCCTCGCTCATGTACGGCACCGGCATGCGGCTGATGGAGTGCTTGCGACTGCGCGTGCAGGACATCGATTTCCGCCGTAACGAGATCTGCGTGCGGCGGGGCAAGGGCGACCGCGACCGGGTGACGATGCTGCCCGAGGCGCTCAAACCGGAGCTGCAGGGGCATCTGCGAGGAGTGCGTGCTCTGCACGAGCGCGACCTGGCCGACGGGTGGGGCGCGGTGCTGTTGCCTGACGCCCTCGACCGGAAGTACCCGGCCGCGCCGACGGACTGGCGGTGGCAGTGGGTCTTCCCGCAGCAGCGGCGGTGGCGCGACGCGAGGACCGGACGGCAGGGACGGCATCACGTGCATCCGACGATCGTGCAGCGCGCGGTCAAGGAGGCGGTGCGACGCGCCGGCATCGCCAAACAGGTCGGTTGCCACACGTTCCGGCACTCGTTCGCGACGCACCTGCTGGAGAACGGCTACGACATCCGGACGATCCAAGAGCTGCTCGGGCACAAGGGCGTTTCCACGACGATGGTCTACACGCACGTGCTCAACCGCGGCGGCTGCGGTGTGCGGAGTCCCCTCGACGGGCTGCGGTAGCCGCAGAGACGAAGGGTCCACGGAGGGCTGGGACTCGCAGCGCGCGGCGTCGTGACCGGCGTCGCCAGCGCCTCGGTTATCGAGACTGGAGATCGCCAGATGCGGCCGACCCAAGGCTCCAAGCCGGGCGGCAGCGGACTACACGCTGTCAGCGTGCAGGCGTATTCTGACAACAGAATCGTTGTTAGGCCGAACACTTGGGAGATTAGGTGGAGAGAGAAACGACAGTCCTCCAGTCCCCCGAGCATTACCGTTCTCTCCTCCGTCAAGTCTCACCTCCGACTGCCGCAGTTGTGATCGCGCTCGTCATCGCGGGGTCCGTCGGTCTGCTGCTCGCGCGCTCGTGGGCCGGCCGCTTCAGTGCAACTCTCTTCACAGTCCTTGCAGTGTTCCTGGCTGTGCTCTACATCGGTTGGGATAGCTGGCGAAGCTACCTCGCGGACTGCCTGTATCTTACTTTGAGCGCTGAGCGTGGCAGCGCGGACCCGCGGGAGTATCTGCGCACAAAGATGCAGATTCTCGACGCTACGGGGTGGTTCGGGCTGCTGCCGCTGATGGCACTTGTGCTCGCGGTCATGACGGTTTGGCTGTGGCCCTGGGCCTTGTTCTCGGATGCAATCTTGATCGGCATTCTGGCGCTGTGGATCGCACTGAGCCTGCTGGTGGGATGGCGGCGGCCATGGTATCGAGTCCACCTGCGCGTCGAGCTCAGCACGTGGCTGTCGGAGCGCCGGCGGGAATCCTTGCTGCAGCAAGCACTGGATGAGGATCCGGGGTTGCGCGAGTCGGCCTAACAAGCGCTTCCAGCTGACGCGCCACGGTGTAGGCTACGAAGAGAGCGCTTCGGCGCGCAGCTGAAGCGCCGAGACGTTAGACCGACAGTAGGGGGGAACTAGTGTGGCGTTGATTCCGGGGTTCTTTCTTGATTGCGTTACCGCGATTGGATTCCGTGACGAGCAGGGCAACGTAAGCTTCGGGGCGACTGGCTTCCTTTACGGCGTCTACATGGGTGAAGGTGATGAGCCCGGGCAGTCGCACTTCCGCGTCTACCTTGTCACCAACCGTCACGTCTTCGAGGGCTCCACCGCTGCGGTTCTGAGATTCAATCCCCAGGTGGGTGAGCCGGCGCGAATGTATGACCTTGCACTCGTAGATGCAGAAGGGAACGCCCTGTACTCGCTGCATCCTGTCCCGGGCGTTGACGTCGCGGCCGTTCCGATCAATGTGAACCTCCTGAAGGATCAAGGGATTCAGTTCTCTTACTTCCAGTCCAACAGCCACGTCATGGACTTGGCTGCAGCTGAAGCCAATGGCGTGTGCGAGGGCAACGGTGTGTTTGTCCTTGGTTTTCCACTTGGCGATCCTGGTAATGAGCGCAACTACGTCGTTGTACGGCAGGGCGTTGTGGCGCGAATTCGCGACGCAATTGCGGGCGCAAGCGCAGTGTTCCTTGTGGACGCGTCAATCTTCCCAGGCAACAGCGGTGGACCGGTTCTTACACGACCGGAGGTTGTCTCAATACAAGGTACGCAGTCGTACGGGAAATCGAGCCTGCTTGGCATAGTGTCGGCCTACGTGCCATATCAGGATGTGGCCATCAGTGCTCAGACCAAACGGCCAAGGGTCATCTTCGAAGAGAACTCGGGTTTGGCCGTCATTGTGCCGGTCGACAGAATCGCTGAGACAGTTGATGTCGCGCATCAGGTAGTACTCAAGGGTCTGGCTTCTGAGGGCTAGGACACGTGGGTGCGGTCTAACCAGCGCATCCTTAACGTCACTCTGTCCCTGTGGGATGCCTGACGCGAGTCGGGTAGCCTCGG
>JASEEU010000010.1 GCA_030019445.1 Anaerosomatales bacterium | reverse complement strand
AGGAGCTCGAGGTCGGAGCAGAGGGCTTCATACACCACTTGACGGGACGTGGCCGTCGCCTGCATCGCGACTGCTGCCAGAATCGCGGGGAGAATGCTTGCGGCGGCCACCTCTGAACCGCCCACCGCTAGAGACGTACCGCCGAAAGAATCATAAGCGGCAGACCCCACAAGAACGATGATGCTCAGCTGGGCGGCATTGAACACCATACGGATGGGCTCCTTGTGAGCGCGGAACTCATCCGGAGAGACAGCGCCTGCAAGTGCGACAACGACGCCGCCGTATGGTCCGGCGTACATCAGTGCAGCAAGGTCGAACGCAAGAGCCAGCGAAACAGAACCGGTGACCGGCAGCCTGATTGCCGTGGACTCGGCGAGTATAGTGAGTGCGGCCAGCAAGACGACACCTGGCCACGCACGGTCGGGCACGGGCGGCCACGGACCGAAGATCAGTAGGGCCACCGCAATTGTCACCAGTGCTGCAACGTAGATTCTGGTCTTCACTGCCCGTGCATCCTTGGGGGTTCATGTTGGACCAACGCCGTGGGCAAACCTACTACCACTTGATGGCGGCGCCACCGCTGAGAACGAGCGCGGCAAGCGAGCTGAGCAGGAAAACGATACGCTTCATAGTGAGAAGACCCCCTTTTCGATGTGGTCTTCTCCCATACCGCTAGCAATGGAAGAACTCTGTCCGCTCCGCTCGATCGAATGCTGACAGGGTTCAAACCAAGTTCCACGGCGTTGGTCCAAACTTGGGGTCTATGTCGTTGTCAAGAACCCGATGCGTCTATTGATCGCGTCAAGGGTGGCCCTGACGATTGAATCCTTCTCGTTCTGTCGGACCAGGGCTGAGCCGGAGAACGTCTGCTCTCCGAGCGCGGTGACCAGCGCGACACAGGCGACAGCGACCCGCTCGCGTCCGAGCTGGATGATCCCGACGTCTTCGAGCGCGAAGCCGAGCGACTGCTCCAGGTACTCCTCAACGGCGTTCAGCGTGGCCTGCGCGACCAGGCGCTGCCGCCCGGTCTGGCTCGCCGGACCGGTGGCCTGCCCGATGTAGATGTCGCCCTCGAGTTCGAGTGCCACGCTTATCGCGGCGTTGATCCCGCTCACTTCCGAGTTGATCGACTTGATCTTCGCTCGAGCCGGCGACGCCGGCGAGTCGGTCGGAATGGTGGCCTGGCCGAGCTGCGCGATCGAGATCTTCTTGTGGTCGACGGGAATCCCGAACGCAGCCATGATGGTGGACTCGATGTCGCGAACGAGCTGCTTGGGGGACTTGTTCGGGAGCGCGAGGACGTGAATCTCCTGAATCGCGCCGTCAGGCGAGGCGACGATACGGACGGCCTTGATCTCGGATACCTGCGACAGCGCCTCTTCGATCTCGGCGATGGTCGCAGAGGACAGCCCTCTGTCCATCGAGCGCTCCTTGGTTCGACTTGTGCTACGTCATGACCACGATCTGTGTTTGCAGCTCACTACCTTCCTGACACTCTACGGCTGTCCGTTTGCGGGTGTCAACATGACGGGCAAGTGCCTCTAGCAGCGCAATCGGTGGGAAACGCCGGTGCAGCCGAGACGAAACGAGGGCGCCTAACGGCGCCCTCAGGGTCACTCAGGAAGACTGATCGCTGACCTACGACGGCTCGATCAGGCCGTAATCGCCATCGTTCCGGCGATAGAGGACGTTGATCTCCTCGGTCTCAGCCGAAGAGAACACGAAGAAATCGTGTCCCAGCAGCTCCATCTGCAGAATCGCCTCGTCGGGGGTCATGGGCTTCACGTCGAGACGCTTGGTCTTGACGATGGCGGGCTCGCGCTCGGCCTGCTGCTCCTCGGCGGCGGCCATGCTGATCGCTTCCGGCAGCGACGGAGCCTTGGTGTGCCGGTCGACGATCTTCGTCTTGAACTTGCGCACCTGACGCTCGAGCTTCTCGCTGACGAGGTCGATCGCGGCGAACATGTCTGATGCCGATTCCTTGGCACGGATGACGTGACCCTTGGTGTAGACCGTGACTTCGGCGATCTGGTTCTCTGGGATGGACGGGTTGGACTCGGTGGTCAACTCGACGTCCGCGCTCATGATCATGCTGTCGAGGATCTTGGCTACTCGGCCGATCTTCTCCTCAGCGTACTCCCGGATCGCCGGCGTGACGTCGGTGCGACGCCCCTTCACGATCATCTTCATGGCAAGACCTCCTTGTTCGCGGTCCTTACGATGAAGATACCCGCCGCTGCCCGTTGCGAGCAGTCGCGGGTATCGTTCGTGCTGAATCCGATCAGACGATGTGGCCGAGGAAGTCCTTGGTCCGCTCGTTCTGCGGGTTGTCGAACACTGCGCTCGGCGTACCCTCCTCCACGATAACGCCGCCATCCATGAAGACGGCGCGGCTCGCCACGTCGCGCGCGAAGCCCATCTCGTGGGTGACCACGAGCATGGTCATGCCGCCGCGTGCGAGCTCTTTCATGACGTCGAGGACGCCGCGAACGAGCTCGGGATCGAGCGCCGAGGTCACTTCGTCGAAGAGCATCACGTGCGGGTCCATCGCGAGCGCACGGGCGATCGCCACGCGCTGCTGCTGTCCACCCGACAGCTGCGATGGGTAGTAGTCGACGCGGTCGCCGAGGTCGACGCGCTCAAGCTGCTCGATGGCGATCCTCTCGGCCTCGTCCTTGGAACGCTTCAGCACCTTGCGCTGCGCAAGCATGACGTTGCCCTTGGCAGTGAGATGCGGGAAGAGGTTGAACGACTGGAACACCATACCGATGCGCTCGCGCACCTTGTTGATATCGGTCTTGGGGTGATTGACCTGGATGTCCTCGAGCCACACCTCACCACCCGTCGGCATCTCAAGGCGGTTCACGCATCGGAGCAGCGTCGACTTTCCCGAGCCTGACGGGCCGAGGATGACGACGACCTCGCCCTTCTGCACATCCATGTCGACGCCCTTGAGGACCTCCAGATCGCCGAAGCGCTTCTGCAGGTTGCACAACCTGACAACGGGGCCGTTCTCGTTGGTGGTCACGTCGCTCACCCCCTCTCCAGCACGGCGGGTTCTGTCCCGTCGCCGGCATCATGGCCGGGCACCTGCACGTCGGTCTCCTTCGGCTCATCGCGCACGGCGCCTCCTCCCTCGGCCCGCGCAAGGCGGTTCTCAAGGTTCTGGACGAAGCGGCCGAGCGGGATGGTGATGATCAGGTAGAAGCCTGCAGCAAGCAGGTAGGGCGAGACGTTGAGCGTAGAGGACGCGACCTCTCGCGCCCGCAGGATGATCTCGGCCATGCCCACCGCAGCGAACAGCGACGTGTCTTTGAACAACAGGATGAACTCGGACATCATCGTCGGCAGGACGCGTCGTACCGTCTGCGGGATGATGACGTACGCCATCGCCTGCGGGGCGCTCATACCGAGCGAGCGCGCCGCCTCCATCTGTCCCTTGGAGATGGACTCGATGCCGGCACGGAATATCTCGGCCATGTATGCCGAGGAGTTGAAGCTCAGCACGACGAATGCGCGCAGGTAGAGCGACCACGTGACGCCGAAAGGTCCGGCGTCGTTGAGCTGGGGCAGCGCCGAGATGAGCGCTTGCCACGGCGGCATCAGCGGCAACCCGAAGAAGACGAGCAGGATCTGCAAGAAGATCGGAGTGCCGCGGATGACGTCGATGTACATGGTCGCCGGCCATCGCAGCCAGCGCGTACGCGCCATCTTCATGAATGCGAGCGCCAGACCTCCGGGAATGGCGAGGCTGAACGACACGAGGACCGCCAGGAGCGAGACCGGGAAAGCAGCGAGCAGGATCGGGAACGCCTCGGCGAATACCTCAGGCGACGCGAACAGGTGCGAGATGCGACCCGCTTCCCACCAGTCCAGGAAGCCGAGGACGCCACGGCGGCTGCCGTCGAACGTCACATCCACGCCGCCCACGGTGATGACGTCTCCCGCCTCGACCGCGGGCGTGCCTTCGACCGGCTCCCCGTTGAGCAGCACCGGGGTCGGGCTCGTCTCGGCGGCGGACAGCAGCCACGCCGAGTCGTCCATCCCACCACCGGCGGGATCGCGCTCGAGCGTCGCACCGACCTCGACGTCCATCTCGGCCTGCGCGATCCGGACGTTGCCCCGCTTCCCGATGGTGATGGTGTCGCGAGCGGGTGGAGCGATGTACGTGTCAGCGACGAGACCTGTCTCTCCCCGGTCCGCGGGCCGCTCGAACTGCAGGCGAGCGGGACCGACCATCGTCAGCACCAGGACGGCAAGCACGAGGAATACCGTCACGTTGGCCGCGTACCAGATGGTCCTTCGGAGCTTGGGATTCACTCGGCCCGCCTCCTCGACAGGGGGTCATACCGCAGGGCCGGCGGGTTGTCCCGCCGGCCCTTTGGCTTGTCAGTCAGTCTGTCTGCTACTCGGCAGCCTTGACCGCGAGCGACTGGTTCGAGTTGATGTACGGGTTCGAGAAGTCGACCGACTGCTTGCGCTCCTCGGTGATCGTCATGGCCGAAGCGACCATGTCGAACTCGGTACCCGCCTGCACGCCCGTGATGAGCGCGTCGAACTTGTAGCTCTTGAACTCGACGTCGAGGCCGAGCTTCTCGCCGATCGCGTTCATCAGGTCGACGTCGAAGCCCACGACCTCGCCACCCTCGACGTTCTCGAAGGGCGGGAACGCGGTGTCCGAGCCGACGATGATCTTGCCGTCCTGCAGCGTCTGGATGTCGGCGGGCTTCTCGGCCACCGTCACCTCAGGCTCAGGCATCGACATCGGGGGGGCACCGAACCACTTCTCGTAGACCTCGTCGTACGTGCCGTCGGCGATGACCTCGGCCAGCGCCCAGTTCACGGCGTCGCGCAGCGAGTTGTTGCTCTTGTTGAACGCGAAGCCGTAGGTCTCGTCCGTCTGGATCTCTTCGACGATGACCAGTCCGCGCGTCTCGTCCTTCACGACGTCCTGAGAGATCGGGAGGTCGTTGATGACGCCATCGACGTCGCCGGCCTGCAGGGCCGAGAACGCCAGGAGGATGTCATCGTACGGCACGACCTCGACGCCGTTCGGCTCGAGGTTCTCGCGTGCCCACGCCTCACCCGTGGTACCGGACTGCACACCGACCTTGTCGCCCTCGCCCAGATCGTCGACGCCCTGGATCGTGGCCTCGGCCTCGGTCCCGCCGCCGTCCTCACCGCCGTCTTCGCCGTCATCGCCGTTGCAGCCGACGAGTGCGAAGGCGCTGAAGACGAGCGCGAGCGTCAGCAGAAGTGCGAGCAACTTCTTGCTCTTGCCCATGAGCTGTCCTCCTCCATCCACAGCCTACCGGCGCGCGTCGCGCGCCATTCCGTCACATCACGCTGCATAACTATATCGCAAGAGCGCATAGATTGCGCCAGCCGATGTGCTGTATGCACAAATGACCGGCCAGGATGCACGCAGGGTCCGGACACCGCCCGGACCCTGCGACACGTATGCAGATGAGGACGTCGGTCAGGGCGTGGCTGTGACCTCGCTCGACGGCACCTCGAGCCGCGGAAGCTCGCCGACCCACTTCCGGCGGATGGTGTCCAGAACGCCTTCGGCGGCCAGCGCATCGAGGGTCTCCCGGACGGCCTGCTCGAGCTCGGTGGCTTCCGGGGCAACGGTCACGCCGAGGGGCGCGGCCGTCCCGTACTGCCCGCGCAGCCGCACGTCGGGGAAGTCGCGGCCGAGGTAGCCGCCGACGACAGCGTCGCACACGACGACGTCGATCTCCCCCGCAGCGAGCGCCGCGAACGCCTGCTCGAGCGTCTCGAACTCGGTGGCGAAGCCGGAGCCGTAGTCGTCCTGCAGGCGCCAGTAGCCGAGCGTCCCGGTCTGCACGCCAACGCGGCGACCGCCGAGCGATGCGGCGGTCGGCGTCGGCTCGGCGCTCGCGGTCGTGACCATCGAGAAGATCGCCGGGCCGTCGACGAGATAGGAGCCTGCCACAGCGACGTCAGAGACGACCGCGTCGGCGATCGGAACCGCTGCGAGCGCGATATCCACGTCGCCCTCGGCGAGCGCCGCGCCAAGACCCTCCGGCTTCACGTCGACAAGCTCGAGTTCGAGCCCGAGCCGCTCGGCTATCGCTGCCGCGACGTCGACGTCGATGCCCACCGTCTCGCCGTCGACCGTGCCCGCGAACGGCGGGTAGTCGAGGTCGACGCCGGCCCTCAGGACGCCGGCCTCGGCGATCGCGGGCGGCGCGATCTTAGGCTCGAGCGCCGGCTCCTCGGCCTCCTTCTTGCAGCCTGCACCTGCGATGAGCACGGCCGCCACGAGCATGGCGGCGATGATGCGTAGCGCTCGCACGCGATCTCCCTTCGTCGCTCGACGCTCCCACCCGGCTGACCTGGTCTTTGGCCCCACACTCGCGTACCGGGACTGTCGCTTGATGCTATCTCACTAGTGGCCCTCTCGCCCGCCTCGCGGCGGACGGTACGACTTACCCCTAAGGTGCGCCATGCTCACACGGAGGCACAAGGCCCTCCGGCTTACGTGGGTCCTTTCGGCCGCACCTGCCCTGGACTTGGGTGCCGAGGCACCCGCAACCACAGACCCGGGTGGAAGCGAACCAGAAGTATAGCACCCTCGGCAGCATGCTAGGCATCGGCAGGGACGGGCGTCATGGGATTGACGACACGCGCCACGACGAGCGTCGTCACGTGCTCTGCCCCACCCTGCAGCAGCACCTGCGCCGCGGCGTCGAGCGTCGCGCCGGTCGTGAAGACATCATCGAGCAGCAGGACCTCGCGCGGCGGCGGCGCCTGAAGTCCGAACACCCCCGACACGTTCCGGGCGCGCTCATCGCGTGACAGCTCACGCTGGTCGGCCGAGCGACCGGCGGCGAGGCACGGCGCCACCGGCGTGCCGATCCTGCGGCCGAGCGCACCCGCGAGGACGCGCATGTGGTCGAAGCCCCGACGTCGCACGGCTGCGGCGGTGGCGGGCACGGGAACGATCGCCACGTCGGTGAGCCCGATGGCGGTCGCCGCGAGCAACCCGCCAAGCTCGGACGCCAGTCTGCGCTCCGGCCCGTCCTTGAACGTGACGACGAGGTTCGAGAGCGGCGGTGCGAAGAGGCCGACCGCGCGGGTCGCCTCGAACGCGTAGGCGCGCCCCCGACACTCCGGGCAGGCCCTCCGGACGATCGGAGCGCCGCACCGGGGACAGGCCCGCGCAGGGTCGATCGGCCGAAGCCCCGCACGGCACGCGTCGCAGAGCAGCGTGTCCGGCACGCCGCACGCGCAGCACCGCGGCGGGAAGAGCAGATCGAGCACTGCGCCCACGGCACGCCCCCTCAGGGGCGTCCGTCAGCCGATGAGCAGCTGGAAGACCGGGATGGTGACGATCGCCCCCGTCATCGTCACCAGGATCGCCGAGGCGATCAGGTCCGTGTCCAGCTTGAAACGCATCCCGATGACCATCGTGAGCATCATCGTGGGAACGCCCGCCTCGATGACCGCGACGCGCAAGGACTCCGCCGAGGAGAACACGAGCGAACCTGCGGCCAGGGCGATAGCCGGCAGCACGAGGAGCTTGATCCCCGCGACAGCCGCGACGTCCCTCAGGTGCCCCTTGAGCTTGCTCGGTCTCAGCGACAGTCCCACCGAGATCATGATCATCGGGACCACGAGCTTACCGAGCGCATCCAACCAGTCACCGACCACGGTCGGAACAGCAACCGACCGAAGCGCGAGCGCGGCCGCGAGGGCGATGAAGGGCGGGAACGTCACGACCTCACGAACGGGGTTGACCTGCTCGTCGTGCTCGCCATACCGGCTCGCGATGAAGGTGCCGATGGTGATGACGGCGGCGGTATTCCCGAACACGTCGTAGAAGATCGCGCGCACCAGGCCCGCGTCGCCGAGCAGCGCCGAGGCGAGCGGGTAGCCGATATAGCCGGTGTTGCCGAAGGCGGCAGCCAGCATGAACGCTCCGGCCGCCGGTCCCTCCAGGCCGAGCAGGCGTGCGAGCGCCCATCCCACGGCCAGCCCGACGAGCACGACGCCCCAGCCGACGAGCGGCAGGAGCCCCAGTGAGGGATCGAGCGCCGCCTGCTGCACGGTCGTGAAGATGAGCGCCGGCAGCGCGACGTAGATCAGCAGGGTGTTGAGCGGGTGGGCATGCTCGGCCTTCATGAGGCCGGTCACCCTGAGCACCATCCCGAGCGCGAAGTACCCGAGCACCCCGCCGATGACGCCCAGCAGCTGCCCGACCTCCATCGCGATCAGCTAGCCGATCTCGTGGATGGCGCCCGAACCCGTGCAGCAGCCCGCGAGGGACTCGGCGTAGGGCGGTCGCGCCACGCCGCGCTCGGTGATGATCGCCGTCACGTGCTCGGCAGGCGTGACGTCGAACGCCGGGTTGTACACTGGCACGCCGGGCGGTGCGATGCGCAGCCAGGCGTCGAACTGGTAGCCGCCCCCCTTGCGCGAGATCTCCATCTGGTGGCCCTTGGTCATACCGAGAGCGTACGGCCCTTCGGCGGTGAGCAGGTCGAGCGCGCGGAACTCCTGCGGGGAGTGCGGTTCGATGACGCCCGAGGCGGTCACGCCCGTCACTTCGCGCTCGTCGCGCTCCTCGATGACGATCTCGTCGCCGCTCGCGAGGGTGAGGTCCACGGTCGACGTGGGGGCCGCCACGTAGAACGGGATGCCGTGCGCCTGCGCCAGCACAGCGAGGCCGTAGGTACCGATCTTGTTGGCGACGTCCCCGTTGGCGGCGATGCGGTCCGCACCCACGATCACCGCGTCCACCAGGCCGCGCCGCATGACGCTCGCCGCCATGTTGTCGGTGATGAGCGTATGCGGGATACCCGCCATCTTGAGCTCCCAGGCCGTGAGACGCGCGCCCTGCAGCACCGGGCGGGTCTCGTCGACCCAGACGCCCGCGACCTTGCCCTGTTCGTGCGCCGAGAAGATCACGCCGAGCGCCGTGCCGAAGTACGCGGTCGCGAGCGAACCAGCGTTGCAGTGCGTGAGCACACGCGAGCCCTCGGCCAGCAGCTCCGCACCGTGCGCCCCGAGCGCGCGGTTGCGCTCCTCGTCCTCGGCCATCACGTTGAGCGCCTCGGCCAGGATGAGCTCGCGCAGCTCGTCGACGGACACGTCGGCGTTCTCGCGCGCGAAACGCTTCATGCGCTCCGCGCCCCAGAACAGGTTCACCGCTGTCGGGCGGGTCTCGGTGATCTGCGCGGCCACCACATCGAGCGCGTCGAGGAAGTCTTCACGCGACTCGATCTCCGCGCCCTCGGTCACCGCCCAGAGCGCGATGCCGAGCGCCGCGGCCACGCCGAGCGCGGGCGCGCCGCGCACGGCCATGCCCCTGATGGCGTGACAGACGCCCTCGTAGGTGTTGCAGACGAGCAGGTCGCCCACGAGCGGGAGGCGGGACTGGTCCACCATGCGGACCGTGCCCTCCTCCCACCAGATCGTGCGCGGGATGTCGGAGATGCTCATGTGGCTCCTCGGCGCGGATCGCGTGCGGAACGTACTAGACGGTGCCCTCTTGCCAGGACGCCAGGTACTTCGCCTGCTCGGCGGTGAGCTCATCGATGCGCACGCCCATCGTGGCGAGCTTGAGCGCCGCGATGCCCTGGTCGATCTCCTTGGGCACCGGGTAGACGCCCGGCGTGAGCGACGCGGCGTTCTTCACCATGTGCTCGGCGGAGAGCGCCTGGTTGGCGAAGGACATGTCCATGACCGACGCGGGGTGCCCCTCGGCACAGGCGAGGTTCACGAGGCGGCCGTCGGCGAGCAGGTAGATGCGACGACCGTCATCCAGCGTGAACTCCTCGACAAGCGGACGCACCTCGCGCACCGACACCGCCTTCTCGCGCAGGTGCGGGATGTTGATCTCGACGTTGAAGTGGCCCGAGTTGGCGATGATGGCGCCGTCTTTCATGGCCTCGAACATCGGCGAGTCGATGACGTTGATGTCGCCGGTCACGGTGACCCACACGTCGGCCACGGCGGCCGCCTCGACAGCAGGCATCACGCGATAGCCGTCCATGACGGCCTCGAGCGCGCGCAGGGCGTCGACCTCGCAGACGATGACGTTGGCGCCCAGGCCCTCGGCGCGCATCGCGATGCCGCGACCGCACCAACCGTAGCCGGTGACGACGACGGTACGGCCGGCGATGAGCCGGTTGGTGGCGCGGACGATGCCGTCGATGGTCGACTGGCCGGTGCCGTAGCGGTTGTCGAACAGGTGCTTGGTGTCCGCGTCGTTGACCGAGATGATCGGGTAGCGCAGCGCGCCGTCGGCGGCCATGGCCTTGAGCCGGATGACGCCGGTGGTGGTCTCTTCGGTGCCGCCGATGATGTGCTCGAGCGCCTCGGGCTTCTCGGCGTGGATGCGTCCGACGACGTCGGCGCCGTCGTCCATCGTGATCTGCGGCTTGTGGTCGATGGCGGCGTCGATGTGCGCGTAGTACGTCTCGGTGTCCTCGCCCTTGATGGCGTACGTGCGGATGCCGTACTCGGCCACGAGCGCCGCGGCGACGTCGTCTTGCGTGGAGAGCGGGTTGCTCGCGCAGAGCACGATGTCGGCGCCGCCGGCCTTGAGCGTGCGCATGAGGTTGGCGGTCTCGGTGGTCACGTGCAGGCACGCCGAGACGCGCACGCCGTCAAGCGGCTTCTCGCGCTCGAACCGCTCGCGGATGGACGCGAGCACGGGCATGTCCTGATCGGCCCATTCGATGCGCGCCTTACCGGCAGCGGCCAGGCCGAGGTCCTTGACGTGATGCTCCATCGGGGTTCCTTTCTGGTCTGAGGGCACGGTCGCCCCCGTCGGTGTCCAGGGGTGACGGGTCGTCGTCCTGACCCGCTCAGGGTCACAGCTTCCGTAGTATAGCAGTGGCAAGCGTGGTCATCTCGGCCGCCGCGCGATGCCCCGCCTCGAGCACCTCGTCGTGCGAGAGGCACTCCCCCGCCGCGGCGTTGGTGATGAGCGACATGCCGAGCACGCGCATTCCGAGCGCGCGCGCCGCGATGACCTCCGGGACGGTCGACATGCCCACCATGTCAGCGCCAAGCGACCGGAGCATCCGCACCTCGGCAGGCGTCTCATACGTGGGGCCGAGAAGCCCCGCGTACACGCCCTCCTTCAGCGCGATGCCGGTCTCGGCGGCGGCCTCGAGCGCGAGCTCGCGGAGCCCGGCGTTGTACGCCTCGCTCATCGAGACGAACGGCGTCCCGCCCGCGGGGCCGGGCCAGCCGACGAGCGGGTTTCGGCCCATGAGGTTGATGTGGTCGCGGATGAGCGTGATGTCGCCGGTGCGCAGGCTCTCATTCACGCCGCCCGCTGCGTTGGTGACGATGAACACCGTGCAACCGGCCGCCGCGGCGAGCCGCGCGGGATACGCGGCGTCGAGCGCCGTCACGCCCTGATAGAGGTGCGCGCGGCCCTGGAAGAGCAGGACCGGCATGCCGCCGACCGCGCCGGCGACGAGCCGGCCCGAGTGGCCGGCGACCGAATCCACGCGCGGGAAGCCCTCGAGCTCGGCGTAGGGCAGGGAGCGGGCGCCCTCGGCAGCATCGGCAAGACCCGAGAGCCCGGAGCCGAGCACCATCGCGACGCGCGGCTTCTCAGGCGCGAGCGCGGTGACGCGCGCGATGTCGGACTCGGGCACGGTGAGCGTGACGTCAGGCATGAGCGCCTCCCGGCGTAGCGGCGGACCTCATGAGAGTACTACCCGTCGCCACCGGGCGACAGCGTCTCGCTAGCGCATCACGGCGTCGAGCGAGAGCAGGCCGTCCATGGAGACCGCGCTCGTCCCGCCGAAGATGGTGAGCTTCTCGATGGCCGCCTTGTGCTCGCGCAGGAACCACTGCGTGCCGCCGGGACACGTGTCCGTGTCGGTCAGCAGGATCGGCTGCGACGTGACGCCCGCGAGCACGCCACCGGAGAGCGCGTCGGGGTACGCGTTGCCGGTCGCCAGGAAGACCTCGGCGGCGCCGAAGCCCTCCGCCTGGAAGCTGTGCTCGGCGATAGCCGAAGACGTGTAGTAGCGATTGGAGCCGGCCAGCCGCTTCACGTCGCCGCCGGTGAGGTTGCGGACCGTGTTCTCCACGCCGGTCGTGACAACGGCCGTCCCGCCCGCGATGAGCGTTCCCGCAGGCTTGTTGGCCGAGAGGAACGCGCTCACCGAGCCGGGAAGCGCGTTGGTGTCGGTGAGCAGGATCGGGTAGGCCTTGGCGTACGCCAGGCCGGAGATGGCCGCCGCGTCGGCCCACGACGAGCCGCTTACGACGATGGTCTTGGTGATGCCCGTAAGCCCCTTGACCGTCTCGGCGGCGCGGACCGATGTCTGGAACCGGTTGGAGCCGGCGACGCGCACGATCGTGGCCGCCGGAAGGATGGCGCGCACGTTGGTCTCGACCGACTTGGAGACCGCGGCCTCGCCGCCCATGATGTAGACCTTCGAGGGGGCAAGGCTCTTGATCTCCGATGCCACCGAGCCGGGCAAGCTGCCCTTCATGGTGAGCAGGAGCGGTCCGCCCGCGGCGCCCGCGACGGCCGAGCCCGTGAGGGCGTCGGCGTAGTCCTCACCGCTGGCGATCACGACCGCGGGCGCGGTCCCGCCGGGGAACGCGGCGTTGGAGACCGCCACCGAGGTAGCGAAGCGGTCGTTCCCCTTCACGCGCGCGATGGGGAACGTCGTGGGATGGAAGTTGGGCGACTTGAGTCCGAGCGCGACCTTGACCGTGTACGCCGAGAGCTTCACGGTGTCGCCGGTGAGGAACTTGAAGTACACCCACCGGGGATAGCCGGAGACGCCGTAGTCCACGCTGATGCTCGACACCCACACCGTGCTGCCGGCACCTGCGGGGACGGGCGCCAGACCGTGATCGGCGAGCTCGTTGCGCACCGTCGATGAGCTCTTGAGCCGCGCCGCCAGCGTGAGGCCATCAAACTGGACCGTCCACGACTGGTTCGGGCAGCCCGCCAGACCTTCGTACGGCGACGGCACGCCAGTGTAGTACGGCTGGGGGGTGGAGTAGCTCCACGAGTCTTCGATGTTGGCGGTATTCCCGCCCATCGAGGACGAGAAGTACGTCTTTATCACGTTGCCGCCGTACATCGCATAACGGTTGGCGGTGGCGTCGGCCGCCGCGTTGGTGCTCGACTGCTCGCCGGTGGTGTAGTCGGGGCTCGTCCGGTCCGAGCCCTTGGAGTGCCCACCGTACGCCTGGGAGGCGGGCGTGCAGAGCACCGTCGTCGAAGCATACGCGTACGAGCGCGCCGCGATCGCCTGCGCCTGGAGGGCGGCCGGTCGCCAGCTCGCAGGGCTCTCCCTTGGGATGACGCCCTTGACGTAGTCCTCCATGGAGAGGTCGCCGATGATGCGCATCTTGCCGCCGCTCGCCGTGAGGCGGATGAAGCCACGGTGGCGGACGTACCCTGAGCCGTAGACACCGGTGCCCTCGACCACTTGCAGGAGCGGTGGACTGCCGCCGACCGGGTAGACGACGACCTCACCGGTGAGCGTGAGCGGCGAGGCGAGCGATCCGCCGGTCACGACGACCGAGCTGCCGGACGCGGTGAACTTGTACGCTCCGTCCGGGTACTCGGTGCCGTTGATCTTGAGCTTGCCGCCGGCGTAACCCGGCCGGATGGTCCAGTACTGCCGTGTGTAGCCCGCATCGCCCCAACCGGCGGCCGGGTCGAGGTACACCCGGATGCGCTTGGGGTCGCGCGTGCCCACGTACGAGCCTTTGAAGTAGTGCTGGATGATCTGCCCGGCGCTCCACCCCTTGATGGCGTACCCCTGGGCGCCGTACTGGCTCATGCCGATGCCGTGGCCCCAGCCGGAGCCGTTGAAGATGAAGTCGGGGATCGCGGCCACCGAGACGTCTTGCGCCGCGGCGGGCGCAACTGGTGTGAACGTAAGGATGACGGAGAGCGCCGCGAGCGCGGCAACGGTCCGGATGAGGGGGCTACGACTCATGGGAGCTGGTCCTCCACGGGCTGGGAATGTGCTCATCCAAGCCCCTACTATAGCACGCGTACGGTGCGGCGTTCGTTACGGTTAGAGCCTTCGGCAGACCCTCGCCCATCCTTGAGGGCGACCATCACAACGGCGCTGCATGAACCGTGCCGAACGGACCTAGGGAGCGGCGCCTTCCAGGTAACCGGATAGATACGTCGCCACATCGGGTCCCACCGCACGCTCTCCGCCGAGGATGTACCAGCGCAAGGCGCCGTTGATCGCGCTGTCCGTTGCCAGCAAGGCGAGACCCGGGTTGATGCCGCCGTCCACGAGCGACGGCGCGACCAGGCCGAGCGTCGCACGCTGGCGAGCGGCGAGCATGCCGCCCGCGAGCGCGTCGGGATACGTCTCCCCGCTCGCGATCACGAGCCGTTCGCGATAGAGGCCCTTGCCGTACGCCTCATCGGCGATGCGCTTGGCGGTGGTGTAGCGGTTCGAGCCCCACCAGCGCACGGCGCCCGGCAGGGCATCAGCGGCGGCCGGCACCACGGCGGTGCCGCCGACCGGATGCACGGTGGTGATGCCCTGGCCCGCGATGTAGCCGGTGGCGTAGCCGCTGAGCGAGTCGCTTGGCGTCAGCAGGATCGGCCAGCCGCGCACCGCGGCGAGCGGTGAGACGGCGAGCGCGTCGGGGAACGTCTCCCCACTGGCGATGACCGCGGCCGTCGGCTTCATGCCGCCGCGCCGCTTCTGCAGCTCCACGGCGATATTCTTGGCGGTGTCGTAACGGTTCACCCCGTCGATGCGCTTGACGCGCGTCGTGCTCGAGGCCCACCCCAGCGCCTTCTTCACCTGGGCTTCCACGGTGGAGGTCACCGCGGCGGAGCCACCCAGGACGATCACGCCGTAGTCGGTGCTGCCGCGAGAGAGCTTCAGCCGCTGTATCTCCTCTACGAGCGGCTGCGTCAGGCCCTCCTCCGGCACGAGGAGCACCGGCGCATCATGCGCGAACGCCAGCGGTACGCCCGCGAGCGCGTCGGGGAACGAGGATGCCGAGGCGAGCACGACCCAGTTGGAACCGAGCGGGTAGCCTTCCTTGGCGATCTCGATCGACGTCTGCACACGGTCGTTGCCGGCGATTCGGTCGAACCGGGGCGCGACCTGCTTGGTGAGCGTCGCGCCGTTCTCCGTATCGCCGAGGAAGACCTTGCGCACGAAGTTGACGCCGGCGTTGTCCCACTCGCAGAAGAGCAGGCGTGCCTCATCGGTCCCGTTCACGACGAGCTGCGGGTCGTTGTAGCGCGTGCCGTTCACCGGCGAAGCGGTGCGCAGGACGCGGGTCTTCTGCCAGGTACTCCCACCATCATCCGAGTCGTAGCGCACGATGCTGCCGCCGCGGTTCGTCGTGTGGAAGACCGGCGGCTCGTAGCCCTCGGCGGTGAGGTACGCGGTTATCGTGCCGTCCTCGCTGAACTCGAAGGTTCCGGCGTCGAAGAACTGATCGGTCCGGCAGATCTCCGTGACGCTCCACGTCGCTTCCTCGCTGCGCCAGCGCGCGAACTTCCAGGCGTACTGGTCCTCCGTGGCGATGAACGTCGTCGTGTCGGTGTGCGGTCCGGACAGGAACAGGACGCCGGGTTCTCCCGTATCGGGGTCCACGCGGACGACCACCTGGTTCTGGTACTCGACAACGGGCCAGTAACCATCTTCGATCATCGTCGCGTCCACGATCGTCGACGTCTCGAGCGCCGCCTGGTCGGCCCCGTAGTCGAGGGTCATCGTCGCTTCGGCGCTCCCGGGATTGGGATCAGTGTCAGCAGCCACGATGGCGTCGACGATCCGGACGCCGTCCACGGTGTAGAGCTCGCCGTCCGGCGAGACCTCGAGGTAGTAGAGCCCTTGCCGGGAGTAGAACGGGGAGTTGGAGCCGGGCGGCTTCATCCACGTCTCCCAATGGTTGAACCCGACAGCCGCCACGTGCGTGGTGCCCTCGGCGCTCCGGTAAGCGTTCGCGTACCAGCGCTTGGTGGTCGAGTCCCGCAGCACGGGGGTCGGCGTCGTCTCCCAGCTCGACGCGCCTGATGCGAGCGTGTGGATCCGCCACCCGCTCAGCCATTCGTAGTCTTCCTTGAAGTCGTCCTTGCGCACGAAGAGATGGGTCGCGCCGGTGTCCGCATCGAGCGACGGCTGCGGGTACGAGTACTTGCCGACCAGATTAGGGGCGCCCGAAGCGTCGTAGTACCACCCCGACTCGATGCTGCGGGGCTGCTTGGAGCGCAGGTGTCGCACCGTGCTGTTGTGCGCCCCGTAGAAGATGTGGATGTAGCCGGCGTTGTCGATCGCCATCGCGGGCGCGCCGTGCATGTCTCGAGACAGGTCGAGGCTGTTCTCGGCGACTTTCACAGGCCCCTTCCATGACCCCGCGGTGTGGTCGAACGCCACCACGTACGGGTCGAGGCCGGGACCCTGGTAGGTCACGAACGTCGTGGTGCTCGTCTCGTCGTAGCTGGCCTGGGGGCGGATCGCCATGTCCTCGTAGACCGCCTGGCCGCCCGTGTCGTGGGCGAGGAAGTCCTTCTCGGCCATGGGGTAAGCCGCTGCGACCGCCGCGCCTGCAAGGAGCGCGACGAGGACGCATGCGGCAAGGGCGATCCGCGGCTGGAAGGTGAGGGGGCGTCGGCGTGAGGTCTTCATGCGGTGCTCCCGTGTCCGATGAGCTGAGCGATGTGGGGGCATCGCTCGCGCATTATACGCGCCCCGGTGCCCCGGCGCGACCGCTCGGTGGTAGAATCGCGTATCCTCGCAGGTAGGTTGCCTCGGCCAGAAGGAAGGTCATGAGCCGACCGAAGATCTGCATCATCCAATACAACAGCTCGCGCTTCCTCACGCGCGTGGACCGCTCGGCGCGCACGCTTGCCGAGGCGGGCTACGAGGTCGTGCTCATCGCCATCAAGGACGCCGAGACGGACGAGTACGAGGACCGCGGCGACTACGTCGTCAAGCGCGTGACGCTCGCGTCCCGCAGGCTCCCCGCGCGGTTCGGCCTGCGCGTGCTGCGCTTCATCGAGGCCGTATGGAAGACGTTCCGCGCGGCCTATCGCGAGCGGGCCGACATCTACGACGCCCGCGACGCCGAGCCGCTGTTCGTGGCGCACCTCGCCGCACGCCTGCGGCGCGCGAAGCTCGTGTACGACTCGGACGAGCTCAACCTCGACCGGAACAAGCCTTTCTGCCGCAAGCGCTGGTGGCGCTTCCTGATGCGGCGCTTCGAGGGCTTCTACGCCCGGCGCGCGGACGCGGTCATCACGACCGACCACGGACGCGCCGATGTGCTCGTCGAGCGCTACGGCATCCCGCGCCCGGTGGTCGTCCTCAACGTCCCGGACGTCTTTGACGAGCTCGAGCCCGACCTCGACTTCAGGAAGCGGGCTCTCGGCGATCGTCGCTACCTGCTCATCTACCAGGGCGTGCTCATCGAGAACCGCGGCATCCCCGAGATGATGCGCGCCATGCCGCTGCTGCCCGAGTGCCGCCTCGCGCTCGTGGGCTACGGGCACAGGGAGGCCGAGTACCGGGCGATCGCGCGCGACGAAGGCCTCACCGACGGCGTCGTCTTCTTCGACGCCGTACCGTTCGAGCGTCTGATGCGCTACACCGCGGCCGCCGACATCGGCATGATCCCGCTCATCCCCGCGGTGCTCTCCTATGTCTACGCGGCGCCCAACAAGCTCTTCGAGTACATGATGGCCGGTCTCTCGGTGGTCGTCTCGGACCTTCCGGACATGGCGAAGGTGGTCACGGAGGAGCGCATCGGCACGCTCATCGCCGATCCGACGTCGCCGGAGAGCATCGCGGATGCCGTTCGCCGGCTCATCGAGGGCAACGAGTCGCTGACGGACGTCGGGGCGCGCGCCCGGGCCGCGGCGCTCCGTCGCTACAATTGGGCCTTTGAGAAGACCAAGCTGCTCGAGACGTACAGGAGCATGACCGAGTCGTGAACGCGCCCGCCGGTATAGCCGCGCCCGCCGACCGCACCGGGATCGCGGTCATCGCGACCGCCGTGTTGACCGCGCTCGCGGTCTTCGGCACGCACGGCGAGCCGCTCATGCTGGTGGCGTACGTCGCAGCGCTCGTGGTGGCGCTCGCGCTCATCGCGGGGATCGAGCACCACGAGCTCATGATCGTGCTGCTCGTTGGCGCGGCCGCGTTGGACGTCACCGGGCGCATCGCGACGATCGGCCCCGCGAGGATCACGCTCTACCAGGGGCTCTTCGCCCTCGTAGCGCTCCTGCTCGTGAGCCGCGCTGCCGCCGGCCGCCTGCGATTGCATGCCACGCCCATCGATGTGCCGCTGCTCGCGTTCGTGGCGCTCATGCTCGTCTCGTTGCTCGTCGCGCGCGACCGCGCCGTCGCCGCCGTGCAGACAGCGAGCTTCATCTCCTCGGCCCTGCTCGCGTACGTGATCGTGTACGTGGCGACCGACATCCGCAAGCTCCGCTGGGTGGTCATCGGCACCGCGGCGATCGCCGCCGGGGTGGGCGTGCTCGGCGTGCTCGAGCACCTGCACATCTTCACGGTCGGGAGCTACCTGCAGATCTGGGGGCAGGCCATACGCGCCAAGGTGACGTTCGGCGATCCCAACATCATGGCTTCGTTCGAGGCGACCGCCATCGCCCTCGCCGCGCCGCTCGTACTGGTCGCGCGGCGCTGGCCCGAACGGCTCGCGCTGACCGGCCTCATCGGGCTCGCCGCCGCAGGACTCTTCGCCACCGGCTCGCGCGGCGGCATGGGCGCGGCGCTCATCGCCATCGTCGTGGTGCTCGCGCTCTCGCGCCTCCCCCGGCCGCTCAAGGGCGCGGTCCTTCTCGGCGGGGCGACGCTCCTCGTCATCGGTGCGGCGCTCTTCTTCGATGTGAGCTGGCTCGAGAGCGAGATCCTCGACAACTCGGCGCTCACGCGGGTCTACATGGGTGCGTCGTCGCTGCAGATGGCCGCCGAGAACCCCCTCGGCGTAGGCGCGGGCAACTATCCGCTCGTGTACCCCTTCTTCCGCAACGTCGCGGTGCGCTCGACGCTGGTCGAGTCGCATACCGCCTACCTGACGATCCTCGTCGAGATGGGCGTCGCGGGTCTCGTCGCGTTCCTCGTGATCCTGTGGCGCTACGCCGTCGGCACGCTCACCGTTCTCCGCGACCGCGCGGTAAGCGACGAGTTGCACGCGCTCGCGCTCGGCTCGATCGCCGCAGTCGTGGGTATGGCCGCGCAGGCCTTCACGTATAGTCTTGAGACAAGCAAGTTCTGGTGGCTGGCCATCGGCATCGGGATCGCCACATGGGCGGTCCGTCGCCGCGCACGCGACGAAGTCGCCACGCCTGCCTGACGCCCGAACGCGTGGAATGGAGCATGACCGCATGAGCACAGCCAAGAGCCTGACCGGAACGCTCGGCGACATCGTCCGATTCTGGCCCGTCGTCGCGCTCGTCGCGGTCCTCGGCGCCGTGGTTGGCGGCGGATTCGGCTGGGCGACCCGCCCCACCGACCAGCTCGTCGCCACGACGACCGTGCGCTATGTAGCGCCCACGAACGCGCCGGGCGTCCCCACCGCCGACACGATCGTCGCGATGGCCCTCGCGCCGTCGGTGCAAGCGTCCGCCGCCGAGACCCTCGGGCTCGAGAGCGACGCGCTCGCCGGCGCACAGGCGGCCGTGAGCGCGCGCGACCGGACGCTCATCGAGATCCGCGTGCCTGGAAACGACGAGGATCTCATCGTGAAGAAGGCCGAGGCGCTGGCACGCGCCGCCGCCGACGAAGCGATGGAGCCCTACCAGATCGATGTCGCCTACTGGGAGGCGCGTGCCGAGGCCGACCGCGAGATCGTCGCCGTACTCGAGCAGAACGTCGCCCGGATCGAGGCCGTGCTCGAGCGCGATGACCTCGATGTTGCCACGCGCCTGGAGCACGAGCAGCTGCTCGCCGCGGAGCGGCGCAACCTGCTCGCCGCCGAGCAGACCCTCGCAGGCGACCTCTACCAGGCCGCCAACTACGCTGAGGCCACCGCGGTGTTCGGGGACACGCTGGTCACCGAGTCCGCGGGAATCACCTACGCGGCCACAGGTGTGCTGCGGGGTTCGGTGATCGGGCTGTTCTTCGGCGCGCTCCTCGCCGGCTACCTCGGCCGCCGCGCCGACGCGACGCCCGCGCGCGGCGATGCCTGAGCAGCACATCTGCCACGTCACGTCGGTGCACGTCCCCACCGACGGCCGCATCCTGTACCGCGAGTGCCGCTCGGTCGCCCGGCGCTACCGCGTCTCGCTCGTCTGCTTCGGTGACACCGCGGCCGCGGCGCGAGCCGTCGACGGGATCTCGGTCGTCTCGGCAGGCCCGCGCCCGACCTCGCGCCTGCGGCGGTGGAGCGCGCGCGACCGCCTCGCGACCGTGGCCGCCGGCCTCGGCGCGGACCTCTACCACTTCCATGATCCCGAGCTCATCGGCACGATGCTGCGCCTGCAGGCGCAGACGCGCGCACCGGTCGTCTACGACGTGCACGAGCACTACCCCGACGCGGTGACGCAGCGCCCGTGGATCCCGCGCCCCGCCCGGCCGCTCCTCGCGCGCATCGCCGACATCCGCGAGCGGCGCAGCGCCCCGCGCTTCGCGGGCCTCGTCGTGGCCGATGACGCCCTTCAACGGCGGTTCGAGCCCCTCAACGCCGAGACGGTCACCGTGCGCAACTACCCGCCGCTCGACCTCTTCGACGCCGAGCGCGTACGCCCCGCCGACGCGCCGCCCGTGCTCGTGTACGCGGGGTCCATCTCGCTCGTCCGCGGTCTTGCCGAGATGGCCGAGACGATCCGCCGCGTGCGCGAGCGCTACCCGCTCGCGCGCCTCGTGCTCGCAGGCAGCCCCACCGAGGACGGCCGGGAGCCGCTCGCGCGCTTACATGCCGACCCGGATTCCGGCGTCGAGCACATCGGGCCGGTCCCCTACGGCGAGCTCGGTGCGCTGCTCGCCTCGGCAGACATCGGCCTTTCGCTGCTGCGCCCGCACCCCAAGTACGAGAAGAACGTGCCGTCGAAGGTCTTCGACTACATGGCGGCCGGCCTCCCCTACGTCGCGAGCGACATCGGCCCCCTCGGCGCGCTGACCGGCGGCGCGGGAGGCGTCCTCGTCCCCGCCGGCGACGCGGTCGCCGCCGCCGAGGCGGTGCTCGGACTGCTCGGCGACCGCGAAGACGCGGCAGCGCGCTCACGGGAGGGACGCCGCGCGGTCGAGGAGCGGCTCACCTGGGAGCGCGAGGCCGGGGCGCTCCTCGGCCAGTACGGACGGCTGCTCGCGCAACGGTGACGTCACAGCGAGTCCCGCACGGGCTTGGCACCGCCGTCACCTGCTATCATCGCGGTGTTCGGCATATCGCACGCTGCTGAGGGAGGAACACCGTGAGTCCTCGTGAGTTGCTGCTCATCGCACGCCACCGATGGTGGCTCCTCGCACTGACGACAAGCCTCTCGCTCGCGCTGGCGTTCCTGCCCTCCGACGGCACGCCCGCCCAGTATCAAGCCCAGGTCACGCTCGCCCGGCTCAACACCGCAAACGCGGAGGCGATCCGCGGCACCGGCGTCCTCGGCATCGTCGTGCCCGACACGCTGCGTCTCCAGGCGCTGCCGCGGCTCATCGCCGACGAGACGCTGCTCGCCGACGCGGCCGGGCGGGCCGGTGATGGCCTCACCGCCGAGGAGCTCGACGCGGCTACCGAGGTGGAGGTCTTCGTCGACACGCAGACCGCCACCATCGACGCGCGGGCCGCGACCGAGGAAGAGGCACGCCACTACGCCAACGCGCTGGCCGAGACCCTCGTCGAGCGCATGCGCAGCGACTACGCCGCGAGCCTCGAGGCCGCCGTCGGGAACCTGACCGCGACCGCCGCGGCGCTTGAGAGCCGCATGGCCGAAACGGCAGCCGACCTTGCGTCCGATCCGGGCGATGCCCTTCTCTCCGCACGGCTCGATGCGCTCTCGGGTGCGCTCACCGACGTCGTCCGCTCCCGCGAGCTGCTCGTGGCGGCGGCCGCCGACCCCGAGGCTTCCGTCACCGTGATCGCGCGGAGCACCTCCGCGGTGAGCGTCGCGGGTGGCGGCCTCTCGCGCGGCATGCTGCTCGCGCCCGTCATCGGACTGATCGTGGGGCTCGGCCTCGCCGTCGTGTGGCAGGCGATCGCGGGCGTGGTGCTCGACGCCGGCCACGCCGAGCGCATCGCCGGCGCCCCCGTCCTTGGTGACGCGACGACCGGGATCGGCGGTCCCGCCGCTTTCGCGGGCCTCGCCGCCGACGCGGTCCGCTCGGTGCGCGCCGGCGAGAAGCCCGTCCTCGGCGTCCTGCCGGGCGGCCTGCATCCGGCCGGCGATGCCGCCGAGAAGCTCGCCGCCGCGCTTGCCGAGGCAGGCGTCTCGGCAGCCGTCATCGACTCGGGGGCGGACATCCCGACCGCTGCCGACGTCGTGCTCGTGAACGGCGCCAATCCCGTGGCGTCACCCTCGGCGCTCGCGACGCCGCTGACGGGAGCCTTCCTCGTCGCTCGCCGCTACGAGACCTCGGCGGCCGACCTTCGTCGCTCCGCCACGACGCTCGGCACGGCCGGTATCGACCTGCACGGGGTCGCGCTGACCGAGCGCGCGTGACGACGCGGCCGGGGACGGCATGCAGAAGCGCAGAAGCATAACGCACGACCTGGCCTGGACGGCGATGACGAGCGTCGGGCTCATCGTCGGCAACGTCGTCTTGAACTACTTCCTCGCGCGCCGTGGCGCCGTGGACGTGTTCGGCCCGTACAACCTCGCGAAGCGCCTCGCGGCGGGACTCGTCCCCGCACTCACGCTCGGCATGACCATCGGCGTCGTGCGCTTCATCGCGGCCACCACCTCGGCCGAGCGCCGCAAGGAGTACCAGTGGACCGCCATCGCGGCGACGCTCGGCGTGCTGGGCGCCTGCACCGCGCTCGTGGTCTGGGGAGCCGAGCCGCTCTCCCGGCTCGTGCTCGGCTACGCCGACGCCGGCCTGCTGCTCTCTATGTGGGGATACACGGTGGCGCTCGCGCTCAACGCGCTCATCTACAGCTTCTACCGGGGCGAGCTCAAGCAGTCGAAGGCCAACTGGAACAACCTCTGGGCGATGACCGGCATCCCGGTGCTCGTCGTGGGCTTCGCGCCCCGGGGCTGGAGCGCTCAGGCCCTGCTCACCGCGGTGACGGTCATCGTGGTGGTCTGGAACGGCTCTCAGGTGCTCGGGCGCCTCATCCGCTCCCTGAAGACGGGCCCGGTCGGGCAGCGCATGCGCGAAGCTTCCGCGCCGCTGCTCGCATTCTCGCTCCCGCGCATACCCGCGCTCGTGTCCGACGAGCTCGTGACCGCCGTCCCGCCGCTCATCGCGAACCAGGCCGCGCAGGCGTCGACGGCGAGCTTCCTGCTGGCTGGCATGTCGTTCGCGACGATCGTCTCGGCAGCCCTGCAGGCGCTCAACGTCGTCTTGCTGCCGCGCATCTCCGAGATGCATGCGACCGGTCGCACCGATGCGATCAAGGACATCACGTCCCGGCTGTTCTACATCGTGGGGGTGACCTCGGCCATCTCGGTCCCGTTGCTGTACGCCGCCACCGACGACCTGGTCGCCGTGTGGCTCGGCGAGGGATTCGCCCCGGCCAACCCGATCGTGCGCATCATCATCCTCTCGATCCCCGCAGTCGTGACCTACAGCCCGCTGCGCAGCATCGTGGACGGGACCATGAAGCGGCCGCTCAACTCGTACGCGTCCATCCTGGGGATCGGCATGTGCGTGGCGCTGTCGTACGTGCTCGGACCGGAGAGCGGCCTCATGCTCGCCGCCGCCTACGTGATCGGCCGCTGGATCGCGACCGCGCTCGTGGTGACGGTCATCTCGGCGCGCATCCGGCCGGCGTTCTCGCTGCTCCACGTGCTCGTCGCGACGGCGCTCGCGCTCGCCGCCGGCTTCGGCATCCAGTACGTGGGCGCCGACGGGGCGGGCACGATCGCCGCCCTTGCGCGCATCCTCGCGACGGCCGTCGTCGGCGCGGGCGGGCTCTTCGCGGCGCTCTGGTACGCCCCCGGGCACCTCGGGCTGCGCCCGATACTTGAGCGCGCTTTGCGGCGGGGCGGTGACCGCCGTGCGTAAGCGTCTGCCGATCGTCATCGCCGGCGTGGCGCTCAGCGCAGCGCTCGCCTACCTGAACTCACCCGGGGTCGGCAGCGGTGAGCTCTCCATCGCCGTGGTCGCGCTGCTCCCGCTGCTGCTGTGGGGGGCGTTCGCGCAACCGCAGGTCGCGCTCGCGGTCTTCCTCTTCGCGGGCGCGTTCACCCTGGGAACCGCCGTGGCGGTGGATGTCGGGTTGCTGCTCGGAGCGGTGCTCTGGGTGGTGGTGATCGCCGGGCTCGTCTCCGGCCGGGAGCGGCCCGCGCCGCGCGCGCTGTGGCTCGTGGCCCCTATCGCCGTGCTCGTGCTGCTCGGCGCGGCGTTCACGCTCCGTCCGGAGTACGGCGTCCCCAAGGCGCTCCGCTTCGTCACCCTCGGCACGCTCGCCGCGGTCGGCACGTACGCGCTCGTGCGCACGCCTGAACAGATGCGGCGCTTCCACACCGCGGTGACGGCGATCGCGGCGGCGCTTGCCGCGAGCGGCGTGATGCTCGCCCTCGTCCTCGGCGTCACCCACGTGAGCGGCCGCTTCCAGTCGTTCGGCGGCGGTCCGATAACCCTCGCCCGTGCCGCGGGCATCGGGCTCGCGGGCGCGCTCGTCTCCTTCGCCTTCGAGAGACGCTCCTGGTGGTGGACGCTGCCCGCGGCGGGCGCGTGCCTGTACGCGCTGTTCGGCGCCGGCTCGCGCGGCCCCTTCGTCGCCTTCCTCGCGGTGGCGGCCGTGATGGTCGTGCTCGTCATCGTCCGGGCGCACCTGCCGCTGCCCGGCGTGATCGCCGGGCTCCTCGGCGCGGGGGCGGTGACCGCCGTCGCCTGGCCGTACCTGCCCGTCACCCTCACCGGGCGCATGGAGCTGCTCTTCTCGGGCCAGCTCGACCTCAGCCTGCTCGGGCGCATCGACGCGATCACGACCGCGCTCGGACTGTGGCGGGCCGCGCCGCTGCTCGGCGTCGGCACCGGCAGCTTCGCGGCCTTCGATCAGCTGCTCTATCCCCACAACCTCGTGATCGAGCTGCTGGCCGAGAACGGCATCGTGGCCGCTGCCTGCATGCTCGGCTTCATGATCGCGGCCGCGCTTGCCGCGCTCGCGTGGGCGTACGTGGACTGGACGCCCGAGGCGGTCTTCATCGCCGCCGTCGCGCTGTTCGCGATGCTGAACTCGATGATCTCGGGCGACGTGAACGACAACCAGATGCTCTTCGCGTTCGGCACGCTGGCGCTCGTCGGCTGGCAGCGGCGCGAAGCGGGCGCTTCGGCCGCCGCACGTGACAGGGCGAAGCGGGTCTTCGATGCGGTCGCCTCGGCGGCTGGGCTCATCGTGCTCGCGCCCGTGCTCGCCGCGATCGCGCTCGTGGTGCGCGCGAAGCTCGGCTCGCCCGCCCTCTTCGTGCAGGAACGACCGGGCATGAACGGCCGCCTGTTCAGGATGTACAAGTTCCGGACGATGGCCGATGAGCGCGACGCCGACGGGAGACTCCTCCCTGACGAGCAGCGGCTCACGCGCTTCGGCAGACTGCTGCGCTCGACCTCCGCGGACGAGCTCCCCGAGCTCGTGAACGTGCTCAAGGGGGAGATGAGCCTCGTAGGCCCGCGCCCGTTGCTCACCAAGTACCTGCCGCTCTACTCGGCCACGCAGGCGCGCCGACACGAGGTGCGCCCCGGCATCACCGGATGGGCGCAGGTCAACGGCCGAAATGCTCTAGAATGGAGCGACAGGCTGGCGCTGGATGTGTGGTACGTCGACAACCGCTCGTTCGCGCTCGACATGAAGGTGCTCTGGATGACCGTCGCGCGAGTGTTCGCGCGTACGGGCGTGACCGCCGAAGGCCACGCGACGATGCCGGAGTTCACGGGCGGGCACGACGCCTGACGTACCCCGCAGACCGGCGCTCTGGGGCTAAGGATACACGATGCGGTTTCTCATCATAGGAGCAGGCGGATACGCCGCCGAGGTCGCCGACATGCTGGCCGACCTCGGCCACACCGCGGCCGCGTACTTCGACGAGCACGACGGGGCCGAGACGGGCTACCGTGAGCTGCCGATCGTACGCTCGCTCGACGACGCTGACGCCGACGCGGCGGTCATCGCCATCGGCGACGGCGCGGTGCGCGAGCGGCTCTTCGACGCGGTGGCCGAGCGGTTCGCGCTCCCCTCGCTCGTGCATCCGACGGCGTGGGTCTCACCCTCGGCCGCGCTCGGCGACGGCGCGCTCGTCATGCAGCAGGCGACCGTCACCGCGCGCGCGTCGGTCGGCCGGTGCGCGATCGTGAACGTCGGCTGCTACGTCGCGCACGACTGCCGGGTGGGCGATTTCACGCACCTCGCCGGGGGCGTGCAGCTCGGCGGCTTCGCGTCGGTCGGCGACCGCGTGCTCTGCGGCACCGGGAGCGTCGTGCTGCCGTCCGTGAGCGTGGGCGACGACGCCACGCTCGGCGCGGGCGCGGTCGTGATCGCCGGGGTGCCGGACGGCGCCACCGTGGTCGGCGTGCCCGCCGCGCCGATCGACGGCACAGACAGGGAGACCGCCGTTGATGAGTGATGCCACCCTCGCCATAGACGGCGGGACGCCCGTGCGCACGGCCCCATACCCCGCCTGGCCCGTCTTCGAGGACGACGAGATCGCCGCGGTCGACGCAGTCTTGCGCTCGGGACGCGTGAACTACCACACCGGCCGGGAGGGGCGCACGTTCGAGGTCGAGCTCGCGGCCTTCACCGGCGCGCGGCATGCCATCGCGCTCGCCAACGGCACGGTGGCGCTCGAGCTCGCGCTCCGGGCGTTCGGTATCGGCCCCGGCGACGAGGTCGTCGTCGCCCCGCGGACGTTCGTCGCGACCGCCACGGCGGTCGCGGTCGTGGGCGCGACGCCGGTCTTCGCCGACATCGACCCCGATACGCAGGGGCTGTCAGCCGAGACGATCGCGCCCGTCCTCACCGACCGTACGCGCGCGGTCATCGTCGTCCATCTCGGCGGCATGCCGTGCGACATGGGGCCGATCATGGCGCTCGCGGACCGCGCCGACCTGCACGTCATCGAGGACTGCGCGCAGGCGCTCGGCACGCGCTACAAGGGTCGTCATGTGGGCACCATCGGCCATGCCGGCACGCTGTCGTTCTGCCAGGACAAGATCATGACGACCGGCGGTGAAGGCGGGGCGCTGCTGATCCGCGATGATGACGCGTACGAGCGCGCGTGGTCGTACAAGGACCACGGCAAGCGCCGGTCGCTCGTCTACGACGAGAGGCCGCGCGTCGGCGTCGCCTTCCGCTGGCTGCACGAGTCGATCGGCACCAACTGGCGCATGACCGAGATGCAGTCCGCGCTCGGCCGCGTCGCGCTGGCCAAGGTCCCCGCGTGGGTGGAGCGCCGCCGCGAGAACGCCGCCGCGCTTGCCGACGCCTTCACGGACATCCCCGCGCTGCGCGTGCCGCCCCCCGCACACGATGTCTACCACGCGTACTACCGCTTCTACGCGTTCGTGCGGCCTGAGGCGCTGGCCGAGGGCTGGACGCGCGATCGTGTCGCCGAGGCCGTGATGGCCGAGGGTGTGCCGTGCATGAGCGGCTCGTGCTCCGAGATCTACCTGGAGAAGGCGTTCACCGACGCCGGATTCGCCCCGGCCAAGCGACTGCCGGTCGCGCGCGAGCTCGGCGAGAGGTCGCTCGCCTTCCTCGTGCATCACACGGCCGGTCCCGCCGAGATGGCCGACGTGACCGCCGCCGTCAGCAAGGTGATGAAGGCGGCGAGCCGCTGATGTCGCCCGATAAGCCGACAGCCCACCGCACGGGCTGGCTCCGTCCGCTCCAGATGGGCGCTTTCCTGCTCGCCGATCTCGCCATCGTCTGGGTGTCGACGCTGCTGGCGTACTGGGCGCGCTTCGCGGGCCAGGTGAAACCGGACTTCCTCGTCAACGTGCCGCCGGTCGCGATCGCGAGCTCCGTGGTGTTCGTGGCGCTGTTCTGGCTCTTCCGCCTCTACCACCAGGTGTGGCGGCACGTGGGGGTCGACGTCATCGTCCGCCTTGCCGCGGCGGTGGGTATCGGCACCACGCTGCTCATCGGCGCCAACTTCGTCATCAGCCAGCCAGGCGAGCAGCGCTTCGCCCCCATCGGGACGCTGCTCATCATGGGCACGTTCGTGTTCGTCGGGGCGGCGGCCCTGCGCGCCTTCGGCCGCTTCATCGCCTACGTCCAGAGCCAGGGCACCACGGGCAGCCGGCGCGTGCTCATCGTCGGCGCCGGTGACGCGGGCGTCCTGCTGCTGCGCGACATCGAGAACCAGCCCGGCCTCGGCATGCGCGCCGTCGGCTTCCTCGACGACGACCCGGCCAAGCGCCGCCGCTTCATACGCGGCGTGCGCGTGCTGGGCGACATCGACAGGCTCGAGGCGATCGCCGCCGAGGAGCGCGTCGACGAAGTGCTCGTCGCCATCCCCTCGGCCACCTCAGACGTACGTCGCCGCATCCTCGACCGGTGCGCCGCAGCCGGCGTCCGCACGCGCATCATGCGTCCGCTCGCGATGGAAGCCGGCACGATCGGCGTCCAGGACCTCAGCAAGGTGAGCGTCGAGGACCTTCTCGGCAGAGAGCCGGTGCGCATCGACGTCGAGCAGATCGCCTCCACGCTGACGGGCAAGGTCGTGGCCGTCACCGGCGCCGCGGGGTCGATCGGCTCGGAGCTGTGCCGCCAGATCATCAAGATGCGTCCCGCGCGCCTGTTGCTGATCGACATCGACGAGAGCCGCCTGTACGAGACGTTCCTCGAGCTCTCGCGGACCGACGCGGAGGTCCCGCAGATGCACATCTGCGACGTGCGTGACGCCGAGAAGCTCATGCGGTTGTTCGAACAGGAGCAGCCGCGCGTGGTGCTGCATGCTGCGGCGTACAAGCACGTGCCGCTCATGGAGCTCGCGCGAGACGAGGCGGTGAAGGCCAACGTCCTCGGCACGCGCAACGTGCTCCTCGCTGCCGAGAAGACCGGTGTGGAGCACTTCATCCTGATCTCGACCGACAAGGCCGTGGCGCCGTCGAGCTTCATGGGGCTCACGAAGGCGATAGCCGAGCGCCAGACGCTCGCCGCCTCCCGACGCGGGCTCACCGCGTCGGCCGTGCGTTTCGGCAACGTGCTCGGCTCGCGCGGCAGCGTGGTGCCGCTGTTCGAGGAGCAGCTCCGCCGCGGCGGCCCGCTGCTCGTCACCCATCCCGATGTCACGCGCTACTTCATGACCATCCCCGAGGCCGCGCGCCTCGTGCTGCAGGCCCAGGCCATCAGCGACGGCGGCGAGCTCTTCGTCCTCGAGATGGGCGAGCCGGTCCGCATCGTCGACCTCGCGCGCAAGATGATCACGCTCTCGGGCGTGGACACGCACGTCGAGTTCACGGGGCTCCGGCCTGCCGAGAAGCTCCACGAGGTGCTCGTCCACGCCGAGGAGGACCTGCTCGACACCGGCCGGGAGAAGATCCTGCGCGTCAACGCGCTGCCGGTCCCGCCCGCTGACTTCGAGGCCCGCATCGACGCGCTCGTCGAAGCCGCGTTCGAGGGGGACGAGGCCGCGATCCTCGCGCAGGTGGCCGAGCTGATGCCCGACTTCACGCCCTACGGCGGACCCTCGCCGGACGCGGGAAGCAGCTCATGACGCGCGAGCACGTCGTCGTCGTCTCGCAGATCCCGCTGTGGTCGATGGGGGCGGCGACCGGCGGTCCGGCCTTCCGTGAGACGCTCACCCACCTCGGCAGGCGTTTCGACGTGTCGCTCGTGACGCCGGCGCTCGACTACGTCGACCCTTCGACGCTGCCCGATGGCGTCACGCTGCACACGTTCGCGCACCACTTCCACGGCGTGGCGCGGTCCGTGCCCAAGATCGGGTGGGTCACCGATACGCTCGGCTGGTACACGTTCCGGGCGTCCGCCTGGCCGATCGTCCGACGGCTGTGCGCCGAGCGGCCGCCCGCGCTCGTCTACGGCTACGAGATCTACGGCGTGCCCGTCGCGCGCCGTGCCGCCGACCGATTCGGCGTTCCGATGGTCGCGCGCTTCCAGGGCAGCCTCATGTCGAGCCGTCGCCACGAGCGTCTCGCCGGGCTGCGCTACCGCAAACACCTCGCCGCGCTCGCCACGCCCGCGGACCTCGTCATCATGACCGACGACGGCACGCTCGGCGACGAGCTGCTCCGCGATCTCGGCCATCCGCCCGAGCGTATCCGCTTCTGGATGAACGGCGTCGACCCCGCCATCGCCGCGAGCCGCATCACCGGTGCGGATGCGCGGGTGGAGCTCGGCGTCGCCCCCGGGGACCTGCTGCTGCTCACGGTCTCGCGCCTCTCGCACTGGAAGCGGGTCGACCGGGCGATCGACACCGCGGCGCTGCTGCGCGAGCGCGGCCTGCCGGTCGAGCTCGTCGTGGTGGGCACCGGCCCGGAGGAGTCGGCGCTCCGGCAGCGCGCCGAGCGCTCCGCAGCCGCCGGGCACGTCCGCTTCATCGGCGGCGTGCCGCGCGACCTGCTCGCCGGCTACTACCGCGCCGCGAACCTGCTGCTCTCCCTCTACGACTACTCCAACCTCGCCAATCCCGTGATCGAGGCGATGCTGCTCGGCACCCCGCTCCTCGCGCTCGACGTGGGCGGGACCTCCAACCTCGTCCACGACGGCGTGAACGGTCGGCTCGTGGCCGAGACCGACCCCGCCGCCATCGCGCAGGCCGCGGCCGGGCTTCTCGGCGAACATGACCACTCCCGCGCGCTCGGCCAGCAGGCAGCGCGGTGGGCGCGAGAGCACCTCTGGACGTGGGAGGAGCGGATGGCCGCCGAGATCGCCGAGCTCGAGCGTCTGGCGGGCGGTGACGTCGCATGCTGAGACAGATCCTGCGCGGCGCGGGAACCGACGCGATCAAGTACTTCCCCGTGCGCCTCGTGCCGGCGCTGACCTCGCTTGTCACGGTCCCGCTCTTCACGCGCCTCATCGAGCCGGCCGACTACGGCAACTTCTACCTCATCACCTCGGCCACCGCGCTTACCGCGACGTTCGCGACGGCGTGGATCACCGGCTCGGTCGTGCGCTTCTACTGGCCGCACCGCAAGGAGGGCAAGCTCGACCGGTACGTCGCCACCACCGTGTGGTCGGCCATCGCGTCGCTGCTGACCGCGGCGGCGCTCGTCGGTCTCGGCATCCTCGTGCTCGCCGACCGGCTGCCCGACGGCCTCGCCGCCCTCGCGCCCATCGCCTGCGCGTCGCTCGCGTTCAACTACACCATCAACGTGCTGCTGCAGGTGCTGCGCGCCTCCAACCGGTCGACGCAGTACGCCGTCCTCGCGGTCGCGAGCTCCATCCTCGCCACCGCGCTCTCGGTCTACTTCGTCGCCGGGCCGCGCCTCGGTGCCTTCGGCATCCTCGCCGGCGTCGCGCTTGGCAACATGCTCCTGCTGCCCTTCGGCCTGAAAGCCGTGCGTGCCGAGGGAAGCCTCTCACCGCGGGACTTCGACCGCTCGGTCCTCGGCGAGTTCACGAGCTACGGTTTCCCGCTCGTGCCGGCGGCGATCTCCACCTGGCTGCTCGTGATGGCCGACCGCTACATCATCGGCATCTTCCGCACGACCGCCGAGGTGGGCCTCTACTCCACCGCGTACGGCCTCGGCGACAAGATCATGAACCTCATCATCCTGCCGCTCACCATCGCCATCGCGCCGGTCATGGTGCAGACGTTCGAACAGCAGGGCCAGGCGATGGCGCAGAAGGTCCAGACACAGTTCACGCGCTACTTCGCCATGGCGACCTTCCCGCTGCTCTTCGGCATGGCCGCCGCGGGCAAGGACTTCATGACCGTGTTCACCGGCGAGGCCTACCGCGCGGCGTACCCCATCCTCGCGATCGTGGCGGCGAGCGTGCTCATGAACGGCCTCACGCAGATCGCGGGCAACGGTCTGGCGCTGCACAAGAAGTCCACGATCATGATGCGCAACGCGCTCACCGCCGCGCTCTTCAACATCGCGACGAACGTGCTCCTCGTGCCGCGATTCGGCTACATCGCGGCAGCGTACACGACCTTCGCCTCCTACCTGCTCTTCCTCACGCTCACGTGGCTGCGGAGCCGCCCGTACATGTCCTGGGACATCCCATGGCTCGAGCTGGCGCGGATCGCCGCCGCGTCGGGCCTCATGTACGCGACACTGCGCGTCGTCTTCTCGTTCGTGGAGATCTCAGCGCTCTGGTTCCTGGCCGAGGTGGCCCTCGGCCTTCTCGTCTACGTCCTCGGCCTGCTCCTGTTCCGTGCCGTCCGGGAGGACGAGCGCGCGTTCGTTGGTGAGCTGGTGGGCGCAATCGCCCGGAAGCTGAGGCTGCGCTCATGACGCGGGTGACGATCTTCGGGCCCGTGACGGGCGCGCACGGCGGTTCGGGCGTCGGCGGTGTCTCCACGCACACCGCCGAGCTCGCGGCGGCGCTGCCCGCGTTCGGGGTGGCTGTCAACGTCGCCGCGGACAACGTGACCGACACGAGCGTCCGGGAGACGCCGTTCGGCGCTGTCACGGGCGTCCAGGGCGCCTTCGGCAGACGCGAGGCGCTGCGCACCGCGCTCACCACGCTGCCCGACTCGCTCGCCGCGCTCGTGCGCGTGCGGGCCGACGCGGACCGCGTGGCGCACGACATCCCGCTCGCCCGCGCGTGGTCGCGCGCCGCGCTGCTGCGGGTCGCGTGCGAACGATCGCGCGCGGACGTCCTCCACGTGCAGCAACCGGACTTCCGGCCACTGTACGCGCGCTGGTCGGGCGTGCGCGTCCCCACGCTGCTCGCCGTGCACGGCCTCGGCGTGGCCGCCGGCGAGCCGAACGGTCCCGTCGCGCGCCTCGTCGCCGCCAACCTCGCGGCCGCCGACCTCACGACCGCGCCGTCGCGCTTCCTCGCCGACGCCGCTATCGCTCTCGGCGCTCATCCCGACCGGATGCACGTCGTCCCCAACGCGGTCGACCACGAGCTCTTCTCACCGCGCGATCGCGATGCCTGCCGAGAAGCCCTCGGGCTCGACCCGGCGCGCCGGCTTGTGGTCTTCCTCGGCAGGGCGATCCCCATGAAGGGGGCGCCGGAGCTCCTGGAAGCGTTCGAGGCCGTGCGCGCACGCGTGCCCGGCGCGCAGCTCGCCCTCGTGGGCAGCCTCGGTGTGGATCGCCCCGTCCACGCCGCCGAGCACGCCGCAGACCCATCGGCGCCGATCGTCCTGCGCGACGGCGCGCCGCGCGAGGAGCTGCCGCTGTGGCTCGGCGCCGCGGATGTGGTGGCCGTGCCGAGCCGCTACGAGGGCTTCGGCCTCGTGGCGCTCGAGGCGCTCGCGTGCGCGCGCCCGCTCGTGGTGACCGAGGTGGGCGGGCTTGCCGAGGTCGTGCCCGCCGAGACCGCTCGGTTCGTGCCCGCCGAGGCGCCCGACGCGCTCGCCGACGCGCTCGCGTGGGCGCTCGAACACCCCGCCGAGGCCGCCATCATGGCCGCCGCGGGGCCCCGGACAGCACGCGCCTACTCGTGGCGCGAGACCGCTCGCGGATACGCCGGGCTCTACGCCGAGCTCGCCGGCCGCGATGCCCGGCGCGCGAGCGACTCGTAGAGCTCGCGAAGGCGCATGCCCTCGATGGCGAGGTTGTAGCGTTCCGCGACCGCACGCTTCCCCGCCTCGCTCGCCGCGCGAGCCCGTTCGGGGTCCGCGAGCCGCGCGAGCGCACGGGCCACGGACACGGCGTCCCCGGAGCGTGCCACCTCGCCCGCACCCGTCTCGTGCACGATGCGCGCGACCGGCTTGCAGTCGGTGACCACGACCGGCAGGCCCATGCCCATGTACTGGAACAGCTTGTGCGGCAGCATCGTGTCGGTGTGCGCCGAGCGCGTGAACGGCGCCGTCCCCACCGAGGAGCGCGCGAGGCGCTCGCGCATCTCGTCGATGCCGATCCACCCGGTGAACTCCACCTGCTCGCTCACGCCGAGCTCGCCGGCGAGCGCGAGCAGCTCCGCGTCGTTCGAGCCGCTGCCGATGAGCAGCAGGCGGGCGTCGGGGACGAGCTCGAGCAGGTGCGGCATCGCCGCGATGAGCGTGTCGATCCCGCGGTGCGGCCCGAAGCCTCCCGCGAACGTGACGACGAACTCGTCCTCTCGCGGGCCCTCCCAGCGCACGATCTCCTCGGCGTCCTCCACGTTGCGGAAGAGCCAGACGCGCTCCGGCGGCACGCCCGCCGCGAGCGCCATCTCCTGCGTCTCCTCCACCGCGGGGACCACCGCGTCCACGGCGCGTGTCGCCCACGTGTGATAGCGCTCGTAGCGACCCGGCGTCTGGAGCAGCCTGGCAAGCCGCGGACGCGGCCAGACCTTCACAGCGCCGGGATAGTACTCGTGCATGTCGAAGACGACGGGGATCCGCCGCCGGCGACCCACCGCGACCGCCGAAGCGACCGCCGGCAGGTCGTGCACGTGCAGGGCCTCGATGCCGTTCTCGGCCACGAACGCGTCGATGTGCCGCTCCCAGAGCGGCATGCGCCACGTGAGGAAGTTGACGATCGCCGTGAGCTTGGACTCGAGCCATCCGCCGCGCGCCGGGTAGCGCCGCACCTCGAGCGGGGGCATGCTCTCGGCACGGGGACGGCCGTTCTTGTCGGAGGTGAGCAGGAAGATCTCGTGGCCCGCCTCGGCCAGCACGCGCGCCTCCTTGTCCACCCGGACGTCGGGCGGATAGGCGCCTCCCATGAGCAGCATCCCGATGCGCATGCGGCCTCTCGCTTCCTCAAGCCTCGCGGAACGCCCCACTATAGGCGGAGGCTTCCGAGAGGGTCAAGGACGCCCGCGGCGGGACGCCTGACGGACAGGTGACGGCGGCCTGACACCCCCTGTACGCTGTGGTAAGGTAGCGCGGGCCGCACACCCGCGGCGCGATCTGGAGGGAAGAGCCCATGGGCAGCACCGTCACCGTCATCGGAACCGGCTACGTCGGCCTCGTCACCGGCGTCTGCTTGGCGCACTCGGGACACGACGTCACGTGCGTCGATATCGACCCGGCCAAGGTCGAGCGCCTCTCCGGCGGGACGAGCACCATCTACGAGCCCGGGATCGAGGAGCTGCTTGCCGAGGGTCTCGAGCGCGGCAACCTCCGCTTCCGCACCCCGGAAGCCGGCTGGGCCTCGCTCATCAGCGACATCACCTTCGTAGCCGTCGGCACGCCTATGGCCGCCAACGGCGCCGCCGACCTCACCGCCGTCCGCACCGTGACCGAGCAGCTCGCCGCTGCCGCCGACCGCCCCTTCACGCTCGTCATGAAGTCGACGGTCCCTCCGGGCACGGGCGAGGCGCTCCAGGAGCGGTATCTCGCCTCGGCCAAGGCCACGATCGGCTACGTCTCCAACCCCGAGTTCCTGCGCGAGGGCAAGGCCATCGAGGACTGGTACGCCACCGACCGCATCGTGCTCGGCTCGTCCTCCTCGGCCGACCTCGCCCGCATGCGCGCGCTCTACGCGGACATCGAGGCGCCGGTGCTCGAGACCGACGTGGCGAGCGCCGAGACCATCAAGTACGCTTCCAACGCCTTCCTCTCCACCAAGATCTCATTCATCAACGAGATGGCCAACATCTGCGACGCCGTGGGCGCCGACATCGACTCGGTGGCGCGCGGCATCGGCATGGACAAGCGCATCGGGCCCGATTTCCTGCGCGCGGGCATCGGCTACGGCGGCTCGTGCTTCCCCAAGGACACGCGCGCGCTCGACTTCATCTCCACCATCAACGGCTACCAGTTCACGCTGCTCAAGGCCGTCATCGACGTGAACAACCGCCAGCGCCTCCTGCCGATGGTGCACCTCGCCCGCGCGCTGCCGGACCTGCACGCACGCCGCATCGCCGTGCTCGGCCTCTCGTTCAAGCCCGACACCGACGACGTGCGTGAGTCGCCCGCGCTCGACATCGTGCCGCTGCTCATCGAAGAGGGCGCCGAGGTGGTCGTCTACGACCCGATCGCGGCCGAGGTGGAGCTGGCCGAGGTGGAGCGCGCCGATGCCGTCTGGGACGCGCTCGAGGGCGCCTCGGCGGCCATCGTCGCGACCGAGTGGCGGGAGTTCATCGAGCTGGACTGGAGCCGTGCGGCATCCGTCATGGCCGCCGACGCCGTCGTGTTCGACGGCCGCAACTGCCTCGACCCCGCCGCCGTGCGCGGCGCCGGCCTGCGCTACATGGCGGTGGGCCGCGACGGCGCGCACCGACGCTAGCGGGCTACGAGCATGCGCATCCTCTACATCCATCAGTTCTTCGCGACCCGCGACACGGCGCTCGGCCCGATCCGCAGCTATGAGTTCGCCCGGCGCATGGTGGAAGAGGGCCACGAGGTCACGATGATCACGGGGAGCACCGGGCTACCCGAGCGCTTCTCGGCACGCCTGCTCACCACCGAGACCGTCGACGGCATCGACGTTCGCTGCATCCGCGTGCCGTACTCCAACTATATGGGCTACGTGCGCCGCATCCTGTCGTTCCTGCAGTTCACGTTGGGCGCCACCTGGCTCGCGCTCACGGCAGGCCGCCACGATGTCGTGTTCGCCACCTCGACGCCGCTCACCGTGGGCATCCCGGGCTGGCTCGCCGCCGCGCTCCGGCGCACGCCGTTCGTCTTCGAGGTGCGCGACCTGTGGCCCGAGGCCCCGTTCCAGATGGGCGCGCTCAAGCGCACCGGGCTCATGGGTCGCACGGCCAAGGCGCTCGAGCGCTTCCTGTACCGACGTGCGCGGCACGTGGTGGCGCTCTCCCCCGGCATGGCCGAGGGCGTGCTGGCCGAAGGCATACCCGCCGAGCGCGTGCACATGATCCCCAACAGCGCCGATCTCGACCTGTTCACGCCCGGCCCTAAGGACGCCGAGATGGTCTCGGCGTTCGAGCTCGGCGACCGATTCGTCGTCGGCTACGCGGGCGCGATCGGCCCCTCCAACGCGGTCGAGGACCAGGTGCCCGAAGCGGCGCGCCTGCTCGCGGAGCGAGGCCGCGACGACATCGTCTTCCTCATCGCCGGTGACGGGAAGAGCGTCCCCACGCTCGCCGAGCGCACAGCCGGCCTTCCCAACGTCCGTCTCGTGGGCTCGATGGCCAAGCGCGACGTGCCGCGCTTCACGCGCACCGCCGACATGCTCATGACGCTGTTCGCCGACCGACCCATCCTCGCGACGAACTCCCCCAACAAGTTCTTCGACGCGCTCGCCTCAGGACGCCCGGTGCTCGTGAACTCGGCGGGGTGGACCAAGGACCTGGTGGAGGACAACGAGTGCGGCGTCTACGTGCCGTTCGGCGACGGAGCAGCGACCGCGGACGCGATCACGCGCGTGGCCGACGATCGCGACCTGGCGGCGCGCATGGGCACCAACGCACGGAAGCTGGCCGAGGAGCGCTTCGCGCGCGACGACCTCGCCCACCAGCTCATCGAGGTCCTGCAGCGCGCCGTCGCCGGGTAGCGTCACCGGCGAGGCCGATCACCCCGGTCCGGCTGCGCCGCTCTACTGGGTGGCGGTCGGGCCGACCGGAAGCTCCCAGTCTTCGCCCACGACCACCAGGATGCGCGTGTCGAACAGGTACATGCCCCGGCTCGGCACGAGGTCGGCCTTGGGCAGCGCGGCGGCGACGGCCTGCGCCGCCTCCGTGTCATCACCGTTGTAGATGACGAGCGTGCGGTCATAGACGAACTGGTTGGCGTTGCCCACCTCGCCGATCACGAACCCCTTCGACTTGAGCAGCCCGGACGCCTCGCCGGCGATCCCGCCCCGGCCGGCGCCGTTGCGCACGGTGACGGTGATGTCGGCCGGCTGGATGCCCCCGTCGGCGGCTGTCGCCGTCTCGTCGAACGAACGGCCGTCCATCATCGCCGATACGAGGAAATCCATGCGCTCCTCATCCGGCCACACGTACGGGGAGCGCCACTCCCCGGTGAGGGTGGCGGTCTGGATGCTCTCCGCCGGTATGCCGCCGAGCGCCTTGGCGAGGTCGAGCATCTTGGCGACGCTCATGTCGGTGATCGTGTAGCGCGCGACCTCCCGCACCACCACGGGCAGCTTCAGCAGGTTGTCCGCCTTGGCTGCCTGCTTGGCGAGCGCCTTGAAGAACTCCTGCTGGTGGCGCATGCGGGTGAAGTCGGCGTCGGGGAAGTCACGGCTCCGCACGTAGGTGAGCGCGTGCTCGCCGTCAAGCAGCTGATAGCCCTTCGCGATGTACTTGGCCTTGTGACCCGGGCTGTGGCTTGCGGCCTTCCAGTCATCGATCTCGGTGTCCACATCGATCCAGACGCCTCCGAGCGCGTCCACGGCGGCCTGGAAGCCCTCGAAGTTCACCTCGACGTAGTGGTGGATCTCGATATCGAGGAACTCCTCGACGGTCTGCACCATGAGCGCCGGACCGTCCTCCTTACCGCCGTAGAACGTGGCCGAGTTGATCTTGGCGGTGCCGTGTCCGGGTATCTCCGCGCGCGTGTCTCGCGGGATGGAGAGCAGCCAGACCTTCTTCGCCTCCGGATCGATGCGCGCCACGATGATCGTGTCGGCGCGCGCGACCTCCTCGTTGGGACGCACATCGCTGCCGAGCAGCAGCACGTTGAACGGCTCCTGCGGTTCGGGTTCCGAGAGCAGCCCCTGCGTCTTGGCATTGAGCATGGCCGAGGTGTTCATGTCGCCCTCGACGGCCCTGATGAAGAAGAACGCCCACGTCACGCCGCCGACGACGGCGACCGCGAGCACCACCGCTGCGATGAGCGCGACGCGCTTCAGCGTCTTGACGCGTCGGTCCCGATGCACGCGCATGCGGGGCGCGGGTTGCAGCGGGCCGGTGGACGGCCGGCGGGAGCGGGCGGCACGGGGCGTATCGAGACGACCGCGTCGGCTGGCTGCCGACCGGCGTCCTCTCGTGCCTGCGGCGCGCCCGCGCGCGCCGCGTGGTGCCGAATGCTTCCCCATGGTCCCTCCGGCGGCCCTACGGGGCCACCCTGTCGCCGTATCGCTTGTCGAGCGCGCGGACGATCGCCTCGGCGGCATGCCCGTCGCCGTAGACATCCGGGCGCATCGGCGGACGCTCGAGCGACGTCGCCGCTGCGACGATCGCTTCTTCGTCCGTGCCGACGAGCCGGTTCCAGCCGAGCTCGACCGTCTCGGTCCACTCGGTCTCCTCGCGCAGCGTCACGCACGGGATGCCGAAGAAGTACGCCTCTTTCTGCATCCCACCCGAATCGGTCAGCAGACCCCGTGCCGAGCGCAGCAACGCCACGGTGTCCATATACGCCAGCGGGGGCACCGCCCGGATGTTGTCGGATCCCTCGACCGCGTCGAGCAGGCCCATCTCGGCCAGGTTCTTCTTCGTGCGCGGGTGCACCGCCCAGAGCACCGGCTCAGCCAGTCGGTCGAACGCGCGGATGACCGCCGAGAGACGCCCGGCGTCGTCGCTCGTGGCGGCGCGGTGCACCGTCGCGAGGTAGTAGCCGCCGGCCTCGAGCCCGTGCTGCGCGAGCGTAGCGCCCGCGTCCACGTGCTCGGCGAAGAAGCGCGCGGTGTCGAGCATGACATCGCCCACCAGCTCCACGCCGTCGACGACGCCCTCCGCCTGGAGGTTCGCGACCGCGGTCCGCGTGGGGCAGAGCAGCAGGTCGGACACGTGATCGACGACCACCCGGTTGATCTCCTCGGGCATCGAGCGATTGTACGAGCGCAGGCCCGCTTCCACGTGCGCGACCGGGATGTGCAGCTTGGCGGCTGCGAGCCCGCCGGCAAGCGTGGTGTTGGTGTCGCCGTAGACGAGCACGACGTCGGGATCGAGCTCGCTGAACAGCTCCTCGAGCATGCCGAGCATCTCGCCGGTCTGCCGGCCGTGGCCGCCCGACCCGACGGCGAGGTTGTAGTCCGGACGCGGGATGCCGAGCTGCTCGAAGAACACCTCGGACATGTCGTAGTCGTAGTGCTGCCCCGAGTGGACGAGCACCTCGTCGTGGTGTTCGCGCAGCGCGCGACAGACCGGAGCGGCCTTCACGAACTGCGGACGGGCGCCGACGACGGATACCACCTTCATGACGCTACCCCACGACCTCTCGGACGACCTCGACGACGCGCTCCTGCTGCTCCCGCGTGATCCCCGGGAAGCACGGCAGCGCGAACGTCGCGGCGTCGCACGACTCGGCCACCGGCAGCGACGGCTGGGTGTAGCCCGCCTCGGCGGTGAATACCTCCTGCTCGTGCAGCGCCAGCGGATAGTAGAGCGCGGTGCCGATCTCGGCGGCCTTGAGCGCATCCATGATCTCGGCAGCGCGCGACGACTTCACGATGTAGAGGTGGTAGACGGCTTCGCCGAACTCCCGCGTGACAGGCAGCTCAAGGTCGGGCGTGCCCGCCAGCAGCTCGTCGTAGACCGCCGCCGCCGCCCGCCGCTCGGCGTTCCACCGGTCCAGGTGCGGGAGCTTCACGAGCAGGATGGCTGCCTGCAGCGCGTCAAGCCGCGAGTTCACGCCGAGCGTGTCGTGGAAGTACTTCTTCGTCGTCCCGTGCGAGGCGATCTTGCGCGCGCGGGCGGCGAGATCATCGTCGTCGGTCGTGATGATGCCGCCGTCGCCGGCGCAACCGAGGTTCTTGCTCGGGAAGAAGCTGAACGCGGCAGCGTGCCCGATGGAGCCCGCGCGCTTGCCCTTGTACGTCGCGCCGATCGCCTGGCACGCATCCTCGATGACGTACAGGCCATGGCGCTCGGCAAGCTCGAGCACGGGATCCATATCCACGCACTGGCCGAAGATGTGCACCGGCATGATCGCCTTGGTAGCCGGCGTGACAGCCGCCTCCAGCAGGGCGACGTCCATGTTGTACGTGCCGTGCTCGATGTCCACGAACACGGGCGTGGCGCCCACATGCGCGATCGCCTCGGCCGTGGCGAAGAACGTGAAGGGCGTCGTGATGACCTCATCGCCCTTCCCGATGCCGAGCGCGGCGAGGATGAGGAAGAGCGCGTCGGTGCCGTTGCCGCACGCGACCGCGTGCCTGGTACCGCAGTACTCGGCGATGGCGGCTTCCAGCTCTGCGACCCGCGGGCCGCCGATGAAGGCGGCGTTGGCCATGACGTCGCCGATGGCCGCGTCGAGCTCGGTCTGAAGCTCGCGGTACTGCGCTTTCAGGTCGAGCAACGGGATACCCATGCTACATGCGCTCCTCTCGCGCTACGGACGGTCTCCACATGATGGCACGGCGTCAGGCCGGCCCCGGGCCTCGTCACTCGCCCGTTACTGGTTCTCCAGAAGCTCCTCGGCGGGCACGTCACGGACCGGACGTGCGGGAACGCCCATCGCAACGACGCGCGGCGGGATGTCTCTGGTCACGATGGCGCCCGTGGCGATGAAGGCCTCCTCCCCGATCTCGACCCCGGGGAGGATGTGCACGCCGCCGCCGACACGCGCGCGACGTCGAACGGTGCAGCCCTTCATCTCGGCAAGGCGCTTCTCCGTGCGCCCCATGTAGTTGTCGTTGGTCGTGACGACCATAGGCGCGATGAAGACGTCTTCCTCGAGCGTCACGTACGCCGTGATGTACGCGCCCGTCTGGATGCGCGTACGGTCGCCGATCGTCGTCGCGTTCTCGACGGTCACGGCCCGACCGACGATCACGTCGTCGCCGATCCGGCACCGCTCACGGACGCCCGCGTTGTCGCCCACGATGCAGCGCTCGCCGATCGTCGTACCCGCCATCAGCACGGTGTGCGAGCCGACGCTCGTGCCGGCGCCGACGCGCAGCGGGCCGAGCGATCCGCTCTTGGCGGTGGATCGCGCGCCGAGGCGCGGCTGTTTGCCGAGAACAGCGAAGTCGGCGACGTTGACGCCGTCGCCGAGCTCGGTGCCCTCGTAGACGATCACATGGTTGCCGAGCGTGACGCCATCGCCGATGGAGACGTCGTCGTGGACGACGCACCCGGCGCCGCAAGCGAAGTCACGTCCGACGTGCGCTCCCGCGCTGATGCGGGACTCCATCGCTCAGCCCTCCAGGGAGATCGGCGACGGCGCGCCGTTGGCGCGGATCGACTCGTCGACCGCTTCGAGGATGCGGACGACCGCCAGGCCGTCGCGCCCGCTGGAGCGGGGCGTGGCACCGGTGCGGCAGCAGTCGAGGAAGTGCTGCACCTCCGCGGCGAGCGGCTCGCCCATCTTCAGGAACGGCACGTTGATGTCGCCGAACCGCAGCGTGAGGTCCTCGCCGTAGGACAGCGCCTGCTTTGGCACGACGCCCTTGTCGTAGATCCAGACCTTCTCGGTGGCCTGCATGTCGTCGAAGACGAGCATCTTCTTGGTGCCGACGATCGTGAACTTGCGGACCTTGTGCGGGTCGAGCCAGCTCACGTGGATGTTCACCATCTTGCCGCTCGGGAAGTGCAGGTTGGCGAAGACGGTGTCGTCCACGCCCTCGTTCAGGTACGCGGCGCCGGATGCCGAGACGCTATCGGGCGTCTCGCCGAGCAGATAGAGCGCCACGGAGACGTCGTGCGGCGCCAGCGACCAGAACGCGTTCTCCTCGGTACGCACCTTGCCGAGGTTCAGACGCTGCGCGTACAGGTAGAGCACGTCGCCGAGCTCGCCCGAGTCGATGGTCCGCTTTATGAACTCGACCGCCGAGTGGTAGACCATCAGGTGCCCGACCATCAGGACCACGCCGCGCTCCTCGGCCAGCTTGACGAGCTCGAGCGCGTCGGCGGAGGTCAGCGTGAGCGGCTTCTCCACGAAACAGTGCAGCCCCGCCTCGAGGACCTGCCGGGCGAGCGCATAGTGCGTGGGCGCCGACGTGGCGATGACCACCGCGTCGAGCTCGTGCGCGGCCAGCATGTCGGCGAGGTCGCCGTGCACGGCGACGTCCGGGTAGGCGGCAGCGAGCTTGGCGCGATTGCCCTCCGAGGCGTCGCACGCGGCCACGAGGTCGGCGTCGCCGAGGCGGTCGAGATTGCGGACGAGGTTGGGGCCCCAGTAGCCGAATCCGACGGCACCGACGCGGACGGCGCGCTCGCTCACAGGCGCACCACCTTGTCGTCCGCGAACGCCTTGAGCGCGTTGCGGGTATCGAGGATGAGCTTCGCGTGCTGGACGACCGTGCCGTAGTCGACGCTTCGGTGGTCGGTGACCACGAGCACGGCGTCAGCGGCGGCGATCTCCTCGGCGGACAGCGCCACGTGCGTGATATCGACACCCGACACCGAGAACGACGGGACATACGGGTCGTGATAGACGACCTCGGCGTCCTTCTCCAACAGCAGCTCGGCGATCCGTATGGCGGGCGACTCCCGCATGTCATCGATATCGGCCTTGTACGCCACGCCGAGGACGAGGACGCGCGAACCGCCGAGCGACTTGCGGTGCGTGTTGAGGGCATCCATCAGACGCGTCACGACGTAGTACGGCATGTTCTCGTTGATCCTGCCCGAGAGCTCGATGAACTCGGTGTGGAAGTCGTACTCGCGCGCCTTCCACGAGAGGTAGAACGGGTCGATGGGGATGCAGTGGCCGCCCAGGCCCGGTCCGGGGTAGAAGGGCATGTAGCCGAACGGCTTGGTCTTGGCGGCGTCGACGACCTCCCAGAGGTTGATACGCATGCGTTCGCAGAGCATCAGAAGCTCGTTCATGAGCGCGATGTTCACGCTCCGGAAGATGTTCTCAAGAAGCTTGGTCATCTCGGCGGCACGGGTGGACGAGACCGGGACCACCGTGTCGATGAAGCGCTCGTAGAGCGCGACCGCGTGGCTCGTGCACGCCGGGGTCACGCCGCCGACGACCTTGGGCGTGTTCTTGGTCTGGTAGACGGGGTTGCCCGGGTCGACGCGCTCGGGCGAGAACGCCAGGAACAGGTCGGTGCCAACCACACGGCCGTGCGCCTCGAGTATCGGCCTGATGACCTCCTCGGTGGTCCCCGGATACGTCGTGGACTCCAGCGTCACAAGTACGTCGGGCCTCAGGTGCGGTGCGATCGCCGCCGCGGCCGACTCCATGTACGAGGTATCGGGCTCCTTCATCTCGTCCAGCGGCGTGGGCACGCAGATCGCGATGGCGTCGCACTCGCCGGCGCGCGCGAAGTCCGTTGTCGCCACGAGCGTGCCCGCCGAGACCAGCGGCGCGAGCTCGTCGGTGGGGACGTCGGGGATGTAGCTCTCGCCGGCGTTGACGCGCTCGACCTTGTCCGCCGAGACGTCGAAGCCGACAACATGGTGACCGGCCTTGCCCATCTCGACAGCGAGGGGAAGCCCGACGTAGCCGAGCCCGACGACGCCGAGCACCGCACTCCCGTCAGCGATGCGCTCCTGAAGTCCCATTGTATTCGCGTCTGCCTTTCACCGTGGGGCGCCGCAGTGCGGACCCGAACGTGACCATAACCCTGCTATTTTATCGCAAACATGAGCTCGCCCGAACAGGCGAGCTCGCCGTCGACGGTGGCCTCGGCATGACCGAACCCGAGCGGCCCCCGCGTCTTGGTGATGACGACCACCATACGCAGTTCATCGCCGGGCCGGACCTGCCGCTTGAAGCGCACCTTGTCGATGCCGGCGAACAGCGCCAGCTTGCCGCGGTTCTCGGCCACCGAGAGAAGCGACACAGCTCCCACCTGCGCCATCGCCTCCACGATGAGCACACCGGGCATGACGGGATAGTCAGGGAAGTGGCCAGGGACCCAGAAGGCGTCCGCCGTCACGGTCAGATAGCCCGTCGCCCGCTCGCCGGGCACCATGTCCTCCACGCGGTCCACGAGCAGGAACGGGTCGCGGTGCGGTATGACCTCCATGATGGCGTCTCTATCGAGCATCGTCGCTCTCCCCCTCTGGTCGCACGCTTAGTCGGCGAGCCGGACGTCGGCGCCGAGCGAGCGCAGCTTCTCCGTGAACGATTCGTAGCCCCGCAGGATGTGCTCGACCTCGGTCACCACGGTCTCGCCCTCGGCGACCAGCCCAGCGAGCACGAGCGCCGCCCCGCCGCGGAGGTCGGGGCAGATCACCGGCGCTCCGGAGAGGCGGTCTGTGCCGCGCACGAGCGCGCGGTGCCCCTCGATGGTTATGTCGGCGCCCATCCGGCGAATCTCATCGGCGAACATGAAGCGGTTCTCAAAGACGTTCTCGGTGATAACGCTGCTTCCGTCCGCCAGCGACATGAGCGCCATGAACTGCGCCTGCATGTCGGTGGGAAAACCGGGGTACGGGAGCGTGGCCACGTCCACGGGGCGGATTGCGCGATCGCGGCGGATGGTGACGCCATCGGCCAGCCCGCCCACGTCGCAGCCCGCCTGCTCGAGCTTGGTGAGCACCATCTCCAGGTGCCCCGGCGTGACGCCGCGGACGGTGACCGGCCCTCCGGTGAGCGCACCGGCGACGAGGTAGGTCCCCGCCTCGATGCGGTCGCCGACCGTTCTGTGGCGCACCGGCGCCAGCTCGTGCACGCCGGTCACGACGAGCGTGGCCGAGCCACGACCCTCGATGCGCGCGCCCATCGAGACGAGCATGTCGACCAGATCGCCGATCTCGGGCTCCCGGGCCGCGTTCTCGATGGTGGTGGTGCCTTCGGCCAGCACCGCCGCCATGAGCAGGTTCTCGGTGGCGCCCACGCTCGGGAAGTCGAGGATCACGTGCGCTCCATGCAGGCCCTCCGGCGCGGTGGCCTCGATGTAGCCGTGGCCGAGATCGATCGCGACGCCCAGGTCCTGCAGGCCGCGGATGTGCATATCGATCTTGCGCGAGCCGATGTTGCAGCCGCCGGGCATGGCGACGCGCGCACGGCCAAGGCGCGCGACAAGCGGACCGAGCACGATTATGGAGGCGCGCATCCGGGCGACGAGCTCATAGGGCGCTTCATGCGAGGTGATCTGCGTGGCGTCGATGCGCAGGGTGTGGTCATCGCGCTCGACGCCGACACCGAGACCGCGGAGCACGTCCGCCATGGTGGCGACGTCGGTGATGGCCGGGACGTTGTTCACGACCGAGACGCCCGGGGCGAGCAGCGCTGCCGCCATGAGCTTGAGCGCCGAGTTCTTGGCGCCGCCCACGCGGACCTCACCCGAAAGCGGGCGCCCTCCCGTGACGATGATCGATGCGGCCATGCGTGCGACGTCCTCCCGTACGGGTTCGTAACCTATCCAGGGTACCGGAGCGCCGCGCGGAGGGGCAATGAGCGGGCAAGCCGTCACCCTGATGTTTCCCGAGACGAGACGAGGCGGCCCTCCCGGGCCGCCTCGGTGGATCGGTAGCCGATGCGTGGCGATGCGCGACGCCGTCACAGCCCGGAGTCGCTCGCCTCCTGCACGGGGATGAAGTCCAGCACCCGCCAGCCGCGATCGCGAGCGACGAATACCGCTACGCTGGCGAGCCTCACGCCGTCGGCAGGCAGGTAGTCGCCAGCTGCGGCCACCCCCTCGAGCACCAGCGATGCGCCTGCATCGTCGCGATAGGACATCACCAAGTCGGGCTGCACATCTTGCAGGACTTCGTCAACCAGGAAGCCTTCGCGGCGCCACTCTTCTACCTGCTTGGCAGTCACTTGGTACCCCACCATCCGGGATACAAGATCCACGTCTCCCTCGAGAACGCCACGCACGAACCCTGCGGCCGCCTCCTCTGGCGCACCCGCGCCCTCGAAGCGCTCGCCTCCGGCGCAAGCGCTTCCGACAACCAACACCAGCGTCAGGCAGGCACTCAAGAGTGTGAGACCTCCGCGCCGCCACGGCCGTCCATCCGTCAGTGACACCATCTCACTGCACCTCTCCTGCCCGAGCCGAACGGGTTCCTGCGCGACAAGGCAGCCGACCGCCCAAGCCCCATCCCCCTGCTGGTGTTGCTGCCGTAGACGAGCATGGATAGTCTGCCTGAGGCGATCCATCCGGAGGTCTTCGCCACGGATCCGCTCCAGATCTGCGACCCCGGTCGCTTGATTCCGCCTCTGACGCTGTGCAAGCCCACACCTCTGCCGATTCCTGCCTGGTCAGTGTACGTAGCGGTTGGAGCCACCCAGGGGTGGCCGTTCATCAACCGCCAGATGACTGTCCAGCAGGCAGTCAGGGTTCTACGCCCATCCCACGACCAGGTGATGCTCAGTCGGTAGTCCACCACTCCGGTGTTGACTCTCAACAGCCCGGATGTCGATGAGCTTCGCGTGGAGACGTACCACTCCCCGCTCGGATCGAGCTTCCCCACCGGGTCCCCGCCGCAGTACTG